>CAVJCT010000001.1:0-29091 GCA_963648205.1 Flexilinea sp.
TCATCCTGCCAATCGACTTGGTGCCCGACTTCATTCCAGTCGCAGGCTACACCGACGATGCTGGCGCATTGATGTACGCCCTCAAAACGGCGAGAGGTGCAGCAACGCCCGATGTTATCGCCAAGGCGGAGCGCAAAACCAAAGAGTGGTTCGGTTAATACCACCGAAACCACCCCAAAAATAGAATGCTGGTAACATTCGGGAGGTCGATGAAAGAGCAACGCCCGATAGTCGACATCTCAGAGATATAGTGGCAGAAGTATCAACTCCTTAAACCATAAAATTATGGAGAAAGAAGTGATGACCGAAAAAGATCGTTGGATCTTAATTGGCAAAATCGCAGTAGCCATCGGCAGTGCGATCCTCGGCTACTTCGGACTGAGTAGCTGAAGGCGATGAGGGGAAGGGTAAATCCTTCCTCTTTTTTTTTGCCGTCATTGATAAAACTATTAACTTGCAAAGTGTAAAATCTCTATCGCCTTTGGCTTGGGTTGGAAGATTGAAATCGTATAGTCCATATAGTTATCACAGCAACAATAACGTGTTAACGAAATGGCACTTTCGTTAACATGAGATGGAGAACGTGTTAACGAAATGTCACTTTCGTTAACATGAGAAAGGGAAAAAAGTTTAACTTTGAACGATGAACGAAAAAAATATAAAACATTATAATATTCCGATGTTGCCGTTGCCGTTTGAAGTAGAAACGAAGACGGTGATGAAACAGCTTGTTGCTTCTAACAGACGCTTGGCCGAGTTGCGAGGTGTGGCTCAAACAATTCCAAACGAGAGCATTTTGATTAGTACACTCACGCTACAGGAAGCACGAGAGAGTTCACTCATCGAGAACATCGTAACTACGCAAGATGATCTCTATCGGGCAGATTTGGACTTACATTCGATTGTTTCAAACGCCGCTGCAAAAGAAGTACTCGACTATCGGGCTGCCATTTTGCACGGTTTTGACCTCGTTCGGCGCAATCATTTACTAACATGTAAGGTTATCAAGGAAATCCAGCAGAAGTTGGAACATAATGAGGCAGGATTCCGCTCTCTTCCAGGCACAAAACTGAAGCGAGAAGATGGTGTTGTGGTTTATGAGCCACCCCAAGACGGAATAGAGGTGGAGAGACTTATGAATAACCTTGAGGCGTTTATCAATGACGATAGACTGTCCGACCTTGATCCTTTGGTCAAGGTTGCTATCGTACATCATCAGTTTGAAAGCATCCACCCATTCTATGATGGAAATGGAAGAACAGGCAGGATTATCAACATTTTGATGCTGGTAACCAATGACTTGCTTGATTTGCCTGTCCTTTATCTTAGTCGATACATTACTCGCAATAAGGCAGAATATTATCGGCTGATACAAGCCATCCGAGACAAGAACGAAGACAATGCGAGTGAATGGGAGACTTGGATTCTTTTTATGTTGCGAGGTATTGAGCAGACTGCCCTCGAAACGACGCAACTCGTGAAACGAATCTCAGTGTTGATGAGTGATTTTAAAATGAAATTGCGTCCTGCATTTGATAAACAGTACAGTCATGAACTGCTCAACAACTTGTTTAAACATCCATACACAAAAATTGAGTTCTTGCAAAATGATATGTCTGTTTCTCGTCAAACTGCCAGTAAGTATTTAGAAAAGATAGTAGAATTGAAATTGTTAGACAAGGTTAAAAGAGGAAAAGAAAACTATTATATAAATACGATGTTGGTTGATTTGTTTTTGAATTACAACTATAATGAGGACAATGATTACACGCTTGAAGATAAAGCAAATTTGTTATCTCAAACCGGCATATAGTTGCCAAAACAACAATAACGTGTTAACGAAATGGCACTTTCGTTAACATGAGAAGAGGAACGTGTTAACGAAAAGGGAAATTCGTTAACATGATTGGGGTGTCCCAGTGGCGAGAACAGGAGTAGCTGAAGCCGATGAGGGGAAGGGTAAATCCTTCCTCTTTTTTTTTGCCGTCATTGATAAAACTATTAACTTGCAAAGTGTAAAATCTCTATCGCCTTTGGCTTGGGTTGGAAGATTGAAATCGTATAGTCCATATAGTTATCACAGCAACAATAACGTGTTAACGAAATGGCACTTTCGTTAACATGAGATGGAGAACGTGTTAACGAAATGTCACTTTCGTTAACATGAGAAAGGGAAAAAAGTTTAACTTTGAACGATGAACGAAAAAAATATAAAACATTATAATATTCCGATGTTGCCGTTGCCGTTTGAAGTAGAAACGAAGACGGTGATGAAACAGCTTGTTGCTTCTAACAGACGCTTGGCCGAGTTGCGAGGTGTGGCTCAAACAATTCCAAACGAGAGCATTTTGATTAGTACACTCACGCTACAGGAAGCACGAGAGAGTTCACTCATCGAGAACATCGTAACTACGCAAGATGATCTCTATCGGGCAGATTTGGACTTACATTCGATTGTTTCAAACGCCGCTGCAAAAGAAGTACTCGACTATCGGGCTGCCATTTTGCACGGTTTTGACCTCGTTCGGCGCAATCATTTACTAACATGTAAGGTTATCAAGGAAATCCAGCAGAAGTTGGAACATAATGAGGCAGGATTCCGCTCTCTTCCAGGCACAAAACTGAAGCGAGAAGATGGTGTTGTGGTTTATGAGCCACCCCAAGACGGAATAGAGGTGGAGAGACTTATGAATAACCTTGAGGCGTTTATCAATGACGATAGACTGTCCGACCTTGATCCTTTGGTCAAGGTTGCTATCGTACATCATCAGTTTGAAAGCATCCACCCATTCTATGATGGAAATGGAAGAACAGGCAGGATTATCAACATTTTGATGCTGGTAACCAATGACTTGCTTGATTTGCCTGTCCTTTATCTTAGTCGATACATTACTCGCAATAAGGCAGAATATTATCGGCTGATACAAGCCATCCGAGACAAGAACGAAGACAATGCGAGTGAATGGGAGACTTGGATTCTTTTTATGTTGCGAGGTATTGAGCAGACTGCCCTCGAAACGACGCAACTCGTGAAACGAATCTCAGTGTTGATGAGTGATTTTAAAATGAAATTGCGTCCTGCATTTGATAAACAGTACAGTCATGAACTGCTCAACAACTTGTTTAAACATCCATACACAAAAATTGAGTTCTTGCAAAATGATATGTCTGTTTCTCGTCAAACTGCCAGTAAGTATTTAGAAAAGATAGTAGAATTGAAATTGTTAGACAAGGTTAAAAGAGGAAAAGAAAACTATTATATAAATACGATGTTGGTTGATTTGTTTTTGAATTACAACTATAATGAGGACAATGATTACACGCTTGAAGATAAAGCAAATTTGTTATCTCAAACCGGCATATAGTTGCCAAAACAACAATAACGTGTTAACGAAATGGCACTTTCGTTAACATGAGAAGAGGAACGTGTTAACGAAAAGGGGAATTCGTTAACATGATTGGAGTGTCCCAGTGGCGAGAACAGGAGTAGATGGAGCCGATGAGGGGAAGGGTCTTACCTCATCTGGTCTTGGACAAAAGACGACGGTAGCGACATCTCCGAAGTGCCTCAAATCTCTTTCGACATAGAGAAGCCCTCAAACATGGTTCAACGCGGAATCGTTCCAAGAGATCGCCATCGCCGACATGGACGAGGAGTATATCGCACAGTTCTACGGAACGGGCGAGCCTGAATATAAAATGATGATGCAGGGCCTCAAACTCGTGCAAGAGCAAAACAACAGCGGTAAGATTAAACCCAACGTCACACCTTCCAATAACACAAGCAGTAAAGGTACGCTCCGACTGCTCGTTACTGCCAACACCACCGTGTCGGACATCGGTCAGGCTTGCAAAACAGACCTTCAATTAGTGCAGAACGAGTTTAAGGGTATCGCCCAAGCGTTAGGATTAAACTACAAAGAGACAGTCGTCAGCGGAGATAACTATGGGAAAACTCAGCTTGTTGAGGCTATGAACAGCATTCAACCCTCTTCCGACGATATCGTCGTCTTCTTCTACACAGGTCATGGCTTCCGTTTCGACGACCAGAAAGACTACTATCCGATGCTCGACCTCCGTTCAACCTCCTACCAACAGATTTCCGAGAATACTTACATCGATCTCACATCTGTCTATAACACTTTGAAAGACAAGGGAGAAAGACTTTGCATCGTGTTGAGCGACTGCTGTAACTCCAAAGTCGGAATGAACCGCCCTACGGTTACCTCCAACTCTCTCCTATCACGCAGCAACGATAATTACGATTTGAGCAAACTCAAAGCTCTCTTCCTTGAGCAGAAAGGCACACTCATCGCCACAGCAGCCAGTCCGGGCGAATACTCATGGTGCACAGCCAACGGTGGTTTCTTCCTCCTCAGCATCATCGAGAGTCTTCGTAGCGAGATAAGCGCGTTCGGTGGCAGTGCGTCACCATCATGGACATCCGTCATCGACAATGCCATTAAAGCAGCAGCCACAAAGAGTCAGAGCAACTCACAGTGTCAAAAGCAGAACGGTATCAAGTATGTTCAAGTAAAAAGTGTAAAACAATAATCCAGAAGATATGTCAATCCGTTCATTCGTACTAAGTGCGGCATTCCTCCTTTCCACCTCTTTGTGGGCGCAGTTTGATGTCGCTCCAGGTGAGGAAGCAGGCAGATTAGCCTCTGAAACCGTAAATAAGAACCAACGCTCGGTTGCCGATGCTCAGAAAATCGCCGATTCATTCTGGCCGATGAGCCGTGGCGCAGAGCAAGTCAAGCAGACCATCGCCTACACAGCAACCGACTCTGCCGACAATCATCCTTGCTACTACGTCTTCAATCGAGAGAATGGCAAAGGATTCATCATCATCAGTGCCGACTCCCGAAGTCAAAAGGTGTTGGCATACAGCGATGAAGGCACATTCGACATCAACCAAGTGCCAGAGCAGATGCGCGCTTGGCTGAAAGTCAGCGAACAGGAGGTCGGAAGTATCAACACCACCCCCGACTCGCTCCTCAACAGAGACCTCGGTCAGGATGTCCTCAGCAAAGCGACGGCACGTTCATCTCAAGCCTTTGCCACGGCAGTCAAGCCATTGTTGGGAAAGATCAACTATGCGCAAGAGTTCCCCTACAACAACCTTTGCCCTGTGTTCAACGGAAAGCGAAGCATCACGGGTTGCGTTGCCACAGGAGCCTGCATGGTAATGCGTTACCACAAATGGCCTGTAACCCCTTCCAATAGCAAACACTCCTACCAATGGCGTGGAAGAACCATCAGCAGTCTTTACAGCACCAGTTACGACTGGGATAACATGCTCACATCCTACAGAAACGCATCACCCAGCACGACACAACAAAACGCCATCGCCCAACTGATGTACGATGCAGGTGTGAGTTGCAATATGGAATACACGCCCTCATCCAGCGGAGCCAACACAGCATATATGGCTGAACAGTTGGTCAATCTCTTTGGCTATGACCCTGGAATGATATACTACTCATCCTCTTGGTTCAACAAACAAGAGTTCATCTATTACCTCAAACGAGAACTCAACGCTGGTCGACCAGTTCTTGTCTCTGGAAAAGGAAAAGGAGGAGGACACTGCTTTGTATGCGATGGATATGATGCCAACGGACTTTTCCACATCAACTGGGGATGGAACGGAATGAGCAACGGCTATTTCTCCCTCAGCAACCTCAACCCATACGCGCTCGGTTCGGGCGGCGGAACAGGTGGCGGATACAGTCAGAATGTCGCTTTCTTCGGAGGAATCCAACCCCCTACAGGAAACAACAAAAAGCCTCGCTACCTCTCGACGAACACCTATTCTATGCCACTCAATATGACGAAAGGGAAGACTTTCACTGTTACTTGCAAGAAATTGTCAAATATCAGCCATTTAGATGATTTCGTTGGAAAATTGGGTCTTGCCATCTACGTCAACGGTAAGCGTAGCACGATAATCGGTCAGACCGACATCACCATTGAAAAGTGGAGAAATTACACCACCTTTAATGTGTCTGGTTCTTTCCCTACCACGTTAGCCAACGGCAAATACAGTCTTGTCATCGTTGCCAAAGACAACACCGACGGCGTGTGGAGACCCGTTTTGTGCGACGTGTCGAACAGTATCAACGTCAAGGTGTCTGGACAAAACATCACGATGGATTTCAACAACAAAACGCACGTCTACGACCTTCCAACATTCGGAACTGGCTCCACCAAAAACAATAACAATGGTTCCGAGAACACGGAGAAGCAGAATGGCGTTCCATACCTCACAAAACCTATGACGATTAAGGTTGACAACAAAGGTAACGCAACTGCCACCGTAACGTTGAACTCAAAAATTGGTTACACAGGCAAGTTGGGTGTCTACTTCTACGACACAGACACTTCGAAGCCAGTTCTGCTCAAGTCGCGTAAAACGACCCTCACCAGCACAGCCCAAAAGTTGGTGTTTGAGGGAACGACCGACCTTGCCGCAGGTCAGCACCTTGCCATTCTCTACTACATCACACCAGAAAACAAATGGCAGAAAGTAGAACCGAAGGAAAACAGCCGTATTCACTTCAACATTGAGGAGGAGAAAAATGAAGTTACGAGCGTCGATCCTAATGGCGGGACCAACACCGACGACTATGAGGAGATAGTGAATGAGATGAAGGAGCTGTTGAAGCAGATGTACGGCGTATCATCCGTAGATATCGTACTCAACAAGGGCAGTCAGGAGGCATACGATTTCTCTGATTTCCGTCCGCAAGTATTCAGCAAGAGTGCTTCGAATGCTGAGATTTCATGTTTGGATATGAGTCTCTCGACAGCCGCAAGTCTGCAAAACAGCGGAAAGGAGAACAAGAGTCTGCGCCGTGGTCAAGCTGATATGTTGCGAACCACCCTCGCCAACAACACTGACGATGAGCAGACGCGCATCATCACCCTCTCCCTTTTCGACAATCTGGGACAATGGGTAACCGACATTGCCGAGCAACGCGTTACCATCAACGCCCACGCACCTCTATCCGTTGAGATACCTTTCATGCTTACCGAAGAGACACCATGCGGACCGTACTCACTGCGCCTCACCGAGGCAGACAATGATGAAGATGCCCCTCGTCCGATAGGCTCTTCTACCGCAACGTTGCTACTTCAAGTAACTGAGTGATAAAGGAAGCCCCAAAGAAAAATCCGGGGCTTTTTTATAGATCAAACTTTAATTTATAATATCTGAATTAATCACGTATGGACTTATCACGCCACTTCATATTACTCAATGGTGAAGCAAAAACCTTGAGAATCGACTTCATCGAACGAGTTGCGCCAAACGCTTTTCGTGTGCGCTTCAAGAACAATCCGAAGCCCTACACCTACGGAACAGATAAGGTTGTATGGCTGAGCAAACCCGAATGGATTGACGTTGCCAACAGCAAAGTGTACATCGATGGCATTCACAGAACGAACATCCGTGAAGTTTGGAAATTCGTTCATGGTGAAAAGGCATATTTTCGCATAGTCCAAACCAATGGATATGTAGAAGATGATGCTAAAGGCAGAGTGCAGATTGTTACATCATGCTTGTGCGAGAAGCGAGCAAAAGACACTTTCGCCTATATGAAGGATGTGGCGAGAATCAATCCACTTCGGAATGAAGAAACAGGAGAAGGTTTACTGACAGGGTTGTATGACAAGGTCGATTTTATTGACGATAGGACAACTGCGGCTTGCTATCTCAACCCGGAAAAGCACGAACCACACAGTCTGAAACACGATGATTTGATTTATCCGTTCGGATGCAATGCCAGTCAAAAGAAAGCAGTGGCTACTGCGTTCGAGCGTCAATTAAGCGTGATACAAGGGCCTCCAGGAACAGGCAAAACGCAAACCATCCTCAATATCATTGCCAACATTGTGCGACAAGGGAAGACGGTGATGATCGTCTCTAACAACAACTCTGCAACGACCAATGTGCAGGAGAAGTTGGAGAAATACGGTTTTTCATTCATCGTTGCAGCACTTGGTAGCAAAGAGAACAAAGAGGCTTTTATCGCCAATCAACCAGCAATTCCATCAGAATGTAAAAACTGGAAGATTTCTGTTGCGGACAGTCTTCGAATGAAGCAAAACTTGCACACTATTTTGCAACGACTCGACAAAATGTTTGTTCTTCAAAATGAGAAAGCCGAATTACTAAATGAACAGCAAGCCGTCGCTTTAGAGTGGAAACATTTCTGCATAGACAACGGTGTTAGTGAGGATATGCGATTGTCTCGCCATAATAAGTCTAAGCGTATCATCTCACTTTGGCTTGAATATCAAGCAATTGCAAATGGTGGACAATCAGAGGCAACGAACTGGTTTTCTAAAATAAGAACAAACCTAAAGTGGTTATGGATGAAGTGGAACTGTCGTTATCGATTGCACATTGAGAACGAAATCAACCGTGCAGACCTCACTCCGCTTATCCGTGAATTGCAGACACTGTACTATCTCAACCGCCAATATGAGATTACGAAACGCATTGCTGAGATTAAAAATGAACTTGCCAAATATGATGCGAAAGGGTTAACAAACTCATTGACAGAATTGTCTATGAATTTATTCAAGGACTCTTTGGCTGACCATTACGGCAAACTCGGACGTACAATTTTCTCAAATGGAAAGGATTTAGAAACACACGGAGATGTTCTAAAGGAGCAATACCCTGTAGTGCTAAGTACCACATTCTCTGCTCGTTCTTGTTTGTTCACAGACAAACCATACGATTATATCATTATGGATGAAGCATCTCAAGTGCCGATAGAGACAGGTGCATTGGCACTGACTTGTGCTTTCAATGCCGTGATTGTGGGCGATATGCTACAGTTGCCCAACGTAGTAACAGATGAGGACAAGCAGAAACTCAATGTCATTATGAAGCAATACAACATTGCAGAAGGTTATGATTGTGCAAAGAATAGTTTTCTGAAGTCGATACTCAATGTAGTGAAGGATGTACCAGAGACGCTATTGCGCGAACACTACCGCTGTCATCCGCGCATTATCAATTTCTGCAATCAGAAGTTTTATGGAGGCAATTTGCTCATCATGACCGAAGACCAAGGGGAGAAAGATGTACTCTATGCAGAGAAAACCAGCATGGGCAACCATTGTGTGAACCACTATAACCAACGGGAAATTGACGTGGTGAAGAAAAGTGTACTACCCCAACTGCTATACTACAAAAGCATTGGCATAGTCACTCCGTACAACAATCAGGTTGAGGCTTTTCACAGAGAGTTGCCAGAGGTGGAGACGGCAACCATCCACAAGTATCAAGGTCGAGAGAAAGATGCCATTATATTCAGTGTTGTAGACAATCAAATATCAGACTTCGCCGATGATGCCAATATGCTAAATGTCGCCGTATCAAGAGCCAAGAAGAAATTCTGCTTGGTGGTAACTGGTAATGAACAGGAGAAGAAAGGCAACATCACGGACTTGCTCGACTACATTGCCTACAACAACTGCACCGTAACAAAAAGCAAGTTGGCCTCTATTTTCGACTACCTCTATGCACAATACACAGAGCAGAGAATGGCGTTTCTCAACAGTCATCCGCAAATATCAGAATATGCTTCTGAAAATCTGACCTACGCACTACTCCGTGAAATTATATCTTCTGAGACTCGTTTCAACTGCCTCAAAGTGCTTTGCCACATACCCTTGAGACAAGTTGTGAAGGATACGTCGCTAATGTCGGAAGAAGAACTGAAGTATGCTTCAAACTACAACACGCATTTAGACTTTCTCCTCATCAACCGTGTGAGCAAACAACCCGTATTGGCCATAGAAACAGACGGCTATTCATTCCACAACGAAGAGACTCAACAACATCAACGAGACCTGAAGAAAGACCACATCCTTTCATGCTATGGTCTTCCCCTCCTCAGATTATCAACGAAAGGAAGTGGCGAGCGTGAAAAGATAGTTGCAATGTTGACACAGGTTTTATAGATTTTTCACAAAAAAGTTAGGTCAGGTAAAAGTTTAGCGGACAGCCGTAAAAACAATTAAGTCCGCAGCACACTCTCATGCTGCGGACTTAACTTTTTTACTCTACAAAGATCTACTTCATCACTCTGCGGATAATCTGCTGACCATCAGCAAGTTTGACAACTGCGAAGTATACACCCGATGCGTAACGCGTCATATCGATGGTGAATGTACCTGCTGCATTCTCACATGATTGCTCTGCAAGAACACGGCCATAGACATCCATCAAACGGATTGCCTCAACAGCCATTTCAGCCTCCACATAAAGTGTATGCTCAACATTGGTTGGGAACACACGAAGTGCAAGAGCCATAGTCTCCGATACTGAAGACGAAGAGAGGTTGATCTCGTATGGGTTCTCTGGTGTTCCGAGCATTGCGTCATCCTCATAGAGCACTTTCTTTGGCACTGGCAAGAACTTGTCGCCAGACTCTACCATAAAGAGGATGGAGTCGCAGCTACCCTCGCCTGCAATGGTGAGGTAAACAAGTGCTGACTCTTCATCCGAACGACCAACGCCACGGCACTCTTCGCCAACAAGGGCTGCAACCTCAGCACCACGCACTTTCGCAGTACCATTCATCACAACTGCCACAATCGTCATATTGCTTGGGTACTTATTGTCGGCAACTGGTGTGTAATTGAATGCAGTAGCCGCACGCAAAGAACCGCTTGACAACGCGAACTTGTTGCTTGGGTAAGTGAATGAGAGCGTATCCTTGGCAAGGCTTCTATACATATAGCCCTTACCTGGGGTCATTGTGGTGAGTGAGCCGACCCACTCGTAGCCACTGTAGATAGCGAAGCCTTCGCTACCCTTCACTACATCTCCGTTCGTAGGATTCAATCCTGCAAAGGCATCATCCAACGAGAGGCGATAGGTTGGTGTATAACCAATCCAGTTCCAATTTGGAACTACCGAAATCGGACAAGTGGTTGGGTCAATTTTCTCGCCGAGAAGCGTCCAATTGGCATCTTCGTCCATCTTCACCTTATACATCTTGGTGTTAGACATTTCGTCGAGTCCGCCAACATACTGTCCACCCGAAATCATTGAGAATGAGGTCTTACCCTTCACCATCTTGAGATCGTCAGACACACTATTCATCACATTTGAAACAGACTTGTCTGATGGAGCAACATTCATTGAAATCCAGTTCCAACCTGCGCTCAAGTGCGTGCTTTGCTCTTGTAAAGCAGTGGTAGTGAGTTCGATAGGCTTGTCAATAGTACCATAGATGGCATTGCTAACGGAAGTTACATCCTCCGAACTTTGGCAAACGTAGGTAACACCTGTGCTTGCATCCCAGATACGGAACTGAACATCTTTCTTCGCCATATTGCTGTTGCCATAGACATCCATCACCACATAATAAGAGTCGTAACGCTTATAGTAAGATGGAGAAGTGAGTCCCACACATTTATCATTAATGAAGGCAGCAATGAGGTCATTTTCATCCTCGCTATACTGACCATCCACCTTGATCGTTGCAACGACATTCATATTCAACTCATACTTAGATGGGTCGACACTCCATTCAGGACGAACGCCTGTAACTTTGAGTGAGAGGTCGAGACGGTCGGTCAACGAATCTTCACCCACCAACATAACTGCAGCCTCATAATAGCCGATTGGCGTTGAGTTGAGTACTGTGAAGTTGAGTGTCTTAGAAGAAAGCGCAGCCAATGTTCCACTCTCCTTATCAACAGAAAGCCAAGAAGGAAGATCAGAGACATACCAAGTCTTAGATGAACCACCATTGTTAGACACTGCTACAGAGAACTCTGTTTCTTCGCCGTTCTCCTGCTCTAACGAGATGGCATCTTCAGCCCAAACCAAAGTGTTTTGGTTCATGTAGGCAGTCCAAGTGATTGGGTTGCCATAGTTGCCATTGACATCTTGCACACGTTTCACAGTGAACTCCAATGTGCAACCATCCACACGATATGCACTTTCCGTAACGTCGATAACGATCTTCGTGTCGGATGCAGTGTAGGTGATTACCATTGCGAAGCACGTTAAGTGCGAAGTGGTGCCATACGCCGTCCAAATTGTTAGCAGACGAAAGCGTGTAGGTATCGTCGGCAGTGGTGAGAGTCAAAGCACCAGTCTTGGTGAAGTCGACACTCAACTTATTGCTGCTGACGAGGCGGAAGAGGTTAGCAGACTTAGTCTCTGTTCCTCTGAACCACAACTCAACCAAGTAGTTGTCGTCTGTCTTAGCAGGACACTCTGAAATGTTGATGTTCAATGTGTCTGAGCCAGAGAACTCAACCGCATAATTGTCGGTGTTGTTGAACCAACTGTCAACTGGAGCGGTGAGGTGACGGCTGCGGGCCTTATCCGTGAGGAGTTGTCCCTTGCCCTCGTTCATTGGCCAGTAGCCAATCAAACCAGAAGTTGATGGATATTTACCCTTATACATCTGCGATTTAGCGGATGCGAATGGACGATACTCATTCCAAAGAGTCAACTCATGCATGTAACCCTCCATGCCATTGCCCACTGCAAAGGTTGACGAAGTGGTTGCAATTGGCAACATCTTACCAGCGAAGAGTTGTACATCAACTGCATCGTAAGCGTAGTTAGCAGAGATATAGCAAGTGTCGCCATCTCCTTTCTGAACTGAAACGGAGAGATAATCCCAATAGTTCTGGCGGATTGTGTCTGTAGAAACAATCTCTTCTCCGTTAGAAGAAACCACCAACTTGTGATCATCGTTGATAGCGATTTCGAGCGAACCATTGCCCCAGCTGTAGAGCGTTCCTGGCTTCGTGTAGTTGAGCCATGTCTCGAGGGTGAAGTCGCTGCTACCGCAATAAATTGGAGCCTCAGTCTTCGCCTCAGTGCCTTGCATCTTGTAGGCAGTCTCGTGCGTTACGATATAGTCGTTCAACACACCACGCACTTGAATGTTCTCGTTCTTGGTGAGAACACCCGTCTTGATTGGTTCGTTGAAGACAACGTAAACATCATCTCCATCATTCAAGATTCCGTTAGATGGACTTGGTGTACCTAATGCCATTGGCACTGACTGATCTTTCACTACGGTGATCTCATCACTGTAAGCGTAGATATTGTCTGTTCCGTATTTGCAGACAGTTGCTGCACGGAAGAGGTACGTTTGGTCGTAGAACGAAGTACTATTCACATTGAAAGGATAGTTAATCGAAGCAGTTGTGATGACGGTATCCGTCTTCTCAGCCTTCTTGATAGAATCGTTCAATGCGAAAGATTTCGCCAAATTCCAATCGTTTTCGCCAACTCCCTTGTATTGGAGGTAAATCTTACCGAATCCGCCATAAGTACGATCGAAGTCTTTCACCTTCAAAGTCAACTCACCTTCATTGGTGTTGATAGTAGTCTTATCAATTTCCAACGTGATTGGCGAGCAACCAGGGTTGAAGTGTGCAGAGATGTAGACTGTATCAGAGATCAAATCAACATTGCCTGTCTCGTCGTTCTGACACATAGAGGCGATGACAACAGAGATAGAGTCGTAGTCTACTACATCCAACTGAGTTTGTTTCACTTGGAGTTTCTTCTGCGTGATTTCACCTGCTCTCAAGAGAACAGTTCGTGGAGAAATAGTGATAGACGCACCATCTACCAAAACATTCGCACCCTTAGCATTGACAGCCTTCAAGTAATAATAGCCATCCTCCAAGATATCCGAATTGTTGTAGAGATTCAAAGTGAAGTTAGCTGGAGAACCGCTTGGTACATCAGAGATGACTGGTGTCTCGCAACTGATTTCTGGATCTTCAATCTTCATCGTGGCTTTCGCAAGTGTGTGCTTGCCTGGCTCATAGTAGCGAGTAAGTTTCTCTCCCTCGTAAGGGCAAGAAGTCTGACCAGCACGAGTGTAGAAGATAGGGCCGAAGCCGTCTGGCGCATTGTAGATGTCCACAGAGAGAGCATCATCATCGCCATTTTCTATCAATTCGTAAGAAACAGTCTGGCAATTCTCTGTCGTCTTAGTTTCTGACGTGCTCTGCTCCACAGTCGTCTCAGCTGTGGATTCGAAACTTGCTCCGACACCGCATACCTCAAAGCCAGCACCACCACCTATAATCAAAGAGGTCTGTACGCCGGTTTCCTGCATCTTCGTAACATTTGAACAACTTTGAGTGGATGATGCATATTTCGCACCCGCATCAAATGATTTGTTGACAATCAAGTAGGAATCAGGACCCTCGATAGCTTTCACCTTAGCACGCTCGTTGGCTGCCAATTGCTCTTTCCAAAGTTCGATTTGTTGGTTATACCAAAGGACGGTGTCGCTGAACATACCATCAGTCGACGCGCTCTCTGGAAGAACGATCATATAACTTGGACCTTCGAAGCACTTCTTGCTACCAGCAACATTCTTGGTCTGAGCATCTTTACCCCAAACGGATTTATCCGTGTTGCTGGTACCGAAATACTCACTATCTTGACCCAACTTAGTGAGGTAGAGGATGTGTCCCGTTTCATTCTTCAACGTTGTGTCTTTGTAAGAATTGTAGACATCACTTTTGACGGTGGTCAAACAACTATTACGCAAACTCTCCAAGTTAGGAATCAATGTATTCTCGATGTATGCCTGCGTGTAGAGAAATTCCGTGTTATAAGACTCAGACACGTTCAAAACGTCGTTCAAAACGATAGAATAATTGTCTGCGGTATCTTTCTCAATGGTTACCTGTCTTGCCTTACCGAACACTTGGTTGGTAGACCATCCGATGAAGACGTCACCACCTTCGCCTACATAGTCTTCCTCATCCGAGGTGCTGATAGAATTGGTAACCGTCATCGTCGTTGACTGTGACTCCGACTTGTTCTGAGTAGCCGTCAAAGTGGTGTTGGTTGACGCTTCAAGAACGGTCTCAACGCTTGCAACCTTCACCAAGGTTATAGCACCCAAAATACTTGAACCCGCATAGGTATCAATGTTCGTTGAAACGGTACTTACGGTACTAATCTCTGTTCCTTCCGTCGCATTGACGTTCGTTGCCTCTTCAACAGTTACGACAGAACCTTCCTCCAAAGTAGCAGTAGAGTTGCTACCTGCAGGGTCGCGCAAGATATAGTAAACCTTGTCCGGACCAGCCGTCACAAAGTTGTTACCAGTTGGAAGTCCACCAAGAATGATTCCATCCAAACCATTGCCCCAATTATAAATTCGATTGTTCATCTCGTAAGTGATGTTCAACCGTCTTGTGTATGGACTGGTGATCTGAGGGAATGTCACCTTGAAGGCGTAGGTTGCTTTACCTGATACAGAATCCAACGTTACGGTGTTGTCTGCCAATTGCTCGACATCACCTGTCTTCACCCATACGGAGTCGCCCTTGCTACCGGCAACTTTCACACTGTCGCCCTCGACATTCAAAATTTGTTGCGCACCCAACTCGTTGGAGAGGGTAACCGTTACGCCACGCATAGGCACTTTGTCGACAGAGTCAGGCATATCTGCTTTCACCTTGTCGTAGTTCACGAAACGCTCATAACCGAAGAGGTTGAGTGTGTAGGTGTTGTTTTGCGTGAAGACTGGATAACCCATCGTGTAGGTCGTGTCTGCGCCAATCAACGCCACAGTGTCCTTCTTCTGTGTGAGTTGGTCGTTGTAAATATAGGTGCCATCACCAAACAAACCATCCTTGCGGTTTTCGTCTGTAACCTCCAAAGTTGGAGTAACGTGAGCAACGACATCCAACGCATGGATGTACTCTACATATCCGTAATGTGTGCTGTCTATCAAAGCGGAGTCTTTCAACACATTGTTCAGATTGGCAGATGCCAACGCTGGTGCAGAGTAGTCGGATGGCGAGAATTGGAAGTCAGGATTGTTGACTAACTTGATGCTCGAAATGTTCTCGTAGTAGACAACGCCCGACACATCGAAACTTGAGTTATCGGTAAAGTCCACATTGTTGTGGTTGCTGGCGTTATCGTTGAAATAGAGCGTCTTCTCTTCAGGAGAGAACTCATGCACACCCAAACTTGGCATAATGGTGTAACTCTCGCCTTCTCCAACGTATGGAAGGTTGTTCATCAGGTAAGAGCCATCCTCATCGGTGTAAGCTTTGAGTGCCAATTGGTCGAGAGTAGGCACCTCATTGTTATTCGCATCCGATTTCTTGGCAATGTTCTTCATATAGATATGTCGACCATTGTACTTTCCATTCTCATTAGAGAGGTCTACTGCCAAGTTGTCAATGTTCTCGTCGAAACGATAGTAACCTGTCAAACCAGACTCTGAACCATTCAAGTATCTATCAAAGTTCTGAGCGACAGTAGCAGAATCTAATGCAACATTCCAGAAACGGAGTTCATCCAAGAAGAAAGTTGGATATTCAGTAGCGTTTTCCTGCACATCAGCTGCGCCAATGGTCAAGTCGCCTATTTTATCCGTTGTCTTTACCGTCTTTACAGAGTCTACAGCCACAGCAGCACCACTGACTGTTTGGAACATTTCAGCTTGCTTACCGTTCACATACGCTGTAGCACAAGCTGGTGAGTAAGTAAACGTGTAATGAGTGTAGCTGCCATTGCTGGACGCAGGATGAACGAAGTAAGATGTGCCATTCCAATTGACATAGACGTTATCGCCCTCCGAATAGATGCTGAAGTTAGCACCGTCTATGATCTTGGTTTTTCTCGGTACTATTCACCTCTTTTCCATCATACTTCACTTTTAGCGTGAACGTATAAGGGACACACGCTTGTATATTCGTTACTGTAAATGAGGTCGTATCAGACGATGGATTTGACAGACTCGGTATGGTTTGAGAACTAACAAGTTCATATTCCACACCCTCAGGCCAAATTCCATCTGTTGTCCTATTCCAAGTTAAATCAAAACTCTTCTTGTCCGCTCCTATCGAAGCCGCAAATGACTCAACCTTTTGATAGTTTGTATTGACTTCCAAGCTACTCAAATAATAATAATCATTCCACGAAGTATGCTCTTGCCTTATCCTGTAATAAAAATTTTTCTTACCTTGCCCATACACATCACTAAATTTATCCGTGTAAGTGAAAGACGAAGTTTCAGAATAGTTATCTTTTTTAGTCCATTTTAAGGTTGTATACGCAATTTCTTTCGTTACAAGATTTTCTGTAAAAGAACTATCCGTAGCACGCTGTAAGACAAAATTAGATTCATCTATTTTATGTCCACCAATAGATGTTCGTTCAAATTTAATCACACATTGATTAGTTCCATCTGCCTTTTTACTAACATTAATAGTATCCTTAGCAAACACTGGAAGATTTAATGTTTTCCAGCCCGATTCCACCGATGGAATTTTCGGAATGTTCAACCAATTACGTGTTTCAACTGGATAATTTTTTCTAACCTGATACAAAATTTTTGTTGCACCAGTGTACTCCTCACACATCTGCGAATACGTCAAATTCTTGTAGGTCGTTTTTTTTGTTAAAACTTGAATTGAACGTAGTCCACCCAAATTCAGACACCGTTTCATTTTTCGTACCTGCATTTTTCACCACCTTTGTATTGATTTCACTGCAATTACTATTGCCAGTTATGGTGTACTCATGCTGGTCTTCTCCAATCCATTCATTTTTCTCAACATTCAACCCAAAATTAACCTCTATCGGGTTATATTTTATATCGGTATATATCTCAAAATCTCGCATGGATGTCGGATCGAAACGAGCCTTCTGGAACACTTGAAGATTGTTGCCTGCATTTTCCATAAAATTCTTCACATCTTCACTATACTTTATATGGAGAAAAGCGCTAACATGACATCTATCATTTTCACTACTAAATCTGAGCAAACGAATGTTGGCCAATGTCGTTTCGCAACCATTGTAGTTTGTAATAGATTTTACGTTGCCCTAGTCACCTCACTCGTTTTATAGTAACCCACTCAACCAATTACAATAACACGCATCTGAATAAGTATTAATAGTACATAATTGCTTAGATTCTCCAGAAGACTTATTGTACATGTAAAGTTTAGTCCATTCCATGTCATAGTCATCATCGGAATCGGGCTGATTTATCCAAGTTACCATACAAACAGACATCATATTGGGGCAAGTCTGATATTTTACCTTGTTCATAAAAGCATCAAGCCTAGTTCCACCTTCCCATCTTCCGGATGCTGGTTCATCTGCAGGAAACTCATACACTGAATTAATCTTAAAAGCCTCAACGACGCTCCCGTTAAAGTTGCCATGCGGCCAATACGCCGCCTTCAAACTTCCAGAGTATCCCACTCCGATCACCACCAGAGCAAACGTCAAAAGCCACCGTCGGACTTTTGACGTGATCCCTCCTAAACAAAATTTCTCACTGTTTACAAATCTAATAAGTATAAATTTTAAAAATTTGAAAATGCTAATAATTCCGTCAATGCACACCCTTCCCCATTTGTAAGGCGCGCATTGCTCTATCCAAGTCTCCATAAGCATAGCAAGACTTGTTCATTTGTGTGAATTACATACTATCAATTGATGCTCAGACGCAATAATATATCCTCGTCCTTTGCCTCAGAAGTAGCGTCCAACACTGTATAATGGCTACTCTGTTATATGGATATGCGATGCCGTCTATCGTGTTCCCTTTAATTGCCTTAAAAGAAGCTTTCATGTTTTTAAACATTATTTTTAATTATTAAAGTTTGACAAACATAAAAAAAAAAAAACTTATCAAAATTTGTAGCAACGAATTTCACAAAACAGTTGAAATTTTCCCTTTCTGATTTTCTCTGAATCAAGACAAACAAGAGTAGCGATTGAATATAAATTACTGTCCGCTAAACTTTTAGAGACAAAAATAGGGCTGAACTCCTTGTTTGGAATTCAGCCCCAATAGTAACAGAGAGTATTAGAATCCATCCAATACTCTCTGTTGTTTTTTTAGAACATTTAATAAGATGGGTTCTCAACCCTTATTTAAGATCTTGAACAAGACGTACCGACCTACCGTAGTACCGACTGCCGTTGTTGTTCGAACCCACATACGTAGAGCCGAAGTAGAATACGTTAGCACCATCCGAGCTGCAAGCAGAAGACGACCAATAGTAGCCGAGCGAGCCAACATCGTACACCGTCGCACCAGTACGGAAACCACCGCAAGGAAGCGCCACAACGCCTAATTTCTCGAGAGAAGCAAATTCATCAGTCGTATACTTGTTCGTTGGTGGAACAATCAAACCGATCTTAAAAGCCGAAGTCAAGTTTGCGGTGCCAATGACCTCCACGGTTGTTCCCTTTGGCGCATCGAACGTCTCTGGAATAAGCATAAAACACAAACTTGAGTCTTTTTCAGTCGTTTTGATGAATCCCAACGTCCACTTGTTGTTTTGGAACAAATACTGCCACTCTGAGGTTGTCAAAGTTCTCCACTTGTTTGGCTCGTTGCCACCATTGGAGATAGCGTTGAAGACTCCCCAATCCGCATTGGCGTAGTCGCCAGTCAGGCTGTTGGTATAACTGCCACCTAAATAGTAATCAGAATTTGATACTGAAGTCGCCCATGGTTGGTAAGCATTTGCTTCACTGCTCCAACCGCTCGTTCCCCAACCGAAGAAGTCAATCCAACCAGTGTAGGTAGAGTCGATGTTGGCGTTTTCTCCACCAACCACATCCCATTGATTCTCAGCGAAACGCCAGGTTCCTTGGGCAATTGTGCCGTCTGCACTCTTATGGACAGTGCCATTGCCTGCACAATATTGCAGATTGCCTCGTGAGAAGTAGACTGAATCATTATCAGAAACCTTGTAAGCCACTTGGATGGCACCCGACTTCTCGCCAGTATATTTCATACTATAGACGGCAGTATAAACAAGCTGTTTCTCCGAAATTTTACTTTCATCGCGTTTCCATTCCAAAAGCTCGTAATCATAGTCTTGGATTGACTCGCGAGTTGGAATTTCCGACAATACCGAATCGTATGCGCATTTTTCAACCGTTTTGATTGTTGTGCCATCATAATCTTTGAACACGCTTGTGTACAGCACTGGGAAGGTGTCATACACCGCAGTGTAGACCATATCACATTCTGCAGCAACAATTTCCTTGTTCCAACCTTTGAAGTCGAACCTATATTCCTTAGTGGAGGCCATAGTTGGCTTCTCTCGAGTATAGGTTGGAGTTGCACCTCTTGCCACAGTAGTATCAAGCAGGGTTGTGCCATCTGGATTCACAAAATGGATGTCTAAGTTGAGATCCTGAACAAGGCGTACCGACCAACCGTAGTGCCGACCGTAGGTGTTGTTCGAATACACGTTCGTAGAGAAGAAGTTGAATAAGTAAGCAATGTACGAGTCGCACACAGAAGACGACCAATAGTAGCCGTACGAGCCAACATCGCTCACCGACGTACCCTTGCGGCTTCCAGCGCAAGGAAATGCCACAACACCTAATTCCTCGAGGGAGGCAAATTGCTCTATTGTATAAGAGTTGCCAGCATAGCTGCTTGCTGAAATGTCATCAACATATCCTTTAGACAGACTGAGGCTCGGGCTTATCACCGTAACATTTATGCCAGTTGGCGCTGTAAAGCCGTCTGGAATCAGAAAATAACACAGACATGAATCTTTTTCGGTCGTTTTGATGTATCCCAATGTCCATTTATTGTTTTTAAAGAGATACTTAAACTCTGTTTTTGACAAGGTTCTCCATTTGTTTGGCTCGTTACCGCCATTTGAAATAGCATTGTATACTCCCCAATCCGCATTGGAGTAGTCTCCCGTCAGGTCGTTAAAACGATTATCTCCAGGGTAATAATCATAATATGATTCTGATTTAGACCATGGTTGGTAACACATCGCTTCACTATTCCAACCACTCGTTCCCCATCCGAAGAGATCAATCCAACCAGTGTAGTCTTCCGCAATGTTTGCATTGTTGTTGCCAATCACATCCCATTGGTTCTCAGCAAAACGCCATGTTCCTTTTGCTGTTCCGTCCGTCGTCTTATGCGTGCCTTGCGTGGTAAACTGTAGGTTACCTTGCGAGAAGTACACCGAATGCGTTTCTGAAATCTTGTAGGCGTAGCGGATGGCTCCATTTTTCTTCATCAAATAACTGCTGTCATAAACGGCAGTATAGATGAAGGTGTCTCTGGCAACCTTGCTCGTGTCCTTACTCCACCCCTTGAATTCATAGGCGAAACCCGTACTGTCACGCTTTGGCGTGTCCACCGCTGGTTCGTAATCGTAAGCACAATTCTCCACCGTCTTGAACAACGTGTCGCAATTGTAGAACAAGCAGGTGTATGGGTGCATTCTACTCTCGAACTCTGCCCGATAGGCGATATCCGCCTCCACTTTTGCCAAGTCTGGATTCCACTTATAAAAAACGAAATCGTTGAATTTGGTGCTTGCCTTGGCAGGGTTTATGCCGTTATCACGCGGGTCGGTCGGCATCGTTCCGTATGCGAGGGAAGCGAGACTATACACCTCAGAATTTTCACCAAGAAAGGCGACCGCATAACTGCGGATGATAGAGTCGTATGTCGCCGTGTAGGTGAGTTTGTTCTTCGCAATCTCGCTCTCATCACGCTTCCATCCCTTGAAGGTGTAGGTGTAGGCAGCAGTAGTATCACGATTCGGAATATCCTTTGGCACCGAGTCGTACAAGCAATTCTCGAAGGTAGCAAAAGGCTTCCCATCATTGTAAAACTTGCTCGTGTAGAGTTTCTCACTCTCTATCGTGTCGTTGGTGAACTTCACACTGTCCACCTCAGCCAACGCCTTGACCATATTCATTCCGTTGTCCCCATTTGAGAACACATGCATGCGCATCTCCGTCCGCACCGCTGCAATTATCGCCGTGCAGAGAGCCAACGCCATCAATAATGATGTAAAAATTTTTCTCATGTCGTAATAATTTTATTTGATTGATATCTAAATTTTTCGCCTATTTTTTATCTCTATAGAATGACTCACCATTCGTCAAAGTGATCCCTCGCACAAAAAAATTTCATTTTTCCTTCACCACCCACTCCCCTATCGTTCCCGTCTCTGAAGAGAAACTGCAACCGATTTTGAAAATCTTGCGAGTGTCAGACTCATATTCTCGAGCATAGCCTTTCTCTTCAATTTGTTGAAGAGCCTCTTCAGCAGTGCCATCCAATTTAAATTCAAAGATGTAGATGAACTTGTCGGTTTCAATGACGCAGTCTACTCGGCCTTGAGACTGGCACTTTTCGGTGTAGATGTGGAATGTTGAAACCATACGCATAATTAAGTAGAATGCGCAGTGGAAGTAGCGTTCTGAGGTTTGTTTAGTGCGCAAATTATATGGAACACTGGCAAAAAAAGAGGTAAGTTTCTGTCTAAAACTTTCCAAATCGCCTGCATCCAAATCATCTGATATTTGAGAAATCCAGTTGCCCGACGCTTCTTCCGATTTGAAATAGTTGCTTGCCAAAAGCGGAATGAATCCTATTTTAACTTCCTCGTTCGGGATGTCCAGCAAGTACATATTTTTCCTTGCATTGTAGCCCTTAATCGTCAAATATCCACTTTGATAGAGCATCGGAAGCGGCGCATCGCGATCCATCTTGAAATCCATGAACTCTTCCGAAGAATAGTATTTTCCAACCAATTCATCCAAATTGACATTGTCGCGATCAAGTAAATTTATCAAATAAGTCGGTGTGGCAGACGAAAACCAGTAATTGTCGATTCTTTTCTTCTTCAACGCGCATAGCAGACTGAATGGGTTGTAAACCTCGCTCATATCACTGCTAAAATGGTAGCCATCGTACTGTTTCTTTAGCATTTCCTTTACTTCAGATGAAGTAACACCATTTTTTTTTGCAATTTCACCAATAGGCTCTTCAAAATACTGATCAATTTCATCTTCTGAAATACCACATAGCGTGTCATACTGCTCATCCAAACTGATGTCTTCTGGTTGATTGAAACCACTGAAAACACTGACTTTTGCAAACTTCGTAACACCAGTTAAGAAGACGAACTGCAAATCTTCGTCTGCTAATTTCAAAGTGGAATAGAACGCCTTCATTATGTCTCGATTCCGTTCTTCCAAAGTAACACGGTTACCGTCCACCTCGGTCATCAAACCCGAACCCAACACATCCAACAAAGGCTTGTCATATTCGTCAATGAGAACGACACACTTGAGACCTGTTTGTTCGTGGGCAGCAGACAAGACTCTGGCAAAACGTCTACCCAATCCTAAATCAGAAATTTTTTCAACTCCATATTTCCGTTCTCCTTCACTGACAAAAAAATCAAGAGAAGAACTCAACGCATCCTTTTCCTTGAAATCATCACTATTGAAATCTAAATGGAACACCGGATATTCCTTCCACTCCGTCTCCAACTTCTCAATCGCCAAGCCTTTGAAAAGCTCTTTTCTACCGAGAAAATAATTCTCCAACGTTGAGATAAGAAGACTTTTCCCAAAACGTCGTGGGCGACTCAAAAAGTATATTTTTCCTTCCGATACAAGGGAATAAACCAAATCCGTCTTATCAACGTAGACATAACCTTCGTTGATAATATTTTGAAATGTCTGTATGCCGACTGGGTACTTCATAGCACTTTATTTTTCGTTTGTCAAAGATACAAAAAAAAGAGTGTACCTCCATAATAGAGGTACACTCTTATCATATTTGAAACAGTCCTTATGAAGACTGATTTCCTATTCGCTTGTTAAAGATCCCGGGCCAACCGGACCGACCTACCGTCGCGCCGATAGTTGTAGTTGATCGAATTCACGCGCGTAGAGCTGAAGCGGAATACGTAAGCGTAGTTCGAGCCGTACGCAGAAGACGACCAATAGTAGCCGAGCGAGCCAACATTGGTCACCGACGTACCATAGCGGCTGCCACCGCAAGGAAGCGCCACAACGCCCGTCTTCTCGAGAGAAGCGAACTGCTCGGTCGTATATTTATTCGTTGATGGAACGGACACTTTCATTGAGGTTGACGTCGTGGTTGTGCTTAAGACAGTCACAGTTATTCCCTCTGGAGCAGTAAACGTCTCTGGAATAAGCATGAAACACAGACTTGAATCTTCCTCGGTCGTTTTGATGTATCCCAACGTCCATTTGTTGTTCTGGAAAAGATATTCCCACTCTGCATTTGTCAATGTTCTCCATTTGTTAGGTTCATTACCACCATTGGAGATAGCGTTGTATACTCCCCAATCCGCATTGGCGTAAGTGCCTGTCAGGTCGTTGGAAGAACTACCGCCTGGATAATAATCAGAAGATTTTTCTGATCTAGACCATGGCTGGTAGGCATTCGCCTCGCTTTCCCAACCACTCGTTCCCCAACCAAAGAGGTCAATCCAGGTGTCACAGGAATCTGAGATGCCCATATTAACATAACCAATCGCATCCCATTGGTTCTCTGCGAAACGCCATGTGCCTTGGGCTGTGCCGTCCGCGGTCTTGTGCGTACCTAGCGTGGTGAACTGCAAATTACCTTGCGAGAAATAGACAGAATCCTTTGCGGAAATCTTGTAAGCATAGCGAATTGCACCGTTTTTCTTCATAATAAAAGTACTATCATACACCGCTGTGTAAACCATATCACATTCTGCCTCTACAATTTCCTTATTCCAACCTTTGAAGTGATATGTGTAGTCGGTGGAAGAATCCTTAGTTGGGACTTCTCGGGTGTAAGTTGGTTTCGTACCTCTCAACACAGTGGTGTCGAGCAAAGTGGAGCCATCTGCATTCACAAAGCGAATGTCGAGGTTACGATCCTGAACAAGGCGGACACTTTGACCATAGTTGCGATAATTGTAACTACCCGAATACGCTTCCTCTGAATTAAAGGATAAGCCGTAAGCTTTTTTAGATACGTAATAGAAAATAATGGAAGAAGAAGAACGCTCATAGTGGGCTGTAGACGACCAGTAGTTACCAGACAAGCCAACACTGTACAACGATGTGCTATCACGATAACCACCACAAGGCAGTGCCACGACGCCCAAATTCTCTAATTTTTTAAACTGGTCTACCGTATAGGAATTGTCAGATGGAACTTCCAAATCAGACTTAAAACTATTATAGCCCGTACCCAAAATCTTTACGTTCATACCCTCAGGCATAGCGAATGAATTTGGAACAAGCATATAGCACAAACTTGAATCTTCTGCCGATGTTTTGATATATCCCAACGTCCAACAGTTGTTTTGAAAGAGATACTCCCATTCAGTTCTTGACAAAGTCCTCCACCTGTTAGGCTCGTTACCTCCGTTTGAGATAGCGTTAAAAACACCCCAATCAGATTTTTCATAGTTGCCCGTTAAACCTTTGTAATCCGAATATTTGCTTGAAGTTGCCCAAGGTTGGTACGCATTCGCGCCACTATTCCATCCGCTCGTACCCCATCCGAAGAGGTCAATCCAACCCTCGTAGGTCTCTGAGATGTTGCTGTTGGCAGAGCCGATATAGTCATATTGGTTTTCCGCGAAACGCCAAGTGCCTTTTGCATATCCGTCTGCCGTCGTATGCGAGCCTTGCACAGCGTTGAACTGCAAGTTGCCTTGCGAGAAATAGACCGAATCCGTTGCGGAAATTTTGTAAGCGTAACGGATGGCTCCATTCTTCTTCATAATAAAAGTACTATCATACACCGCCGTGTAGATGAGTGTGTCTCGTGCAATTTTGCTCGTGTCCTTACTCCACCCCGTAAAGTTGTAGGCGTAGTCCGTACTGTCTCGATTCGGAGTTTTCATCGTTGGCACGTAGTCGTATGCGCAATTTTCGAATTTCTTGAACAATGTGTCGCAATTGTAATACAATTGGGTGTAAAGAATCTTCGTTGTGTCATACACCGCTGTGTAGACGAGCGTGTCTCGGGCGATTTTGCCCTCGTCGCGTGTCCAACTATTGAAATCATAGCGGTTGTAGGCATCCCTATGAGTCAATTCTTTTCCATTTATCACAGAATCGTAGGCACACTTTTTAATCGTGTCAAGTGATGTGCCGTCGTAATTTTTAAATATGCTGGTGTAAAGCAATGGAGTACTATCATACACCGCTGTATAAACAAGAATGCCGTCAGAAACTTGACTCTCACCACGACTCCATCCATCAAAGCTATAGAAGTAGCGAAGATTCGCCTCACGAGTTGGTTCTACTTTTGTAACAGAATCGTAGGCACATTTTTTTATCGTGTCAAGTGAGGTGCCGTCGTAATTTTTAAATACGCTGGTGTAAAGCGCTGAAGTACTGTCATACACCGCAGTGTAAACCATATCACTTTCCGCAGCGACGATTTCCTTGTTCCAGCCCTTGAACACATAGGTGTAAGCCTTAGTGGAGACCATAGTTGGCTCCTCTCGTGTGTAGGTTGGGGTTGCACCTCTTGCCACAGTAGTATCGAGCAGGGTTGTGCCGTCGGCATTCACAAAATGGATGTCTAAGTTGAGATCCTGGACCAACCGGACCGACCTACCGTAGCGCCGAGTGTAGTAGTAGTAGTAGTCCGAATACACGCTCGTAGAGTAGAAGTAGAATTCGTAAGCGTAGTACGAGTCGTACGCAGAAGACGACCAATAGTAGCCGTCCGAGCCAACATTGCTCATCGACGTACCATCGCGGTAGCCACCGCAAGGGAGCGCCACAACGCCTAATTTCTCGAGGGATGCGAACTGCTCGGTTGTATATTTATTAGTTGATGGAACAGTCAAACCGCTCAAATAGGTTGACGTCGTGGTTGTGCTTAAGGCAGTCACAGTTATTCCCTCTGGAGCAGTAAACGTCTCTGGAATCAACATGAAACACAGACTTGAATCTTTCTCGGTCGTTTTGATGTATCCCAACGTCCATTTGTTGTTTTGGAAAAGATATTTCCACTCTGCATTTGTCAATGTTCTCCATTTGCTAGGTTCGTCTCCACCGTTGCTGATGGCGTTGAAGACTCCCCAGTCGGCATTGGCGTAAGTGCCTGTCAGACTGTTGGAATAAATACCGCCTGGATAGTAATCAGAATTTGATTCTGAGGTCGCCCATGGCTGGTAGGCATTCGCTTTACTGCTCCATCCGCTAGTTCCCCATCCGAAGAGGTCTATCCAACCTGTGTAGTCTTCTGCAATGTTTGCATTGCCATCTCCAATCACATCCCATTGGTTCTCTGCAAATCGCCAAGTGCCCTTTGCGGTGCTGTCTGCCGTCTTGTGCGAGCCTTGCGTAGTGAACTGCAGGTTGCCCTTAGAGAAATAGACACTTTTCGTGTCTGAAATCTTGAACGATGCGACAGTCAGCATACCATGCTCCGTACTGTCATACTTGGCAGTGTAGATGAGGGTGTCGAGCGCGATTTTGCTCTCATCAAGAGTCCAACTGTTGAAATCATATTTGTAAACGTCAGAGCGTTTGCGTGTTGGATCCGTCATCTCCACCACAGAGTCGTAGGTGCAACGCTCAACCTTCGCAAACAATGTGTCGCAGTTATAATACATACGGGTATACAAATGAGGCGCAGTGTCATACACCGCAGCAAGCACGATAATGGTGTCCGCAATCTTGCTCTCATCACGCACCCATTCTTTAAAGGTGAAAATGCTGTCTCTGGTGATAATCGGGAGAACAGAAACCTTTGGCTCGTAGTTATACGCTGCTGCGGTGTCTTTCAAGATTTCTCCGTTATAGTCCACAAACCTGTATTTGTAGTAGATGAGGGTACTGTCGAGGATGTAAGTTGCATCGTCCACTACCAACGTCAACTTCGGATTCCAAAAGAAATCGTAGGTTTTGAGTCGTGAACTCTCGCTCACTGGGAACTCACACTCGGGCATCGTGCCATAATCATACTTTTTGGCAGAAAGCAACGTTTCTCCGTCCATAAAGGTGACGAGATAGCGAAGCGTGTCCCACCGAAAGTCAATACTGTCAACATTTTCCGTTGCAGCAGACCAAGCACTTGCTTCGCCCTTGCGGAACACATGGATGCGCTCCACCGTTTTGCCGTCGACCTCGTCGTCGCGGAATTTTACACTGTCCACGCTGTTAACCGTGGTGTTCCAGGCGTCCCCTTTCTGGTGCACATACATCCGCACTTCCGTCTTCACCGCTGCAAAGAGGAGCGCGAAGCATGCGACTAACGCCATTCCAATGGTCATGAATCTCTTTCTTCATGTCTTCTATTATAACATTTTTAGTAAATAAATTTAGACACAACAAAGCAGACAGCGATAT
Organism: Flexilinea sp.; assembly: GCA_963648205.1. Classification (GTDB taxonomy): domain Bacteria; phylum Bacteroidota; class Bacteroidia; order Bacteroidales; family Paludibacteraceae; genus UBA1181. The sequence continues at coordinate 28,172 of CAVJCT010000001.1, forward strand.
ACATCGTTGCCAAACAAATTAATTTTAATGGGATTTTATTTGAAAGATATGGGGGGGGTATTGACATTAATCAAAACCTGCACATTTTCAGTTTCCTTGAGACTCCCCAATGTGAATATTTCTTTTTCGTTTAAAATACTCAAAACCTCCTATTTTGTGCAAAGGTAGAAATTTATCATCGAAGTACAACGCTTCCATCCGTTTTTTTATCAACAATCATTATCGCACCACATTCAATTTTTCACCCTTCATTCACCATCCACTCCCCAATCGTTCCCGTCTCCGATGAGAAACCACAACCGATTTTGAAAATCTTTCGAGTGTCCGAAGCATACTCTCGAGCATAGCCTTTTTCTTCAATTTGCTTTAATGCCTCCTCTGCCGTGCCATCTAATTTAAATTCGAAGATATAGATGAACTTTTCAGTTTCAATGACGCAGTCTACTCGGCCTTGAGATTGGCATTTTTCCGTGTAGACAATAAAAGTGCTAATCAAGCGAAGAATGAGATAGAAAGTGTATTGGAAGAAACGCTCTGTATCTTTTTTAGGGTGCAAATTGTATGGAATAGAGGACAAAAATTGCGTGAGCAATACTTTAAACTGCTCAGTATCACCATTTTTCAAGCATTTTACCATCTCGCCGACAGGTGTTTTCATCGAAGTATTGACCGAAAAATAGTCGTTCATCAACAATGGAATGAAACCACCACGAACCTCGTTATTCGGTATATCGAGCAGGTACAAGTTCATCTCAGCATCATAATCCTTAATTGTCAGATAACCACTTTGATAGAGCATCGGCAACGCCGCGTCGCAATCCATCTTAAAATCCATGAACTCTTCCGAAGAATAGTATTTTCCAACCAATTCATCCAAATTAACATTGTCACGATCAAGTAAATTTATCAAATAAGTCGGT
>CAVJCT010000002.1:0-1197 GCA_963648205.1 Flexilinea sp.
TTTAACTACAACCTCAAGTGCTGCAGTAAATCCCCTGAATGATTTCATTATTCCATCTATCTCTCCTACAGCAGATTTTACTTTATGAATTGTGTCATTGAGGTCATCTTGATATGTTCGGAACATAGTCAAAGATTCTGCGGACTCTCTTATGTCTTTATATGTTTTTGCAATCTCAACTGCAACTTCTTTCTGTTTCATTTTGTTCACTTCTACAAGTAATAGATGTTGCTTTTCTATATTGTCGTTTAAAAGTTCTGCAGAGTTGGAGTACGCGTCTAAGTTCTTGCCAAATTTTCCAATAAATTCACCAAGTACTCCCTTCAGAGAGTTGAGACTTGATGCCATACTGTTTGATAGAGTTGGCATTAATTCTCTTCGTAGAAAATCATAATATTCATTTTTGTGTTTTTCGCATTCTTGAATTGCTTTTTTGTAACTCCAAGACGAGTTGAATGTCATTAGTCCAAGTCCGATTAAACTTGCTCCCATTGCAATAGCGACACTGATTAGCAAACTTTTAAGTGGACTCATGTTATCTGCGGAAAATAATGTGTCTACATTTGAATAGATTCCAAACAGACCCACAATAACACCTACAAATGTGCCTGCAAGACCTATATACAAAGGAGTATTGATTGTGTTAGATATCTGATTTTCAAGAGATTCTATTTTCCTCTCACAAATATCCTGAAGAATCGGAAAGTCTGCTGAAGTGCCAACATTTTTGCATAAATAAGCATTTGTTTCATCGACAACTTCCTTGAAGTCCTCATTCCCATCTTTTATCTTTATTAATGAAAGATCCTGATGTTCCACCTCTACTTCAGTTTGAGTATTTCCTTCCTCACTTTTGTCTTCTGTGTTTGTTTTTACGGAAACAGGAGGAACAGAATCATATCTATCAGGAGGATTGCTAATGAAACTTTTAAGTTTTGTTTTTGATTCTAAGACATCTTTGGTAATGGATGTGTCTTTTTTTGAGTATGCATCATCCTCCGTAGGAAAAAATGATGATAATTGATTAATTTGTTTCCGGGTTTTGTAGAAAAACCAAATTTGAAACACAATAAATACTACTACGATGAGAATCGCTACGATTTCTGACATATTTGCTATTTTTTATTATTTGATTTTGCTTTTTTCTTAATTGCCTTGCGTTCAATGACTTCCTCTTTTGTAAGTGGAACATAATAC
>CAVJCT010000002.1:1207-38843 GCA_963648205.1 Flexilinea sp.
ACATAATACGTTTCACTTTCATTGGGATAGTTTCCTTCAATGTATAATTTTAGCAATCCCGCATGAGACAGAGGAGAAGAGGTATCACGGAACTCTGTATTTGTGTTATAATCAAGGAATACAATGTCGTGATTTTTTGATCTATCAGCAATACGAAGAACTATATCGTGTACATAGGGTACATTGTCAAGAACCCATTTGTAGGATGGTATATAAATCTGCATCCGAGCTTCGAAATAATTTAAAAGTTCTAAACTGTTAAGTCCTTTTTGGTGTCCTTTGAGAGTACCATATTTTCTAACTGTCCTCTTGATTCCACGCATTGTGTCGTTAGAGAATGAGCTCATATCAATGCCGAAGGATTCAAATACTTTTAGTCCTTGCCATATACTTTCCACACAAGTCGCAAAATATCCAGGTGAAAACGGAATGGGAATATTTCCATGTGGATAGAACGGACTTAGAACTTGAGCGTATTTCGTAGAGGAAGTGGATGTGATATCCAAAATATCTGCATTAGGATATTGTTCTCTGACTTTCTCGATATTTCTTCTTTTATTTTCTACATAAATCATAATATCACCAAATTTTTTCCGGATTGTCTAAGTTTATTATGAAACTGGCAGGAATAAATGTGCGAACCATACATTCTGCTTGATGCTCATGGAAAATTTCTTCACTCTTTTTTACAAATCGCCTTTGAGTTGCTGCTATGTTCACTCTTTGAAGGTCTATTAAATTTTTACCATGTATGTTATCGTTGTCAGTCGCATTAACATTTGAGAATTGTGTGTCTACAAATGCTGCGACTTTAATGTCAATTTTTAATAACACTAATGATGCTCCACTTTGTTTTAGGTGATATGCCATGGGGTGGTCAGAGCAAAAGCTTAATCTAACGTAGTCTTGAAGCCCTTGCTTTGAATCAAGATCTCTTGATAGTCCATCACCACCAGGATTGGCGATATTGATGTCGTTTTGCGTACTATAATACCACGAACATAAACCTCCAAATTTGCGAATTGAAAAAAGATTTCTTTCATCCGTAAAATGGTAGAAGCATTTTACATTGTGAAATCTCAAATGGTTTAAAAATGCTTGCGCATTTTCTTTTTGGCATGTGACAAGCTCTGTTAAACGTGCAATCTCTAATGTATGCTCATACTCACCACGAGCCAGTTTCTCTTCGTATTCTCTCGCTCTACTCTCCTTTTCTGTGCGTTCCTTTTCAGCCTCTTCTTCCAATCGTCTTAAGCGAATCTTGTTTCTTCGTTCGTTTTCCTCCGATTGTGACAATAACAGAAGAGTATCTCGTTGCCGTATTCTAATCTTAGCTAATTCGATGTCAGATTTCAGTTTATCAAACTTTGTTTGATAAGATTCGTCTTTTATCTGATTTAAAATTGCAGCAACTACATAAAGTATGTTTTCCGCATGACTTACATTTTCGGACTTGAGTAGATCTCGTATTTCGGAAAAACTTTTGTCAACTTGCCTCTTTAATTTTTCAATTCGTTCCGCTTCTTCTCGTTTTCTTTTTTCGAGAAGACTAAGCATTGTTACCTTCAGACTGAACGTCGGTGGGGTAAAAGATTTGGAAACTTTGACAGCTGATTTATGACTGAATTTTTCAAACCACGGAATATCTATTGTACTTCTTTTTAGTTTCTCAAGTCTTATATTCTGATTTTGAATAAAGTCATGAAGACGAAGCAGCCTATTCGAAATGGATCTTGATCTGCTATCAAGGTCTTTCCCGGTAATTTTATCAATTATGTTTCTGAATAATCCCATTCTATGAACTTATCAAGATGTAATAGCAAAACTTGTGCATGCTATTTTCCCGCTATGCTAACTTCATTCCGTCTCTTGCGGAGAGACGGAGATGAATTTTTAAACCATTGATTATCAGTAGATTATATTTAAGATAAGGCTCAGAAATAATCGTTCTTCTTAGATTTTTTTTCTTTCAATCTGTTGTTTTCCCTTTTATTTGTTATCTTCGCAAAGATTCTCCGTCTCTCCGCAAGAGACATACCCTATCCCCCTCTCTTCACCTTCCCAATAATCTTCTCGTTTGCCTTATCCATTTCGTCGATGTCGATGCTGGAGAGGTAGATCTGGGTGGTGCGTTCGGAGGTGTGACCTAAGCATTGGCTGATGACGTGAAGGGGAATGTGGCTCTGCTGGGCTGCACTTGCCCATGAATGGCGGGCAACATATAGGGTAAGGGGAGTGGGTATGCCGAGTCGTTCGCCAATCTTTTTCAAGTTGTGGTTGATGGAGTGGAGGACAGTGTCGTATTGCCTTCGGATGTTTTTGTCTTCTTTGATGAGGGGGAGAAGTCGGTCGTTGTTGGGTCGGTGATAGCGGTCGACGATGGCTTGCATCTCTTTGCGCCATTTGATGGAGATGCGCTGGCTTGTTTTGCTTCGCTGATAGGTTAGAATGCCGTTTTTGATGTTGCTCGTCTTGAGTTTGACAATGTCTATGAGCGACATGCCTCGGGTGTAGAAACTGAACAGGAAGATGTCGCGTGCGAATGATTGGGCAGGCTTGTCGGATAGGTCAAGGTGCATGATTCGTGAGATATCTTGGGTGGAGATGCCTCGTTTTGCCGTTTTTGCCACGCCCGTGTAGACTTGCTTGAATGGGTGCTGGTCGATGAAGAACCCTTCGTTCACTGCTCGATTGTAGACGGCTCGGAGAATGCGGAGGTAGAAGGAGAGGGTGTTCAACGTTAACCCTTTGGCTTTCAGCCATGTTTCATACGATTGGACTAACTCTGGGGTGAGGTCTGATAGTGGAATATCCTTGTTTTCGTGAAAGGTGAGAAAACTTTTCAGCGTCGCTTGGTAGGTCTCAGCGGTGCGGTGATGTCCTTGTTTTCCTTTTTGAAGAATGATGCTTTGCATGAAGACTTTCAAAGAATCACAAGGTTTTGCTGCGTGTAAAATGCTGTCTTTCTTTGTGTTATGAACATTGTCAACTACTTGAAATTTGAGAATTCCTTCATTTCCATTTACTGAAAGTTCGATGATTTTGATTTTTACTGATTCCATTGGACTTGCCTTTATTTTATGTTTCTCGTAAATAAAGGAACTCCTCCTATTGTCTCATTCATCAGATTTTATCCCTTATATCTCTTTGCTATCTTCCCCGAAAATCTCTAAATTCGCATTTTAAAAGTGTCTATTAACAACTAAACGAAGATTTGATAACGTTCTCAAACTTATGCTACTAAAAAAATTATCTCTTCCTATAATTGCGACCGCTTTGTCGGCTCAGGCTTTCGCATACGATTTTTCTTCGTATTCGGAGCATTACCAGACGAGCGACTACCGTGAGGCCCTCAACATGGGACTCAAATTCTTTGGTGGTCAGCGTTGTGGAAACTCCAACAACTGGATGTTGGTGAACAATCCTGAGTTGACTAAGAAATATTGCCACACACAGGACGGTAAGGGTTCTGTCAACGGTGGAGGCAACGGCAGTTACGACCTCTCGGGTGGTTGGCACGACTGTGGCGACCATATCAAGGTGGCTGTTACCATGGGCTCGTCTGCTGCGTTCCTTGCTATGACTTACGATATCTGGCCTGAGGCTTTTCAAGACAACTATGACGGTGCGTATGGTGCAAAAAATGGCATTCCCGACGTGTTGGACGAGTTGAAATATGCGACGGACTATTTTATGAAATCGTTTATCGACGATAATACTTTCGTCTACTATGTAGGTTCGCCTGGTGATCATAATTTGTGGATGACCTCTTCTAAGCAGTCAGAACAGACGGTGGAGAATGGTGGCGATCCTCGTCCCGTGTGGACTTCCACCACATTGGGTGGTCCGCAGGCTGCCAATTACGCTTCGGCTTTGGCATTGATGGCGATTCACTATCCTGATACAACCTATCAGGTGAAGTGCAAAACCTACGCCTTGAAGGCATATAACTATGCGGTTAAAAATAAGTCGAACCACGCGCCAATCGAACAGTTCTATCCTTCACCTAACACGGAGTGGACGGACGAGTTGGCTCTTGCTGCCGTTCTCATCTACAAAATGACCAATGAGAGCAAGTATTTGGACGAGGCCATCGCTTACCTTCAAGGTAAATGGGAGTCTAATTCGCCAATCGCGTGGGACACGATGTCCGACTTTACCTATTATTATATAGTAAAGGCGAAAAACGATGCCAATAACGGTCAGGGTGGAACATTTGCCAGTTTCTTGGAAAAAAATGTTTTCGACTTGCACCTGAAGAAAGGGGAGAGCGACACTAACGGTTTCCCTTATTACACCAATACTTGGGGAACGAACAAACTTGCCTGTGGAGGTGCAGTTGCTTGTGCTTTGTTCTATAAGTTGGTGAAAGACAATGTGGTAACCACTTCGTACGACATTGACAAGGCAAAGAATTTTAACCGTAGAATCGTTGATTATGTGTTAGGTTATAATGAGTTCAACCGCACTTTCTTGCATGGTTTCAAGGGTGATATGACCTACAGAATTCACCACAGAAATGCAATGGGACGAAACGATAACCCTGTGACTTCAGTCAAAAATAGTTGTGATTATATGTTTGCCAGTGGAGGTATGCTCGGTGGACCATCATCGACGGGTGTTTTCTCAAATATCGTTGAAGGCGGTTCTTCCTATACTGAGACGGAGGGCGGATGCGACTACAACGCAGCCTTCGTGGCAGCCATTGCCAATATCGTAGCTGACAAAGATCCTTACAATGATGTCGAGTTGACCCTTTCCGACCGTTCGTTTGCTGTCTATCCAACCATTTTCGACGATTATATTATCGTGGATATGATTGAAAGAGCCTACACTGACGAAGCCACTGCAACACTCTATTCAGTTGATGGTCAGGCGGTTAAGAATATCGACTTGACTAACAACATCTCGTCGGTCATTAATACAGACAACTTGTCGGGAGGATTTTACATTTTGAAAATTTCAAATGGAAGAGAGACAGCATCGTATAAATTAATCAAGAAATAATAAAAGAAAAAAATATATGAAGAAAATATTTTTCACACTTCCATTGCTCGTACTTCTCCTCATTGCGGGGGTGGTGTATTATCGTTACTATTTCGTTTTCGGTGAGGGAGTCAAGAGCGGTGAACTCAACTATGTGGTGAAGAAGGGTTATCTCTTCAAAACATACGAAGGAAAGATGATTCAAAGTGGTTTTAAGAGTTCGCAGATGTCGGGTTCGATCCAGTCAAACGAGTTCATTTTCTCGATTGAAGATGAGCAAGCAGCCCAACAGATGATGACGATGGGTGGTCGCCAGATTGACCTTTTCTATAAGGAGTACAAGCACGCACTTCCATGGCGAGGCAACAGCAACTTCGTAGTCGACAGTTTCGTGGTGCGTGATGCGGCAGGTCAGCCTATCAACACGCTTCCAAGCACTCCGCAAGAAAGTCTGCCAGAGAGTGAGGCGCAAGGGGCTATTGAAGAAAATAGCGAGGGCGTGAGTTTGTAGGAGAGTTATACTTTATAAAATGAGACGGCGAGCGACGAGTGGGGTGCTTGCCGTTTTTTTTGTGTGAGGAAAACTCTCTGCAATCTGTACAAATCAGGAATTGGAATGGTTGAAAATATTTATCAGAGAGAAGTCGTCTGATTAAGAAATATTACTATATTTGCAATGTTTCTGTGTCGTTTACAAAAACGGTGCAAGAAACAGACATATTTAAGGCGTTTACTAACGCTGTGTTCAAGAACGTATCGAATCTTGCAAATTCAAAATAATTGTCATCTTGAATATAGCAACGGTAGATGTCCCCTCTGTTGATTGAGGAGTATCCGTGGAGTACCTTGACAAAGGTTCGCGTCCGTTATGGTGTGGTGTGAATTTTTGTGTATAGGTCCTACTCGGGTATTGTTAATCATAATGCGTGGACTCTAACGTTGTCTGTTCAACGACAATAGGCAATGCAAGAGCCTCGATACGTGGAATGGACAGCAGTTCAGACCACGCTTTTTTTATGTCCTAATGTAATTTAAATTAGGATGTATGATTACAGTAAAACAAATTGAAGAAGAACTCAACACTAAACTCGGTGAACTGCTTGGCGAGGAGAAGTTCGCTCATCTGACGGCAAAAATTGCCGTGGAAGCAAACAATGAGCATACTGGTTTTGTGGTGAAGAGTGATGCCTCAATGGGACTTTCTGCAAGTTATGAACTTGAGAAAGCCTTGAAGAACTTTGTCAAAGAGAAATCCGGCGACAAAGACGTTGAGGGTGGGGTTGATATTGAAGTGACAATCGATAGAAAGAAACAAGAAACTAAGAAAAGTGCGAAGGGAGCGGAAGAGAAAGATCCTAAGACGATGTTTGTGGCAGTTGAGCCAAAATACAAATTGGAAAATGTCGTACTCCCGGAAGACACTCGAAAAAACATTGACGATGCGATTGCGACCATTCAGAATTTCGACTTGGTCTATAATCAATGGAATTTCCGTAAGATTGAGCCATCTTCAAAAACGAATATTTGCTTTTGGGGTGCGCCAGGTACAGGAAAAACGATGTGCGCACACGCTATCGCACAGTATTTAGGCAAGAAAATCTTGATTGCCTCCTACGCTGATATTCAGTCGGAGTATGTGGGTGTCGGTCCGAAAAACCTCCGTGCTGTGTTTGAACAGGCAGAAGAGAACAATGCTCTGCTGTTTTTCGATGAAGCAGACTCCTTTTTGCGCAAACGTACATCGGACAATAGCAGTTCTGCTTCGATGCACTACAACAGTATGACCAACGAGATGATGAAGCACCTCGAGGACTTCAATGGAGTTGTGATTTTTGCTACGAACCTCACAGAGAACACGGATGAGGCGTTCAAAACTCGTATTTCATATTCGGTAGAGTTCAAATTGCCAGACGAGAAGTGCCGAGCAAGAATGATAAAAGGTATGATTCCTGCGGAAGTACCTTTGGCTCAGCCATTTACAGATGAAGATTATGTGGATATGGCGAAAGCAACGGATAAGTTTGCCGGTCGTGATATCCGAAATGCCGTGAAGGCGATACTCTCTGTTGGCGCGCAGAAAGGCGAATACCCATTCAAGAAAGAAGCGTTTGTCGAGGGCTTCAAGACCTACGCAGAGAATAAGGAAGGCTTCAACAAGGGTATGGGCAAAGACAAAGGAGATGGCAACAATCCAATGGACATCTACACAGCCAACGGTTGCATCTACACCTTGTTGACATATGCTGCTTGGATCGATGGCCCGGAAACGGAGAAAGAAACAGAACGTTTGAAACATTACTCCAAGATTCTGACAAGGAACAAACTGAATATCAATAAGTTGTCAGATTTAGACGAGTTGGAGGAGATTGTTCATAGCATTAAAGATCTGTCGTTGAAGAAGAAAGCAATTCTCTACTTAACCTCATTCATGGTTGAAACCGAGCAGAAAGAAGAGAATTTCGAGTTGATAGACAAGGTCGCAACTATCTTGAATCTTAGCGACGAAATCAAGCAAGAAACAAAGAATTATTTGGAGAAAGTCAAAGAAATGGAAGAAATTAAAAATAAAATCAATAGTATTAATTAAAATAACGTGTTATGTGGGATTGGCTAGTAGACGTTGTATCTGAGTTCCTCAATCAGATCGGAGAAATTTTATCTGAGTTTTGGGGGGTAATTAAAGGTTGGTGGTCTAAATTGTTAGGCTATTTGGAAAAGGCCTTAGACGATTTCTTGGAAGTCTTCATTGTAGATCAGAGAGAAGAAGGAGGTCGAAATGTCGTAGAGATGCTCAGGAAATCGTGTCCCAATAGTCATTCTCTTAGAGACATGAAAGCTCAAGGAGAATTGTTAGCTATGGGTGTCAAGAGTGATGGAACTATAGGTGAAGTAAAAGATTTTAAGGCTGAAGTGAAAGGAGAAGACATTTTTGATAAATACTCCAAAGACGAGAATGGAGTAGTAAGAATAAAAAATTAATTTTTCTGTATTGTTAATATATTTCTACAAGCAGGAATAAAAATCAAAATTGGTAGTTATGTGTTTGAAATTTTGGAAAAAAGAAAACTCGCAAATTAAATTTGCAGTAGAGGCATTCAAGGGAATATTAGAGTGGAATTCCATAGAAACTGAAATTGAGAAATACTTTGATGAGGACAAAACTCTTGTTGAGGTATTTGTGGTGGGAGACTTGAACAGGGTAGATAAGGATTTCAGAAAAAAAATAGAAAAGGACCTCATGTTTGAGATTAAAGCAAAAGAGTTCTCGGTATGTTACATCATGACCATTAAGGAGAATGACTTACCCGATAGAATTACAGCTGTTATTACAGAATCTATCAGCGAAGAACTCAATAAATTGTTTGATTCGCAAAATCAGGTTGTCAGAATAAAGAGGTAAGACATGGGGTTAATTACTGGTATGATCATTGGAGGCCTTTGGGGGTATCTTGCAAGCACGGTTGTTATTAAAATTTGTGAAATAATAAGTCCAACTGTTATACAGCAACAGCTCAGAGATGATAAAGCCTTGTACGCTTTGTTAAAGAAAGTGCAACCTCATTCAATCTCATTGTCCGAGATTAAATCGAATGGAGATTCCGAAGAAAAAGTTCTAAATTCAGATGAAGGTGTATCTAACGACCTCTATGTTGGTCAAAAGATCTACGCTTAACATTTATATTCCTCCCAAAGAAGAGTCATCCCTCCGATGACTCTTTTTTTTATGACTTGCCAAGAAAACCCATAGAAAATCCGCCTCCAACAAACTTCTTGCTACTGTAAAATTTTTTTCTTATATTCGTAGGTAGTTTTTGTTTAATTTGTAAATAAATAGAAAAGATTGAACACTAAGGAATTAACTATACAAATGGCAGACCGTCTGCAGATCAGTGGCGAGGAGGTTAACGCTCTTTTTGCTGCTTTAGCCAACAATATTGGCGATGAGTTGTGCAGAGGTAACCTGGTTTCTGTGTCGGGCTTCGGCGTTTTCGAGGCAAGACGCAAGAAAGAACGCATCTTTGTAGACCCTGCTACAAAAGAACGTCAGATGGCTCCCCCTAAACAGACGCTGGCGTTCAAAATGAGTACCGTCCTCAAAGATAAACTGAACCAGTAAACAGTAGCCCTACGATATGAACGAGAAGAAAAGTTTACAAGATTTATACGGAAAGATTTCCGAGGAAGCAGGTGTCTCAAAAAAGACGACCGATAGTTTCCTCCGCTCGCTTTTTGAGGTTATCGAAGAGGCTCTAAAACGTGATGGAATCGTCAAAATTCCTGAGTTCGGAACTTTCAAATTGGTGCAGGTCGAACAGCGTAAAAGCGTCAACGTGCGCACTCAAGAGGAGATTGTCATCCCCGCTTATCAAAAGGTAACTTTCACCCCTACGAAAGAGGTGAAAGACAAGGTGAACCAGCCATTCGCCCATTTGCTAACCTACACGATTCGCCAAGATGGTCCTGTTGATCCTCCTGAACCCGACGATGATAATGAGGAGGTTGAGGAGTCTTTCGCTGAGTTCTCTAACGAGAACGAGCCTTCTGAATTTGTGGAGACAGTAAAGTCTGAACCGCTCGCAGAACCAGTTGTCAGTGAGATGGTTACGGAAGAACCTCAAGTGGCTACTGAACCAATCGTTGAGGCTGAATCTGTTGAAAATCAGTCATCAACCGTTGAAGAGGAATCTCAAACTGAGTCTTCTAATGAAGTGATAAATACGGAGTCCGAGGTTGAATCTTCTGCGGAAGTGGCTGAAGAGAATGTAGAAGAGAAACCAGAGGAAGAAACCAACAATACTGAAACATCAGAAAATAATACCATAGATAAAACTATTGATAACGAAAACGAGAAAAGTATGGAATTGAATGACGATAAAAAGGAGTTCGAGAGCCAAGAATCGGCAGAAATCCAAAATGATTCGCAACAGGTTGCGCAAGTAGAAGAGTCTCAGGAGGAAATTTCTGAAAAGTCTGAAGAGAAGGAAGTTGCGAAGAGTGACGAGAGCAAGAAACCTCAAGAGCCTAAGAAGAACAAAAACTGGCTTTTGTGGCTTATTCTTTTGCTGATTGTTGTTTTGGCAGTGTTGTTTGGCGTGAAATATGCGATGGACAATCATCTCTTCGGATTGGGTGGTGAGACTGAGCAAGCCGAGGCAACTCAACCTGCTGAAACGAAGGAAGTGGACACTTTCTTTGATGAGAACGCAACTGACGAGGCTGAGCAACCAGCAACCGCTGCCGCAGAGGACGAGGAGTTTGAAGAGCAGCAAGAGCCAATCGATTGCTACGAGACACCAGAGAAATGTACTACGGACATTCAACCGTTGGAGAGTGGCGAAAAGACACCGCTCAACACGCACGAGTTCGACCCTGATTTGGTGAAGTTTATGAACGAGAAGCACCCTGAACTCAACTTCCAATCGACGGTTGTTGTAAGAGAGACTTACACCGTGAAAGAGGGTAGCCGTTTGGCTCAAATCTCGCGTAATCTTTACGGGGATGCCTTCAATTTCTGGGTTTACATTTACTATTTCAACACGGATGTTCTTGCTAAGCCAGATGCTGTGAAGGCTGGTATGAAGTTGAAAGTGCCAGATTTGGGTAGCGACTATGTTGACCCAACCTCACAGAAGTGCAAGAAACTTGCCAACGAGGTGGCAGAACATTTGCTCAACCAAAAATAGTCGTTAGTAAAAAAGGTTAAAAAGGTGGCTTGACCCTTAATTATTGTTAACGACAAACGAAGAAAAACAATAATAGTCAAGCCATCGAGTTGTAAAAAAGAGAATAACGAGAAGTTTAATTCATATATTCATATAATATAAAGGATAAACAAAAGCGAAAAATATGGATCAGATTGATATTAAAGCATTGAACGAGAAGATTGAACGTCAGAGTTCATTCGTTGACATGCTTGTCATGGGCATGGACAAGAATATCGTAGGACAGAAGCACTTGGTGGAGTCATTGTTGATTGGTTTGTTGGCAGACGGACACGTCCTTTTGGAAGGTGTGCCTGGTTTGGCAAAGACATTGGCCATCAAGACTTTAGGACAGTTGATCGATGCTAAATACGCACGTATTCAGTTTACACCAGACTTGCTTCCTGCCGATGTCGTTGGTACGATGATTTACAGTCAGAAGACAGAGGAGTTCAATATCAAGAAAGGACCGATTTTCGCCAATTTAGTTTTGGCAGATGAGATCAACCGTGCGCCAGCCAAAGTGCAGAGTGCTTTGTTGGAGGCGATGCAAGAGCGTCAGGTAACCATCGGTGAGGAGACTTTCCAGTTGCCTAAGCCATTCCTCGTTATGGCAACTCAGAACCCAATCGAGCAAGAGGGAACGTACCCATTGCCAGAGGCTCAGGTCGACCGTTTCATGTTGAAGGTTCACATCACCTATCCAAAACCAGACGAGGAGAAGTTAATCATCCGTCAGAATATTCAAAAAGAGAAGACGACTATCACCCCTGTTTTGAAGCCAGAAGATATTCTCGAGGCAAGAAAAGTGGTACAAGAAGTCTACATGGACGAGAAAATTGAGAAATACATTGTTGATATTGTCAATGCAACTCGTTTCCCTGAGCAATATAAATTGGAGCATCTCAAGGATATGATTTCATTCGGAGGTTCTCCTCGTGCCTCTATCAACTTGGCGTTGGCTGCTCGTGCATACGCTTTCATCAAGCGTCGTGGATGGGTGAAACCAGAAGATGTTCGTGCCATCGCAATGGACGTTCTTCGTCACCGTGTCGGCTTGAGTTACGAGGCAGAAGCCAACAACATGACTTCAGAAGATATTGTCAACGAAATCCTCAACGCTGTCGAAGTGCCTTAATGATTTTCGCATCTATTTTCATGCAATTTAAAATTTGAAAGCAATGATAAAAGATACGGAAGAGATATTAAAGAAAGTACGGAAGATAGAGATAAAGACGAGAGGTCTCTCCAAGAATATATTCGCTGGAGAGTACCACACCGCCTTTAAGGGTCGTGGTATGACCTTCTCGGAAGTACGCGAATACCAATACGGAGACGATGTTCGCAACATTGACTGGAACGTAACCGCACGTTTCAACAAGCCCTACATTAAAGTCTTCGAGGAGGAGCGTGAGATGACGATGATGTTGTTGGTCGATGTTTCTGGTAGTGGTGAGTTTGGAACGACGCATCAGATCAAACGCGATATGATGGCGGAGATAGCAGCTACAATTGCCTTTTCTGCCATTCAGAACAACGATAAAATCGGTGTCATTTTCTTTTCAGACCAGATCGAAAAGTTCATTCCGCCACAAAAAGGAAAGAAGCACGTCCTCTATATCATCCGTGAGTTGCTTAGTTTTCAACCACAAAGCAAGAAAACGGACATTCAGGGAGCGTTGCAATACTTGACCAATGCCATCAAAAAGCGTTGCACTACGTTTGTCATTTCCGACTTCATCAGTCAGGATTTCTCAAAGTCGCTCGTCATTGCCAACCGAAAGCATGACATCTGCGCTCTTCAAATTTATGACAAGCGAGAGACGACATTGCCATCCGTTGGACTGATCAAGATGAAAGATGCGGAGACCGACGAAGATTTGTGGGTCGACACATCCGACAAGCGAGTGCGTCAGGCATACGAGAGACATTGGAGAGAGCGTCAGGAGATTTTGAAGCAGTACTTCAATCAGAGTGGTGTCGACTCCATCTCGATTGCGACAGACGACGACTATGTTAAGGCGTTAATGAAACTTTTCAAACAAAGAGCTTAGTTATCATTCAACAATATGAAAAATCCAAAGAGTTATATTTTACTCATATTACTCTTCTTCGCAGGGAATTTTTCTTTGTTCTCTCAAAGTGTTACGGTTGAGGCTTCGATAGACTCAGCCGCAATGCGTATCGGAGAGCAGAGACATATTCTCTTGGAAGTAGTTCAACCCCAGAACAGCACAGTCCACTTTCCCGTCATCAGCGAAACGGACACTTTGGTGCCAGGCGTTGAGATACTCGGCATATCGAAATTGGACACGACGGTAGAGTCGGGTACACGCATCCGAATCAAACAAGATTTGCTGATAACCTCCTTTGATACAGGAAGATACGAGATTCCACCTTTCAAATTCTTAACTAAAGTGAAAGAACTTGAAACGCAGAAGTTCTACTTGCATGTATCTACTATAGAGGCAGATTTCCAACATGCGCAAGTTACTGATATTGAGGAGAATTACGATCCAGGATTCAACTGGGTTCGCTTGTTCCTCTACCTCTCTATCCTTGTGATGATTGCTTGTGGCACACTTATTGGTTATGTCATCTATCAATATATCAAACGCAAGAAAGCGGCTGAGAATCAAGAGGTTGTAGTAGAAGATACCCGACTTCCTCACGAGATTGCCTTGGAGGAATTGAACGAGATTCAGGAGGAGAAAGTTTGGAAACAAGGCTTCACAAAACAGTATTATACGAATATCACAGACACGTTGCGTGAGTATTTCGTGAAACGATTCAAAATTTCTGCTTTGGAGATGACTTCCGACGAAATTTTGGACTCTTTGAAATACAATCAAGATGCCGCTCCTGTGATTGATAAGATGAAACAAATTTTCTTCACGTCTGATATGGTGAAGTTCGCCAAACAAGAGCCATCTCAAGAGGAAAATGAACTCAGCATTCTCAACGCTTACAAGATTGTGAATGATACGAAGGTCATTCCTGTTGAAGAAGAGAAAAAGGAGAAATCTGTTGCTTTAGAGAACCCGAAGGAGGAACAGAAGTCACTACAATCTCAGAATTAATTCATTATGGATAATATTGATAAAAAAAATAACGGTATTGCCAAATATGGGGTGTTCATCATCACCATAGTGGCGATTATACTGCTCGCATTGGGAATCCTGAAACTCTCGTCCTACTTGATTGAGAGCAATGGTGGTCATAACTCGTCTGTCGATACGCTTACTGCACCGACGTTGGACAATGTTACGTTCCTTCATCCCAATTATCTTTATCTTTTGCTGTTGCTCATTCCGCTTATCGGATGGTATGTCTATCGTAGAAAAAGACTGACTGCCAACTTGCAGATCTCTTCAACTTCTGCATTTCAAGGTGTGCCAAAGAGTTATAAATACTATTTGTTGCACGTTCCTTTCGTTCTGCGTTTGGCGGCTATTGCGATGATAATCATTGTTTTAGCTCGTCCTCAATCGTCCGATAGTTGGTCGAACAAAAATGTGGAAGGAATTGACATTATCATGGCGATGGATGTCTCTGGAAGTATGATTGCGGAGGATTTGAAACCGAATCGTTTGGAGGCTGCCAAAGCGGTGGGCGTTGAGTTCATCTCTTCTCGTCCAAACGACAATATTGGTATTGTGGTGTTCGCAGGAGAGAGTTTCACACAGAGTCCGTTGACGACTGACAAGCCTGCTCTTGTTGGTTTGATGAACGGCATTTCGGAGACGATGATTGACGAGGATGGAACTGCTATCGGTATGGGATTAGCCAACGCGGTGAATCGAATCAAGGATAGTCAAGCCAAGTCTAAGGTCATCATTCTGTTGACAGATGGATCTAACAACAGAGGTGAAATTGACCCGTTGACTGCTGCAGAGTTGGCGAAAGCCTACAATATCCGTGTCTACACGATTGGTGTGGGAACGAAAGGTCAAGCCCCATACCCATTCAAAACCGTGTATGGTATTCAGCGTCAGATGATTCCAGTGGACATTGACGAGGCTACGTTGAAAGATATCGCTCAGAAGACGGATGGACAGTATTTCCGTGCCACCGACAATAAGTCGCTCAAGGCTATTTATAGCGAGATCGACCAGTTGGAGAAAACGAAAATCTCAGTTACGGAATATAGCAAGAAAGACGAAAGATATTTCCCATTTGCCATTGCTGCTATCGTGCTTTTGCTCTGCGAAGTACTGCTCCGCAACACTATTTTACGACATATTCCGTAAGATGAAGAGAGAAGAGAAATCAGGTAGTAGATTGATTATCAAAAAGATGAAAGGAACTGATTATGTTATTTAGATTTGCCAATCCACAATACTTATATCTGTTGGTGCTCATACCAGTCATGCTCGGGCTGTTTGCGTATGCAAGGGAACGCAGAAAGAAGCGTTTAGAGCAGTTTGGCGACAGTGAGTTGCTCAGCGGTTTGATGCCGGGAGCGTCTAACACAAGACAGCATTTGAAATTCTACATTCCATTAGTCGCACTGTTGGCACTTATCTTCGTCGCTGCCCGACCACAGTTTGGCTCAAAATTGGAGACGGTCAAGAAGAAAGGATTGGAGGTGATGGTGGCGTTGGATATTTCCAATTCAATGTTGGCAGAAGATGTTCAACCTAATCGTTTGGAGAAGTCTAAACGTATGTTATACAAGTTGTTAGATGGTCTCAACAACGATAAATTCGGTGTGATTATCTTCGCAGGACATCCTTACACGCAGTTGCCTATCACGACAGACTATTCCTCTGCTAAGATTTTCATCTCGTCTATTCAGCCTGACATCATCAAGCAACAAGGTACGGCTATTGGTGCAGCCTTGGAGATGGCAAGTCGCTCATTCTCAGAAGAGAACGTTGACCGTGGTCAGGCAATCATCGTCATCACTGATGGTGAGAACCACGAAGATGATGCAGTGGGCATAGCCAAGCAAATCGCAGAACGTGGCATCCAAGTGAATGTGATTGGAATTGGTAAACCAGAAGGCTCGCCGATTCCAGTGCCAGGCACGAATGGATTCAGAAAAGACAAACAAGGAAACACCGTCATTTCGAAGTTGAACGAGAATATGTGTATGGAGATTGCGCAAGCAGGAAACGGCACATACGTTCGCGCCGACAACACCAACAATGCAATGAAAGTGATTCAAGCAGAGTTGGACAAGATTTCGAAGAGCGATGTGGAGTCGAAAGTCTACTCCGAGTATAATGAGCAGTTTCCTCCAATCGCTTGGTTTGCGTTGGTGTTGCTCGTTGTCGAGATTTTCGTTTTAGAGCGTAAAAATGGCTTATTCAAGAACTTCAAATTATTTGAATAGAGACTATGGGAAAGATTGATTTGAACAAAACCGAAATAATTGCGATCAGTGTGGCGGGTTCTATCTTGCTCATTTTGCTGATCTTGTTTTTCTCAAACACAGACAAACTCTCGTTCTATCAGATAGGCGACTATATCAATAGTGGAAACGAAAAGTTCGAAGATGGAAAGTTTGACGAGGCTAAAATCAAGTATGTGGGTGCTTTAAACATTGACTCTACGAGCAGTGGCGCACTCTACAACAATGCCAACGCAGACTATCGAATCGGCAAATACGAGATGGCAGACAAAACCTTGAAAAAGGCCATCAACTCCACTTTGAAGACCACCACCTCGGAGGAGGAGAAAGCCCTTGTCTCGAGTATGTATCATAATAAAGGAAACTCGGGTATGAAACGACTCACTCCGTTGGATTCCATCGTTATGACTAATGAGATGATTGAGAAGGCGGAGGCTGCTGGACAGGACATCAATCAGGTGAAACAGCAATTCTATCAGTCGTTGCAAGAGAATCTGAAGACGGTTCAATCTCCAATCAAGGACTATAAAGAGTCGCTCAAGAGTGCGCCAGACAATGACAGCACACGCTTCAATCTTGCTATGGCTCAAGACTATGAGAAGAAGGTTGCTGCCATCCTTCAGAATATGACTCCACCAAGCAATGGCGGTCAGAACAACAATGACGATAAGAAGGATGAGAAAAAAGATGACCAGCAACAACAACAGCAGCAACAGCAAGAAGAGAAAAAAGACGAACAGCAACAGCAAGATAAGAATCAAATGTCGAAAGACAATGCAGAACAGATTCTGAAGGCGTTGGAGCAACAAGAGCAAGACCAGCAGAAGAAACGCAAGGTTGAGGCTCAAGATTCTCGCTTCCAAACAGACAAAGATTGGTAACCCAATCGGTTGAGTAGCGTCTTTGATTCTAATTTTTTGTATTTTTGCACGGAAATTGAGTACGAAACAGAAATGAAGAAAATTTTATTATTTCTTATCACTTTAACGCTCTCCTGCGTTTACGCAATGGCAGGTGGAGACGTTACTTTCAAGGCAAGCGCACCGGGAACTGTCGCAATGGGGCAACAGTTCCGCCTACAATTCGATATTCAGAACGCTAAGCCAGAGGACTTTCAAGCCCCTGATATGAACAATTTCACTGTTTTGATGGGACCAAGCGTTAGTTCTGGTAAGTCTGTGTCTATCATCAACGGATCTGTCAGCACGACCGAGAACGTTGCTTACACCTACGTTTTGACACCAAACAAAGAAGGTACATTTACGATTTCGCCTGCACGCTTCACTTTGAACGGCAAGACAATCATGTCTAATGCATTGACAATCAAAGTCGTAGCACAACAAAGTGGTTCGCAACAAAGCGGAGGAAACTCAAGACAGCAAGTGCAGTCGTCTAATGCAGGAATTTCTGATTCCGACCTCTTCTGCGTCGCTGAATATGACAAGAAGAATGTCTACGAGCAGGAGCAAGTCATCACGACCATCAAACTCTATCACAAAGGTAATGTTTCAGGTCTTGACAATATCAAATTGCCTGAGTACAAGGGCTTTATCGCTCAAGAGATTGAAATAAAAGATGAGGAAAGAAACGCTGGAATTGAGACCTACAAAGGTCAGCGTTACTACGTCTATATCTTGAAGAAGGCTATTCTCTTCCCTCAGAAATCTGGAACTATTGAGATTGAGCCAGGAAAGATGACTGTGGTGGCTGAGATACAAGTCAGACCAACTCGTCGCAGTAGCAGTTTCTGGGATATGGATGATTTCTTCGGCACTACGCAACGTGTCAAGAAAGATGTCAATATTAATGGTACGAAGATTGAAGTGAAACCATTGCCAACCCAAGGCAGACCAGCAGACTTCAACAATGCAGTTGGCTCTTTCAAAATGGAGTCGTCAATCAATTCGACTGAGTTAAAGACCAACGATGCTATCACACTGAAGGTTAAGATTTCAGGTTCTGGAAACATCAAATATGCGAAAGAGCCAGAAATAGAGTTTCCAAGCGACTTTGAAGTGTACGACCCTAAGGTGAACACTAAAATCAACGCTACGAAGAATGGTGTCAGTGGTTCAAAAGAGATTGAATATCTTGCAATTCCTCGTCATGCAGGAACCTACGAGATACCTTCAAAGACCTTCTCTTTCTTCGATCCTAAGACGAAGAAATACACTACCCTCAAAACGGAGGCTTACACCATCAAAGTGGAGAAAGGCGAGGGTACAGGTAGCGAAAATGCACCAGTCGTTTCAAACTACAATAATAAAGAGGATGTGAAGTATTTGGGCAAGGATATCCGCTTCATCAATGCAAAGGACACGGAGATTGACAAAGAACAAACTCCTTTCTTTGGAAGTGTCGGTTTCTACCTCTGGTTTATCATTCCATTGTGCATCTTCACAACGCTCTTTATTCTTTATAGAAAACAACTGAAGGAGAATGCCAACCTCACGCTAGTGAAGAACAAGCGCGCAAACAAACAAGCCGCTAAACGTTTGAAGAAAGCACAACAACACTTGTCTAAGAATGAGTCTGAAGCATTCTACGAGGAGGTGTTGAAGTCTTTGTGGGGTTACACGAGCGACAAACTCAACATTCCGGTGTCTGAACTCAATAATGACAATATTGAAGCCCAACTCACAGAACACAAGGTGTCGGATGAAGTGGTGAAGGAGTTCATGGATGTGTTGAACACATGTGAGTTTGCTCGTTTTGCACCATCGTCTGGCAGTTCTGCTGCTATGGACGAACTCTACCAAAAGGCTGCAGATTTGATTGCCACCTTGGAAGAACAAATCAAGAAATAGAAGGAAAGAAAGTTCATAATAGATCAAACAGTTCAAGAAATGAAACGATATATTTCCATCATACTTTCGGTAGCATTTTCATTGCTATTCGTATTCAACCTTTCTGCTGCAGATTCAAAGAGATTGGCAGAAGCCAACAAACTCTACGCTGCTGAGAAATACGCTGAGGCTGACAGCCTCTACACCGCTGTGTTACAAGAAGAAGGTTCTTCTGCTGCGTTGTACTACAACTTGGGTAACGCTAAGTACAAACAAGGTAAGATCGCTTCTGCAATCCTCAACTACGAGCGTGCCTTGAAGTTAGACCCTAACAACGAGGATATTCATTTCAACCTCGAAATGGCAAAGGCGCAGACGACAGATAAGATTGAAGAGTTGGACAAGTTCTTTCTTTCAGAGTGGAACAAATCTTTGCAAGGCGTTTTCAGTTCGAATGGTTGGTCAAGACTTGCCATTATCTGCTTCTTGCTGACTTTGGGTGGAGTAGCACTCTATTTCTTCGGAAAGGTGGTTGCACTTCGCAAGTCTGCCTTCTTCGTGAGCATCTTCACTGCCATTATTTGCATTGTCTCGATAGTCTATGCTAAGAGACAAAAGGATGAGCAGTTGACCCATGATACAGCTATCATCTTCGCTCCATCGACGACTGGAAAAGGTTCTCCAGATGAGAGCGGAACCGATCTTTTTGTACTCCACGAAGGTACGAAAGTGAAAGTGAAAAGTACGCTCAACGGCTGGGTCGAAATTCAAATGGCAGATGGAAATGTCGGTTGGATTCCAGAAAAAGATTTAGAGATTATTTAGAAAAATAAACGAGGTGCGATGAAGAGTCGCACCTTTGTTATCTTTCTTCAATACACTCATTCTTCAGAAAAATTTAATACATTTGCGAACTCAAAAATTAATAAAATAAAGATGGACTTTACAGGTAAAATCATAGCAGTGCTTCCTTTGAGATCGGGAACAAGTTCAAAAGGCACAGCTTGGAAATCACAAGACTATGTGTTGGAGTATAACGACAATGGTTCGCCTTACGCGCGCAAAGTCGTTTTTAACGTGTTCGGTGATAGCGTAGACCAATTCAACATTCAGAATGGAGGTGAGTACACAGTTAGTGTAAATATTGATGCTCATGAGTACAATGGTCGTTGGTTCCCAGATATTCGTGCATGGCGTGTGATGCCTGCTCAAACTGGATATGCACAGCCTGCTGCTCAGCAAACACAGTCTCCTGTAGGCACTCCTTCAATGCCTAACGGAATGAAGACTCCAGAGCCTTTCAATGCGAATACGCAACCTGCAGACTCAACGAGCGATCTCCCTTTTTAATTGACGATATGTACTATGACGAGCGGACTACCCTTAGTTCGCTCGCTTTGGTTTACTCCAAAACCCGACCTTCTATGAAAATTACGGAACGATACAAGGGCATCATAGACTGGTTTGAAGTCAATATGCCGAACCCTAAAAGTGAACTCAATTTCACCACTCCTTTCGAGGCGTTGATTGCCGTTATGCTTTCTGCTCAATGCACGGACAAGCGTATCAACCAAGTAACTCCGGCACTTTTCAAAAAATTTCCAACTCCAGAAATTATGTCGCGAAGCAGTGTCGACGAACTGCTTTCTTACATACAAACGGTGTCCTATCCTAATGCCAAGGCAGAACACTTACTCGCTATGGCTCAGAAACTTACATCAGATTTCGGCGGTGTCGTTCCCGATGATTTTGAACTGCTTCAAACTTTGCCTGGTGTCGGACGAAAGACTGCCAACGTGGTTTGTGCGACCGTGTTCAATCAACCTGCTATGCCAGTAGATACGCACGTTTTCAGAGTCTCTCACCGCATCGGACTGTGTACTCCAACGGACAAGACACCGTTTGATGTGGAGAAGAAACTGCGCAAATATATTCCAACGGAAATCTTGTCAAAAGCCCATCATTGGCTGCTTCTTCATGGCAGATATGTCTGCACAGCGAGGAACCCAATGTGCGATCAGTGCGGTATTTTGTCATTTTGTAAAAATCCACAAAAAGAAATCTAAAACATTGTTATTCAATGCGTTATCTATATTTTAACCCTGAAACTGACATGGCTTTAGCCCTCGGAAATAAACAGTATAATGAACCGAAGGCAATCACTCAATTTAAGAATGATTTGGCCCTGTTGCCTGTTTGGTACGCAGAGGAGGGTGATTGCGTGTTGTTGCCTGAAGGTTTCGATACGGAATTTGTAGAAAGTGTTCTCTCAAAAAAATTCGGTGGACTAATTTCTGTTCAACTGATGCATTCGTCAGACTATAAGAAAGTGTCAAAGCCAGATGATGTTCTTGTTCCTTGGGGTTATAATCATACTTTGAAAAAATGGTGGCAGTCGATGGGAAAAGGTCAATGGACGGTCGACTGTGATAAGATTCGTGAATTGTCGGGTCGAAATTTCACCATAGATATTCTGGAAAATCTGCAATCAAAAGGGTTCCCTTTCTCGGATGATTTTCAAAACCCTATCGCTGCGAATAGTGTGGATGAGATACTTCAAATTTTAAAAGAACGAGAAGAGACAGTCTTGTTGAAAATGCCTTGGTCGAGCAGTGGAAAAGGTCTTCTGAAAGTGGAAAAGGACGCTGTCAAAGAGAATGATTTGAAGTGGGTGAAGAATGTTATCGACCAGCAAGGTTTTGTGATGGTCGAGAAGTGGTATGATAAAGTGTTGGATTTCGCTTTGGAATTTAAAAGTCACGATGGCATTGTTGAGTATTTTGGCAGTTCTATTTTTGAGACGGAAAATGGAAAATACAAAGGAAATTTGCTGTATCCAGAATCTGATTTCGAGAAGAAATTAAAAAAGAAAGGGTTGGAGAATGCAGAGTCTGTTATTTTAAAACTGAAAACTATCCTTTGCGAATTTTTCTCAAACGTCATTCCTTCAGTTTATGAAGGCTATTTCGGAGTGGATATGATGCTGATGAAAGGCAAAGTAGGAGAGACCGAGATGGTGATGGTTCATCCCTGTGTGGAGCTCAATCTGCGTACGAATATGGGTGTGCTTACACGTTGTTTCTACGATAAATATGTTGAGATTGGAAAAACAGGAATGTTTTATATCAAGACATTTCGCACTGAATACGATATGTTAGATACTATGGGGTATTCTTGTGTGAAGAATCCGATTAAAGTAAGAAAAGGAAGAGTTTATAAGGGTGTTGTGGCTATGGGCATTTTTCACCATGGCGCAACAACCGTAGCGTATGCTGAAATAAAGTAGAAAACTAATTTTCTTAATGTGGTTTTCGTTACTTTACTCGCTTACGTTTATCTTTGTAACAATATGATTAACCAAAAATAATTTGCAATGAAACGATCAGTCCCATTTTTGATTTTCTTCTTGATACTGTTAGGTCTCCTAATTTGGATGATGTGCTATAATGATGATAATAAAGAGAATAAGGAGGGCGAGGCCATTGCGGTGGCAGACTCTCTCAATGCCGATTTGTGGGCATATCTC
Source organism: Flexilinea sp. (assembly GCA_963648205.1). Taxonomy (GTDB): domain Bacteria; phylum Bacteroidota; class Bacteroidia; order Bacteroidales; family Paludibacteraceae; genus UBA1181. The sequence continues at coordinate 23,564 of CAVJCT010000002.1, forward strand.
TACACTCATAGTTTTACAAATGACACTTTGGTTCTGACATTCTACAAAGACAGAGCCGAAATCAATGGCGTCCGGGTTGCCGATGCGTTGACTGTTTCTGACAATGAAGAACAAGCGTCAGCTTTGATTGGTGTTTCTCCTCGCAATGGAAAGGCGGTCAATCTCGCAGTGATTCGAGAAGAAAACAACCATTGCGTCATTGATATGACCGACAAGGACAATGTGGTGATCTTTGTGGAAAAAGAGGTGGAGTGATGGAGAAAATCAGGTATTTAAACCTTTGCATAGTGGAATTTGGAAGGCGATATCGAATGTCGCCCCGAATCGCTTATAACTATCTTCGTCAGTATAATGCTTTGAAATTCATTGACGAACACTATGAGGCAGAACACCTCCTTCCTTTAGCAGACACAATAAAGGATATGCGACTTTATTGCCGAAAAAATGGAGGAACAATATAATGAAACTGTATCATGACACAAATATAGATTTATGAAAATAACGAGAACTCAGTTTAAGTTTATCATCAACAATGATATTGAAAAACTTGTTTCTTATTTGATGGAAGACTATGGAATGGGTATGATTGATGCTTTTGGAAAGGTCTACAATTCTCAGATTTATGAGAAATTGATAGATGAAAAGACTGGGTTGTATATTCAAAGTCCGGCTTATCAGTATGATTATTTAAAGGAAGAGTTGGGACTTTCTTAGTGCGTTTATCTCAAACAAAAAAGCGTGGAGAACCCTTTCCCCACGCTTTTCCTATTATGTTGTTGGCTTATTTCAACTTCAAGTATTCACAAACTTCGTTGTAGACTGTCTCTCCGTTGTAACCGAACTTCTCGTCCAACACAGTGTAAGGTGCTGAGTAACCGAAGTGGTCGAGTCCGTGTACATAGCCGTTCAAGCCTACCAAGTCGCGGATGGTCATGCTCATACCAGCGGTCATTCCGTAGATTGGTGTGTTCGGAATCAACACAGAATCTTGATACTCCTTGCTTTGCGCTCTGAACAATCCCTCTGAAGGTGCGGAAACAATACGAATGTTCAACTTCTCCTTCTCCTCCAAAAGTTTGGCTCCTTCGAACAAAGTTGAAACCTCAGATCCGTTGGCTAACAAGATGATGTCTGGCTTGCCTTTGCAGTCTTTCACAATGTAAGCACCCTTTTCTGCGCCTAATGCCTGTTGGTAAGCGGTCTTGCCCTCTTCAACTGGCAAGTTGTTGACGTTTTGACGAGAGAGAATCAATCCAGTTGGAGTGTCTCTGTTTTCCATTGCCATCTTCCAAGCTACAGTCGTCTCGTGAACATCTGCAGGACGAAGAACGAGCATACTGTTCTTGCCCTTGTGATTCTTCACGTGCTCGAGCAAACGTACTTGTGCCTCTTGTTCGATTGGCTGGTGGGTTGGTCCGTCTTCTCCTACACGGAAGGCATCGTGCGACCATACATAGACTACTGGTACACGCATGAGCGCCGACATTCTGTAGGCTGGCTTCATATAGTCTGAGAAGGCGAAGAATGTACCACAGGCAGCGAAGACTCCGCCGTGAAGAACAATACCGTTCATAACACAAGCCATCGTCAACTCGGATACTCCTGCGTTCAAGAATGCTCCTGTGAAGTCTCCTTTCACAATTGGATGAGTCTTCTTCAAGAAACCGTCTGTCTTGTCAGAGTTGGAAAGGTCGGCTGATGCAACGATCATATTCTCAACCTGCTCTGCAAGTACGCCGAGAACAGTGGCAGAACCAACACGGGTTGCTTGGTTGGCTTTCTGCTCAATGGCAGCATAGTCAATCTCAGGCGCTTTGCCACTGAAGAATTTCTCTAATTTCTTAGCCAATTCAGGGTTCTTAGCAGCCCATTCAGCTTGCGCTTTCTTTTTCTTGGCAACGATCTCTGAAAGTTCCTTCTTTCTGTCATCGTATAATTTCTGAACTTCTGGGAACACTACGAATGGATCGTCAGGGTTTCCACCTAAGTTCTGAATTGTCTTTGGAATGCAAACTCCGGCTTTAGACAATGGTTGTCCGTGCGTTGACACTTTTGATTCCATTGACGAACCGTCTTCTGCCAAACTTCCAATTCCCATCGTCGTTTTTCCGATGATCATGGTTGGACGCTCTTTCTCTTCGTTGGCAGCCTTCAATGCGTTGTAGATCTCTTGTGGATCATTTCCATTGATAGAGATGACGTTCCAGTTCCAAGCCTTGTATTTTAAAGCGATGTCCTCAGAGTCAACCTCGTCCACTTTCGTAGAGAGTTGGATGTTGTTGGCATCGTAGAACATGATGAGGTTGTGTAATCCTAAGTGACCAGCAATACGGCCTACACCTTGTGAGATTTCCTCCTGAATACTACCGTCTGATACGAACGAATAGATCTTGTGGCTCATCCACTCTCCGAAACGAGCTGCCAAGAAACGCTCTGCAATAGCAGCTCCTACTGCCATCGCATGTCCTTGACCTAACGGACCAGAGGTGTTTTCAATACCTAACTCGAAGTTCACTTCTGGGTGTCCTGGTGTGCGACTTCCCCATTGACGGAATGACTTGATGTCGTCCATATTCAACTTGCCACTCAATAACAATACTGAGTAGAGCATAGGCGACATGTGTCCAGGATCTAAGAAAAATCGGTCTCTGTTGATCCAGTTGGGGTCTGAAGGATCGTACGTAAGGAACTGTGAGTAGAGTACATTGATAAAGTCTGCTCCTCCCATCGCGCCTCCTGGGTGTCCGGATTTTGCTTTTTCAACCATAGCTGCGGTTAAAATTCTGATGTTATTCGCAGCCTGATTAAGGGTATTACAATCAACCATCACTTTAGTTATTTTATGATATGTATTTTATTTACTTTCTCTCTTTGTATCCGACTATTTACTGTCTAAGTCATACGGGTCAACTTTCTTCTTCACCGTCGGAATGAAGTAACTGATCGTATAACGGAAGCCCCACTTGCCTGAGTTTTTGTCTCCGAATCCTGGCGAGTAGGACTGATGCACGATATTGTCGCCTTCTGTCTGGTCTTTGATGTGTAAGGCGAACTTGTACATCGCTTGAAATTCCAAACATAGGCCTTTGACAACTGGCGCTTTCACCCCAAAAATGAATTCTCCCCACACCGAAGAGGTGTTTCCGCTGGTGCTGAACACATTTTTGTCGGCTGTGTTCCAATAGTAGTTGGACAACGGAAAATTGGCGATTTCATATTTGAATCGGGGTGAACATCCAAAGTTGAAACCCAAATATCCAATCGGATTCAGTGGCTTCTTAAAGTCTTTCCTCCAAATATTGTACAACGCTCCCACTTTGAAATACATTCCGTTCACCGTGTAGGTGTTGCCGTTTGCCTCTATAGGGTAAGCGTACTCGTCTGAAGCGTCATATTTGTCATATCCAACTACAACGGTAGGGTAGAGATAATGCCACAAATCGAACTGAATATCGGCACTCACGCCAAAACGGTCGTGGTTGAAAGCGTGCAGAAGTGGGTTCAGCAAATCAACGCCGACAGTCATACCGTAAAGGGTGGCTTCTGGCTTGCCTTTCTGCTTCTGTTTCGCCTCGGATAACGAAACACACGAGAGAAATAGCAAAAGGCTAATAATTCTCCAAATATAAGTTGATGTGTTTCGCATTGCTTTCGCTGTTGACGTTTTTATTATTGATTTGTATGCTCGCTACGCCTCCTCGTTTGAAGGTGGCTTCTTTAATCTCGTAGGTGTTTTTGCAACCACATTCCGCTGAAACAAACTCCAACGATTTGCTGTATTTGATATTCAGCGTGTCTTTGGTTGGATTCTGAAAATAAACATATGGGTCATCTTTCGTCAAAAGTACCAATGGCTTACCTTCTTCAAAGTAGAAAAGGTAGTCGCTACCCGATATCATTCGGTAGTACTGCGTTCTGTCCAACGAGTAGTAGCATGTCGGAATGCTGTCGGTCAACGTCATTCCGTATGTGTTTTGCCTTTGAATGGAGAAAAACGGTTGCGTGCTGTCTGCGATAAGAACCGTCTGCGAGGAGGCTGAAAAGGTCATCAGCACTTCGTAGTTCACCTCGTCGGCTTCACTGTTGAGGGGAAGATTGATGCTGCTCGTTCCGCTGGCATAGAGGATGGAATCGATACCGACACCTTGGAACGTGAGAAAGAGCGGAGACACCTGCTGTGCCGTGTCAATCTCCGAGTAGAAGGCAAGGTTGAGCGGCGTGTACATATCCTCATTGCAATGATTATTCACGCAGGATGAAAATGCTATTGTTGCAATGATATATGCCAAAACAACCTCGATTGACTTGAAAAAGCCAATTTTTTCTGTCGTATATGTCAATCTTCTTTTGCTCACTATGCTATGCGAAATTCTCGTTTAAAGGTATAAGACAACCTCTTCTGTTGCTTTTCTCTTCTTTTCAACATTCTTGAAATCGGGTGCAACATAGCCAATCGGCAGAATGACAATCGGCTCTATGCCTTGTGGCAATTTCAACACTTTCTTGCAACGCTCAGGGTCGAAATTGCACACCCAACACGCGCCCAATCCTTCCTCTTCGACTGCCAAGGCGATGTGTTCTGCTGCAATGGCAGCGTCAACGTCGCAATGGTCTTTCCCATCGAAATTACTACGCTTCCACGAGGTCTGATGATTACCGCACACTACGATATACATCGGTGCGGTTTTGAACCAGTCGCGGTCGTAGCAGGTGCGAAGGTCTTCACAAGCCTCTTTGCTTTTGATCACCAGAAAAGCCCATGGTTGCAAATTGCATGCGGATGGAGCTAATCTCGCAACTTCCAATATATAGTCTAACTTCTTCTGTTCCACCTCTTTATCTGTGAAAGAGCGTGCAGAAAAACGTTTTTCAACTAATTCCAATAATTTCATAATGTCTTCTAATTCTGATAGTTATAGATGAACATTAATAGAATGCTTTTACTTCATTCTTGAGAATGTTGAGAGCCACATCTACAGGAGTCTGTTCGATTGCTCCGTAACGTTCGATAATGATCTTTGCCAATTCGATGGATGGCAATTCGTCTGGTACGTTGTCGGCGCAGGTGTTTACTAACTGTACGATGCTCTCTTTGGCATTTTTCGTAACAGCCCAAACATCATTGCTGACGTAGATTTGCTGCGTTACATTATGGTCGAACTCCTCTCGGATATTGGTGAGCAGTGCCAGATGAAGATCTTTCGCAGTCATTCCTCCTTGATTGACACGAAGTATCAATGATGAAGGCTCGATACGCTCCAAAAAGAGTGCCAACCGCTCGTAGGCTGTGAGTCGAATTGGATTCAGCGTCTTTGCAGTCTCTCTTCTTAAAGCATAACGGCGGTTGCGCTCCTCGTTCTTAAGAATATTATTGAGTATGTAATAAGTTGCGATTAAAACTAAAAGTCCTGGAATCGTCAACTTGGCAAGTTCTAAAAGAAATGTACCCATCTTCTTTTGCTCGTTTTTATGAGTTTATGAATGAATAAATGGTTGATATACAGAATATTATGAGAATTGTATTTTAGAAAAAACTTAGTCTAAATGAAGCGTTTTTTCTAAAATATAATTGTTACGTTCGCTTGAACTTCTGGCAATCATTTCACCGATGAATCCCGAGAGGAACAACTGCGTGCCTAATAGCATCATCGTCAGTGCAATGTAGAAATAAGGACTGTCTGTTACTAATGGAGCGGGCGTTCCATTGAGAATGCAAGACAATTTGTGCCATCCAACAATGCAGATTGCAATGAAGCCAACCAAGAACATCAGCGAACCAACGACACCGAAGAAGTGCATTGGCTTCTTGCCGAAAGTGGAGAGAAACCACAGTGAAAGCAAGTCCAAATAACCGTTCACGAAGCGGTTCAAACCAAATTTTGATTCTCCATATTTACGGGCTTGGTGAATAACTACCTTCTCGCCGATTTTGTCGAATCCGGCGTTCTTAGATAAATAAGGTATATATCTATGCATTTCACCGTAAACTTCAATGCTCTTGATTACCTCTTTCCTGTAGGCTTTCAGTCCGCAGTTGAAATCGTGCAGTTTGATGCCTGAAATCAGTCGGGTAGTGGCGTTGAACAACTTAGAAGGCAAATTTTTCATCAACTTAGAGTCGTATCTCTTCTTTTTCCAACCAGAAACTAAGTCGTAACCGTCCTCTTTAATCATTCTGTACAACTCTGGAATTTCGTCGGGCGAGTCTTGAAGATCTGCGTCCATAGTGATGACGACATCACCTTGCGCACGGTCGAAACCGCAGTAGAGCGCAGCAGACTTTCCGTAGTTTCTGCGGAATTTAATACCCTTGACTTCAGCGTTGTTCGCACCTAAATTCTCAATGACGTCCCATGATTTGTCTGTACTTCCATCATTGACGAAAATCACTTCGTATGAAAAATTATGTTCCGTCATCACTCTTTTGATCCATGCAAAGAGTTCTGGAAGAGACTCCTCTTCATTATATAATGGAACGATTACTGTTATATCCATAATTTATAAATGGTTTTTCTAATCAATTTAACTGTTTTGTTGCCCTTTCTTCCGGAAGAAAATGGACGTGAATATCACGGCTACAAATCCCATACAGGAATATCCCCAAAGAACAGAAAGAGTCAAATCCTTTGGTTGTAGAGCTTGTACTTGGCGGATTATCAACTGGGCTTGTTCTGCGTTCTCTTCTGAACCTTCCCCTGCCACTTTGAAGAAATCGACTACATCTTTTATAAGACTTTGAAAGATATCGGGACAGGCTTTGAAGAAAAAGTAGATGGCAACCGCAAAAATCATTGCACCAAAAAATACTGTGTACCAACCCAAAAACAAGGCTTTAAGGTAGGTTATTTCTCCGTTTAAAACTTCTTGGTCGTATTTTTTCGTGTAATGGATAATGCAGAAGAAAAAGGAGAAGAAGGTCAGTAGCGAAAAGATGGTTTGCAAGAATAACACAGGAACAACCCAACTGGCAATGTTGAATACGGCAGAGGCAACACCAAGAACAAGTCCTGTGCGCATCGCGTATGATACCATGTTTTCTCTCGTTTCTGCCATTTTTACTGTCAATCTTGCGAAAAAGTCGTTACTAAACACCTTTCGTTAATGCTTGAGCGACTCGTGAAAGTACACTCCTTGCATTCAATCTGCAAAGTTACTTATTTTTACAAGATATCTATGTGATTGGGAGTTATAAAAATTGTGAAAAACGTTGTTTTTTCTCTTATCGTTTTTCGTCATATTTAGAAATGGTAATTTATCTTTGCCACGATTTTGAGAGTTGATATGGACTGGTTTTGATTACAGCCTTGTGGTTGAAATGAGTGATGTTGACCGTGTGACGCGTGATTAACCGAATAAATATAATTTACAACAATTTACAATAATGAAAAGACGAATTTTCTTAATTAGTCTGTTGGCGTTGGTGAGCGTGTCAGCGTCTTTCTTTGTATCGTCATGTAAGGATGACGATGAGGTGAATGACAGCTATTCACCAGGAGTCTATCATTATCAGTTGACGATACCGAATTCTGATAATGAGATTACAATCGTGTTGGATAGCATCTCGTCGAGTGTGAAATCGATAACCGAGTGTCCTGAGTGGGCAAGTGCCACTGTTACAGATAGTGTAGTGAATGGACATCAGGTCTTGAAAATATCATTTCTGCAAAGTGCTCCTAACACACAAAACCAAGGTCAGATTGTCGTAATGTCAGAAAAAGGGGACAAGGTGGTTTTGTTGTTGAATCAAGCATTTCGCTATGTAAACGATATTAATGGTTCAACAGAGTTCAAGACCAACTGGCAAAACCAGGATTCCGTACTTATCTATAGCGGGGGTGCAAGTAAGTATGTAAGACTACCTTGGAGCAAGGGCGTTTCAATGACGACGTTGCCTTTGTCTATTTGTAAGGATATAAAGAAAGAGGATGGATGGGAAATGGCATTTTCAACCCTTAATCTCACCAGCTACGAGGATGGAAATTATTTTGCGCTTTATAATCGCTATTTAGGTATTTTGAGGGTGTTTGTCTATGTGACAGATCCTAGTACGAATGGTTCTGAGTACAGTTTCACTGTTTGGATGGGTGATACAAAGTGTAAGAACAAATATCCATTCTATCATTCGTTGGCGTATGCGATTCCTTGTAATCACAAGAATGACGTGAATCGGTATGCTAATTTATTGAATGACAACAATGGATCCGCAACATTCAAAGAGTACGCTTCATCGTATAGCAATACATCAACCTTGGAGAAAGGTTGGACAGCTTTTGACATCACTGCTTCTGCTTATTGTCCTGAAAAAGAAAATTGGGCGGATGAAGGTGATGAAAAGATGACAATAGCATGTCGGACAAAAAAAATGGAGAACATTTCATTGTCGGGTGCGATAACTGCTGCTATTACAGGAAATTACAGTTCTGCTGAAGCAAAAGAAAGTTCGGCTGCTTCATCTAATAATGGTATTAGTAGTTTTCTGGATGCTGCTTCTAGTTTCTTATCTGGAAATTATGTTTCAGGCGCACTTGGAATAGCAGGTTGGTTGAAAACAAAATTAGAAACCTCTGGAAAAGAACAGGAATCCACTGAGAAAACAGATGTGTTAGGTTTATTGAACACTGGCATAAGTAAAACGTGTAGTGTAATGAATGTTGCTTCATCTGTTTTCAACTCTATGTTTGAAAATACAGACTATCCAGAAGAAACTGTGGTAGATTCAATGCCTGGTAAGATTAATTTGAATTTGACTGGCGATATTAATTTGTCGGGTTACCTTGAAAGTTTGACTTCAAATAGTGTGCCTACTTTGTCAATCGGAGCTGGTGATTTAGGACGGAAAACTGGTGAAACAGAAGAAAAATCTCACTTTGGTCAGGGCGTTTGGAACTTGTCTTCAGATCCTGTTATCTACATGGTGAATGATTTGATGGTAGGTGATAACAAACGTGTTTCAATGACTGTCATTAATGATACCACTTATGGTTATATCGGTGTTGAAAATTCACATCTCCGTATGGTAACATTCTTTGACCCATCAAGCATAAAGCTAAACATCAACACCAATGTCTTCCCTAATTTGTCCGATGTTAGTGTTGTGTGTGATTATGGTGTCTATTTGGATGAGCGTGTTGGATATACGCAGAAATTCTTGAATTTGACGAATTTGAAGAGTCGCCCAACTTTGAAGGTTGTTAAGAGTGGTGAGAAAATGACAGTGTACCAGACTACATCATCTGATAACAAAACGAAGTATTTGACTTTGCCTCACACACAATTTTACGATTTTGGTGATACAACGGGTGCTGCTGTTGTAGAGCAACCAGGCTCTTATTTCAATCATCACTTCTATGGAAAGCCTCAAGAGGTAGGATCTGGTAAAAGAGTTATGTTCTCTCCTCAGGTATATATGCCATATTCAATCGAAACTGGTGGCGAATCTAAGAATAGTAAGGTTTACAATGGAATGATTCCTGATTTCGTTGTCTTCGTAACTGTTTCGTTCACGGCTGAAGAAAATGATAGTAAAAAGACATACGTCTTCAGTCAGCGTTTCTTGCCAAAGATTGTTGAAATCTCTTCGGATGATTTAAAGAGCAAATATCAAGAGTTGGAAACGTATGCGAATAACTGTGCGACTGGTAATGCAATAAACACGCTTTCTAATAATAGTGACGTTGAGGTAAAGCATCCTGGAGGAAGTTGCGCAGTTCAGAAAAACTTGAGTATTTTAAAGGCTATTTTGGATAGTAATAACTAATCATTAATTCATATAGATATGGTAAAATTTTATAGTTGTTTGGCAGTTCTCTTGTCGGGATTGTTCTTGATTTCATCTTGTTCTAAAGATGATGACAACGAAGAGACAAAGGAAGAGGTAAAGGACGAAACTTCTGTAACACCCGATTCTACAGTATTTGATCAAGTTGCTTTTTTGCAAAATAATATTGTTGAGATTGACTCTGTCGGTAATATGGTTCGTCGTATGAATGGTGTTGTGTTGTATGCGGCAGATTCAACAACGGTCTATGTTGGAGCAGATGATATTGAGCAGGCAGCAGAGTATTTCAGAAGTTGGTTGTCTTCAGATACAAAAGTTGAGGTGACACTTCCTTCTTCCACTGATTTGCAGGCTGACTTAAAGGATTCTACTGGTGTAGTCAGAGGAACTGTTTATTTTAAGGCAGACAGCGAAGAGGGTACTTTGGCTAAGGTTACGTTCAGTTCAGATAATCTAATGAAGTATTTCTCTACAATTGTATTCATGGATAACGCAGCATGGCCTCAGAATTCAATTTCTCCGTATGAAATTGGTGATGTGATAAAAAGAAATACAGCTCATGATGGTGAAAAAGAGTGGCTTTGTATTGCTAAACCAGGGAATGGACATATCGGATATTTCGTTTGTTTAAGTGATGGTAATGGTAGGGATACAAATGGTAATAACATTAGTGCCTTAGTAGGTAGATGTGACTATGCTTTACCATGTCACGCTAAGGCTGTGTCTGATATTTTGAAGAGCGATTGGGATAATTATGTACAGCTTTTCCAGAAGGTAGGTTATGATTTGAATAAATACGAAATATTTCGTGTTAGCGAGTATAAGTATTTTTTCTTTATCCTTTACAGAAGATTTATAAACTTGAAAACAGGATCATTTAGTTGGGCTGAAGTAGCTTGGAGAACGGATGCTAAGTGGATGCAATATATTCAGGTTTATGGATTTACAGAGATTATTAAATAGTTGAGTGTTTATTTACACATAGTGTGTGCCTGCTTGGCATACACTATGTGTTTTGTTTTTATAGTGGTATGCATTTTTATCGCATATTGACATTTTTTTTGTTAGCCGTTTTGGTGTCATGCGAAGATTACTCGGATGAGGATGCGTCTTTGAAAAATGAACCCGAAACCTGGATAACTAAGAAGGTGGCGGTCGTTCTTCCTATGCAGAATGGAAAGGATGTGCATTGGAAACGGACGCTTAGTCAGTGTGCTGCGGATGTTAAAGAGGCGTTCCAAGGACAAGAGGTTGGAATAAAATTAGAGTTTGAGTGGTATGATGAAGATACTCAGGATTTAGAACAATTATCGAAAGATCTTTCTAATAGGGAGGATATTGCTGCGGTAATCGGAGGAAAAAGTTCCGAAGATGCAGACATAATGTCGAGAAAATTTTCTCGAACCTATAATGGCAAGCCTTTTTTTACATTGGCTACTTCGGATGAGTTTATAAGACGTTGCGCTGATGCCAATGCCAATGCGAAATACGTTTGGGCAATGGTTGAGTCGGATGTGCATCAGTGTGAGTTGCTTCTTCTTTTGGCTCAGTCGTATGGTGCGAAGTCTGTCAGTTTGCTTGCTAATGATGATTTGTATGGTAGAAGTTTTACAAACTGGTTTGGATATTTTGCAACACAGATAGGTTTGGATGTCAAATTGATTTTTGAGTATGGAGATAATGATTTTAAAGAGGTTGTTGGGGATGCTTTTAATTCAAAAGCCGATTTTTTGATATGCGTTCCCAAATCAATTTCTGAAATTCAATATATAAATAATCAGTATAGAGCTAATCACGCTGGAATAAAAAGGTGTTTATACTCTGATGTCGCTGCAGGTCAAGATGTTGCGGAATTTTTGGGGACTGATGCTGAGTCTGTCGAGGGAATAACTTTTGGCTCGGACCCAAGTAGTGGGTTTGATATCAAATATGAGACTTGGTTTGGAGAATCGCCTTTGGTGGGAGAATCTCAGGTGTATGATGCGGCAATGATGATTGGTTTCGCATCATTCATTGAATATAAGTATGATAATTTGTCATTGAATAATGCAATAAAGAAACTTGTAAATGGTAGAGATCGATTTATCTACAGTCCGACGGTGGATGGAATGCGTGAGTTCGTTTCGGCACTTGCTGTCGGTGGAGCCCCTAATCTTAGAGGGTACTCTGGTGAGATAGATTTTGATAGGTATGACTACACCAATGTGATTGAAAGCACCTATTACAATTATGGCTACCAAGATGGAAAGTATTATGTATATGACTATTACTCAGAGAGTTCTAATGGTCGAACTTCGTCGATGGAGGCAAATTGGAACGTGAGAAATGACGCTAATAAAATGTCAGATATAAAAGATGAGGACGTAAGTGGAATTTCTTATCCCTCATTGGATGAAAGGTGGGCTCTACTTGTGGCAGCTGCTTCGGGTTGGGAAAATTACAGACATCAGGCGGATGTTTACTATATGTATCAATATTTACGGCGAATTGGTTATGATGACGACCATATTGTGTTGATTTCACAAGACGATATCGTGAAAAATCCGAAAAATCCATTGCCGGGGTATATGAGTGTGTGTATTGGTGGCGAGAATGTGTATAAAAACATGCGTATAGATTATAATTTGTCAGAGGTGAGTCCGTCGGATTTGAAATCAATCTTGTGTGGTGAAAAAAGTGATAAACTACAAAAGGTGATATCTGCAGATTCTGATGATAATATTTTGGTATATTGGTGTGGTCATGGATCCTCTCGACAATATTTTGATTGGAATGGAGAAAGTGGGCAGGAGAGACTTACCAATGAAATGGTTATGGAGGCTATGAACTCTATGTATCAAAAGAAATGTTATAGAAAGGTGATGTGCCTTGTTGAAGCGTGCTATTCTGGAGGTGTTTTCGATGTGGAGTATATACCAGGAATCTTGTCTATAACATCGGCAAACGCTACTGAGCCATCAAAAGCCGACTGTTGGAGAGAGGAAAACAGTAGGTGGAGTGTTTATCTTTCAAATAGATTTAATGTTGTCCTTCGAGAGTGTATTGAAAAGAATCCTAAAATGAGCGTTCGCGAATTTTATGCTAACTTATATAAATACACAACAGGGTCGCATGTCTGTTTGTTTAATGCTGATTTATATGGTAATCTGTATGAAGAGAATATCGGAGAATTCTTTAATTAAGAACTTGTGCCGAAAAGTGCGGCGCATGGTCAGTTGCTTTATATGGATCACTTTTTTGACCGCAATTTGTGCCTGTTCAAATAAAGAAAAGGATGAAACTTTATCAATAGAAGACAGGGAAATAACGTTTATATTTGAACCAGATGCGTGGGGAGATTTCGGCTATAATGATTTGATATACACTGGAATGCTTTCCTACGAGAAAAATATGCCCTCCAATGTTAAATTAAAGTATTACAGTCCTCAAGATTTTGGAGAGGTTGACGATTTAATTGCGGATTGGAAAGAAGATACTACGAAATCCAAGAAAAGGCTTCTTGTTTTCCCAGGTTCTGCCTATGTGGAAATAGTAAAGGATGAGTTTGAAGATTTTCCTTTAGATACGTTGAAAGATAATATTTTGTTATTTGAAAGTGATGAAATCGATATAAAAGGAGTGCATACGTTTAATGTTTCTTCATACGGTGTTTCTTACGTTACTGGAAACATTGTCTCCTATATTTGTGATTCTTCAGCACTTGTTGTTTTTGCAAATTCCTCTGATACACTGCTATTTAAATCTGTTATGAATGGATTCTTGGACGGTATAGAAAGTGGAGGAAAGAATGGTTTTGTTGTGTGTCAATACTTTCTGTCAGATTCATTTACTGGATATGCAATGGAGGATACTGTGTATAAGATGATGCACACTTGGGTTAAAGATTACCAGTTTGTTTTCCCAGTCATTGGGGGGTCTATTGTCGGAATGTATCGATATATGCGAGAGGTGGGCGATGATGCGACTTTTTTTACGGTGGGTATAGACGCAATTCAAGATGTTTTTACGACTTTTTCAATCGGAAATTTAAGAAAAAGGATGGACAAGATAACGGAGCTTTATCTCACGGAATGGACTAATGGCGAAGCACTTCCTAAATCTGCAACATACGGTATGCAACAAGGCTATACGGATTGGGTGATAAATTCAAAATTCTTGAAATATATTGGTTTAGAGGTCGATGATGCAACATATCTAAATGATATTAAGGCTGAGGCTATGGTAAAGGAGATAGAGTATGAAAATGATAGGTTAAATTCAAAGTCAAAATGAAAATGAGTACAATGAAATTTTTAAGAACGTTAATACGCATTCTATTCGCAATATTGTTACTGTCTCAAGTTTCTTGTACTGATGAGGAAGAAGAGGCGGCACAGGAAACTGAACTTGTTGGAACCTGGAAATGTATGGCTCTCTACGTTGAGAACCGATGTTATGCCTTAGAAGATCCAGAATTGGATTTAGAAGTTACTCATTTAAAAGGAAACACTTACCATTTAAATCCTACTGCTCAATCTGCTGATTTAGATTCTTTGGAGGCTGATGTGAGGATTGAAGGGTCCAAAATGGTTCTCTTAAATGTTGAGGATTTATCAGTGAGTTTTGAAATTAATGGCAATGTTTTAAATCTATTTATTTCTGAAACTGAGTATTATATGTATGTTAGAGAAGAACAAACAGCGGTGTCTCGACCTTTAAATGTTGGAGATTCTTTTTGCTATTCCAATGCGGACAATGATATAAAGGGGTGCATAACTGTGGTTTCATTGTCTGGAACGAAATCAGAAAATAATAGAATGGTGGAGTTGTCAATTACGGATTCATACGATGATACGACAACGGAAAAGACGGTGGTTTTAGGTGAAGATTCTCTTCATTCCTCATATCTGACCTACAATGGCATTGAGTTGTTAGTGATTGATGCGGAAAAAGCAGTCCAGTATCCTTTTGAGGTTGTTTTTTGCTTGTCATCCGCAGACGATGATTTCACAATTGCATCGGCAACAGAATCTGAGAAATTGTCGGCGACAGGAGAAGCCACGAAGACGTTATTCTTCCGAAAATAGGGTGACTGTTTAAATTTTTTACGACGAAATTAAGCCGTTTCTTTTCCAAAAATCCCGAGAACTTCTTGACTAATACTCAAAAAAAATTCCGCCAAGCCTCTCAACGATGCTAAATGGCGGGTTTTGTTTGTTTAGTTTCGTAACACAACTTTACACGTTATTCGCTGATAATTAACCACATAGTTTTTGAAAACAGAGCGTAACGAAGTCGGGTGAAAAAACACGAAAAAAAATCCCCGAAAATGTTTGCGTTTACGAAAAAAGCAGTACCTTTGTGCTCGGGTAAGTCCTATACGACCAGCTCCCTTCTAATCCCCCAGGGCTTGACCGCAGCAAGGGTACGTTGGTTGTAGCGGTGCGATGTAGTAAGCTTGCCCGCTTGCCTCTTTAGCTCAGTTGGCCAGAGCACGTGATTTGTAATCTCGGGGTCGTTGGT
>CAVJCT010000003.1:0-14236 GCA_963648205.1 Flexilinea sp.
CGATTATGCCTATATCATCCAACAACTATCAACAAATCTTGGGCGAGGCAATCACGGTGATTGACGGTGCGCAAGGCTCTGCGAATGCGGAGGTGAAAGAGCAGTTCCGAAAACTGAAGGAGGAGTTCAGCAAAGTCTCTGCTACGGGTGAACAACTCGAACGTGAGGGTAAAGTACTGAAAATCGGTGTGGTAGGTCAGGTGAAGGCAGGAAAGTCTTCTTTCCTCAACTCTCTCTTCTTCGACGGCGAAAACGTGTTGCCTCGTGCTTCCACTCCGATGACCGCTGGTCTCACCGTCCTCGAATATGGCGAAACCAACGAGTTCATCACAGAATACTACAACATTGAGGAGTGGGGTTTCTTCGAGGAGAAAGCCAGGTTGTTCCACCAAATTGTGAACGACTTCAAAGCGTCTAAGAAGGAATATGCTACATTGTCCGACGAGGAGGTGGCTAAGGTCGCCAATATTCCAGACGAAATCTCGGGTGCTTACGAACTGGTTTCCAACTGCACTGGCGATGTGCGTCGTAAAGTGCAAGTGGATTCTCTCATAGAATCTCAACCTTTCAACGGCATCAAAGACCTCCAAAATGTGTTGGAGAACTATGTTGGAGCGAATGGTCAATATACTTCTATCGTTAAGTGTCTGACTATCAGGATGAAAGACGAACGTTTGCACGATCTACGCATTGTCGACACTCCAGGCGTGAATGACCCAATCGTCTCTCGTGAGCAACGTACGCGCGAATTTCTTCGGGGTTGCCACGGTGTCTTTTTGCTGAGTTTCGCCTCTCGTTTCTTCGATAGCACAGATGTGGATTTCCTTGTCAATCGTATTGGTTCTCAAGGAATTAGCAAGGTCGTGTTGATTGCCAGCAAGTTCGATTCTGCCTTGCAAGATCAGGGCAAGAAGTTCAAAGACAACCTCGGTATGTGCATCTCTGCTACGGTCGAGTCGTTGGAGAAGCAGTTCAACCGCAACATGGCTTCTTCAGGCTATACTGGTGAGACACCTATCTTCGCTCAAAGTTCGGGCATCGGCTTCTCTATCGCTCAAAAATCGCCTTCTGAATGGGACGAGACTGAGCAACAGGTGGTTAAGCAGATGCGTCGTTTCTTCCCGAGCGACTTTGAGACGGACGAGTTGACGAAAGATACCTTTATGGAACTTTCGCAGATTGATTGCATCCGCCAAGACTATTTGGAGGGTGTTTTCATGCAGAATCGTTCGGAGATCATCGCTCGCAAAATCAGCGAATATTTCTCTCACGTCGGTGGCGAACTCACCGCTCCATTAGACGAGAGTCAAAAACTTTTCTCTGATAAAGTGAAGATGCTCGAGAGTACGGATATCTCGCAGATTAACGCCATCAAACTCTCCACGCTCAACTTCATCAGCAGTTTCACGAAGGATTTCGACTCTATCTCGAAGCGTTGCAACGAAATGACGGAGCAAGCCTTGAAAGAGTGTTGGAACTCCTTCAAAACGCCAGATAACCGTGTGCCGACCATCACCACATCGGTCGACTCCTCACGCGAAGGTACTTGGTTTGGTTTTGACCATGATGTTTCATGCACTTGCCGTGAAATTGACTCCAACCGCTTGGTCGACAATGTAACTCGTGGTGTGCAAGAGGCTGCCGACGGCATCGTTCGTGTATGGCAACGCAAACTGAAAGACTTGACCGACAATTTGATTAAGAAGACAATCGCCAATCGTATCGCTGAGGCTGAACGCAACGATACCGAGGGCGTTTTCCAAGCCGATGAGTTGCGCCGTGTCCTCTCCGAGGTCGTTGCTTCAATGGACAATAGCGGTACGGTTGATGTTCGTGATGCTGTCAACACGGCGATTTCTCAAGTTGAGGCAATCGCACAAAGTGGTTCGTATAGCACCTACTTAGGTCAAATGTCAGAAGCAGAGGCGGTCAACACCCTTCACAGCCGTTCTGAGAAAGCCATCAATCGTGCTTCTTCAGCCCTTCGCACTGCTATTTCCGACTTCAGCGATGCTGTTCATCAAGCCTTGGTCAACTCCAAGAATGACTTCGTTCAGGTCTTCTCCGTCCGCAAAGACGAACTCTCTGCAAAGATCAAAGGTTCAATGCAGGAGAAATTAGACCACTTAGAGTCCGAACTGAAAGACAAAGAGAACGCTATCCGCGAATACAAAGCAGCGATGGCAAGTATCGAGTCGCTAAAATCCATCTTGGATAAATAATCTGAGTAAGGTATAACTATAAAAACGAGTCGCTCTCCTCAAAGAACGGCTCGTTTTCTATATCAGAAATGAAGAGTTTTATTATGCTGTTTAATGACTCTGACGCTAAATTATATCTGCGAAAACAACTCCGCAATCTTGGCAGAGTAGGTTTTCGACACGGGGATCTCCGTCGGCAACATCGTGTCCAACTCGAGGATCAAGCCCTCTTTGCCTTTGCGTAAGACTCTCACTTTCTTCAAGTTGACTACATAGAAACGATGACAACGCACCAACTGCATCTCAGGGAAATTCTCTTCCACATATTTGAGCGTGTTGCGCAACATAAACTTCACAATCTCCTTCTTCCCATTGAGGTAGTAGATGAAGACGTAATTGTCTGCCGACTGTATATACAATAGGTCATCCAACCTCACAGAGAGCCTGAAAACACCCTTCTCATCGTTGAAATTGATGGTTTCCCGATTCATTATTATCTGCCGATTATTCTTGATTTCCTTCAACTGATGATTCCGCTCCTCTAAGGAGAAATAAAGCCAGCAGATGATATAAGGGATAATCAGAATGGAGTCGACCGAAAGTGTTACTCTTGGCAAGATGACCGTGAAGTAGGGTTGTGGGTTCGGCTGACCTAAGAAATGTGGAAAGAGGGACAGTGCAAACGGTATCAACAACAATTCCGCTGCTATCCACACATATTGATATTTATAAGGTATGCCTCTTCGTTTATTGATCTGATAGAAGGCTATCCGGCTGCCAACCAGCACGATGAAACCCACCGCTATCATGATCCAAAGGTAGAGCGTGCTTTGCCCGTGGCTTAGATGTTCAAAGCTTTTTATCGTTACATTGGGGCGGTAAATAAACATGAAGACTGCGACCCAGAAAATCACAAAAGCAAGAAAACGAGCTATATCTCGCTTCTCCGTCATAAATTTTGGAAGTGTGTTCTCCATGCGTTTAATTTTAATTCTCTACAAATTTAGATATAAAATAGTTGAAAATCAACCTAATTGAATTTTTTGTTTCGCCAATGATTATGTAATTTCGCCCCAAAATTGAAAAATTCGCCCCAAAACGCTTTCAAATAGGCACTTTTTTTTCGTCTATATGGTTGTTGTTGGTAACTTTGCAGAACGTAAAGTCGTTTTCGATTTTATTTTGTTGCGTCCGTCCTGTTTAGGAAAGGTATGCGGCAAGTGAGGCGTTAGAGATAAATTGTATAATAATGAAAATATTAGGAACAGGAAGCGCGGTGCCACAGAAAGTCGTTACTAACGATGACTTGAGCAAGATGATGGACACTAGTGATGAATGGATTCGCACTCGTACGGGTATTCAGAGCCGTAGAGTTCTTTCTTCTGAGTCTATCACAGATTTGGCAATTACTGCCGCTAAGAATAGTTTGGAAAATGCTGGTCTAACAGGTGCTGATATCGATTATATCTTATGCCACAACATGGTGGGCGATACGATCACTCCTTCAATGGCCGCTCTTATTAATAAGGAGATAGAGGCTGGTTGCCCTACCGTGGATTTGAACGCTGCTTGCACAGGTTTCATCTACGCTCTGGATTTGGCAGAGTCTCTTATCAAAACTGGTAAAGCAAAACATATCTTGATTGTTTGCGCTGAGCAATTGTCTTATTTCATCGATTGGAGTCGTCGCGAAACTTGCGTACTCTTCGGTGATGCTGCCGGTGCCGCTGTTGTAGGCGAGGGTGGCGAAGATTGCCAAATCAAGTTGAGTACTAAATTTACGGACGCTCTCTACTGTAAGAGAAGTTACCCTGGAACTCCTTTCCGTGAGCATCAGGATGTTTATCCTTACTTGGAGATGCGCGGTCGCGACGTCTTCAAATTGGCAGTTCTCAACTCCGCAGACGACATCAAGACAGTCGTTGAGAAGGGTGGTAAGAAATTGGAAGATATCAGTTACTACCTCCTTCATCAAGCCAACGTACGTATTTTGGACGCTATCCGCAACGAGTTCAAACTCGAAGAGGAGAAGTTCCCTCATAATATTGCTAACCACGGTAACACTTCTGCTGCAAGTATTCCTTTGCTCCTCGACGAGTTGAATCGCAAGGGTACTTTCAAAGAGGGTGATTACTTGGTGTTGAGTGCCTTCGGTGCTGGTTTCACTTCTGGCGCATGTTTGATCCGTTGGTAAAAGCCGACAGACAGACGTTTTAGAGATTAGTAAGAAAATAGAGTTAATATAAAATTAGTTTGTTATGATAAAAAGTAGAATTTGCGACTTGATCGGTATCAAGTATCCTATCTTCCAAGGTGGAATGGCTTGGATTTCAGATGCTAAATTGGCTGCTGCTGTTTCTGAAGCTGGAGGTTTAGGTATCATTTCAGCAATGAATGCGAATGCTGACATTGTTCGCGAAGAGATTCGTAAATGCAAACAATTGACTAATAAGCCTTTTGGCGTTAATATAATGTTGCAAAGTCCTTTCGCTGCTGAGGTTGCAAAGGTGGTTGTTGAAGAGAAAGTTGCTGTTGTAACTACTGGTGCTGGTAACCCTGCTCCTTTCGTTCCTGATTGGAAGGCTGCTGGTATCATCGTTGTTCCAGTTGTCGCTTCTACTGCTTTCGCTATTCGCTTCGAGCGTATGGGCGTTGACGCTGTCGTTGCCGAGGGTGCTGAGTCTGGTGGTCACGTTGGTGAAATCAACACAATGGCTCTCGTTCCTCAGGTGGTAGACGCTGTTAAGATCCCAGTTTTGGCTGCCGGTGGTATCGCTGACGGTCGTGGTGTTGCAGCTGCTTTCATGTTCGGCGCAGAGGGCGTTCAGTGTGGTACTTGCTTCTTGGTGGCAGACGAGTGTCGTGCTCACGAAAACTACAAGAAGAAGATCATCGCTGCAAGCGACGCTGACACTATCGTTACTGGTAAGACTTTGGGTCACCCAGTTCGTTCGCTCAAGACTCCTTTCTCTCGTACTTTCGACAAGATGGAGAAGGATCCTAACGTTACAAGCGAGCAAATCATGGCTTTCGGTACAGGTTCATTGCGTAAGGCTGTTCTCGACGGTAATGTAGAAGAGGGTTCTTTCATGTCGGGCGAAATCGCTGGTATGGTTAAGAAACAAGCCCCTGCTCGCGAAATCATCGAGACTATGATGTCTGAGGCTGAGAATATTATGAAGGCTGCACCTAATCGTATCGCTTAATATGAATAGAGTCGTTATTACAGGTATGGGTATCGTTTCCCCAATCGGAAACGATATCAAGACTTTCTGGGATAATTTGGTAAACGGTGTGTGCGGTATCGCTCCTATCACAGCATACGACACCACTAACATGCCAGTCAAAATCGCTGCTGAGGTGAAAAATTTCAACACTGAGGATTTTGGCATCGACAGAGGTATGGCTCGTCGTTCTGACCGCTACTGCCAATTCGCTTTGGCTGCTGCTGCTCAGGCTATGAAAGACAGCGACCTCGAAGGTAAAATCGCTCCAGAGCGTTTGGGCGTTTACGTCGGCTCTGGTATCGGTGGTATGCAGACGTTCATCAACGAGTGTACAAAGATGATTGAGGAAGGTCCAAATCGTATTTCTCCTTTGTTCATCCCTATGATGATCTCCAATATCGCTGCTGGTAACGTGGCTATCGCTCATCACGCTGAAGGTCCATGTTTGCCAGTCGTAACTGCTTGTGCTACAAGTACTCACGCTATCGGTGAGGCTTACCGTTGCATCAAGTACGGCTACGCAGACGCTATCATCGCTGGTGGTGCTGAGGCTACTATCAATCCATTGGCAGTCGGTGGTTTCACCAACTGTAAGGCTTTGTCTAAGGCAACCGACCCATTGGCTGCTTCTTTGCCTTTCGATGCTCGCCGCGCTGGTTTCGTAATCGGTGAAGGTTCTGGTATTGTCATCTTGGAGGAATACAACCACGCAGTTGCTCGTGGTGCTAAGATCTACGGAGAAATTTGTGGTTATGGCAACACTTGCGATGCTCACCACTATACTGCTCCTAAGCCAGATGGTTCTTGCGCTTCTCGTGCTATCAAACAGTCTCTCGACGAGGCTGGCTACGATGCAGCAAAGGATGTCGTTTATGTGAACGCTCACGGAACAGGTACTCCTTTGAACGACAAGTCTGAAACCAAGGCTATCAAGTTGGCTTTCGGTGAGGAGAACGCTAAGAAGTTGCATATCAGCTCTTCTAAGTCTATGACAGGCCACACGTTGGGTGCTGCAGGTGCTATGGAGGTCATCGTTTCTACGTTGTCTCTTCAAAACAGCATCGTAACGCCAACTATCGGCTACAAAGAGGCTGACCCTGAGTGCGACTTGAACTATACGCCTAACAAGGCTGTCAAGGCTGATTTGACTTTGGCTTTGTCAAGCTCTTTGGGCTTCGGTGGTCACGATGCTTGCGTGGCTATCAGAAAAATCTAATCATTTGAAATCTAATAAAATAGATAAGGATTTACCTAACTTGACTATTTCTGTGAAACAATTGTACAATTAAAAATGTACAGAGCCTATTTGTGGGAGACTGGCTATTAAGCCAGTCTCTTTTTTTGTGCCTGTTCGAATTTCCACTCTATGTGTTTTTTGCAACTAAGTTGCACTATCGTATTTCTAATTTTGCATCGTAAACAAGAATAAAAGTTAAAAATATGAATATAGAGGAAAAAGAAAATCATTGTCATTGCGACGAAAATTATGAGTCGCACGGACATTGTGGCTGTTCTCATTCTCACGAAGAACATCATCACGAGCATTCTCATTCGTGCGGTTGCCATCACCATGAGCATGAACATTCTCACAGTCACGAACATCATCACCACGATGAGGAGGGTGAAAATGAGACTCGCTCGACCGTCATCAAAATCATTGTCGCTGCTGTTCTTTTAGGAGTCGCTGTTTTCATTGAGAAGACGTTCAACCTTTCTACTTGGCAGTTGCTTCTGATTTATTTAGTACCTTACTTGATTGTCGGTTTTGAAACTTTAAAAGAGTCGGCAGAGAAGATTGGTGAGGGTGATTTCTTAGATGAGGATTTCTTGATGACGATTGCCACCTTAGGTGCGTTGGCGATTGGATTCTTGCCTGGCGCGGAGACGCAGTTTCCCGAGGCAGTCTTTGTCATGCTCTTCTTCCAAGTAGGAGAGTTGTTCGAGACGATTGCGGAGGGGAAAAGCAAAAAGTCGATTGCTTCGTTGATGGATATTCGTCCAGATATTGCGCATGTCGAGCGAGAGGGTAAAGAGGAGACAGTCAACCCTTCAGAGGTGAAGATTGATGAAATCATAGTGGTTCGTCCAGGTGAACGTATTCCGTTGGATGGTGTCGTCCTTGAGGGTGAGTCGAGTATGGACACGGTTGCATTGACGGGCGAGAGTGTGCCACGAAAGGTGAGAGTGGAGGATGAGGTCATCTCAGGCTGTGTCAATCTCTCGGGCGTACTTCGTGTAAAAGTTCTGAAGAATTTTGGCGAATCAACCGCCTCTAAAATCCTCGAGTTGGTTGAAAATGCATCTGAAAACAAGTCGAAAAGCGAGAATTTCATCACTCGTTTTGCAAAGGTCTACACGCCGATTGTCGTCTTCTGTGCATTGGCATTGGCATTCATTCCGCCGTTCTTCGTCGAGGGTGGGTATTTGAGTGGTCTGGCTGTTTGGCTCTATCGTGCGTTGACATTCTTGGTTGTTTCTTGCCCTTGTGCCTTGGTGATTTCCGTTCCGCTCACCTTCTTTGGTGGTATCGGTGGCGCATCTCGAAAGGGTATTTTGGTGAAAGGCTCGAACTATTTGGAGGCGTTGGCAAAGATGGACATTGCCGTGTTTGATAAGACGGGTACGTTGACGAAAGGCGTTTTCTCTGTCTCGATGGTTCATCCGTCGGATTTTGACGAGAACGAGTTGCTTCACTTGGCTGCCCATGTCGAACGCCACTCCACGCATCCGATCGCCGTCTCTTTGAAGCAAGCCTATCCAAATGAGTGCGATGACTGTAAAATCGAGTCTGAAGAGGAGATTGCTGGTCACGGTATGAAAGCCGTTGTGAATGGCAGAATCGTGTATGTTGGCAATGGCAAACTGATGGACAAAATCGGTGCAAAATGGCACGAATGTAGTCACCCGACGCAAGGAACAACGGTGCATGTCGCAGTAGATGGCGTTTATGTCGGTCACATCGTCATTTCCGACTGTATCAAGGAGGATTCTAAAGAAGCGATTGCATCTCTGAAGGCCAATGGCGTGCGCAAGACGATTATGCTGACGGGCGATCATGCTTCCGTAGGAAAATATGTTGCCGAAACGGTTGGTTTGGATGAGTATCACGCTGAACTGTTGCCTGCGGATAAGGTGGAACAGGTTGAACGCCTTCAAAAGGAGAAAACGGAGGGTAAGACGCTTGCCTTTGTTGGAGATGGTATCAACGATGCGCCAGTGCTGGCTCGTGCGGATGTAGGCATTGCCATGGGTGGTTTAGGTTCGGATGCTGCCATCGAAGCCGCCGATGTGGTTCTGATGGATGATAAACCCTCGAAGATTGCGTTGGGTATCAAGATTGCAAAAAAGACTTTGTGCATTGCTCGTGAGAATGTCATCTTCTCGATTGCCATCAAGGTTGCCGTCCTTCTTCTTGCCACCTTTGGCTTGGCTGGCATGGGACTCGCCGTCTTCAGTGATGTCGGTGTGATGGTATTGGCAGTGCTGAACGCATTGCGCAGCATGCGAGTATAGGGTGGCTATAGAGACAAAAGAAGCGTAATTGTTGAGGACGATTACGCTTCTTTGCTATGTTTGTTTGAAAATATTAATAAGGATATTTAGAAGACTCTATTGCTCCATCATACTTGCTGAATTGTGTTCCTCCATTATCTTCTGGAACAATGCGGAAATTGTCTACTGCAAGGAACATTAGATTGCCTTCACCTGCTTTTTTCTGTAAATCTATATCTTCGACTTCAATGTAAAAGTTACAAAAATCGGTTTTATTCAATGGACCACAGTGTTTACCCTTTGAGTATGAACATGGAAATCCATAATCAGAGATAGCGTATGCAAAGTTTCCTCCGTCTCCAGAGGTCAATGGAATTGATACTGTCATCCATCCCTCTGTCGAGAATGGATTGGCTGAGTTTATACAGCCCATTTCTTCATCTACATCAGCTGAACCTGGATGAAACCATGCGCCTGGTGTGCCACAAGCCACGTTACAAACAAATGACTCTCCATCATCAGACCTTTTATTTCGGCCAGCTTTTATTCTGGTGTTTGAAGTTAAATCACGTGAGAATCGTCCCGGAATAATGTCATTGTATATGTCTAAATCATAGTATTTCTCTAAATATGAAATACGTGTAACCTCGTCTGTTGCATCGCATCCGTATGCACTAAAGATAAGGTATGCGTACGAATACCAAGGCAATTCTGGCGATACATAAACTTCAAACTTTAGAACTAAATCGTCCAAGTCTCTATTTTTGAAAATTCCCAAAAGATCTTTTTCTGGTAAATCCATAGAGTATGGTGCGTAATAGATGTATCCGCTTTTGTTGAAATAACCTTGTCCTTGAGATGTGGCTAAAACGCCATATTGGTTGGCTCTGGAGTCGACATCGTTGCCACAACCTGCTGGAAATGATCCTCCAATCCTGTTTAAAATGATGGAATAATCAGTGCCTGACAAGGCCTCGCTTGTTCTCCATGCTCGTTTTCCACTATTGTTGGTACTTGAGTTGTAGGCTTGAAGTGCTCCGTTCTCGTCTCCTGCACTGGTTTCTTCACTGTCAAAGTCCAACCAGACATTTCGGGTGTCGCGGAAGAACATAGATGAGTAAGCAGTTCCTTGTGAGTTTGATACTGCTAATTTTGTTGAGTTGGGTATGCCAGATGGTATTGTAATCAACAACTCTTTTCCATTGTTTGCAATCTTCACATTGTTTCTGTCTACCGCATAACGTTTACCGTTAGGTGTTCCCGTAAGTATGTTTGCCTCTTCAAACCATACTTTGAGGGTGTCTTTTGCTGGTAAACTCTCTCTGAAATTTGCACCTGCAACTCGTAAAACTCCTCCGTCTGGCACGAATTCACAATAGAATCGGCTAATCTCGGGTGCGGAAACTGGTTTCCCAATTTGGTACTCTGCTGTGCATCCAAACTCGGAAACTAATACCAAACTTTGTGTCGGAATCTCATCAGCTGCACTTTTCAAAGAGACAATAATTTTGTCATCTGTGATGTAATTTTTGTTTAAACTGATGACGTAGCGAGTGCCTTGTGAATCCACCAAATACGCCTCTCTTGTCAGCGTTAATGACGATCCTTTTATCACAACATTCCCAATCGAGGAAAGCTCTGATAATGCCACTGAAGAGGAATCTGGCGATACAATCTCCGTGATCTTAAAACTCTCACACGTGTGTCTTCTGTCTGAACAATCTCCAGTTGTACATTCACAATCTGGACAATCGCAGTCGGAATGACACGAAAAAAATAGGCTGCCAATCATTGTAAACGAGGCAGCACCCATAAGAAATCTATTCATTAATAATAAAAATTGATGTACGCATTAATGATGCAAATTTACATCGATTTTTCTTATTTTTGAATAAAAAAGAATGAATTTCGTCCTTTCCTAAAACAATCTTCCCAAATTCATCTGCATAAACGCCTCCACACTAATTCCTCCGTCGCCAACAATGAAGGCTGTGGTGGGGTGGAAGAGTTGCTTAAAACGCTCTAACCCAGCAGTGTTCTTCTCTGCATTGCCTTTCACCTCTATCGCTACAACAGAGTTCTTTTTGCGCAGCACGAAGTCTACTTCATCATTTTTGTCTCTCCAATAGTAGACTTCAAAGCGGTGGACGAACGCTTGCCCTATAATATAGGCTCCTACACTTGATTCTAACACGCGCCCCCACTGCTTTCTATCCATCAATACTTGCTCTAATGTACACGAATGATAGATCATCTTCAGCGCGTTGCAGTAGACTTGGAATTTCGGCACGCTGGCTCTTCTCCTTGCTGTGTCTACACTGAATTTCTGTAATCCGCATAGTAACCCACTGTCATTCAACAGGTTGATATAGCCTGTCAGTGTTGTGGTATTGCCTGCGTCTTGCAATGATCC
This sequence comes from Flexilinea sp., assembly GCA_963648205.1. Taxonomy (GTDB): domain Bacteria; phylum Bacteroidota; class Bacteroidia; order Bacteroidales; family Paludibacteraceae; genus UBA1181. Next base: position 11,334 of record CAVJCT010000003.1, read on the forward strand.
AATCATTTTTGTGAGCGATAGTAATTCTCCCGAATAGGCTGCACCCAACTCGAATGTCTGTCGTAACAAGGCTGGCTTCCCAATGGGTGAATCCATCAGAATGTCTTTGTTGATGGTCGCCTCTATGATGGCAGACTGTATATATTGTTGGAATCGGTCATAATCGCCAATCAACGAGGCTGCTCCAGGATATCCTCCGTAGAAAATGTACTGCTCCAAAGAAAATCCGAAACACTCTTTCATCTCCGCATAACTCCAATGGGTCATTCTGATTTCTTCAAATCTTCCCATCAACGACTCTGAGAGACCTTTCTCTAACAAAATACGACTGCTACCCAACAATAATACCTTGATGTTAATCTCGTTGAAGGTGTCTGAATCCCACTCTTTTTTGACAACCTCGCTCCAGTTGTTTATCTTCTGAATCTCATCAATCACCAAGATGGCACAGTCATACTGGTTGCTCTTCTTCAGACTGCGCACTGCCTCCCAACAGTCAGATACCCAGGTGCTATCGCTCGCTGGTGTATTGTCTGCTGAAAAGAACAGATAGGGCAATGTCATATCTTTCAAAACTTGTCGTACCACCGTGGATTTCCCCACTTGACGCGGTCCCATGACAACTTGAATGAACTTTCTTGCTTCTAAAAGTCTATCTGTAATTAACTGATATTCAACACGTTTGAACATACTTTTACTTTTTACTCAATGGACTGAGTTATTTTACTCAATGCTCTGAGTAAATTTACTCAATTGACTGAGTAAAACTACTCAACGGATTGAGTAAAATTACTCAATGGACTGAGTTATTTTACTCAATGCAAATGTATAACTTATTTCCGAAATCTATAACTTCCTCATTCTCTTTTATTTATCCTTACAAAAAAAGCCCAGATTATCTCTGGGCTTTCTCTATAATTAGCACGCTATCGTGCGGTGAATCTTCTTTTATTTCACATACTCTTCTGCTTTCGCCAACGCTACGTTGATGTTCGGACAAATATTCTCTTTGCCCAAAATCTTGTCCATCTTAGCCTTCAAAAGGGTCTTTTCTACATTCGGACGAACGCCTGAGAGAACGACCGTGATGCCGGCTTTCTGCGACTGCAAACAGAGGTTCTCCAAGTTGTGCAATCCCGTTGAATCGATGAACGGAACTTTACGCATACGGATAACTCGCACTTTCGGTGTCTGCGCTACCTCCGACATCACCTCGTCAAATTTATTGGCAACACCAAAGAAATATGGACCGTCAATCTCATATACTTCAACTCCATCTGGAATTTGCAACTTCTCCTCGTGAAGGGTTACGTCTAAATTCTCTCCTGGATCGATCTCGTCGTGGAACACGTGAATCTCGGATGTCTCGCTCGAACGACGGATGAAGAGGACAACAGCCAACAACAATCCAATCTCAATGGCAATCGTCAAATCGAAAATCACTGTCAACAAGAAGGTGACCATCAAAACAGAGAAATCTGACTTCGGACTCTTCCACAACGATACGAAGGTTCTCCATCCACTCATATTGTATGACACCATCACCAAGACACCAGCCAAACATGGCATTGGAATATAACCGACGAGTTTTCCTAAGAAAAGCAACACGAGCAACAACACGATTGCATGGATAACGCCAGCCACTGGTGTGCGTCCGCCGTTGTTGATATTGGTCATGGTTCTTGCAATGGCTCCCGTTGCAGGTATTCCACCGAAGAATGGCACTACGATGTTAGCGATTCCTTGTCCGATCAGCTCCGTGTTCGAATTGTGTCTGTCGCCAATCACACCGTCGGCTACCATGGCAGAGAGCAACGACTCAATCGCACCCAACATAGCAATGGTGAACGCGGCAGGGAAGAGTCGCTGAATCACTTTCAAGAAACTCTGTCCTTCGCTCAATTCCATCGCTGGAAGATGAGGCGCAGGCACTCCCGAAGGCAACTCGTAGAGGTCGCCAATCGTCTGGATAGAGGTTACTCCAAAATATTCTTTTAAGATGACGCATGCAATCGTCGCAATGATGATGGCTACCAACGAACCCGGAATCTTTTTCGAGATTTTAGGCGTGAAGATGATGATCAGCAAACTGGCGATGCCCACTCCAAACGCCCACCAGTTGATGTGGCTGAAATTCTGGAAATAGCAAATCCATTTATGAATAAAATCCGCAGGCACATTGGTGATGCCCAATCCGAAAAGGTCGTTCATTTGGGTCGAAAAAATCGTGAGGGCGATACCTCCCGTGAATCCGACGATGACAGGGTAGGGAACGAACTTGATGACACTACCCAAGTGGACTACACCCATGACAATCAGCAAGATACCTGCCATAATCGTGGCAATGGTCAACCCCGTGATGCCATACTCTTGGATGATGCCATAGATGATGACGATGAACGCTCCTGTCGGTCCTCCTATCTGTACCTTCGAACCGCCAAACACAGCAATTAAAAATCCAGCGATAATCGCCGTCACTAATCCTTCCGTCGGTCCAACTCCCGACGCAATACCAAACGCAATGGCCAATGGAATCGCTACGATACCAACGATGATTCCCGCCATGAAATCGGTTACGAACTGCCCCTTGTTATAACTCTTCAAACAAGAGAAAAACTTCGGCGCAAATACCTTTTCGTGATTCATTTTTTGTCTCTATTGATGAAAATTATTGTTTCTTCACTTCGAAATATGCTTCAACGCTTATCTATTTGACAGTTGAAAATAAGCCATTCAATTTACGTGCAAAATTATATGATATTTAGGAATGTTACGGAAAACTCGCTATAAAATAGTGTTAAATAACATAAACTTTTGACTCGTTCATCCATAATCTGCCCCTTCGTTTCCAATTTGTTATTCCTTATTATTATATATCTTTGTATGAATCTGAATTTGTGGGA
>CAVJCT010000003.1:14269-20190 GCA_963648205.1 Flexilinea sp.
GAATTTGTGGGACATGTCCCACAAATTGATTTTGATTTTGCCATCCCGAAAAATTCCATTAATTTTGACTGTATTTTAATTAGCAGAAATTTATCAATATGAAAATAGCAGTAGCAGGTACAGGTTATGTGGGCCTCAGCATCGCAACGTTGCTCGCTCAACATCATCAAGTGACTGCCGTGGACGTGATCCCGGAAAAGGTGGAGAAAATCAACCAACACATTTCTCCTATTCAAGACGATTATATCGAAAAATATCTCGCAGAAAAACCGCTTAACCTCGTCGCTACGTTAGACGGCCGTTCTGCCTACAGCGACGCCGACTATGTCGTGATCGCCGCTCCAACCAACTACGATCCAGTCAAAAACTACTTCGACACCTCTCACGTCGAAGAGGTGATCGACCTCGTCTTGGAAGTCAACCCTTCTGCTGTGATGGTCATCAAAAGTACCATCCCGGTGGGCTACACCCGCGGACTCTATGTTAAATATGCCAACAAAGGTGTGAAGCAGTTCAACCTGCTCTTCTCGCCTGAGTTCTTGCGCGAGAGTAAAGCTCTCTACGACAACCTCTACCCAAGCCGAATCATCGTGGGCTATCCTAAACTGATCGACAATCCTGAATTTGAAGAGGAGAACCAAGCCATCCTCAAAGTTACTGATGTCGACAAGATGAAAAAGGCGGCAGAGACTTTCGCTCGTCTCTTGCAAGAGGGGGCTATCAAAGAGAACATTGACACCTTGATGATGGGTATGAAAGAGGCAGAGGCTGTTAAACTCTTTGCCAACACCTACCTTGCCCTCCGTGTCAGCTATTTCAACGAGTTGGACACCTACGCAGAGGTGAAAGGTCTTGATACTAAGTCGATTATCGATGGCGTGGGCTTAGATCCTCGTATCGGTTCGCATTATAATAACCCATCTTTCGGTTACGGTGGTTACTGCTTGCCAAAAGACACGAAGCAGCTCTTGGCAAACTACCAGGATGTGCCAGAAAACCTGATTGAAGCCATTGTCGAGAGCAATCGCACCCGCAAAGACTATATCGCGGATGCCGTACTCAAAAAGGCAGGCTATTATGACGAAAACAGCACCTACGCAGCAAGTCGCGAACACGTCTGCGTGATTGGTGTCTACCGTCTCACGATGAAGTCCAACTCCGACAATTTCCGCCAGTCTGCCATCCAAGGCATTATGAAGCGAATCAAAGCCAAAGGAGCCGAGGTCGTCATCTACGAACCAACGTTGGAAGACGGCACCACCTTCTTCGGTAGCAAGGTGGTCAACGATTTGGACCAGTTCAAAGCCCAAAGTCAAGCCATCATCGCCAACCGCTACGACTCCTGCTTAGACGATGTAGCCGACAAGGTCTACACGCGTGATATTTTCAGAAGAGACTAATATAGCGGATAAGTCGCTGATTGACAGTCTGTTCGAAAAACCGTAATTTTGTGAGTGTACTCAAAAATTTTTTATGTGTAAATTTTCAGTCTCAGCAATAGAAAAACTCGGTAATACTTTGATTTTCATTGTAGAGCGAGTTAATGACCTTAGCAAAACTAAGGCCCTGAAGTTGTTGTATCTTATGGAGGAGCGTATGGCTCTAAAATATCACACTCCATTCTTGGCTATTCCGTTTGAGGTATGGCAGGCTGGGCCAGTTGCGAAAGACGTTTTTATTGACTTGTCTGATGGACCATATTTGCTTAAAGATTTCGTAAAAACGGAACAGCGAGACAATGGAACCTATATCTCTGCAATCAGAAATTTCTCAGATGATGAATTTTCAGAATGCGAGATTGCGATGATGAACGAGGTGTTGGATGAATACGGCAAACTCTCTGCATCTGAATTGGTGGCAGTCACGCACCGCAAAGGGTCTTTGTGGTATAAAGAGGCAGAGAAAAACGGCCTTTTATCGGTGTTTAGTCATCATGAATGTAACAACTCGGATGTCAGAATCGATTTCACTGAAATGATGTTGCCCTGCGCAGCGGAGTTTTATCGTGAAAGTTTGAATGTTCGTCAAACCGCAGATTTACTTAGGGTAGAAGCAAATGTTTGAAGCTGGATGTTTGCTATCATTGTAAGTCGTTAACAATCATAATGTTACCTCAAAACCTCATACTAACCAATCAAACCGTTCTGGTTACGGGTGCTGCCGGTTTCATTGGCAGTTACCTCTCTCTGCGTTTGCTCAGCGATTTTCCAAACCTTAAAGTCGTCGGTGTTGATAACTTAAACGACTATTATGACGTAAAATTAAAGGAAGAACGCTTGGCTAATTTGCAGAAATTTGGTAACTTTGCATTCGCCAAAGGCAATATAGCGGATAAGTTGCTGATTGACAGTCTGTTCGAAAAATACAAGCCGCAAGTGGTGGTCAATTTGGCTGCGCAAGCGGGCGTTCGATACAGCATCTCGAATCCTTCTGCTTATATTGAGAGTAACATTGTCGGTTTCTTCAACATCTTGGAGGCGTGTCGGCATAGTTACGACAATGGGCAAGAGGGCGTGCAACACTTAGTTTACGCAAGTTCGAGCAGTGTCTATGGAGCCAATCAAAAAGTTCCATATTCGACAGACGACAAAGTGGACAACCCCGTTAGCCTCTATGCGGCCACGAAGAAGAGCAACGAGTTGATGGCTCACGCCTACAGCAAGTTGTTCAACATCCCGAGTACGGGCTTGCGTTTCTTCACCGTCTACGGTCCGGCTGGGCGACCAGACATGGCGTACTACGGATTCACTGAGAAACTGTTGAAGGGTGAGACCATTCAGATCTTCAACTACGGCAACTGCCAGCGCGACTTCACCTACATCGACGACATCGTCGAAGGATTAGTGCGAGTGGTGCAGCACGCTCCCGAACGCAAGACAGGCGACGACGGCCTTCCGATACCCCCTTACAAGGTGTATAACATAGGCAACAGTCACCCCGAGAAGTTGTTAGACTTCGTCCGAATCCTCCAAGAGGAGTTAGTTCGAGTCCGCCTTCTCCCCGCAGACTACGATTTCGCTGCTCATCAGCAACTCGTACCGATGCAACCCGGCGATGTCCCCGTCACCTACGCCGACACCTCCGCCTTAGAGTCCGATTTCGGTTACAAACCCAAAACGGAACTGCGAGAAGGAATTGTGCGGTTTGTGGAGTGGTGGAAGGAGAGGAAGAAGTGTTGAGTCCATTGATATTGATTAGCGTGTTCAATGACTTTCCTATTAAAATGAAACGCCTTGATGTTGTTTGAAAAATGATACTTATTTTTAAAATTTAAAGTTGATGATATGCAAGCCATTATTTTAGCAGCTGGAATGGGGAAAAGACTTGGTGATTTAACCAAGGGAAACACAAAGTGTATGGTAGAGGTTGGACATGAGACGCTTATCGTTCGCCTCTTGAGACAGTTGGAAAAGCAGAATCTATCTCGTATTGTATTGGTTGTCGGATATAAGTCAAAAGAGTTGCGTGATTATCTGAAGAATGTGCAGTTGACTACTCCAATTGAGTATGTTGAAAACACAATCTATGATAAGACAAACAATATCTACTCTCTTTATATGACAAAGGATTATCTGCAAGAGGATGATACTCTCTTGTTTGAGTCTGATATCATTATGGAAGATGCTGTGATTGATAAATTGGTGAATAATCCATATCCAGACCTTGCCCTTGTTGACAAGTTCGAGAGTTGGATGGATGGAACTGTTGTCACAATAGATAGTGATAATCGTATCTTACGGTTTATTCCTAATAGCCAATTTAAATACGAAGAAATACCGTCATACTACAAAACTGTAAACGTATATAAATTTTCTAAACAGTTCTCATACAATATGTACGTTCCTTTTTTGGAAGCATATTGTACTGCTATTGGACGAAATGAATATTATGAGCAGGTTTTGCGTGTGATAAACATGATTGATAATTCTACCATGCGAGCCTTGCCTTTAAACGGAGAACAGTGGTATGAGATAGATGATATTCAGGATCTTGATATTGCGGAGTCTATCTTCACAGATCATCAATATGATTTGTTATGCTCTCGTTATGGAGGGTATTGGAGATATCCTCATATACATGATTTCTGCTATTTGGTCAACCCTTATTTCCCGATTCAACGGCTACGAGATGAACTGTCTGCTAATTTTAATCGATTGCTCACAGAATATCCATCAGGACAACGTGTAAATAATCTTCTTGCGGCCAAAGATTTTCACATTAAACAGGATTATGTAATTGTTGGCAATGGTGCTGCGGAACTTATCAAGTCTGTTTCTGAACAATTGGTTGGTAAGGTTGGTGTTATTCGTCCAACTTTTGAAGAATATCCTAATAGGCTAAATCCAGATGAACTTGTTGTCTTTCAAGCACAGTCTCCATCTTTTGGTTATACAGTTGATGATTTGATAAATTATTTTGATGGTAAGGGTTTAAGTTCTTTGGTTCTTATCAATCCTGATAATCCATCGGGTAATTATATTCCATATAAGGATTGTATTTGCTTGATTGAGTGGGGCAAAAAAAATAATGTTGTCATAGTTTTAGATGAAAGTTTTATTGACTTTTCGACAGAGCATCCTACTTTTTTGAATAATCAACTGCTTGAGAAATATGATAACCTTGTCGTAATCAAGAGTATATCTAAGTCTTACGGAGTTCCAGGCCTTCGCTTAGGTATTTTGGCTACTTCAAATAAGGCTATTATGTCCGGAATCTCGCATTCTGTTTCTATTTGGAATATAAATTCATTTGGAGAGTTCTTCTTGCAGATTTTAGGAAAGTACGAAAATGCATATAACGAGGCAATGCAACTTTTTAGAAATGAAAGGACTCGGTTCGTTGCTGAATTAAAAAACATTCCTTTCTTAAGAGTTTTGCCGACAGAGGCTAATTATGTATTGTGTGAGGTCCTTCCTCCACAAACTCCTCGTGGACTTGCAGTTACATTTTTGAAAAAATATAATGTTCTAATTAAGGATTGTTCAAAAAAATGTAGTGGAGATTATGTTCGTATAGCTGTGAGAAATACTGAAGATAATAATGTATTAATAAAAGCTTTGCAGTCGTTATGTTAAAAGTTGATGAATAGAGACATAATGATTTTTGAATTAATCTCGGTGTTGTTTTTTTTTAAAACTTTGAAATAATATTTGAGAAATTATGGAGTTGGATGAGGAACAAAAAAAAATATACATAAAGATCCTTTGTGAAACGATGAAGGCTTTCATCGCTTTCTGTAAGGAGAATAATTTGCGTTATTATGCTGATGGCGGAACGTGCCTTGGAGCTGTTCGTCATAAGGGGCTTATACCCTGGGATGATGATATAGACGTGTTAATGCCTCGTGAGGATTATAATCGTTTTCTTAGTCTGAAACCTCAATTGGTGAATTCTAAATACGAGATATTAGATCCTTCTGTCAAAGGTTATTATTTGCCGTTTGCAAAATTTTCAGATAAAACTACCACGATATACGAATACAAAAATTTGCCTTTCATTATTGGCGTTTTTGTGGATGTTTTCCCATTAGATGAAGTGGAAAATGATGATTTGTCTAGAGTTTTATCGGATAAGAAGGATTCGTTATGGAACGATTATAGAAAGTCGTTATATCAGTATCAATTCTCTGACACTTATACCAAATATTTTAGAATAAAACCTCGAACGCTTTATTATTATATACGAAATATTTTTGTGGGTGATTGGAGAAGACGGAAACTTTTCAATAGATATCTTGCAAACGAAAGGGAAATTCAAAAACAAAGGGGAAGCATATATATATATTATGGTGGCATTTATGGCTATGATAGAAGTAATTTCCCTAAAGAATGGTTTGTGGATGGAGTTGAAATGTCGTTTGAAGATTTTTCGGTGAAACTTCCTCTTCAGTATGATTTGTATTTAAAGAGAGTTTTTGGCGA
>CAVJCT010000004.1:0-30211 GCA_963648205.1 Flexilinea sp.
TGTTTATACTGTTTATCTAAATCTTTTACCAATTTAACTCCTTCATTGTATTCGTCATCAAAAAAAGACCTTATACTCTTTTTGAATTTATCGTCTATGGTATGTTGTTGACAAAATGGACAAATGTCATTGTTAGATTGGAGTACATACTCCCAACCTTTTTTTACCCAATCTCCACTATTCAAAGTTTTTATCAATTTTGCAATATCAACATCATTAGACCCAACAATAGACTTTGACCATATTTCATTTTTCTCTATTGATTCTATATTCCCTTGAATTAGAGAAATTTCTTTTTTTACAGTTGATTGACCTGAATATAAAGTGTTAGCTCTGCTTTTGAGATCATCCAAATTTTTTGTTGCTTTTTTCCCGTAATGCTGTAGCAATTTTTCAAAAAAATCATCTTTCGTATAAGTCTTGATGGCTCCTTTAGGGAAAACTTCTTCATGCTTCTTTAGCACATTTCTCCAAGCAGACTCCTTAAATTCTAAAATGGCAGCTTTCCGTTCTTCCTCTTTTCCGTTTTTATCATCATCCTCTTTCTTCCTTTCTCCTTTTGTATTTTCCAATTCATTCCTTCCCCTTTCTATTTTCTCGTACGTTTCTTTTGTGTCTTGTCCTAATGTGAAAATTCCAGGCATTTTCCCTGTCGCGAAATTTTTAGAGACAAACTCCTTATTGTAAGTAAGAACCTGTACTATCTTATCCTCCTCCCACTTTATATTGCAAAAAGGATAATTATTAATATCATTCAACACTTTGCTGATGGTGCTTTTACCTGAGCCATTAGCACCGTAAATTATGTTTATTTTCTTTAATCTATCTATTACAACCTCTTCTGAAAATGTTGCAACATCTTTTATCTTGATTTCTTTTATCATGATAATTTTATTATAAACGTTAAAGTTGCGACTCTATGGAATCTATATCCTCGTTTGTGAGGCCATATATTTTATATATCATCATATCAAGTTCCTCTTCAAATTTAGAAGTGTTATACTCTGATGTTCCTTGTTTCGCACCTAAAATTTTGTCAACAACATTTGATATCGTTTCTTGTTCTACCAAAGAAACAACCTTAACTGGCAAATCATAGTAATGAAAAATTTTAGCCTTTGTAAAAGCCCCTTTTGTTTTTTCAAAAGTTAGTTTATTCATTAGATACTGAAAAAGGCTGCTGTTTATTAAAGCCAACAAATACTTTAACGAAAACCTTTTATCTTTCAATATCGCATTATACAAAGAAGACATAATGTAGTAGCCATGTTCGTCATAAGTTGCAGTTATCTTCGATCCTGCTTCCCTAATAAGAATTTTAGGTTGTTCAAATATGGCAGGAGTTCTCGGGCAAGCCAAATGGCTACCATAGTTGACGTATAAATGAGGATCTAAAATCTGATATCGTTTTACATCTTTCCCTCGTAGAATAGGTTTATAATTATTTGCCTTGGGTTCGGAAACGATATACACCTTATCATCGCCAGTTTTTATCGCTTGGCGAATATCCAAAACATCAAAAAGTCTCAAACATTCACTTTTGATTTTTCCCTGAATGTTATCCTCACAAAAGGATCGAATATCAAACGAATGTTGTGGCGTTGAGATGAAAAAATCAGAAGGAATATATGAAAATTCGCCAAATAAGTTGTCTGACGTATTAGCTTTTACTTTATACATGCAATCCTTATGAGATTTCATAAATCCAAATATCATGGAATGAACAACGGCTGTCTCAAAAACCTTATCTGATAGGTCGTTTATTTCAAGCAGAACTTCATTCAACAATGAAATTCGGATTTTCTCCTCAAAATAATTATCTAACATTGTGTTGGGAATTATATAGTAAGAAATTCCATTCTGACGCAGTAGTCGTATGGACAATAGAACAAAAAGAGAGTAGGTGTTAATTTTAAATTGCACTTCTTTGTACTGCTTACGGTATATTTCTTTCTCATTCTGCGTCATTTTCGCCCCATACGGCGGGTTCCCAATCACCACATCAAACCCTCCGCCACCATTGCAGTCAGAGGGTCTATTGAAGACATCGGAAAACCAGGTGTGCCAGAGGAAGAACTGGTCGTTGGCTTGAATGTTGATGTTCGAGAGGTCTACACTGCAACCGGTATCTTTCAGTTGTTGTTTGATGTTGTCTTGGATTTCTGCCACCAAATCCGCCTTCTTTTGGTGGTCTGCCTCGCCATAATATTGGTTAATTTTGTCATTCAACTGCTTGCGCAACACGTCGAGGGTGTTGTCGAAAATAGTCATTTGTAGTCCTTCGGATTTTTCTTGTTTGGTGGCTGCAATCTTGCTCAAATCCTTTTTTTTGTAACTCTCGAGCAGGGAGTTGCCTTGCATAATCTTGAAGTCGAGGTTCGGCAGGGTCTGAGGTTCGGTCTCGTCTACCACGAGCGAAAGCCAGAAACGGAGGCGAGCGATGTCCACCGCGCCTCGCTCGATGTCCACGCCATAGATATTGTTTTGGATGATATGTCGCTTGATATCCGCGGCATTGTCGAAATTCTCGATAGCCCCACGGCAGAGAAACAACTCCTTGAGCAAGCCCATCGGAAAAGCTCCCGAACCAATGGCAGGGTCGCAGATTTTTACGTTCTTGAGTTGCTCGTCCACCTGCTGTGCGAGGTGAGCATCCACATCGTTCAACACCTTCACATCGTAGGTCTTGACGAAGGTCTCGATGGCTTTTTGTTGCGCCTCATCTGTTATGTTGGTGTTGAGGTAGGCAATGAGCGACTGACGGCACATATAGCGCACAATCTCCTTCGGGGTGTAGAATGCGCCCTTGTCTTTGTTGTCTTCCAAAAGGTTTTCGAAGATACGACCAAGCATTTCGGGGTCGACGCCCACCTGTGCATCGTCTGGGTCGTTTTCGTCTATCGTGAAGTTATATTGGCTGAGGAAATCGAAGAGCGACTGGAACAGTTCGCTCGGGAACTGGATATCCTTCTTGTCGCACTCGTCTTTCTCGAAAAGTCCGCCGTTGAGGTAAGGAATACGCATTCGGGTACTTCCCATAATGGGAACATCCGTATCGAAGATGCTTTTCTTGCCACGGTCGGTGTCTAATGCTTCGGAGAAGAGTGGCTCGAGCACACAGTCGAGGAAGTCATCTTTCTGCCAGTCGGAGGCATTCTCGAAGAGGTGGAGCATAAAGTCTTGGTCGCCATCGCCCCAACTGTTATTTTCAGGCACGCCCAACCAGCCTTTCTTCTGCAAGAAGTGGAGGAAGACGATACGACCGAGCAGTTTCTTGACATAGTCGCGCACGAGTTTGTCATCGCAGTTGAAAGCAGGGTAATATACGGCGTGAGGCTCGTGCGAGACAGTCTCCTCCCACTTGCCTCCTTTCTTGACGAACTTTTTGCCCGTGATGAACTCCACGAAACGCTCGTAGTGCTGTTTGTATTTGGTGAAGAATTCGTCGGAGAGGGCTTCAACGGAGAAGGCATCAATAATGTCTTTCGCCATCACATTCCCTTTCATATCCATCAGTTTCTTGAAATTGACGGCAGCCGTTCTGCACGATTGTCCAGGACCCAGAACGAAAGTGAAACGTTTGCTCTCGGTAGCAGTTTTGTCAAATTTATGATAGAAGGAGAAACGCCAGTTCCAGCGTTTGTCTCCATTGCTGTAGTGGAAAATGATGAAAGCAGATTCGTAACATATTGTGAGGTGCCTAATCAATGTTTGGACACCAACCCTGTTACGTTGCATTTGGATATAGTCTTCAATAATGACCTCATAAACATTAATGCGCAATCTTTTTACTTTGACATCAACACAACCATAGTTGATAATGGATTTCACTCCAGTTTGCTTTGCCAAAGATTGGTAAAGGTTATTGCTATCAACGCTATCGTTGTCCTCTTCTAAAACATCCAAATCTCCGTGGTCTTCCCAACATCCGTCACCGAAAATGGGGAACACGATTTTCTCTAAGAAAGAGTCCTTTCCTTGGTATTTTTTGCTAAGATATTCTTGTAAGTCTCTAAGTTCGTCTATTTGATTATCCATTCTTAAAACTCTTATTTTGCGAGGCCGATGTAAACCTCTGGGTCTCCTGTTTGTTTTGCTTGTTGGGCAACTATGTTATCCAACTTTTTAATGATGAGGTCGTCGATTTCATCCTGAGTCAGTGGCACGAAAGACTTTGTGTCATTGAAAACTTCTTTTCCAATGGCATTGACAATACGGATGATGTCTTCATTGCCCTTTGAAATCATACTGAATGCTAAATTAAGCAAATTTTGTGATTTTGCATCAAGTTTATCTTCTTTAGACATCTCTTCAATGTAGCCTTTTGCACGTGTCGCCTCCGCACTATTACTTTTACTTTGACTAATTTTAAATAAATGTTGGATGACCTTGCGAGTCGCTGTTTTACAAAGCTCGCTCCAGTTGTCAGGAAGCGAACCTCTTGCCACCTCAGGAGCAGAACGGAATTTTTGATACATTTCAATGTCTGGAATGATTTTACTCTTTCCGTTTTCGTCAACTTCCACAAAAAGACCGTCTATTCTCGGAGACTTCACAACAAAATAACTTGCTCCGTTAAGTGCGTCAGTAGCCATTTGCAAGTCTGTTTCGGATTCCACTATGAAATTGTATCGTTCTGGATAATCCTCTTTGTATTTTTTCAACTCACGGATATATTCCTGATTTTCAGACTCTACGTCATTCGGTCCATAACTGTCAATCGTCTCGTCGTCGGTAAAGATTTTGTTATCTTCGCCAAACAATGTGTGGAACGACTGCAATTTGATATGAGCCTTCTCCACCAACTGAATTTCCTGGTTGCCTTCGGCGCTTGGCAGAAAATTATAAACGTAAACGACAGGCTCTTTCGATCCGATTCGGTTGACACGACCAATGCGTTGCATCATCCTCGTACTATTCCACGGTGTGTCGTAGTTAAGAATGCAATTAGCTCGATGCAAGTTTACACCTTCTGCGAGAACCTCTGTCGTGATAATGATTTGATATTGGTCTTTCTGCTTTCCCTTATAATTTGCATCGAAATTCTCTTGAATTATCGGTTGCATTTTGTCTCTGTTCTCTGAGGTTACGATAAGCACTTTGCCTTTAAAGCCAAGTTTCTCGCACGCCTTTTCCAAAGTTTCAACAGTTCCAATGGCTTCTGAGAAGATGACAAGTTTTTGCGGTTTGTTTTTCTTTTTGTCAAAAAGAATAGGAAGCAGGCTCTCTTTGAATTTGTCCAATTTTGGGTCTTTTTTGTTCGCTTCCCAACGATTGCACAAATCACAGATTAAATCGTAGTCTCGTTTTAACAGTTTGATATACTCAGGATTAAAATCTGCTCTTGTGTATTCTGCATTTTGATTTTTCGCATTTCTTTTGTCCTCGTTTAGTTTCTTTATTTTTTTGCGAATATCTTCAACACACTCTTCGTATGACACTTTCTCTTTTTTCCGATGTTTGGCTTTCTTCTCAGTATCAAACTCCTCTTTTATATCCAGTTGAGGACAGATAAATATGGTGTTGTTCTCCCACATCCAAATCATATTGTAAGTGGACTTTTTCAAACTGCGCAAAGAATCTAAAAACGCATCAAATGAGCTTTCAAGACGTTTTACCAACAGAATCTGCATAAGTCTTGCCAACTGCTTAGCCAAGACATCTACGCTCAATGCGCCACGACCACGATATTTATCTCTCGTCTTTTCATCTTTGAGAAACTGGATGGCACGATAGCGATAGTAACACAAACCATTGCTATCGTCAAAATCGAAGTCCTCTTCCGGCTTTATCAAGTCCATTGTATCTGCAAACAAGTAAGACAACTCCGCATCCATCTTGTATTCCAAATTGTTTGGACCGTTAACCTCTGGGAATATTAAACCTTGTGCCTCTATATCCTTCGCGTAGGATTTCTTGATATCTGTTCTGGTTCGACGAACAAGAATGTCGGTCAAGATTTTTTCTCGAATATCCTTTGAAATTTTCGTGAATTCTTCGTTGATTTTTGAAAGTTTCTTTTGGTCTTCTTCCGTCCTCGTATAGTGAGAAGCAATCTCCATAGTCTCCTTACGAAGAGAATGGAATTTTTTTGAGATACCCGAAAAATATCCATCCAAATTTTTTCCAGGAATCTTATCCAACGTGCAATTTTGACGATCTCGTTGGAACAGATAAATCTGATTTCTCAAATCTTTTGGCTCGTTGTTTTGAGGGGTTGCGCTTAGCAGACCTATGTACGGGGTATGTCCTGTTAAACCTCTTATCTGAGAAATAAGATCATCTAAAGCGTAATACATTTGAGTGTCGCTGTTACGGAACTTGTGGCACTCATCAATTATGATTAAACCATAATTTTTTAGTTTCAAATCATCACCGAAATCACCACAATCTATATCTTCATCAAAGTCGTCACTATCACCATCGAAGTTCATGATTTTGCCCGTGCTAACAAAGTCAATGTGTGGAGCTATTTTATCTTCCTTGCCTTTGTCAAAACTCTCAATAGTGTCTTGCCAGCCCTTTAAAATGGCGGGGGGAGAAACAACCAATACTTTGGTTTCTCTGACTCCAGGGTTACTTATAAAATGTTTGATAACCAGCGATCCGACAATAGTCTTTCCCAAACCAACCACATCAGCAAGCATAAATCCGCCATGTTTTTCCATAATGCGTAAACATTGTGCTACAGCATCAATCTGATATTCAAAAACGGAATATCCTTCAGGCAGATAACTTTTGATTTGGGAAGAAGTATCATCATCAAAACATGCTCCCAGCTTATAACTTAACACCTTGATATACAACTCGTAAGGAGTCAGCGGAGTGTCTACGGCTACTGGTTTGTCGGCTTCTTCCTCTATCTTTGTGCCGTTCAACACCTCCTCTAAGAAGATTTTATTCCACTCGTCAGACTGCTCCCATTTCTCGTCAAACCAGTATTTATGACCTTTGGCGTAGGAGTTTTCGTTGGGTACTGCGGCTACGTTCTGGTTGTTCCACTCCAAATAGTTGAGTTCGGAATTGCTTTCCAACCCTTTTTGCGTGAAGTTGCTACTGCCGACAATTCCCTTGGCGTAATCTTCACCCAAGAAAATGTAACATTTAGCGTGGAAAAACTGTTCCTCGCCGTCGGCATTCGTCTTGCACATTTTTATCTGTATACGGCTGCTGTCAAAGTCTGTCAAACAATACTCTTTCAGCAATCGGACGATTTCTACATACTCGTCTTTCACCTCCAAATCCTGAAGGTCGCACTGTATGAAATCTTTTTGAGTGTGTGCATCTTTATACTTTGGATTCTTCTGCTGATAACTACGAACAACTGGGTCTGTACCGATGAGAATCTGCAATTTCGCATCTTCTCTTTGCAGAAACTCTTTCAACTGAGACACGAGAAGCGATGTGCCTGGAATGTCCCAATAGCCAGTCGCAATCTTCAAAGTGTTACACCGAGCGTCGCATAGAAGGTCGCGCACTGCCGAAACCATGCTGAGTTGCTCACTCGAATTATCTATTAACGTGCTGTATTGTAGCATTTTTCAAATCTATTTTCCTATTAATTTTTTTGTTAATCAAGTGTTTGAAAAACAATAATTTATTGTCTTATCAAAAATTGTTGTCGTTCCTTTTTGTCGCCTTACTTGATTTTCCCCCTCAACTCCTTCTCATACTGCTCGGCTCCGACAAAGACGATGCCTTGCATGCCGACTGTTTTCGCGCCTTCAATGTTCTCGGGCTTGTCGTCCGTGAAGAGGCACTCGGAGGGGCTTAGGTGAAATTTCTCACAGAGGCGAAGGTAGATGGCGGGGTCGGGTTTGATAAGGTGCTCTTCTGCCGAAATGATACTGTCGTCCAACAGGTTGAAGATGTCGTAGAGTTTCATAATCTCGCGGATTTTACTGCACCAGTTGGTCAGTCCGTAGAGCTGGAAACCCTCGCTTTTCAGTCGGGTGAGCAGGGCTTTCATCCCCGGAATCTCACCCGTTACGAAATCTGCGTAATGGACGGTGAAGAGTTGTAGTGCCTCTGCATATTGTGGGTATTGTCGTCCTGCTTCTTCCATAATCTGGTCGAACGGCTCAAACTCCAAATCGCATTTCTCAATGAACTTTGGTTCTGAGAAAATTCGGAAAAACTCCTTTCCCTCTTCAGAATTTTTGAAAAAACGATTCACCGTGAGCGAGAAATCGTAATCAATCAAAACCTTTCCAAAATCAAATATTAGATTTCGTATCATATTGATGTTTGTTAAGTCGAAATTACTCTAATGAGTCGAATTGAATCGGCAAGAGCGACTCGATACTCTCTACTTTATAGATACCTTTCGTACCGTTGAGGTAGACGGTTATCTTTTGACCGAATTTCTTTTCATACTCCAACAGGGCTTGTCTACAGAGTCCGCAAGGGGAGATGGGGTGGGCGAGAAATCCTTCACTGTTCTTTGCAGAAATGGCTAAGGTCGAAACTGCTATTTTCGGTTTCTGAGCCATTGCGTAGAAGAGTGCGGAGCGTTCTGCACACAGTCCGCAGGGGTAGGAGACGTTCTCTTGGTTGGCTCCCGTGAACACTGTTCCGTCGTTGAGGCGAAGAGCAGCCCCCACGGCAAATTGAGAGTAGGGCGAGTAAGAGTTTTCGGTCGCCTTCTCCGACTCTTTCAATAACGACAAATCCTCTTTCGGCATTTCTTCAGCATTGAGGACTTCTATGTGGCAGGTTATATTTAATGGTTTCATATTCGTAATATTTGATGTTTTTTCAGAATGAAAATCTTTCTCCTAAATTACGAAAAGAAAAAAATAAAAAAGACGGCACAACGAAAAAATCGTTGCACCGTCTTTCTCTATGTGAAAGTGTAGTGAAAAGTTTCTACTTGGTAACTTTCTTGCCGTAGCGATCGTCCATTTTGAGCAACACGTCTTGTGTGATGTCCATGGTTGTGTCGGCAAAAAGCACTTCTGCGCGGTTGATGATGAGTTTGTATCTTCCGTCGCTGTTGTAGGTCTTGAAGAAGGTGTCGATGGTGTCCATCAACTGGTTGGTGAGTTTGATCTGCTCGTTGGCAAACTCCTGCTCCAAACGCATTTGCATTGCCTGTAAGTCTTGATCTTTCTTCATCAAACGGTTTTGCTCTTGCTCTAACGACTCTTTTGTCAAGAATCCACCTGCTTGGTATTTCTGTTGGAAAACCTCTAATTCAGCCTGCAAACGTTTCTGCTCCGACTTCAATTTGTTGGTCGATTCAGCCTCTTTCTGAAGCAATTTCTCATTCCATTTCTTGTAGAAATCGAATTTCTGGAGTTTATCTTGTAACAAAGCCACGTTGACGTAGGCGATAGGGTAGTTGCCACAATTGTTTGATAATGAGGCGAATGATGAGTCGCATACAACGGAGCAAGTGTCATTCTTGGCTGTTGTCTCTGCTTGGCACGTTGGCGTAGACGTGAAATGCAGAACATACAATACGACAATGGCTACTGCGATGACAGCCAATGCGATAATGTTTAAATTTTTCGTCATTTTTATGGTTCTTTTTTGTTTTTATTCCTTCTTGTTTTTAGTTTTCTCTTTTTGTGCTTTGCTCATCGGACGAATACCTTTGTACTCCATATAGTCTTGTGTCTGAGCACAATAAACACCTTCTTTATTCAATGCTTTGTTGCCTCCGACATGCGTGTTTGGAAATTTACGCTTGAAGAGGATGCCCACTCCCAATAGCAAAAGGGAAATGGCAACAATCGCGAGTGTGAGCAAGAAAACTGTTAACATACGACTCTTTTTTCTTTGACTGTATCAGACTTCCCAACTCCTTTAGAATCTCTGCGGATGAGGGTTGCCCAATATCCGACCGCAAAAGTAAAATTTACATTTTATACGATAAAAATCTGAAATGCGATTTTTAGAATTATTCAGAACTAATTGAAATATTTAACATATTTTAATGACATACAACGACATCCGAAAGGAACGGCGAAATCAAGTGTCATAGAAATTTCTTATTTTTGGATAAAATATGCCTTGTATGAATCAGAATTTGATTTCAAAAAGAAATAGTTTTTGTCTGTTGATATGGTTGCTGCTGGGTGTGTCTCAACTCTCTTTTGCGGTGGAGTCTAACACCAATAAATATCGCACGCGCACGTTCACGGATGATATTCAGACGTTGCAAATCTATTTGAACGACAATCAGTTAGACTATCCCGTGATGAAGTTGGAGTCGACCGACTACATAACCGTTTCCTTCGATTATATGTCGATGCAGTACCCTCATTTGTCATACCGTATTAAAATGTGTCGCGCTGATTGGAGTGCCTCAACGATGGACGAGTTGGAGTATCTGAAGGGTCTCAATGATGTGGTGATTGAAGATCCCGAACCGTCAATGAACACCACGTTCGACTATTCTCATTATAAATTTAAAATTCCAAATGAAAGTCTAACTCCTTATCTGTCTGGTAATTATGTAGTCGAGATTTATGATTCTGAAAAACCTGAACTGACGTTGGCAACGGGTTGTTTTTCAATAGAAGATAGCAGAGTTTCTTTTGAAAGCAAGGTTACTGGAAAGTCGGTTTATGGGGTGAACACGATGTATCAGCACTTGACTTTTGAGATTTTCCCGAATGATAATTTTAGTCCGCTAAGCGACGAGTTGACAGTGGTGGTGCGCCAGAATGGAAGGCATGACAATGAGGTGTACGACTTGAAGCCGACGTATGTGAAACCGACCTCTTTTGTATATGAGGATGAACGAAAACTCTCTTTTGAGGGTGGCCGAGAGTACAATGTGCTGGATTTTTCTCATCGATACCGGTACAGTGGAAAAATCAGTCGCATAGCCTATCATAATCCCTATTACCATGTGGAGGTGATGCCTGGAGCGCATGAAATCGGCACGAACTATGTGTTTGATTATGATGTAGATGGACATTTTAAGGTGCATGGACAGGATGTCTGGAGCGAGTCGGAAATCGACTATTCAATCGTCCATTTCACCTATCCTGCGGAAGAGCCTTGGTTGGATGGTTCGCTCTATATAATGGGCGGTTTCAATGACAATTGGTTGGGCGAGAAGAATAAGATGGTCTATAATTTTGAAAGAAAACAATATGAATTGGCGTTGCTTTTGAAAAATGGGGGTTACAATTTCTTATATGCCTTTCTACCAGTGGATTGGAGTGATGGCGCAATGATTGAACGTGCGGAAGGAAGTCATTGGGAAACAGAAAATACCTATCAGATCTTCGTGTATTACAGACAGTTAGGTAGCAGTTACGACCAAGATCAGTTGGTGGGGTATTATGAATTTACGAGCAAATAATCGTCGTTTCAAAACCCGAATTGACGACTGAAAAAGCAAATAAAAACGCTATCTTTGTAGAAAGTAATTGAAGAGAACATGGCAGAAGAAGTAGCAAAGAAAAAGTGGACTTATAAGAAGAAAGAAGAGTCTAATAACTATGCAAAATTACCACCACAAGCAACCGAGTTGGAGGATGCTGTTTTGGGTGCGTTGATGTTGGAGAAGGACGCGTACAGTGCCGTGTGTGACACCCTTTCGCCCGACTGTTTCTATAAAGACTCGAACAAGTTGATCTACGAGGCGATGCTCGAGTTGGTGGCTAATCAGGAACCTATCGATATGCTGACGGTGCAACAGCAATTGCACAAACAAGGCAAGTTGGAGGAAGCCGGGGGAGCATACCATATTGCGAAACTGACCGCTGGCGTTACTTCTACCGTGCATGTTGAATATCATGCGAGAATCTTGGCTCAAAAAGCGTTGGCTCGACAGATTATCAACTACTCTTCGGAGATTATGAAACTCGCCTACGAAGAGACAATGGATATTGATGATGTCGTACAACGTGCTGAGAGTGAGTTGTTTAAGATTTCAAATAATAGCCTGAAGAAAGATTTCGTGGGCATCGGCGATGTGGTTACGGAGGCAATCCGACGCATTGAGGATGCAGGAAAACGACCTGAAGGATTGAGTGGAATCGCCAGTGGTTTCCACGCTTTGGATAAGATTACTTCGGGTTGGCAACGTTCCGATTTGGTGATTATCGCTGCCCGTCCTGCCATGGGTAAAACAGCGTTTGTGTTGTCAATGGCGAAGAACATTGCGGAGAGAGGCGTGCCTATCGCTGTGTTCTCTCTTGAGATGTCGAACATTCAGTTGACCAACCGTCTGTTGGTGAACGCTACGGAGATTCCTGGTGAGAAAATCAAGAACGGAAAACTGGACCCTTCGGAGTGGGAGCGACTGAACCGTTTGTCTCGCCCTTTGGAGATGATGCATATCTTCTTGGACGATTCTGCTGGACTGTCAATCATGGAGTTGAACACGAAAGCCCGCCGATTGGTGAAGGATCACGGTGTGAAACTCATCATCATCGACTACTTGCAGTTGATGAACGCCAGCGGAATGAAGTTTGGTAGCCGTGAGCAGGAGGTGAGTATGATTTCACGTTCGCTGAAGCAGTTGGCGAAGGAGTTGGATATCCCTGTCATCGCCTTGTCTCAGTTGAACCGTGGTGTGGAGAAATCGGAAGACAAACGACCTGGATTGGCAGACTTGCGTGAGTCTGGAGCCATCGAGCAAGATGCCGATATGGTGTTGTTCATCCACCGTCCAGAGTACTACCATATAGAGGAAGACGCACAAGGAAATAGTCTGAAAGGTATTGCTCAAATCATCATTGCCAAGCATCGTAATGGTGCGGTAGGGGATGTCAACTTGCGATTTGTGTCAGAGTTGGCACGTTTCCAAAATTTGGAAGACGATTACAACGATGACAATAGATCTACCTCTTCAAGAACTACAGGTCAAGGCTCACGATTCAACAATATCAGTACTACGTCAGATTTCAGTTCTGCATCAAGTCCTGCACCATCGAACGGTGGCAGCAACAATGATTTCCCATTCTAAGGAATCTCACATATTCATTCCAGGCACGATGGCATCTTCGAAATGTTTGAGAGATGTGATCGTGCCATTATTATCTACCACTATCGTGATGACATCAAAACGGGTGGGCTTCATCACTTTGAACTGACGAATATACGCATTAGCCGCATAAACCAGATTCCTGATTTTGCTGCGGTTGATGCTCTCTTCTGCGCCTACTAACAGACTCTTCCTTGTCTTCACTTCCGCAATCACCAAGTAGCGGTCGTTTTCTGCCACAATGTCCAATTCGAGATGCCCTCGATGCCAGTTGCGGTGTCTGATTTGAAAACCTTTCGACTGCAAATATTCGGCTGCTTTCTGCTCGCCAAATAAGCCTAACTCATTATGTTCTGCCATTTTACAAACTTTTAGTCAATTTCTATCGAGTGAAGATAACCTTGTCGATTATCAGTTTTCAGACTCTCTTAGGAATGATAGATCCACATTTCTTATCTGTTGCAAAGGTAGTGAAAAAACTCTCCTGCCACAAAAAAAGCCACAGTATTGAACTGTGGCTTGCGCTCCCTCTTGGGCTTGAACCAAGGACCCCCTGATTAACAGTCAGATGCTCTGACCAACTGAGCTAAGGAAGCATTCCGCTTTTCTTCTAAAGCGGTGCAAAGGTATGAACATTATTTGACACTTGCAACTTTACAAGTGATTTTTTTGCTGTCAGCGTCAAAATTTATTTCTATGGTATCGCCAGGTTGTGCCGTTTGTGCCAAAAGCAACTCGGCAACCTCATCTTCAATATATTTCTGGATGGCACGCTTCAACGGACGGGCACCAAACTGCACGTCGTAACCTTGCTCTGCAATGTAGTTCTTGGCAGCCTCGGTCAACACTAAGTGGTAGCCCAATTTTTCAATGCGCTCGTAGACACCCTTCAACTCCAAATCGATGATTTTGAAGATGGACTCTTTCGAGAGTTGGTCGAACATAATCACTTCGTCGATACGGTTGAGGAACTCTGGCGAGAAGGTTTTATTTAAAGCCTTGTTGATTACGCTGTGACCGAACTCGGTGTCGATCTCCTTCGCGCTGGTGGCAAAACCAACTCCCTTGCCAAAGTCTTTCAACTGGCGAGTTCCTGCATTGGAGGTCATAATGATGATGGTGTTCTTGAAGTCCACTTGGCGACCGTTGCTATCGGTGAGTCGACCTTCGTCCAACACTTGCAAGAGAAGGTTGAAAACATCCGCATGAGCCTTCTCCAACTCATCTAATAATACGATGGAGTAAGGTTTGCGGCGAACTTTCTCAGTCAACTGTCCACCCTCGTCATATCCGACATATCCTGGAGGCGCACCGATCAAACGTGAAACGGAGTATTTCTCCATATATTCGCTCATGTCGACACGGATCAAAGCGTCTGACGAACCAAACATCTCCTTCGCCAAAATCTTCGCCAAGTAAGTCTTTCCGACACCCGTAGGACCGACAAAAATGAAAGAACCAATTGGACGATTCGGATCTTTCAAACCGATACGACTACGTTGGATGGATTTGACAATCTTCGTAACGGCATCGTCTTGACCAATCACTTTGCCAACGAGTGTCTCACGCATCGTGCGAAGTCGCTCGTTTTCCTCCTTCGCAATATTTTGAATAGGAACGCCCGACATCATTGAAACGACGTTGCGAATATCCTCTTCGGTAACCTTTTTGACATTCTTACGCATCTCCTCTTCGAAGCGTTGACGTTCATCGTCAATCTCCTTTAAGATTTGTTTTTCGCTGTCGCGCAGATTGGCTGCCAACTCGAAATCTTGGTCTTTTACAGCCTGTTCTTTCTGAGTCGTCAGAGCCTTACGCTTCTCTTCCAACTCGTCGAAGATTGGAGGAAGAGCGACGGTCGAGATATGCGTGCGTGCGCCAGCCTCGTCTAAAGCGTCGATAGCCTTATCGGGGAATGCACGGTCGGAGATATAGCGGTCGGTGTACTTGACGCAGGCTTGCAGAGCCTCTTCCGTATAAGAAACGAAATGGTGGTCTTCGTAGCGTTTTTTGATATTGCGCAGAATCTGCAAAGTCTCTTCAGCCGAAGTTGGGTCGACGATGATTTTTTGGAAACGACGTTCCAAAGCGCCATCTTTTTCGATATGCTCCCTGTACTCGTTGAGGGTGGTTGCTCCGATACATTGCACGTCGCCACGAGCCAATGCAGGCTTCAAAATATTAGCAGCGTCCAATGATCCAGGAGAAGAACCTGCGCCCACGATTGTGTGAATCTCGTCGATGAAGAGAATCACGTCAGGGTTCTTTTTCAACTCGTTGATGATAGACTTGATACGCTCTTCAAACTGACCGCGGTATTTTGTGCCAGCCACGACAGAAGCCATATCCAAGGCAATGATTTTCTTGTTGAAGAGAACGTGCGACACCTTTTTCTCTGCGATACGTTGAGCCAAACCCTCCACGATAGCCGATTTTCCAACACCAGGTTCACCGATGAGAACTGGGTTGTTTTTCTTTCTACGAGTAAGAATTTGGCAAACACGTTCGATCTCTTTCTCACGGCCAACGACAGGGTCTAAAGCGCCGTTGATGGCTGCCTTAGTCAGGTTGGTTCCGAAATTATCGAGAACGGGAGTCGGACTTGAGATTTTCGATCCCGAAGGTTTCTCTTCCGAATTGCCGTTATTATTATTGTTAGGAGTGTTGCCTTGAGGCTCATCCTTTTCGTCGTCAATAAAAGCGTTTTGAGGGGTGATGTTATTAGCGTCTCCCATTATGAATTCTTTAATATTACGGTAGGTTACATTTTCGCTGAGAAGCACTTGCGCTGCCACGTTAGAATTGTCTTTCATAATGGCAAGTAGCAGATGTTCAGGTTCTTGTGTCTGACTTTGGTAGAGGCGGGACTCGAGCATCATCAGTTTAAGAATCTTCTCAGTTGATTTGAGTAGGGGAATTTCTGCGTTGACGGGGATTTCCGCGTCGGTGCGCAGTTTGTCGTCTAATGTCTGTTTAACGTAAGCGAGGTCTACGTTCAGACGCATCAGAATATCGACGGCAAGATTCTCCTTACCGCGGAGCAGACCTAAAAGGAGGTGCTCCGGGCAGACATAGTTGTTGCCCAAACGAATGGCTTCGTCTCGGCTGAACATCAGAATCTCTTTGACCTTCTGTGAGTAACTTGTTGTGTCCATAGTAAACCCTTAAATATACATTTTCATCATTCGGTAGGCCGAATTAGTATTATTCTGCAAAACTATAATAAAATTTGAGGAGATGAGGAGTATAAGAGGGTGCAAATTGTCGATTGTTGAAAACTATTAAATTTTGTTGTATGCTACTTTTTTTGTACCTTTACACACTTATTTAAAGAATGGAAAGCGAAATAAATAATGGAGAATCAAGATCAAGATAGAATAATCAAGGTTGATATAGACGAAGAGATGCGGTCGTCGTACATCGACTATTCAATGTCGGTGATTGTGTCTCGAGCCTTGCCTGATGTGCGGGACGGATTCAAGCCGGTGCATCGTCGTGTGTTGTTTGGAATGAATGAGTTGGGACTGTCATATAGCGGTCCGACAAAGAAATCGGCGAGAATCGTTGGTGAGGTTTTAGGAAAATATCACCCACACGGAGATTCTTCTGTGTATGGCACGTTGGTTCGTTTGGCTCAGGATTGGGTGTTGCGCTACCCTTTGGTGTTTGGCCAGGGTAACTTCGGTTCAGTTGATGGTGACTCAGCCGCTGCAATGCGTTACACGGAGGCAAAACTGAGTCGTATCGCAGAGGATGTGATGGCAGACTTGGGCAAAGACACGGTCGATTTTCAAGATAACTTCGACGGTGAACACCAAGAGCCTACCGTGATGCCTACGAAGATACCGCAATTGCTCGTCAATGGTTCGTCTGGTATCGCTGTTGGTATGGCTACCAATATGGCTCCTCACAATCTTTGTGATGCTGTGGACGCCATCGTTGCGTATGTCGAAAACAGAGATATCGATATCGAAGACCTTATTAAACTAATAAAAGCACCTGATTTCCCAACGGGTGGTATCATCTTCGGATATTCTGGCGTTCGCGAGGCTTACCTTACGGGTCGTGGAAAAATCGTTATCCGCGCGAAGTGTGAAATTGAGTCGACCGACACTCACGATAAAATTGTCATTCGCGAGTTGCCTTATCAAGTCAACCGAAGCGAATTGATTACTGCTATCGCCGAGATGGTAACGAACAAGCGTATCGAAGGCATTTCAAACGTCAATGATGAGTCGGATGCTGAAGGTATGCGTGTCGTAATCGACTTGAAACGAGAGGCTAATAGTCAGGTTGTCTTAAATAAACTTTATAAATACACTGCGTTGCAGTCTTCTTTCAGTGTCAATAATATTGCGTTGGTTCATGGCCGACCAAAATTGTTGAATTTGAAAGAACTCATCTCTGAGTTCGTAGAGCATCGTATGGAGGTGGTTATCCGCCGTACGAAATATGAATTACACGAGGCTGAGAAACGTGCGCATATCTTAGAGGCATTGATCATCGCAGTCGACAATATTGACGAGGTGATTCGTATCATCCGTGCATCTAAGACAGCTCAAGAGGCTCGCGAACGTTTGATGGAACGTTTCAGTTTCGACTTGGAGCAAGCAACTGCGATTGTCGAGATGCGTCTCCGTCAGTTGACTGGCTTGGCTATCGAGGATCTTCGTAAGGAATATGCAGACTTGATGGCGTTGATCGAACACTTGAAGGCAATCTTGGCAAGTGAGGATTTGAGAAACGAAATCATCAAGAACGAGATGCTCGAGGTGAAAGAGAAATATGGAGACGACAGACGTACGGAAATCAAATTCTCTGCTGAGGAGTTCAATCCAGAGGACTTCTATTCAGACGATGAGATGGTGTTGACGGTCTCTCATTTAGGCTATGTGAAACGTACTCCGCTCACTGAGTTTAAAGCACAGGCGAGAGGTGGCGTTGGTGCGAAAGGAAGCGCTGCCCGTGATGCCGACTTTATCGAATACATCTATTCAGCCTCTATGCATGACACGCTCATGTTCTTCACGCAGAAAGGACGTTGCTACTGGCAGAAAGTGTACGACATTCCAGAAGGTGCGAAGAATGCAAAAGGTCGTGCCATTCAGAACCTTTTGAGCATTGATGCGGATGATAAGATCAACGCTTTGATTTGTGTCAAGACGTTGAACGATGAAGAGTTTAATAAAACACATAATATTGTATTCTGTACCAAGAACGGTGTCATCAAGAAGACCTCTTTGGAGGCATATTCTCGTCCACGTCAGAATGGTGTCAATGCAATTGTGATTCGCGAGGATGATAGAGTGATCGATGTATGTTTGACGGATGGAAAATCTGAAATTGTCATTGCCAACAAACACGGACGCGCAATCCGCTTCAGTGAGGAGAAGGTTCGTTCAATGGGACGTGTCTCAACGGGTGTGAAAGCGATGACTTTGGATGGAGACGATGATGAAGTAATCGGAATGATTGTAGTTGAGGATCCACAGAAGGAGACGGTTATGGTCGTTTCAGATCAAGGATATGGAAAACGTACCGACATAGAAGACTACCGCGTAACCAACCGTGGAGGTAAGGGTGTCAAGACGTTGAATATCACAGATAAGACCGGATTGTTGATTGCGATAAAGAATGTAACCGATGAAGATGATTTGATGATCATCAACAAGTCGGGTATCACGATTCGTTTGAATGTCTCGGATGTTCGTGTGATGGGACGTGCGACGCAAGGAGTCAAGTTGATCAATTTGACGAAGAAGAATGATCAGATTGCCTCTGTATGTCGTGTGCCTCACGAGGATGAAGAGGAGACTGTAGAAGAGGAAGCAGAGAATGTTGATGGTGCAACAGAAGACACTTCAAGCGATGCTTCAGCAGTTGAAAATCCAACAGAAGAGTAAAAAAGTACATAAACAAATAAGGAAATAAAAATGAAGAAAATTGCATTTACGGTGTGTGCGTTGGCGTTTGCAACATTCGGCTTCGCACAAAAGAAAAATGTAAGTGGTGCAGAGGGCAAGTTGTATGAGCCAATGGATTTGGCTGGTGCTCGTACGATGATTGAGGCTGCCATGACAAATCCTGAAACAGCCAACGATGCTAAGACTTATTGGATCGCTGGTGAGGTTTACTACAAGACTTTCGAGTCTCAGGATATGAACCGCCAGTTGAACAAGGAGTACAGCCAAGCAACTATCGACGAGTGTTTGACAAAGGCTATCGACGCTTACAAGAAGTGCTACGAGTTGGAGTTGATTCCAGATGCAAAGGGTAAGGTAAAGCAAAAGTACTCTAAGCAAATCCCTACAAAGGTTGAGGCTGATGCTAAATACTTGATCAACGCTGGTTTGGCTAACTACAACGAGAAGAACTATGCTCAAGCTGTTGCTGATTGGACAAAGTACATTGAAGTAGCAGACTACGCTTTCATGGCTAAGGCTAATATGAAGGCTGATTCTCTCTACACTGATATTAAGTACTATACTGTGAACGCTGCAACATCAGCAAAAGACAACAAGACTGCTATCAAGTATATGGAGCAGTTGAAGAAAGAGCCAAAGTACTCTCAGCAGATGTACGAGTGGTTGTACAGCACATACAAAGAGGAAGGTAACGATGCTAAAGTCGCTTCAACTTTGAAAGAGGCTGTAGACAAGTACCCAACCAACTCTTACTTCATCGGTTCATTGATCAACTACTACTTGGATAACAAGAAGGATGCAGAGGCTATCGCATACGTTGACCAAGCCATTGCAAAAGATCCTAAGAACGCTCAGTACTACGTCATCAAGGCGCAACTTTACGTTCGTCAGGAGAATTTTGACCAAGCTATCGCAACTTCAAAACAAGCTTTGAATGTTGAGGCAAACAACTTCAACGCAAACTTCTTCTGCGGATTCTCATACGTTAAGAAGGCAGAGGCTGCATTGGACAAGGCAAGTAGTATCAAGGACAACAAGAAGTACAATGCAGCTAAGACTGCAGCTACTGAAATCTTCAAAGAGGCAATCCCTTACTTGGAGAAGGCACGTCAGATTGATGCTAAAGATGCCAACAACTTGAACCTCTTGAAGACTTGCTACTACCGTGTTAACAACGGAGAGAAGTACAGCCAGATTGACAAAGAGTTGAAAAGTCTCAGCAAATAATCTTTAAAGAAATCTTTGAAGAATCGTTAATTGTCATAATTAAAAAGGCTCGGCATTGACGTGTCGGGCCTTTTTTGTGTAAGTATCAGAAAGAAAGGCTATATTTGTAGATGCGAAATGGCTGTTTCGGAAATGACTGTTTCGCAAGTTGTCGAAGATTGTGAAAAGTGGAGTTAAAATGAAGGTGTCAGATATAAATATTGATATTTGGAATAAACGCAAAGTGGTATTCCATGCTTATAGTGATGTCAATATCATTATGGGAGTTAATGGAAGTGGCAAAACGACATTTTTGAACAATCTTTATCAGTCATTGACCTCAGAAAAGAAGAGCGAGGATATTATCTACCTTAGGTCTGTCGACAATATTTCTATGAGAGACAAGCGAAAGACGGCGACTGCATTGGCTCAAGAATTGGAATATTACATATATGATATGAAGACGGGGCCGTCGTTGATGAGTCTTCGAATGTCTGTAATTGATAGTGAATCAGAAGTTCAGACTTTATTGAAGAATCGTATTTTAGCATTCCAAAATGCTGTAAATAGTCTCTTTTCTTTGACTCATAAACGTATTGAATTAGAAGGAAGTAAATTTTTAATTGTTACAGACGAAGGTGTGCTTCCAGTTAGTGCGCTCTCTTCTGGCGAAATGCAGGTTTTGTTGATATTGCTCAGAGTTTTTCTTCTATGTGGACGAGAGGCAGTGGTGTTGATAGATGAGCCGGAAAACTCTTTAGATATTGATTGGCAGTTTGACCTTATTAATATTCTTGTTGGACTTAATTCGAAAGTTCAGTATTTTATCACAACCCATTCTCCTGCTCTTTTTGGCGATGGTTGGGGAGATAGAGTATTGTATATGGAAAAGATTACAAGATAGAAATTATGGATTGGATAAAAAAACAAGCCAAATTGTATCGTAATCTTGCTCTTATGGATAGGTATTTGGCTGTTGTTCACTTAGAGGATAAAGAAGATGAATCATTTTGGAACGAGCAACTTCAACATGTTCGGGAAGGACGTTATCGTTATTTGTACTACAGTAAAAATAATGATGGCAATGACACTCGTGGCTGTGAACAGTGTCTTAGATTTAGACCCTATTTATCCGAACGCTTTTTTATATGCATAGATAGTGATTTGCGTTTGTTGAAATCAGAAGCAGGTCTTACTGCTGAAAACCATATTGCACAGACATATACCTATTCTTGGGAAAATCATCAGTGTGAGGCGACTCATCTCTGTAAAAGAATAAATTCGAAACTTGGTTCGAGTGATTTCGATTTTGAATCTTTTATGACTTTATTCTCAAAAATTGTGTATAAACCTTTGCTATACCTTGTGTATTATAGCAGAGATAGCAAATTAAACAGTCTTTGGAATGTTTCTAAATTCAATGCTTGCATACCTTTGCAACCAAATCGAAACGATTTGAAAGATAATGGAAGACTGTACTTGGATGAGGTTAAACGGCGATTTGATGAGGCTTTGAAGGGATTGAAAGAAAAGCCTGATGAGGTAGGGGGGCTTACAGAAAGCAATGCTTATTTGCATATTCAAGGACATCAGTTGTTTAAGTTGGTTTTACATATTGGAACTTTGTTGTGTAAAGATAAAAATGTTGCTTTTAGAACGGATGTTCTTGAAAATGGAGTGAACACAGAAGGTTATGCTGAAATAGATTTTTTGCAAAAGGATTTGGAAAAAATTTTGAAAAATGTGTAGTGCTTGATATGTTGAAAAAATATAAGAAGAACACTTTGTTTTACCTGTATGATATTAAATAATTACCATTTTTCTTGCTTACCTTAATTTTTTTTGCGAAACTTGTAAACATATTGTGATGTAGTGTTTCGTTTATTGTTTTTTGAGTATGAAAGTTACCGTTGTTGTTATTGGATATAACTCGTGGCACTATCTTCAGAAGAACTTAGCGTCGTTGGATTTTCTCTCGGGAAATCAAGAAGCTGCTATCTTGTATGTGGACAATGCTTCTACTGATGATACGAGAAGTGGTATTATGCACTCGTATCCGAATGTGAAAATGATTTCGTGCGGTGTGAATCGTGGTGTTTCTGCTGCTCGAAATATTGGAATGGTCAATAGTGCGAGTGAATATCTTTGGTTCTTGGATAGCGACACGGAGGTCAATGAAGAGGCTTTCCACGCCATGCTCAACTATATGGAGACTCATGAGGATGTGGGCATTTGCAGTTGCCGTTTGATTGGTGGAGATGGCGAAACACAGGCAAGTTGCAAACATTTTCCTACCAAATGGGGAGTCATCAAGAGCGGTATTCACAATATTATGAAACGTTTCGGTTGGACTGTCTTCCCGAACGCTTATAGTGAGACAGTTTATAAGGTGGAAGGCACAGAACCAATGGACGTGGATTTTGTTATCGGCGCTTGTATGCTGGTGCGTAGAAAGGCTCAAAACAAGGTTGGCTTCTTTGATGAGCGAATCTTCTTTGGTCCAGAGGACGCAGATTATTGCCGCCGAATGCGCAAGAAAGGCTATAAGGTTATTTGCCTGCCTGATGTTTCAATCATTCACGACTATCAGAGAACTATCACGAAAAAATTCTTCTCTCGTCAGACGCTTCGCCAAATCAATGGTTTGAGATATTATTTTGGCAAGGTGATGCGGGAGAAAATTCAAGACCATAAGAATCGAAAATAAGTCTACATAAAGAAGACAGAGAGGCTTTATTTAAAGTCTCTTTTTTTATTTTCTTTTCCATCGTCGTACCAGGCTTCTCGGATCCAATAGGCTACCCATGAGAAAAAACCACTGATGAAAAAAATCCATTTGTGACCCCAAACTTCTTCCCAAGTTATTGTTTCTTTCGTACAATCCCCTTTTTGAAAAAAACAAGGGTAGAAGTATTCTATCACCATAAAGATCACAGGAATAACTATAACACAGATGAAAAATGAAATGCGGTCTTTCTTCTCAAAAATCATTGTTTGTTATTTAGTGTGATTGTTCTTTTATTGTTGTAGTTATATCTCTCACTTTCAATAAGTTGACACACCATCGTTTGCAATTCATTTTTAAAATCTGCTGTTGAATAAGTACCTTTCTCGATCATACGCAGTTTTTTCTCCCATTGACCTGTCAACTCTGCCGACTTCAGCAATTCATTTTGAATGGTGTCGATGAGGCTGATGCCAGTAGGGGTGGCTTCGATGTTTTTACCTTTCTTGCGCATATACTCTCGTTTGTAGAGTGTCTCGATGATGTTGGCGCGAGTTGATGGTCGACCGATTCCGTTTTCCTTCATCAAGTCTCTCAACTCTTCGTCTTCTACTAATTTACCTGCTGACTCCATTGCTCGAAGCAGTGTTGCCTCTGTGTATGGCTTGGGTGGAGTAGTCTCTTTTTCAGAGAGTTGAGGCTTGTGCGGACCATGTTCACCCTTCTCGAAACGGGGTAAAACCTTCTCTTCTTCACCGTTTTTTGCATCTTCGGTGATAGTGCCTTTGTCGAACACGACACGCCAACCTGGTTTCAAAATTTGCTTTCCTGTAACTTTGAATCCGATATCCTTGACTGCACCTAATACGGTTGTTGTGGAAGTCTCGCAGACGGGGTAGAAGTTGGCAATGAAACGACGTGCCACCAGATCGAACACCTTCTTTTCTTCGGCAGTCAAGTTGGTTGGATTGACGCCAGTCGGGATGATGGCGTGGTGGTCGGTTACCTTCGAATTGTCGAATACCTTCTTCGACTTTTCAATTTTACCTCTTAAAACAGGTTCTGTGAGGGCTGCGTAGTCTTTTAGCCCTTGCATAATCGGACCGATTTTAGGGTAGATGTCATCACTCAAGAAGGTAGTGTCGACACGAGGGTAGGTGGTAACTTTTTTCTCGTAGAGCGACTGTATGAGTTTGAGAGTCTCATCGGCTGAGAAACTGAATTGTTTGTTGCATTCCACCTGTAAAGATGTGAGGTCGAACAACTTAGGTGCGTTTTCTTTACCTGCCTTAGCGGATATATCGGTGATGAAAAACTCATCATTTTTGACGGTCTCCAAGAATTGTTCTCCCTCTTCTTTAGATGAAAATCTACCTTTGACGGCAGAGAAAGTGGTGTCGCGGTAGATGGTTTTCAGTTCCCAGTATTTCTCGGGTTTGAAATTCTGAATTTCCAAATGTCTCTTCACAACAAGTGCCAAGGTGGGCGTTTGCACCCTTCCGATGGAGAGAACCTGCTTGTTGTGACCATATTGGAGGGTGTAGAGACGAGTGGCATTCATGCCGAGAAGCCAGTCGCCTATGGCACGCATAGCCCCAGCTTCGTAGAGTTTGTTGAAGTCTGATTGTGGTCGCAGTTGAGCAAAGCCCTCCCTTATGGATTCCTCCGTGAGGGATGAAATCCATAGACGTTGGACCGGACATTTGCAGCCTGCTTTCTGCATGACCCACCGTTGAATCAACTCTCCTTCTTGGCCGGCATCACCGCAGTTGATGACGCTGTCGGCATCTTTCAAAAGCGACTCGATGATGTGGAACTGCTTCTTAGAACTGTCATTGTCAATCAGTTTGATGCCAAACGGATTGGGTATCAAAGGCAGTTCGTAGAGTGTCCAACGCTTCCAGTTGGGGTTGTAGTCGTGGGGCTCTTTCAGCGTGCAAAGGTGGCCGTATACCCAGGTGACTTGATAGCCGTTCCCCTCGATATAACCGTCTCTTTTGCTGCGTGCGCCTAAAACTGCTGCAATTTCCCTTGCCACACTGGGCTTCTCTGCTATGCAAACAATCATAACTCTAAATTTTCTTCGTTCTGCGAAGTTACGAATTTTTTGCCATATAAAAGAAGGTCTCAGAGCGTTGAATGCTCCGAGACCTTCCTCGTCAAACTAAAAAATTAAAAATATGAAAAATTTGAAAGAATGTTATGGACGACGATTAAATCAATTCAAAACTTCTCTTGATGAATTGGCTGAGTGCTTCGCCCTTCAACAAGTTGTTGGACAACAAAGTAAGGTCAACGATCTGTTTAACAGACTTTTGGTCTTTAGAGAAATCTTCGTAGATGGCTGTCTGCTCTTTCTTCTTAGCATCCAAATCTGCGTCGATTTGTTTCAACTCGTCTTTGATAGCCTCTGCCAAGTCTGCCTCTTTCTTGTCGCCCTTGAGGTCACTACGTTTCTTCTCCAATTCGCTGATCTGAGCCTCGATTGGAGCAACTTTGTCTTGTGTGGCTGCCTTCTCTTCGTTCAAGATTCTCTGAACCAATGGGTGGGAAGTGTTGACAACCATGTTGAATGAGTCTGGCATGTCGCCGTAGAAACTCATGCCGCCTTGGGTTGCTGCCATCTCCTTCATTCTACGCATAAACTCGTTTTGCGTGATATAGGCTGGTTGACCTTTCTCGTCCAAACTCTCGAACGATACGATGAACGAAGCCTTCTCGGAAGTTGGCAATTGCGCGCTGAAGATAGTGGTCAACGCATTGCGCTCGCTGGCTGAAAGTTCAACTTTCTTGGTGTCCTCTTTCTGAATCAGTCTCTCAACAACATCTGAGTCAACACGTACGAAACGGCTCTTGCCCTCAGACTGCTGCTCCAACTTGCTGATGAAATGAACGTCTAACTGACCGTCCATCAACAACACGTCGTAACCTTTCTCTTTGGCTGCGTTGATGTAGAGGTGTTGAGCCTCCTCGTTGGTAGCGTAGAGGTAGATGAGGTTTTTGTCCTTATCGGTTTGGTTGGCTTCGATGAGTTTCTTGTACTCTTCGAGGGTGAAATATTTGCCTTCGACATTCTTTAAAAGAACGAATTTCTCAGCCTTCTCAGAGAATTTCTCATCAGTCAAGATTCCGTATTCAATGAAGATTTTCAAGTTATCCCACTTGCTTTCGAAATCAGCACGTTGTTGGTTGAAAATCTCTTGCAGACGGTCTGCCACCTTCTTGGTGATGTGGTTTGAAATCTTCTTGACATTGCTGTCGCTCTGGAGGTAACTACGAGAAACGTTCAATGGAATATCTGGTGAGTCGATCACACCATGCAACAAGGTAAGGAACTCAGGAACGATGCCCTCTACAGAGTCGGTTACGAACACCTGGTTGCAGTAGAGTTGAATCTTGTTCTTCTGAATCTCGATGTTGTTTTTGATACGAGGGAAGTAGAGGATACCCGTCAAGTTGAATGGGTAGTCTACGTTCAAATGGATGTAGAACAAAGGATCCTCAGCGTATGGGTACAACTCGTGGTAGAAATTCTTGTAGTCTTCGTCTTTCAAGTCGGCAGGCTTCTTTGTCCATGCTGGCGTTGTATTGTTGACGATGTTATCCTCTTCAGTCTCAACCTGTTTGCCGTCTTTCCACTCTTTCTTCTTGCCGAAAGCGATAGGCACTGCGAGGAATTTGCAGTATTTGTTGAGCAACTCAGAAATCTTGTTATCTTCCAAGAACTCCTTGTTTTCATCGTCGATGTAGAGGACGATGTCAGTACCTCTCTCTGCCTTGTCGATGTTCTCGATAGTGTATTCTGGGCTACCGTCGCAACTCCACTTAACGGCTTGCGCACCCTCTTTGTACGACTTTGTTACGATTTCCACTTTCTTTGAAACCATGAAAGAAGAGTAGAAGCCCAAACCAAAGTGTCCGATGATGGCGTTGGCGTCGTTCTTGTATTTCTCCAAGAACTCCTCTGCACCTGAGAATGCGATTTGGTTGATGTATTTGTCGATCTCCTCTTCAGTCATTCCGATACCGTGGTCGGAGATGGTGAGTGTGCCAGCCTCTTTGTCCAATTTCACACGGACTGTGGTGTCGCCCATTTCTCCTTTGAAATCACCCACTGAAGAGAGTGTCTTCAACTTTTGAGTAGCATCAACGGCATTTGAAACAACCTCACGAAGGAAAATATCGTGGTCGCTGTAAAGAAATTTTTTGATGACGGGGAAGATGTTATCGGTCGTTACCCCAATGTTTCCTTTTTGCATATTATCGTTTTTTTATTTGTCAAATTATTGTCCGAAGACTCCACTCAAGACGTATCAAATAATATGCCAAGATTTTTTTGCTGATGAAACGTGACAAACTGTCAGTCTTGTGAAATGGAAACTGCCAATTTTGCAGTGGCACTTTCCCCTCAGATTTTTACAAGGTAAGAAATAAAAAAAACTCCGCAGAATCAATTGACCTGCGGAGTCTTTTTATATAAGTATTATGTAAGGTAATCTGAAATTATCTTCTCGAAACCTTATTTTCTGTTATGCTCTCTGATGAGTGCGTTTTCGATCTCGCTGTTTCTGTAAGCGTTTGGATTGTAAGAACTTACCAAAGTGCGGTTGTTAGCGATTGTCTGAGGCAATCCTGCGATTTGGTTTCCAGTGATGAAGAAAGGCTCAACCGACTCTGCTGTTACAAATGAGAAATTGTTGCTGCGGTTGCCGTCTCCTTGCTCGTCGAATGGGTCGGCGATGAGAGCCAAGTAATATTTGCCGTCTGGCATATTCTCAGGGATTGCATAGGTGTAAGTGTAGGTTGCTTCGCTACCAACAGCCAATGCAGTCTCGTTTGTCGTCTCCATTACGAAATAGTGGTTGGCGAAGTGTTTAGCCTTGAACAAAACGTATGCTACAGTGTATTTGCCTGCTTCAATCGTTGTTTTAGAGTCGTTCTTCAAGGTGTAGGTAACGGTGCGTGTGCCGTCGCCATTGTTGACATCATCCTTGACGAAAACTGCCACATCAGGACCGGAAACCGCAGAAGCCGATTTCGTTGAAGAAGTGGAAGTGGAGTTGCTTGCTGTCCATACACCGAAGGCAAATTGGCTGACGAAGAAGTCGTAGCCGACCCAGATTGAACCCTCGTCTCCCCAATCATCTGGACCCCAAGAGTTTCTCAAACGGAAAGCCTTCTTGCTATCGTCGTAGCCAACCACTGCCATTGCATGGTATGCGTGCTGACCATTATAAGTATCGTTGTCGGAGGTGATGACGTTTGAACTGTTCCATGACATGAAACGGTCGCCCAATTTCGCACCCACTACAACCGGACCTTTCTGCAAATATGCTTTGATGTTGTCAACGGTCATGCCGTATGCTTTACCGGTTGAACTCATTTCGGCAGAGTAGGCAACGATACGATATTGTCCTAATTTATTGGTTGAACCCTTACCAGAAACACCATCGCAGGTCATTTTGCTGTTGGTGAAAGGCACTTGAGCCATTGTCGCGCAACCTTTAGAAATCAATGTTTCAAATGCAGGGTCGAAGTTAGAGCCGTTGCAACTGGTTGATTTTCCTGAAGTTGGCATAAGGTGCCACAAATCGACAGGGCTACATTGATTAGAGGTTGAACTTGGAGTTGACCATCTTCCACTCATCACGTTCAAGGCTGTCTGAAGGTTGTAGGCAGTTGCCCAAGCCACACAAGTACCGTATGAGCCTTGGTTTCCAATAGGTGGAAATTTGTTCTCCCAATTCACCTTGGTCTCAGTAACTTCGTCAGACAAATCGTCTGCTGTCTCTTGGTCGTCAACATCCTCAGTTTCAGGGTTATAACCAAATATGTTAAGTATTTCTGTGATAATGTCTGTAACTGTTTCTATGGTTTCATCATCACAAGAAGTGAAGAAGACCGAATTGAACATAAGGCAAGGAATAACCGCCCAAATACCTAATTTTTGTCTAAATTTAGTCATATAGTTTACTATTTAATTGTAATTCACCTTTTTGACACGATAATGGTGTCTTTTAAGTTCGTTCAAAAGTAGTATTTTTATAAAAATAACCGTAGTTTTTTAGCCGAAATGGTGCATGCAAATGAAGATTTGCTATAATACTAAGGTGTCTTCACGTTTTTAAATTTTTCCACATCTTCGTAATATTCAAAAACGTCAAAGTTTTGGATTCCCATCTCTCCTAATATCTTTTTGCTTTTTTCCACATCTTTTTGAGTATTGTGATGGGGAATTAGAGGAAGACGCACCGTGATGATATCCGATCCGACTTTGTTGACCAACCATTTGAGATTGTCGAACACACGTTGGTTGGAAGCCTTGGTGTATTGATGGTAAATCTCGTTGTTGGTATCCTTCATATCGACGATGAAATGATTGATGCGAGAAACTACTTTCTCAATGTTGTGGAGTGGCACGTTGAGTGAGGTCTCGAGAGTGATTCTCCATTGCGGTGGACAAAGAGAACCAAACGCCTGAATGAAATCGGGGTGGAGTAGCGGTTCGCCTCCTCCGAAGGTAACGCCCCCTTCCGTGGATAGGAAATAGAGGTTGTCGATGTAGACAGTCTCCAACAATTCTTGTGGCGTGAAACGTTTGTACTTTTCAACGTTGTCTTGCCACGAATGAGGGTTGAGACAATAACGACAACGGAGCGGACAACCCCATAATCCTACGAGGGTCGTAACTCATTGACCATCAGTCGACATTCGTAATCGGTGAATGCCAATGACAGGTGCGTTAAGTTTGATTTCAGTCTGATTTTCCATTTAATTGCTCTTTTGAAACGACTTCCCCATACGGCTGCGTTTGTTAATCTCGTTCTGCAAATAGACCAATTCAGAGTCGCATTTGGGGCAAGTACCCAAGCATTCTCCCTGAAAATCACACTCTTTTGTACTGAAAGGGATGTTGTTGTCTTTCGCAATTTTCTTGCGAATTTCCATCAAAATTCTGCACTTTTCTTTTCCTGTATTCATGTCGTTTCTTTTTTGAGTAAAATTAGTTAAAAAAGAAATATTTCGGTATATTTGCCCTTGATATTTTAGCCTTAAGATTATTAGAAATCTTTGATTTCGCAATATTCCATCGAAAAAATAAATTATTTAACGAGCCATAAAGTTACAACCACCTTGCCTCCTCAAAAGTCAACCTATATTATTGACAAACAAGCAATTAATCAACATGGTAAAGGTAGCGGTAAAAATCCCCCCCAATGCTATATATTAAATTTCAAAAATCCCCCCCTTCCCTTTGCCACTCCAAACAAAATCATTACATTTGCAAAAAAAACATTTATATCTTCATTTACATTTGTATTATATGTACAAATTATTATTACTGACAACTCTAATTGGACTATTCCAAACTGTTTCGGCTCAATATAGCGACAACAATGTATTGGG
>CAVJCT010000005.1:0-155522 GCA_963648205.1 Flexilinea sp.
GGTGGCAAGTGATACTAATGATTTTGTGTCGAATCAGGATATAATGGCGGACTCTGAAAGTGAATGGAAATCGGAGTTCCTTGAGAAAATATATAATCCTCAGAATTTCAGAAGAATAACAAAATCAGAAGCCTGTAGAATACAGGGATTCCCTGCTGATTATATTCTGCCTGAATCAAGGGCAAGGTGGATGAAATTGGTGGGTAACAGTGTGGCTATTCCAGTAGTGAAAGCATTGGCTCAGTCTGTTGTGAACACGGGCGTGTTTGATGAGGCTGATTGGAATGGAAAGGTTAGACAGAGGAAAGATGAAGCCGTGCAATTAGACCTCTTCGCCTAATAACCCCATAAAAAAGGATAGAGCAACACTCTATCCTTTCATTTTATCTTTTACTCTCGCTTTTACGCTGCCTTCTTCTGTGTTGCCAAACTAACTACCACTATCGTGATGCATGAGAGTGGAAAGGCAAACATGATTGGGTCTACGAATTTTACCATGCTGTCGCTGAAGAGTGTGTCGGTGCCGAGAAT
This sequence comes from Flexilinea sp., assembly GCA_963648205.1. Taxonomy (GTDB): domain Bacteria; phylum Bacteroidota; class Bacteroidia; order Bacteroidales; family Paludibacteraceae; genus UBA1181. The sequence continues at coordinate 532 of CAVJCT010000005.1, forward strand.
CGCTCTGCAGATCCCGAGCATACTGGCTTCTTTGGCGTGTACGAACACAAGGGCAATAAGCGTTGCGATGACTCCTACCCACATGCTGGCGTAGGCTCCTTGTGGGGTCGCTTTCTTCCAATACAAAGCACAGAAGTAGGCTGGCAGGAATGCCGATGCACAGATTCCCATGAACAGAGAGGTCGAAATGGCGATGACTGGTGAGTCGCTCGCTTCTCCTAACACATAACAGATGATGAAACTGATGAGGATTGAAATCAACACTGCGATTCTTATCACTAAGGTCATTTTGCGTCTGCTCGACTCTTCCTTCACCACCGTTCCGTAGATGTCAGAACCTGCAGCGGCTGCCATCGTGTGAAACTGTGCACTGAGTGTCGACATGCTCGCCGACAGAATGCAAAGCATGAAGACCGTCATAAACCAGTTCGGCATCACTCGTCCGATGAAGTACGGAATAATCTTGTCGGATGCTTCGACCATCTGAACAGCTACGGCTCCGTCATTCTTCCAGAAATAGAGGTTTGACAACGCTCCTACATGGTAGACAACTCCTACCGTAACAATCAAGAAGCAACATCCGATGACAACGCCTTGATTCAATTTCTTCGTGCTGTCGACCGTCATGAAGCGCACTACCAACTGCGGTTGTGCTAAACAGCCGATTCCCACTCCCATAATGAGGGAGGTAACCAAGGTGTACCACTGCTGTGAACCAAATTCTGGCATTGCAGTCCATCCTCGGTGACCGACGGCAGCTAATTTCTCTGGCACTTTGTCTGCCATCGCTCCCAATGCTTCGTTGGCTTCGACAAAGCCCATTCCTAACGCCTTGTAGACACCAAACACGAGGAATGCCATACAGATGAACATAATCACGGCTTGCAATGCGTCAGTGTACATCACACCTTTCATACCACCTGCAATGACGTAACTTGCCACGATGATGGTGAAGATGAGCAATGCCAAGTGGAAGTCAATGCCGAATACCTCTTGCATGCAGAACACACCACCACGAAGAACGGCGGCAGCGTAGAGTGGCATGCAGATGAAGATGATCGCTGCCACAAGGATTCGTATCTTCTTCGACTGATAGTACTCGCCTAAGAACTGTGCGAAAGAGGCAACTTTCAGTTTCGCGCCAATCCGTCGTGTAGGTCGTCCGAAGACGATGAAGGCAATGACCACGCCCATAAACATATTTAGGAACATAAGCCATTGAATACCCATTCCGAAAGTGGCAGCAACGCCTCCAAATCCGACAATGGCAGAGGCTGAGATGAAAGTCGCACCGTATGACAACGCCATGACGATAGGGTTCATCTCACCACCACCAATCAAAAAATCTTTAGAATCATTGGTCTTTTTCCAACCTAAGTAGCCAAGGAATGCGATGGACAAAAAATATACCATCACAACCAAATACATTGTGAAGTCTTCCATATTAATTACTGTAATTTATCGTTTTCGTCTTCTTTATTCCAATAGACAACGCCGAAGATGACGGAGCCAATCACGCATAATATGGATAGTAGGTATACGATCCAAATTCCAGGGTCTGCAATGCCAAACATAAATGGTGCTGTTAGAAATTATTTAAATCTGATTCTGAAAGATTGTTGAGGTTGTATCTGCGGATCACCTCATTGGCTGCGTCGATATTGTTGGTACGTAAAATCAACACGGCTTTTTGGTTGAATGAGAAGCAGTACATATACTCAATGTTGATGCCCGCTTTGGTGAAATACTCCAAAGTCTTAGACATCTCGCCAATTGCTGAGTTGACGGAAATCGCCAAGACAGTGTTGAGGTTGGCGCTCACGCCATTGGCTTTCAACACCTGCAACGCCTTGATCTGGTTGTTGGTGATAAGGCGGAGAATACCATAGTCTGATGTGTCGGCAACACTGGCTGCGATAACACGAATGTCCTCTTTGGCGAGGAAGGCGAGAATCTCGTTCAGTCTGCCGAACTTATTCTCCAAAAATATTGAAATCTGATCGATAGTCATGTCCTTTTTGATTTAGTGGTTCTTACGTAAATCTTTCACTCTCACGGCTTTACCTTCTGATTGTGGAAGTGTGCCTTTCTCAACCAGTTTCACTTTAGGGGTAAGAAGCAACTCGTCCTTCAACTGGCGAGTGATCTCTTTGGTGAGTGATTGGAGTTTTGAATAGTCGTCTGTATGAAGATCGCCCAATTCCACTTCGACCATCATCTCGTCGTTGTTGCCGACAGTGTCGATAGTGATGAGGTAGTTCATACCCAACTCTTTGAAATTCATTAAGATACGTTCGATTTGGATAGGGAAGATGTTCACACCCTTCACGATGATCATATCGTCGCTTCTTCCTTTCAAACGGGCAATGCGTCGGTGGGTTCTTCCGCAAGGGCATTCGCCATCCAAGAAGTTGGTCAAGTCGCGTGTGCGGTAGCGGATGAGTGGCATAGCCTCGCGGGTGAGGGTCGTCAACACCATTTCTCCTACTTCACCATCTTTAACTGGTTCGAGTGTCTCTGGGTTGATAATCTCGACAATCACCATATCCTCCCAAATGTGGAGACCGTTTTGCTCTTGGCATTCGAAAGCGACACCAGGTCCGTTCATCTCTGACATTCCGAAGCAGTTGTAAGCCTTCAAACCGAGCAACTCTTCGATACGTTTACGTTGCTCTTCAGAGTGAGGCTCTGCGCCGACACACATAATACGGAGTTTCGTGTCCTTGCGTGGGTCGAGCCCCTCTTCGGCGAACACTTCTGCCAAACGAGTGGCGTAACTTGGAATTGTGTGGAGAACGGTTGTGCCGAAATCGCGGATGAACTTGATTTGACGTTTACTGTTTCCTGCTGCTGCTGGAACGGTGAGACAACCCAATTTCTCTGCTCCGTATTGGTAACCGAGTCCGCCAGTGAACATTCCGTAGCCGGAAGTGTTTTGGAAGACGTCGGTGTTACGAACGCCTACCATATACATACAGCGAGCCACTTGGTTAGCCCAGTTGTCGAGGTCTTTCTGAGAGTGGAGAACGACGGTAGGGTTACCGGTTGTTCCACTGGAAGAGTGAAGACGGACGATCTTCTCCATAGGGATGGCTGCCAAGCCGAATGGATAGTTGTTGCGGAGATCCTCTTTAGTAGTGAAAGGAAACTTGCGAAGGTCGTCTAACGATTGAATCGTATCAGCAGAGAGTCCTTTCTCTGCGAAAAGTTTCTTGTAGTAAGGCGAGTTAGCTGCTTGTGCAACAGACCATTTCAATCTTTCTAATTGTAATTTTTGGAGGTCGGCACGGCTCATCGTCTCAATGTCCTCTTCCCAATATTTTTCTGTCATTTTTCTAAAATATTACTTTAATTAACAAAAAGGCTTCGCAAATCGTGTGAAAGTCTTTTTTCTGATTACTTAAAATACAAATTTATGTTAAAAAATTGATAATCAGAAGATGAAACGACGTTATAGAGGAGAAAATGAAAATAATTGCAAAAGAAAGAGCGTCTGCGTCAGTTCTCGTTAGAACATTCGCAGGCGCGGATCTCCCAAAACAGCGCTCTTCTCCGAAATTCCGAATGTTGCCGCTTGCTCCAGACTTTTGTCTTCTTACTAATCGAATCAGTTATAGTGTTGTTTATATTTCGGAGTTTTTCAGAACGCTCAAGTGCGAATAACTTTCTTCGATTAATGGAGGTCAGGCAATAAGTCGACATTTCGGCCTTAAATTCTCTTATAGACACAATCATTTCGGGTTACCATTATGGTAATCTCAAAAATCGGACTATCTTTGTAGATAAAATCATACGACTGTCAATATCAGAGCTCCCTCTGACGTATGCAAAGGTATTTCGTGAAGCTGTTAAAACTGTGAATTTGAAATCTCAAGATGTGGATTTAACGTGTGATTATGTGTATCTGACGTTTTTTTTACGATGAAAGACATTATTTTAAAAGATATATACGCTTTTTATGCGTTAGCATGTTTTGCACATATCCTCGCTGGAGTTATATGTGCCAGTATTCGTTCATTGCATTATTGCCGTCCTTGCGATAAAAACAAGGACTTCTATTACCCTGCACGCTATTATACGATAGGGTTCTTTTTGTTGCCACTTTTCCATTTGCCATATTTCATCAATCCGTACGACGACAACTATTTTGAGTTTGTGCTGATGTTCGTTTTGATTGCTACCCCGATGACTTGCTCAATGCAGTTGTATCGCCATTATATGCTGGTGCCGTTCAAGAACAGTCCTGTATGGAGGCAGACAATCATCTACATTGCCTTTGCTGCTATAGCGTTTATCTTTTTATATAGTCTGTTTGGGCAATTTGACATGCAAAAGCATGCTTTGGAGTTTAGAGTGGGAACGGTCATCGTGTGGATGATTGTGTTCGGAAAACTGATTTTCGAGGTGCGGTGGATGCGGAAGCGTATACGAAATTATCACGAGCAGAATTTCTCGGACGAGAATGACTATCCTTATAGGTTCGCTGTGAAGATACTTTATTGTGTCTATTTTGGGGTTGTTCTGGCCGGTGTCGTTTTCTTGTGTAATAGTCGAATGGTGTTGGCTATCTACGATTTATTTCAGGTGGTGTGGTGTGTTATTTTCTTGTGCCTCTTGTTGCCTGCACGCAAACATCATAAGAAAGAAGAAGAGCGTGCTGTCGAGGAGACAGTAGACGAGGAGGACGACCTGAATTTGGGTAAAAAGATTGAGATAGAGGAGAGTATAGAGAATGCAGAATTGCCAGTAACCCCAGAGATGGAAGCAGTCAAGACTGCGGTTTTGGAGCAGGTCAGCAAGCAGTATCTCAACGAGAGTTTGCGTAGGTCGGACATCATTGATGGTATGACGGGTGGAAACAAGACGTTGGCTTGTGCCTACATTGCTAAGATTGGCTTTTACCGTTTGATAAATGCCTTCCGCCTTCGCCATTTGGAGTTGTACTTGAAAGAATATCCATGGGAGACGATTGAGGCGGCTGCCGTTTCAAGTGGTTTCAAAGATCGATATGCTTATTACAACGCAAAGAAGAGAATGAAAGATTTCGACTGGGATGAAGTCTCTGCGTTCTTGGTTTCTGAGGAGGAAGAAGTGGCAACAGAGGTAGCAGAGTAATTTTGACTAATAATTAAGTTTATGGGAACAACAAAAAGACGTAGTGCTAATGGGTTAGGAATGGCACAACCTCTTGCTGTTCATCAGAATATCTGTAGACAGTTGATTGAGGGTTTGACGAAGAAGTTAAAAGCAAATTTTAAGAGGAACGTCTCGTATGAAACGGCAATCGATGGATTTGCGCAGGTATGAATTAAACGAGGAGACTTTCAATTACTTGAAGAAGTAGTTTGTTGAACCAAGGTTTTTCAGGTTTCTTCTTTCAATAAAACAGCGAAAAGGCTCGAAGCAATGCTCCGAGCCTTTTCTATAATGTGAAGGATGTTAGCCTATGAAATTAAGCCTTTCCGTCGCTACCGAGAACCTCTTTAATCTTGTGGATGTAGAGCTTCTTCATGTTGTCACGAGCTGGACCTAAGTACTTACGAGGGTCGAACTCACCTGGTTTCTCTGCGAACACCTGACGGATAGCAGCAGTCATAGCCAAACGAGAGTCAGAGTCGATGTTGATCTTGCAAACTGCAGACTTAGCAGCCTTACGGAGTTGCTCCTCAGGAATACCTACTGCATCTGGCAACTTACCACCGAACTTGTTGATAGTGTCAACTTCGTCTTGAGGAACTGAAGAAGAACCGTGGAGTACGATAGGGAATCCAGGCAATTGCTTCTCGATAGCTGCCAAAACGTCGAATGCCAATGGAGGTGGAACGAGCTTGCCAGTCTTAGGGTCACGAGTACATTGCTCAGGTTTGAATTTGTATGCACCGTGAGAAGTTCCGATAGAGATAGCCAATGAATCAACACCAGTCTTAGAGGTGAAGTCGATTACCTCTTCTGGCTTAGTGTAGTGAGACTCTTCAGCTTGAACCTCGTCCTCAACACCTGCCAAAACACCCAACTCACCTTCTACAGTTACGTCATATTTGTGAGCGTACTCAACAACCTTCTTAGTCAAAGCGATGTTCTCCTCGTATGGAAGAGCAGAACCGTCGATCATAACTGAAGAGAAGCCCATGTCTACACATGACTTGCACAACTCGAAAGAGTCACCGTGATCCAAGTGAAGAACGATTTGTGGTTTCTCCCAACCGAGTTCCTTTGCATATTCTACAGCACCCTCAGCCATGTAGCGAAGGAGTGTTTGGTTAGCGTAGTTACGCGCACCTTTAGAAACTTGGAGGATAACTGGAGACTTAGTCTCTGAAGCTGCCATGATGATAGCTTGGAGCTGCTCCATGTTGTTAAAGTTGAATGCAGGGATTGCATATCCACCCTTAACTGCTTTAGCAAACATCTCTCTGGTGTTTACCAAACCTAATTCTTTGAAATTAACCATCTTTGTTATTTGTAAAGTTATAGTTATTCTTTCTCAAAAACGAAGGGCTTTTGACCCCTCGTTTTTCATACGCAAATGTACAATATTTTTCTTTATTTCTTCACAAATCTTTCTACTATCGTACGCTCGTTATCGTGGATGCGTATCAAATAGATGCCTGCTGAAAGGTTTGCTACATTGATTCCGTTTCTCAACTCGTCACTGCTTGCTTGGTCTGCCTTGATGGTCGTGCCAATCATATTGAGAATCTCATATTGAACGGCATTCTCGCTTGCAATGTTGACGTAGAGAACGTCGTGGCATGGATTAGGAGCCAATGTGAGGGCTTCGTCTGCGGTTGCCTCGTTGACATTCGTACCGTTGCCCTTGATAGCCTTAACTACGGCTCTGTCGCAACCTGAACCTGTCATCACCTGCCAGTTAGCCAATCCTGGAAATCCTCCGTTTGAGTTGGTTGAACCAGTGAAAGTCAATGGGTTGCCTTGGTTAGCGAACGATGCGTAGTCTGACATGCTCTGGTAGTATGGGTTAGCGAAACCGCTGGCTTTGATTGTCAATGTGTAGCTTCCTGCTGAAGGAATCTCGATTGGCGTGCTGAAGTTTACAGTGTAGAACTGGTCGCCACCGCTGACGGTGAACGCGTCTGAGGTGAATGAGCCTGTTGCACTACCTGCCAACTCTGCGGTAACTGTCTGTGAGCCAGTGTTGTATGGGCTTCCGAGACAGTAGACTGCAATTGAGGTGATCTGACAAGCCTTAGATGCAGTGAAGGCTGCTCCGATGTTACCCCAGTTGACACCCGTGCCAGTGAAACTGGACGTTGTAGGACCAACGGTGATGTTCATTTCACCAGCGTCTTTGACATAGAAATAAGTGTCTTGAGTGATCTTCGTCGTGTAAGAAGCACCGGTGTGAACGGCTGTTCCTCCTTCGGCTTGAGTGTACCACTCGTATTCTCCGTCGCCTACGACTGTCATTGTGATGTTGCCGTCTCTGTCTGATTCAGCGTCGGCAACGGTTGGAAGTAATGAGGTTACCTCCGTTTCGTAGGTTGTTGTGCCACAGTTGGTTGCGCTCACTTCACATTTGTAAGTACCTGCTTGGTTTACGAAGTAGGTTGCAGAAGTTGCTTTCTCGACAGCCTTTCCGTCTTTGTACCATTGGTAGGTTACAGGGGTGCTGCTGAATGTGAGGTCGAGGGTGGCAGTTGCAGGAGAGCAAAGTTGAATCTCCTCTTCCCATTCAACTTCTGGCAATTTCGCACTGACGGTTACAGAGGCTGAGGTTGTCCATTCGCCTGCTGAGTCGATTTCGCAAGTGTATTCGCCTGCTGATGTGGCAGTGTAGGTGGTTGCACTGGTTGAAGAGGTCAACAATGTGCCGTCTTTATACCATTTGAAAGTTCTTTGTCCGCCTGTAGCCACTTTAGAATCTAAGACAACAGAGTTGACACCGCAGATAGAAACCTCGCCGTCGAATGAAGGTGTTGGGTGACCAAACTTGTTGGTGTTCACAGGGTTGAGCATCGAGTTGATGTAACCTAATGCACCTACGAGACCAGCGTTGTAGTCGATACCACCTTCTGAGTAGGTGTATGATTTTTCAACATCTTCGTATGCGCCATCGTTGAGAGATCCTCCTACCAAATAGCCGAGTTGCACATATTTGTAGTCCTTGGTGATAGTAGGCAAGCTGCCCTCGTCGTTGTTATCTGAGCGGTAGAAGTTACGGTGGTGAGGGTAGAGTGGGTGATTGTCTCCGAATCCGACGACGTATGAGAATTTTTTGGAATTGTCACCTAAAATGTAGTCGATGGTCTTTAATGCGTAAGGGTTGATGGTCGTTTCGCCCATGAGTTTGCTATACAAAGCGACCACAAATGCTTGATTTGCAGGGAATCTCAACACACCCCAACTGTCATTATTATGGTTCATGATATAGCCAGATGTTGGTTTATACATGTTGACGAAGAACTGCAATGCTGTCTTTCCGTATGTGCTGTATGAAGTTGCATCGCCTAATGAAGCCATCAAGTAGCAACCCAAGTCTTCCGTATTGTTGTAGCAGAGGCTGAAGTTGTGGTTGTAGCCAGACTCTTGCGTCATCCAAGAAGAAGCTGCATTTTCAGCAGCGGTTAGGTATTGTTTCTCACCTGTTGCGCGATACATTTCTGCGTAGAAGATAGTCTCGTCGGTGATGTATTTAGACTTGTCTCCATAGAAAGAACTAGCACCACTGTTGCCTTTTGTTGTTTTGGTTACGAAGTTGTAGCAAACCTTAGCCTTCTCCAAACACTTAGCAGCGTAGGCAGGGTCGAATTTAGCGTAGGCTTTAGACATGGCAGCCAAAGCGGCACCGGCTAAAGAAGCCATTGAGGTTACCTGTCCTGTTGCTTTGCTGATACTACGGCTTCCGCCTGCTTCTCCACCATTATCGACACTCAAAGTTGATTTGGTTGGAGATGTACACCAGATTTTGTGGTCTGCGTCTCCATTGCCTTTCTGGTAGTAGAATGTGTTTTCGTCGCGAACGGCTTTCAAAATGAAATCAGTTGCATATTTAGCCTCATCCAAGATGTCTGGGATTCCGTTTGGAACACCTTTTTTACCCTCATAGGTATAGTCGCCCGACTCGATATATCCGTGGTAGTCAGTTGAGTAGAGGTCGTCATATCCAGCAGGGAACTCCGTGTAAGCCAACACGAGCATGTAGGCAGAGTAGAAGAAAGTCTGACCGAAAGTGGCGAAGTCTCCACAGTCATACCAACCTCCTGTCAGGTCGTAATCGCCGTCGGCATCCTTGATGTAAGACTTACCTTTGACGAAAGCGGAGAGGTTGCTCTTGAGGTCGTTAGCCACGTTGGTTGGTTCATAATCGGCGATGAGCCAGTTCGGACCATCACCCGAGCGTTGTGCGCCGTAGAAACGTGTCGTTATCCACACGGCTTTTTTGTACTGGTCGTTCGTGAAAGCCGGACTTTGGGCGTTGACACCCATTGCTGTGGCGGCAGTCAGAGCTACGGACAAGAAAATTTGTTTGATGTGTTTCATAGGTTACCTATTATATTTGTACTCAGGTTATTTCTTTTTAAAAACGCATTACACAAAATTGAATTTGAGTAAGCAGACGAGAACACAAAAAATGCGAGGGGTAGAATCAGCCCCTCGCAAATTTATGTAACTATTTGATATAACCTATTATTTAACAGGAATTTTTTCAATTCTGCGTTGATGTCTGCCTCCTTCGAAGTCGGTTGTGAGGAAAGCCTCAACGATTTCCAACGCTTTTTCTTTTGAGATGAAGCGTGCTGGAATGCCTACGATGTTGGCGTTGTTGTGTTGGCGACCTAACTTAGCGATTTCGACTTCCCAAGAGAGGGCTGCGCGAATGCCTTGGTGTTTGTTGCAGGTGATGCAGATACCGTTTCCAGTTCCGCAGATGGCGATACCGAGGTCGCATTCACCGTTTTCAACCGCAGTGGCGAGTGGGTGAGCAAAGTCGGGATAGTCGCAGCTGTCGGTGGTGTCAGTTCCGAAATTGACGATTTTCTTTACTTTGTTAGACAAGTTGTCGATGATGAAGTTTTTCACTTCTACTCCGGCATGGTCATTAGCGATGCCGATAGTCAATTCGTTTAGGGCTTTCATATTATATAATGAAGGGTTGGTTGTTAGTTTCTGTCGTTAATCTTTAGGCACGTCTTCCTCGATGACAAGGTTGTCGATGATGAAGTCGCGTCGTTGAGGGGTGTTCTTGCCACGGTAGAACTCCAGAAGGTCGTTGAAGGCATCGCCTTTGCGTAAGACTACCTGGTCAAGACGAATATCTTCTCCGATGAAATATTTGAACTCGTGGTCGCTGATCTCTCCCAAACCTTTGAATCGGGTGATCTCGGCTTTCGGTCCGATTGTTTTCAAAGCATTGACACGTTCCTCGTCGGTGTAGCAGTAGAAGGTCTGCTTCTTGTCGCGCACACGGAAAAGTGGTGTCTGCAAGATGTAGACATGACCTTGGCGAACGAGGTCGGGGAAGAATTGCAGGAAGAAGGTGAGCAGCAAGAGGCGGATGTGCATTCCGTCATCATCGGCATCGGTTGCAATGATCACCTTATTATATCTCAGTCCTTCCATTCCCTCCTCAATGTTGAGGGCTGCCTGAAGAAGGTTGTACTCTTCGTTCTTGTAGACGATTTCGCGAGAAGAACCCCAACTGTTCGGAGTCTTTCCACGCAGACTGAAGACTGCCTGGTAGGAGACGTCGCGACATTTGGTGATGGATCCGCTCGCAGACAATCCCTCGGTGATGAAGATGGAGGATTTGTCTTGCTTGTCGCCTTTCACGTCGTTATAGTGGATACGGCAGTCGCGGAGTTTCTTGTTGCAGAGGTTGACTTTCTTGGCACGTTCGCGAGCCGCTTTCGTAACGCCTGCGATGGCTTTCCTCTCTTTTTCTGCCTCCAAAATCTTTTGAAGCAACGTCTCCACGGTGATAGGGTTCTTGTGGAGGTAGTTGTCCAATTCCGTCTTGACAAAGTCGTTGACGAACTTGTTGACAGAGAGTGTGCCGGCTTGATCGACATCCTTCGAACCCAATTTTGTCTTCGTCTGACTCTCGAATACAGGCTCCTCGACGTTGATGGCGATGGCTGCAACGATTCCTTGGCGGATATCTGCCAAGTCCATATTCTTATTGTAGAACTCTTTGATGGTCTTGCCGAGTGCCTCGCGGAAGGCGGACTGGTGCGTACCACCTTGGGTGGTGTGCTGACCGTTGACGAACGAGAAGTAGGTCTCACCATACTGTTGGCAGTGGGTGAAGGCAATCTCGATGTCGTCGCCCCTCAAGTGAATGATAGGGTAGAGAGGGTCGAGGATGACCGACTCGGTGAGCAGGTCGAGCAGACCATTTTTAGAATATATTTTCTTTCCGTTGAAGAAGAGTGTGAGACCCGTGTTGAGGTATGCGTAGTTGCGCAGCATCGTCTCGATAAACTCTTCACGATATTTGTAGTTGACGAAGAGTTTGTATTGAGGGTCGTCGTCGGGGCGGAAGGATACGAGTGTACCGTTTGGTTGGTCGGTGTCGATGATGCCCGAGTCGCTGATGAGTTGACCACGAGAGAACTCTGCGATGCGTGTCTTGCCGTCGCGGAAACTCTGCACACGAAACTCAGACGAGAGTGCGTTGACTGCCTTCGTACCCACACCGTTCAGTCCGACAGATTTCTTGAACACTTTGCTGTCGTATTTACCACCTGTGTTCATCATCGAAACGGCGTCGATCATCTTACCTTGCGGAATACCACGACCGTAGTCGCGAACGGTAACAACGCCATCCTGCAAAGTGATGTCGATTTGCTTGCCCGCTTTCATACGGAACTCGTCGATACTGTTGTCGAGTACCTCTTTCAACAAAACGTAGATACCGTCGTCGGCGTGAGAGCCATCGCCCAACTTACCGATGTACATACCCGGACGAAGACGCACATGCTCTAACCCCTCGAGGTGTCGGATGCTGTCATCGTCGTAATTGCCAACTTGTGAATTTTCTATGTTAAAGTCTAACTCTTCTGCCATAAAAAGGAAAATATCTTAAGATAAATGCAAAGGTACAAAAAAATGGGGAAAGGGAGAAAGCATAGCCATTGAGTTAAATGGAAAGACTTTTGTCTGCGTTTATTATCCATTTCCAAACTGGAATGACTTCGATTGTGCCGAAAGAGTCTGTGATGTTTTCTTCTTCGTCGTATGTTAAAATTAAGCGTTTACGGCAGGGGAGTCTATTGGGAAGTTTTGTGAGCGCTTCGATTTCGCGCTTGCGAGTCTCCTCTTCTCGTAAAGTGTAACTGACCTGAATGGCCAATTCTTGTTCTGGCACATAAAAATCCACTTCGTAATTATCCTGATAGAAGAATACTCGTTCGTTGTCGATGTCATGCCCATAAAGACGGAACAATTGAAGGGCAACGAGATTTTCCAAGAGCATAGTGTCCTTGTCGATGAGGAACAAACCGAGTATGCCAGTGTCTATAAAGTAGTACTTGCAGTTGCTCTCTTTGTCGGCTAAGGTGGAAGCGTAGTTTCTCAGTCGCAGTAGTAACCAAGCGTCTTCGCAATAGTCTATGTATTTGATAGTTGTGGCAAGACTGAGTTTCCCACCAACGCTTGAAAGCAGGTTGTTGACTCGGTTGTAGGAGATTGATCGGCACACGCTTTCTGCCATCTTTCTGACCAACACTCGAATTCCCGACACGTTGGTAATTTTGTTGCGAGACATAATGTCGCCCATGTAGATCTTTTGGAAAACACTACTCAGATAATTACGTTTGGCAGGCAGTAAGGCAGCTGCGGGAAGACCTCCGTAGTGCAGGTATTCATCAAAGCAGTGAATGACGTTCGCCCGACCTTCAGTGCTGAGAAGAGTGAGTTCGTCGGTCGAAATATGGTGGACGGCAAGATATTCGCAGAAACTGTAGGGGTAGACTTCGGCTGTAAGGAAACGTCCGCCTAAGGTGGTGTTTATCTCGCCAGAGAGCATTTTGGCATTTGAGCCAGTTATGAAGATGGTGTGTTGAGTGTCTGCCATCCGTCGGGCAAACTTGTGCCATCCCTCGATGTTTTGAATTTCATCGAGAAAGAGCATTGGGCGTTTGCCGTACATTTCCTGATGACATTCCAACAGGCGATTGAAGTCTTCCGTTGAGAAATTTTCGAGTCGCTCGTCTTCAAAACTTAAATACAACATTTCGTTCCACTTATGCCCCTTTGCCAGTAGTTGCTGAATGTGGTGATAGAGCATAAATGACTTTCCAGCCCGTCTGACACCCACCAACACACGGCAGGGAAAATCGTCGAGTTGGATGTTGCGAGGTTCAACCACATATCGCTCTACTTCCGTTTGATTGTCGCGAAGTAGCTGTTTTAAGATTTGCTTATCCATTTGCCATCAATCTTATTAAAATCCACCGCAAGAATACAAATTGTTTAATAGACTTACAAAGAAATCGCCAATTTTATTTAATCCATTAAACAAAATGGCAATTATAAGTGAAAAACCAGGAATTTGAAGACGGATTTTTTCGGAAGGGAAGAAGAAAGGGATGGAGTCTAACCGAAACGTTTTATTTTTGCGAGGTAAAATTGGAAAGATGATGAATATAATAGTCCTTTACCTCCTCATTATCAACGTAATAACCTTTATTGTCTACGGTATTGACAAATACAAGGCGAAGCAAGGAAAATGGCGCATTCCCGAGTCCACGTTGCTCTTGCTTGCAGCCCTTGGTGGCAGCATCGGTGCGTTGTTGGGCATGAAAGTGTGGCATCATAAGACGATGCACAAGAATTTTCAGTATGGAGTTCCGGCGATACTGATGGTGCAGGTGGCAGTTGTGGGGTGGATAATTTTCAGAGGGGGAGTTTGAAGTTCCGACAAATATCTGCATATTTGCAATGTTGAACTTTTTCGTTAAAACCAGACGAGCAAAAGCAAGTTTACTTGGCTTTGCAGTGGTGAGAAAAGGTATATGTAAACAACATTTAAATTGGAAGTGTTATGGAAAGAACCGTTTTTAATCCTGCCCAAATGAAGATACTTCGTATGATGTCTTTTATAAATACTCCCAAGGAGTTGGAGAGTTTGGAGAATGTCATTTCCCAATATTTCGCAAAAAAGGTCGATGTGGACATTGACGCATTGTGTGAAAGTGGAGACATTACGCTTGATACTATAGAGGAGTGGGGTAAGGAGCATTTACGAACTAGAAATTTTGACACAAAAGACAAGTGCGGAGATTGCCTCCAATGTTGTTTCGGTAATTCTCAGCAGAACAAACGTGGAGTTTGTAACGCCATACTATAACTTATACAGGCGGATGAGGATGATAACAAGTTTGTGGATTGTGCTTTTACGGCAGGCGCAAGTTGTATAGTGAGTAATGACGCTCACTTTAGAATTTTAAAAGAAATAGATTTTCCTAAAATCGTAGTCTTGGGAATTAAGGAGTTTGTTGATTTGCTGATGAGCGAAAGTTCGTGATTTTTTCTGCCCTCCTACCTCCTCGTATAAAAACACCCTTTCGACTTCCCATACTTCTCAATGTAACCCTCTTTAAGGAGTGAAGCCAAAGTGCGTTCGATGGTAGCAATACTGATGTCTGGGCATTGTTGGGCGATGTCTGACTTGGTTATTTTGCCTAATTTTTGGTCGAAAATGGCTTTGATGCGTTCGGCTTTGGTGAGTTTGCCACTGAAAACATTGTCGACACGATTCTCAAACTCGGTATATGTTTTTAGAAGGATTCCTAACGAGTATTTCACGAATGGAAGATAGTCGTTTCCAGATTCGTGCCAGTTGGTGGAACTCTCCTTCAACGCTTCATAGTAGGTGACTTTGCTTTTCTCAATCATCATTTCGATGGAGATATATTTGCCGACAGTGTAACCGTTTCGGTAGAGAAGAAGTAGTGTCAGCAAACGGCTCATTCGTCCGTTCCCATCGTTGAAAGAGTGGATGCAGAGAAAGTCCAAAATAAACATAAAAATCAATAGAAGAGGGTCTATTGTGTTGGCTTCCAATGCTTTCAAAAATTCAGAGCATAGAGTCTCTACTGCATCATGCGTTTGGTAAGCTGGTGTTGGTATGAAGCGAGCCTTGGACGTGCCGTCTTGGGCGGTTTCAGCGATGACATTGTCTGTGTTTTTGAATTGTCCACCTACGTTGTTGGACGAGAAACTGTAAAGGTCTCTGTGGAGTTGAAGAATGACGTTAGGGCGAGGAGTGATGTATTCGTAACTTTCGTGGATGGTGGCGAGTACGTCTCGGTAGCCTGCGATTTCCTCTTCAGAACGGTTGTGGGGTTCCGTTTTGTCTTGCACGATGGCTTGAAGCCGTTCGTCGGAAGTCCAAATGCCTTCGATTTTGTTGGATGCCTTGGTCGACTGGATCATTGCCAAATCCAGAAGAGAGGCAAGAACGGCTGGCTTTGCGGTAATGTAAAGGTCTTGTTTTCCCTTCACCTCATGGATTTTCGTGAGCATACCAACCACCTCTGGTGTCAGCAGTTTCTTTGGTGTCTCTATGTAGTCGAATTGATGCATGCTCACTGATGTATTTCAGAGGCAAAAATAGACTTTTTCTGCCTCATATTCAATTTTTCTGCCTCATTTATGGCGAAAATGAGGCAGAAAAATGTTGGATGAGGCAGAAAATGAAATTTCAGGTTCTTTAATAAAAACCTGCGATGTCAGTGATTTCGAAATCTTCGCCATCTGAGTTTTCAAAGAGGGCGCATAGGTTTTCGAGACTTTCAACATGGAAGAAAATGTCGTCTTCGCTTAAGATGCCGATGTCGGTCTCTCGTGCGTCATCATCGGTTTCGTCTGTGTAGATGTCGTCGAGCGACATGATGCATTCCTCGGTCTCTTCGGTGTCTTTCCATTGAATTTCCACCTCGACAACGGCTGGTGTTTTGCCATCGTGGTCGGCTACGAACTCGTCGTACATTTGTTTGATTTCTTCTATACTCATTTGATTATCAATTTAGTTCTATTTGAAATATACATTGTTTTCAAAAATAAGGATATTCTTTCAAAATCGTTGTGTTCTTGTTCGTCATTTGTTATGAAGGTGTATGTATCTATGAGTTTGCCTTAGAATGTTTTGTCAGAGATTTCTTTTGTATGCTTATTTTATCGTATCTTTACTCCCGAATTTCAATGAAATTAAGGAATGTTACTCCCTGATTTCAATGTAAATCGGGAGAAAAAAGGAAGAAGGCACTTTGGTCATCATCGACGAGATTCCAGAAGTGCCAGATATGCTCAATGAAGTACATCGTTTAATGTCAGAAAAGTCTATCGTCTTTATTCTTTGCGGATCGAGTGCGAGAAAACTGAAACGAAAGGGGTATAACACTTTGGGTGGTCGTGCTTGCCCAGTCTACTTTTTCCCTTTTGTGAGTTGTGAGATTCCTGATTTCGATTTGCAACATGCTGTCAATTATGGTATGTTGCCACCTCATTACCTCGCAAAAAATCCGCAAAGGCGACTTTCTGCCTATATTGATGTTTATCTGAAAGAGGAAATCAAACAAGAATCATTGGTACGGAATCTTAATGCTTTCCAACGTTTCCTTGAGGTCGCAGCTTTGACCGATGGGGAGATGGTGAACTATAACAATATCGCACAAGATTGTGGTGTGGATTCTAAAACAGTGGCGAGTTATTTCGATATTTTGGAGGACACCCTAATAGGTTTTCGTGTGCCTGCATATACAAAGGTGGTGAAACGAAGACTGTCTCAAGCACCTCGCTTCTACTATTTTGACGTAGGAATCGCGAATCACTTGTTGCATCGTAAGGATTTGGTCAGAGGAACGGTGGAGTATGGCCATGCGTTTAAACATTTGGTGGTGCAGGAACTAAGGGCTTGGCTCTCGTACAACGAGCGTGAGGAGCAGATGAGTTACTGGCGCACTCATACTGGTGTGGAGGTTGATGTGGTGATTGGTGATGCCAGGGTTGCGATAGAAATAAAATCGGTTGAGGAGGTTCTCCCCAAACACATCAAAGGTTTGTTATCCTTCTCCGAAGACTATCCCGAAAGCCGTTTGATGATTGTTTCGTTAGATCCTATTAACCGTCGGATGGGCAATGTGGAGTGCGTCTACATTTTGGATTTCTTCAAGGATTTGTGGAGTAAAGGTCTTTGAAAAATTCTCTATTCCGAAAAAATGCCACAAATGACACTTTTTCGGAATAGCGAATGGAGCTTTAGATATTCGCCACTGAAAAGACAATCTTCTTAGAAAAATCGCTATTCCGAATTTTTGCCACTAATGACAGAAATTCGGAATAGCGGTTCGCTTTATATGGAAAATCGTTTTATCTTTGTTCCGAACTTTTGCCACTAATGGCATTTTTTCGGAATAGCGTATGGTGATAAATCGGGATTACTATTTACAGCAGTTGATTGAGCGGAAACACAATGGCTTGATTAAGATTGTAACGGGGTTGCGTAGAAGTGGAAAATCTTTCCTTCTGTTCAACCTATTCCATCATCATTTATTGGAATCGGGTGTGGATGAGAACCATATCATAGAGGTCTCTTTTGACGATTTTCGTAAGGCTGAGTTGAGGGATCCCTACAATTTGATGAATCTGATTGAGCAACGTATGACTGATGAGGCTCGATATTACATCATCCTTGATGAGGTGCAGATGCTCGATCGTTTTGTGGAGGTGATGAACAGTTTTATGCATATCCCGAATGTGGACGTGTATGTTACGGGTAGTAATTCTCGTTTCCTTTCAAGGGACATTGCCACTGAGTTTCGTGGACGAGGTACGGAGATTCACCTTTTCCCCCTTTCTTTTGCTGAGATGTATGCCGCTGTTGGAGGCGACAAAAATGCGTTATGGAAGCGGTATTACAAATATGGCGGACTTCCTCAATTGGTTGATTTAGAGAATGATAAGCAACGAGAAGACTATGTTCTCTCTTTGTGTGAAACTGTTTATATAAAAGACATTATTGAGCGAAATAAAGTGCGAGGAGAGTCTGATTTCTCTGAGTTGATACAAACGATTTCGTCGTGTGTCGGGTCTCCTTGTAATCCTCTGAAATTGTCGAATACGTTCAAAAGTTCGAAGAATGTCTCTATAGATGACAAGACTATTGCAAAGTACCTCTCTTATATGGAGGACGCTTTCTTGGTGGAAAAGTCGGAACGTTATGATATAAAAGGGAAAAAATATATTGGGACGTTGTCCAAGTACTATTTTCAAGATATTGGCTTGCGAAATGCCTTCCTCGATTTCCGTCAAGTTGAGGAAACGCACATTATGGAGAATGTGATATACAATGAGTTACGTTCTCGAGGTTTCCGTGTGGATGTCGGAATGGTGGAGACTCGTACCTCTCAGGTTCGCAAACAGTTGGAGGTGGATTTCGTAGCTAATGTGGCAGACAAGCGGTACTATATTCAGTCTGCCTACGCAATGCCAGATGAGGCTAAGCGAGAGCAAGAGGCTGCATCGTTGAGGCGTATAGACGACTCGTTTAGAAAAATCATTATTATGAGGGAAGATATTGCGCCCTACTATGATTCATACGGAATCCTAATCGTAGGTTTGATGGATTTCCTGTTGGATAGAACTTTATTAGATCGATAGTTTGCTATTCCGAATTTTTGCCACTAATGACAGAAATTCGGAATAGCGGTTGTGAAGGAATGAAAAATCTATTTTACTTACCGAACAGGTCGTCCATTGTGAGCGATTGTTGAAGCACAGTGTCGTTTGCTGATGGGGTTACTCCGTAGGTGGTGAGCATCACTTGTTGGCAACTTTTGCGGGTTTTGGTTTCCTGCTCAAATTGCCATTGGCGTGATTGCAGAGTGTCGGCATACGATTTGTCAATGCTGTAGGGTTTCGTTGAGAATTTTATCTCGAAGAGGTTGACAATATTGTCTGCTCGGTCTATCACTAAATCAATTTGCGATTTGCGTTCTTTGGATTTGCTTGTCCAACTCGAAACGTTTGTGCTTATTCCACTGATACCCAATGCTTCTTTAATTTGGTCAATATGTTGCAGACAAACTTGCTCAAAGGCGTATCCTGCCCACGAGAGAATCTTGGAT
The DNA here is from genome assembly GCA_963648205.1 of Flexilinea sp. Lineage (GTDB taxonomy): Bacteria > Bacteroidota > Bacteroidia > Bacteroidales > Paludibacteraceae > UBA1181. The sequence goes on from CAVJCT010000005.1 coordinate 19,623, forward strand.
GTGCCAATGTTGTGTTGCCAAAAGTGTTGGTCGTTGTTTCTTCCGTCCTTAAGGAAATGGAAGTAGAAAAGGGTGTAGGCATCGGTCAGTTGATAAATTTCGTCTCTTTTCTTTTGTCCAAAAGAGGTGTAGCAACGAATAAAATCGCTCTGCTCCAATTCTGCGAGAATGCGAGATGCACCTCCACCGTTCGGAATTCCTGTTGCCTCTAATATCTCATTCCGTGTAAGACCTTTCTTCTTCTCTGTCAATGATTTAACAATGGTCAGATGATTGTCTGCATTCCGAAACATCGCCTTGTATAGGTTTTCATATTCGTCGTGCAACTGTCCATCTGGGTTGAACAACAGAGCGTCAATATTTTGGGCTAAACTGAGAGTAGGATTGAGCATGCTCAAATAGAAGGGAACGCCACCGAAGACCATGTAACTCATCACTTGGTCATATCGGTTCATTTTTATTTTGCGTTCTTCATAGAATTTTTCACATTCGTTGAGGCTAAACGGATGAAGGTGGATACGTTGGTTGACCCTTCCGTAGAGTCCGCCGTGATTGGTGAATATTTTGTTGATGATCCAGGATGTGGCAGAACTACATGCCACTAATAAAACGTCGTTGCGTGTTGATGCCCAACTGTTCCAAAACCATTCCAAAGCGGTGAGAAATGACCCGTCAGAACCATTCATCCACGATAGTTCATCTAAAAAGACTACCTTTTTCTGGTCTTCGCTTTTCTCCAATATTAAAATGAGTTCTTTGAAGGCTTCATCCCACGACCGTGGAAGGGAAAGCGGTACGCTTGAATATTTACAAAGAGCATGATAAAAGTATTGAAGTTGAACTTCTTTCTTCTCTTGGTTTACTCCTGTGGCATAAAATGTCATTTCGTTGGCGAATGTCTCTCGAATGAGAAATGTTTTTCCCACTCTTCTTCGTCCATATACAACGACAAATATGGATTCTTCTGCTTCGTAAAAGTATCGAAGTTGCGCTATTTCTTTCTTTCTTCCAATAATCTTAACCATTCGCTATAATTCTTAGTTAAGTTGATGTTTATTAAGAGATTTGCCTCTCTATTTGGCTACAAATATATAAAATCCTATAGATAAAGCCAACTCCTTACCCATTCATCTGGCTTTATCTATATAAAAAAGCATAGATAAAGCCAGTTGCTTACCTATCCGTGTGGCTTTATCTATGTTGTAAATGAAATTATATTATTCTCGCTGGCTCTTACTATTTGTTTTCACAAAAAGATTTTTTATATTTGCCGACGTATTCGAAAGGGGTGCCATAGTGCTGAGATTATACCCTCCGACCTGATGCAGGTAATGCTGCCGTAGGAATTTAGATGCGAAGTTTTGTTGATTCACTCTTTTTAGAGTTTCCCCTACATTTCATTACCGCTTATTTACATCTGGTCTCTTTTGCGAGTGTTCGTGAAAGTGGGTATTTCTTCTTTTGAATACCTTATATAATGTATGTCCCCGAAATGGTGGTTGGCAATCGGGAACTGGTGGATGGAAAAAAACTAATAAAAATATGAAGGTATTAGTGAACTCAAAAGAGGTGGAGACTCAGGCTGCGGTCTTGAGCGACCTTGCCAAGGAACTGCAGTTCCCCGAAAAGGGTATTGCGGTGGGCGTCAACAATGCGGTGGTGCCTCGTGCAAAATGGGCAGAGAAAACACTGTCCGACGGTGATAAAATAGTGATGATAAAGGCTACTTGTGGAGGTTGATTTATGACAAAGAAAGAAAAATTAGAGAACGTATCGCTCCAGTTTATTTCTCATTTCACGGAGAAATATTCTTACATCGACTCCATTCGTTTGGCGTTGGAGGGCGATTGTAAGTGGGTGCAGTTGCGTATGAAAGATGCGACGGTCGACGAACTGCGAGAGAATGCTTTGGTGGCGAAAAAACTTTGCGCCGAGCATAACGCAGTTTTCATCATCGATGACAATGTGGCGTTGGTGAAAGAGATTGGTGCGGATGGTGTTCACTTGGGCAAGAACGATATGCCAGTGGATGAGGCTCGCAAGATCTTGGGCGACTCCTTTATCATCGGAGGAACTGCCAACACTTACGAGGATGTGAAGAGGTTGGTGGCTCAAGGTGCTGATTACATCGGTTGCGGACCATTCCGATTCACGCAGACGAAGAAGAACCTTTCGCCGATTTTGGGAGCTGAGGGCTATCGTCAGATTGTGGCTCAGATGAAGGCGGACGGTTTGCAAGTGCCGATTGTGGCGATTGGCGGTATCACGATAGCGGACATACCGACGGTGATGCAGACGGGCGTTTCGGGCATTGCGGTGTCGGGTGCTGTGCTGCGTGCGGAACAACCGAGCGTTGAGATTCATAAATTTAATTCAGAAATAAAGAAAAATAGCGTTATCTAAGGTTGCATTTAATGGCATCTTAGAATAAAATAGATAAAAGATATGCAAAAATTAGTGATTGCAGGTAGAGAGTTCAATTCTCGCCTTTTCCTTGGAACAGGAAAGTTCAATTCAAACAAGTTGATGGCAGAGGCAATTCAAGCGTCTGGTTCAGAGATGGTTACGATTGCGATGAAGCGTGTGGAGTTGGAGGATTCAGAAGATGATATGTTGAAACACGTGTTGAGCGACAAAATCCAACTTTTGCCAAACACATCAGGCGTGCGTGATGCTGAAGAGGCAGTTTTCGCTGCGCAGATGGCTCGCGAGGCATTCGGAACAAACTGGTTGAAATTGGAGATTCACCCTGATCCTCGTTACTTGTTGCCAGACTCTGTCGAGACGTTGAAGGCTACCGAGCAATTGGTAAAGCAAGGTTTCGTGGTACTTCCTTACTGTCAGGCAGACCCAACATTGTGCCGTCAGTTGGAGGAGGCTGGTGCGGCAACGGTTATGCCTTTGGGTGCGCCAATCGGAACCAATAAGGGATTGCAGACGAAGGATTTCTTGAGAATCATCATCGAACAAGCCAATATTCCTGTCGTTGTGGATGCTGGTATCGGTGCGCCAAGTCACGCTGCCGAGGCAATGGAGATGGGAGCATCTGCATGCTTGGTTAACACCGCAATCGCAGTGGCAAACGACCCAGTTGCAATGGCAAAGGCATTCGCACAGGCTGTTGAGGCTGGACGTATGGCTTACGAGGCTGGTTTGGCAGTGCAAGCCAACAACTTCGAGGCTGAAGCTTCTTCTCCGCTGACCAGTTTTTTGAATGAATAAAAACCAATTAATTATCATATAAATAATTTTAGAAAATATGGATTCGCGTATAACGTACCCACGTTCTGAAAAAGTTTATTTGAAGGGTGAGAGATTCCCTTTCCTCCGTGTTGGCATGCGCCAGGTGGAGCAAGTGCCAAGCACTAATTTCGTAGAAGGGAAGAAGGTAGTAACACCCAATCCGAAGATTATGATCTACGATACGAGTGGACCATTCAGCGACCCTAACATCGAAATCGATTTGAAGAAAGGTCTGCCTCGTATGCGTGAGGAGTGGATTGTGTCGAGAGGCGATGTTGAGCGCTTGCCAGAGATCACTTCGGAGTATGGAAGAATGCGTCGGGATGACAAAAGTTTGGATCATCTTCGTTTCGAGCATATTGCCCTTCCTTATCGTGCGAAGGAGAGTAAACACATCACGCAGATGGCGTATGCGAAGGCTGGTATCGTAACGCCAGAAATGGAGTATGTCTCTATCCGTGAGAATATGAATTGCAAGGAGTTGGGCATTGAGACGCATATCACGCCAGAGTTTGTGCGTGACGAGATTGCTGCGGGTCGTGCCGTACTTCCTGCCAATATCAACCACCCAGAGTCTGAGCCGATGATTATCGGTAGAAACTTCTTGGTGAAGATCAATACCAACATCGGTAACTCTGCTACTACCTCTACAATTGAAGAGGAGGTGGAGAAATCACTTTGGAGTTGCAAATGGGGAGGCGACACGTTGATGGATCTTTCAACAGGTGCGAATATCCACGAGACACGCGAATGGATCATCCGCAACTGTCCAGTTCCCGTTGGCACAGTGCCTATCTATCAGGCTCTTGAGAAGGTGAAAGGTAAGGTGAAAGACCTCACTTGGGATATTTTCAAAGACACGCTTATCGAGCAGTGCGAGCAGGGTGTGGATTATTTCACGATTCACGCAGGTATTCGTCGTAAGAATGTGCATTTAGCAGACAGTCGTGTAACAGGTATCGTGAGCCGTGGCGGAAGTATCATGAGCAAGTGGTGTTTGATCCACGATCAGGAGAGTTTCCTCTACGAGCATTTTGATGATATTTGCGATATCCTCGCACAGTACGACGTGGCTATTTCATTGGGTGATGGACTCCGTCCTGGTTCTACTGCCGATGCCAACGATGCGGCTCAGTTTGCCGAACTCGACACGATGGGCGAGTTGGTGGTTCGTGCATGGGATAAGAATGTGCAGGCGTTCATTGAGGGTCCTGGACACGTTCCTTTGCATAAAATCAAGGAGAATATGGAGCGTCAGATCGAGAAGTGCCACAACGCACCTTTCTATACGCTCGGTCCGTTGGTTACGGATATTGCTCCCGGCTACGACCATATCACCTCGGCTATCGGTGCCGCTCAGATTGGTTGGTTGGGTACGGCGATGCTTTGCTACGTTACGCCAAAAGAGCACCTTGGATTGCCAGAGAAAGAGGATGTGCGTGTCGGTGTGATCACCTACAAGATTGCAGCCCATGCGGCAGACTTGGCTAAGGGACATCCGGGAGCGCAGGTTCGCGATAATGCCTTGAGCAAGGCGCGCTATGAGTTCCGTTGGAAAGACCAGTTCGACCTCTCTTTGGATCCCGAACGAGCATTGGATTATTTTAAACAAGGGAAACACATTAACGGCGAATACTGCACAATGTGTGGACCAAATTTCTGTGCGATGAAATTGAGTCGCGATATCAGAAAAGATTTTCCAGATGAGAAGTGATAATCCATCGGAAGTCTTTCAGAATCAATAAATTAAAAGAAAATGTTTTCAGACGAATTAGCAAAAATAGATTGGGACGAGACGACTGCCAAGATCAATGCGAAGACAGACTTAGACGTGCGTCGCGCCCTCTCAAAAGAACATTGTGATGTGGAGGATTTCATGGCGATGATCTCCCCAGCCGCTACTCCTTATTTGGAGACAATGGCTCGCTTAAGTCGCAAATACACGGAAGAGCGTTTCGGAAAGACGATCTCAATGTTCATTCCGTTGTATATTACCAACTCATGCACCAACTCGTGCGTCTACTGCGGTTTCCACATCAGCAACCCAATGGCGCGTACCATCTTAACGATGGATCAGTGCGAGGACGAGTATAAAGCCATCAAGCGTATTGCTCCGTTCGAGAATCTACTTATCGTAACAGGTGAGAATCCTGCGAAAGCGGGCGTTCCTTATTTGGCAAATGCACTTGACATTGCTAAGAAATACTTCTCAAACTTGAAGATTGAGGTGATGCCGCTGAAGGCTGAGGAGTATGCCGAGTTGACGAAACACGGTATGAACGGTGTGATTTGTTTCCAAGAGACTTACCACAAAGCCAATTACAAGATTTACCACCCACACGGAATGAAGTCGAAGTTTGAGTGGCGTTGCGATGGTTTCGACCGTATGGGTCAGGCTGGTGTTCACTCTATCGGAATGGGTGTTTTGATCGGTTTGGAGAAGGAGTGGCGCACCGACATCACGATGATGGCATACCACTTGCGCTATTTGCAGAAGCACTACTGGAAGACGAAATACAGCATCAACTTCCCTCGTATGCGTCCGGCAGAGAATGGCGGTTTCCAACCTAATGTCATCATGAGCGACAAGGAATTGGCACAGGTAACATTTGCGATGCGTATCTTCGACCATGACGTGGATATCTCATACTCAACCCGTGAACCAGCCTTCATTCGTGATAATATGGCAACTTTGGGCGTTACGACGATGAGTGCCGAGAGTAAAACGGAGCCAGGAGGTTACTATACCTACCCTCAGGCGTTGGAGCAGTTCCATATCAACGACGACCGTACGGCGAAGGAGATTATCGCTCGCCTTAAAGAGTTGGGTCGTGAACCAGTTTGGAAAGATTGGGACGCTTCATTCGACGAGGTGAGATTGAAGAAAGTCGATTAAGAAGTTGATGATTGTGTTCCATAAATCGAGAATACAAAAACTAATTTTATGAACGAAAATAGATATGAACGCCAACTGATGCTTCCTGAAATAGGAGTGGAAGGGCAGCAAAAGATTCGTTCAGCAAAAGTCTTATTGATTGGGGTGGGGGGCTTAGGCTCTCCCATCTCGATTTATCTGACGGGGGCTGGCATTGGCACATTGGGCTTGATGGACGATGATGTGGTGAGTGCGACCAACCTTCATCGTCAGGTTTTGTATGCGGAGAGTGAAATCGGACTCTCGAAGGTTGAACAGGCAAAAAAACGACTTTCGGCACTCAACAGTGAAGTGAAAATTGAGACGTATGCCTTCCGTTTGACGAAGGAGAATGCAGAGGAAATCATTGCCAAATATGATTTGGTGGTCGATGGCTGTGATAATTTCGCCACGCGCTATCTCATTGATGATGTGTGCCATCGATTAGGCAAACCCTACGTTTACGGCTCTATTCAAGGCTTGAACGGTCAAGTTTCTGTCTTCAATGTTGGTGAGAATGCTCGTCGCTACAGAGACCTCTACCCAGAAGAGGAGACTTCGGATTTTGTCCCTTCCAAGGCAGTTTTAGGCATTACACCAGCCATTGTGGGTAGTGTTGAGGCTAATCAAGTGCTGCAGTTGGTGGCAGACTTTGGTACGCCGTTGATTAATAAACTATGGACAGTCGACCTCCGCACGATGGAGAGTTGGGTGATGGATTTGTAATAGAATTTAGAACTGAGAAATTAGTGTTGAGATTTTAGAAATTAGAGTTTAGAATGGAGAAAATGGGTGAAAAAAAATTGGTGGTGATTACGAGTACGAAGTTTATAGACCACGAAGCGGACTATCTGACGGCGTTATTTCAAAATGGTTTGCGGTATCTCCATCTAAGAAAACCCAATGCACCCGTAGCAGAAATCCGTCGATTATTAGACACTTTACCTGTTGAATATCATCACTTTATCGTTCTGCACGACCATTTTGAATTGACATCAGAATATAATCTTTTAGGAGTGCATTTGAATGGCCGCAATCCCGAGCCACCGCAGGGATGGACGGGGCATGTATCTTGTTCTTGCCATTCCATAGAAGAGGTAAAACAAAAAAAATCGATCTGTAACTATCTCTTTCTCAGTCCGATATACGACAGTATCTCCAAAGAAGGATATGGAGCAGCCTTCTCCAAGGAGGATTTGAAAACCGCCCAATCGCAAGGCATCATCGACGACAAAGTCCTTGCCTTAGGCGGAGTCAGTGCTGATCATCTCCCCGAAATCTTCTCGCTCGGCTTCGGCGGTGCTGCCTTTCTGGGCGATGTCTGGAATCCGTTTGAAGAGGGCTTGGAAGGGGGAGTGGAGCATTTTAGAGAGTTGAAGAGATTGTTTTAAAGCATTTCTCCAAGAAAAATTGGAGAAAATGCTGTTTAAAGTGAATCTTACATTAGTCTAATGATGTAAGCTCTTCTAAGTACCTCATCTAAACTTTTTCCGTTGATTTTGAAGTTATCCCAAATGTCGTGCTCATCGTTAAATGAGGCGAGAACTTCTCCATCATGATGCGTATCTCCGTCAAACTGAAACCCTACAAATTCTTTAGTTAAATCCTTTGGAAATCGCTTATACTCAATAGGATAGACCTCTGAATGAATTCCATAAAAATTTCCGTCATCCACATAGAAGAAGGATAAATTGTACCCGACATTGACTATCAATTCATCGAAAATTTTCTTTGAAACGAGAGAGCAAGCCTCTCGCTTCATGTCTAAAGTCCAACCCAATTGGTCTTCGTAGATATGTTTCCCTGGACCATAGAAGTCTTGGTAGGCGATTTTTCTATTAAATTCTGTCTCCATACTCTAAGTCAAATAAATAATATACGACCTTCTCAACACCTCTTCCAAACTTTTACTGTCTATTTTGATGTTGTCCCAGATGTCATGCTCATCATCGAAAGATGCTATAACATCTCCGTCTTTATGAGTGTCTCCATCACATTGCCATCCGATGAACTCTTCAGATCTATCTCGTGGAAGAATCTTAAATTCAATGGGATAGCGTTCTCTATGCAGACCATAGAAAGTGTCATTGTCGATGTAGTAAAAGGCTAAGTTTAAGCCCATTGTTACTATCAACATATCAAAAATTTCTTTTGAGTTGTATGAGCCAGCTGTGGTTCGTGCGTAATCGTTCCAGCCCAATTGGTCTTCATAAATATGCTTGCCGGGACTGTAAAAATTCGGAATGGCGATTTTTCGAGGAAGAATGATTTTTCCCATTGTCTATGTGTGATTTTGTTTGTTGAATTTCTCTATTTCCTCCCATGTGTAGCCGAGGTTTTGTTGTTATTGGCATAGTAGGTGCTGATGTCTTCTCGCTCTCCCTTTATTTTAGGTCCATATCGAAGAATATGGATAGGGTGGAGTGCCTCTAACATCTTGTTGTACCCAATTAACCAAAGACTCCTACTCCTTGGGTTTCTCCCAACACCTGTGCTGTTGACTGCGATTGTCGAATCTTGTGGCCATCCAACAAAAGATTTTTCATAGTCCTTGTATGTCCATGAGACATTGGGTATTACGGTTATTCCAAATTTCTGCCACAATGCGGTTAAAAATTTGTTTCTGAAAATGTTGTGTAGTTGTACTATAGAAGGCAGTTCATTATGGACGGAGAAGTCAGGGCCTATGATTGCGGAACATTTCTCAAATTTGTCAAAAAAAATGAATGGATTTTTCCAAATCTTTTCAAAGCGGTTGTCTTTCTCATAGAAACAAATATAATTTTTCTTTGAGGCTTTCTCCCCTCTGTGACAAGCAATAATGTCATCGGGAATTTCACAATCTGTTTTACCTACTATAGGCATTTCTGTTTCGCTGTCGAATCGGATAAACCTATAAAGAAAAATATTTTCAATTCCGTATTTCTTTTCAATTTCTGTAACTGAACTGTTATAGTTCGTTACAGATGGAGAAGCGGTTGTAGTCCACTCTTCTCCATAGGTTGTTATTGTTCCCTTGTAATAAGGAATTTTAGAAATGTCGACCTTGGTCTGTCTAACTTCGAGAACACTTGCCGACAGGTTGTGTAGTAAATTTTTTGAAGAATTCTCTTCTTCGTTTTTATTTTTCATAATGAAAAATAATTTATGGCTTTTTGGAAATTTTTTTTCCTCATTCGCCAGCACTAAGTTACCAAACACAATCCTTCTAACAAGAAAAACACAAGCCTGATTTTCAACATTTTCTCGTATGAATTCAACAAGTTATTAACATGTTTTGAAGAAGAACTACTTTATCAACTCTTCAAAAAACTCGCAAGCGTCCGCTACGCACATTGGACATTCGCGCAGAACGACTTTTGTGTCGACTCCTTTCAAGGTTCGGCATTGTGTTGAGCCGTTGCGCTCTTTGAATTTCTCCATGATCTGTTTCGAGCCTTGCATGGCAGCTCCTTTGTTCTCGGCAATCAGACTGTAGGCGATGCACGCACCGACAACCGCTCCGCAAGTGCCTTCCATATTACCCATGCCTGCTCCTAACCCCTGACAGAGGCGCATACTCGTGGCTTCGTCTACTCCGGTGAGGTCGCAATAGGTGCTTAATACGGCTTGCGCACAATTGCAATGTTTCTTACGCTCAATGGCTTCTTCTACTCGTGTATTCATATCAATGTCTTTTTTAGTTGATGTTGTGAAGTTACTATTTTATAGTGAAACGTGTTGAACAATGTGATATTGCTTTTTACCAGTCTGAAGGTTTATAAATATGCGCCTTTTCTCGCTACGGTAAAGTCAAGTGAAATTGTCTTTGCTCGTCTGGTTTGACGAAAAGGTTCGTATTCCCCAGTGGTCACTTCTTGTTGCAAGGTGATGGCACGCGACATAAGGCTCACCACGCTCTTCAAATCATCATAATGGTCGAGCCGTTTTTGGTTGACGGCATAACCTTTGATGATGTATTGCTTGAGAATGGCTGTAGCCCACTGACGGAAACGGGTGCCGTTAACGGATTTTACGCGATAGCCTACAGAGATTATAACGTCAAGGTTGTAATATACAGCTTCCTTTATTTGTTCAAATCCCTCACGACGACCATATTTCTTGGTATGTGCAAATTTTGCACATGTGATATCTCTATCCAGTTCCCCATCTTTGAAACAGTTGTTTATGTGACGTGTAATTGACAAACAAAAAGTTACAAACAATTAATCACTAAGGCAAAGGTAGTATTGTTTTCTTCCCTCTGAAAAAAATCTCATTCATTTTTGCTTTTCCCTCCGTTATTTGATATTTTTGAGTTTCGGATATAAATGCTAATGACGGTTAGGTCTGTATATAATGGTGGTGTAATAGGGTGGCAGGTGCTTCTGGCATTTCTGCTCCTTCCTGTCGTTGCAATGGCTGAGGATTTTTCTTCTGCCCTGATTCGTCAGGTCGACCCTCAACGCAAGAAAACAATCGCTCTTGTTTGCACCGACTCGCTCGGACTATCACCTAAAGAGTCTATGGCTGAGGTGAACGCTACACTTAATATCTCGGGTGAACGGAGAATCGTTGAGAAATCGGTTTTCAAGCGTGCAAACGGGTCTTGGAAACTGAATCAGAAACTCTCCAACACACGATTAGAGCCTTTGGAGGTGGGCTTCTACGATTTCTTGGCGAAATTTTGCGTGAGTCGTGAAATGCAAATCGAACACACTATCTTCCCTCTGCCTATCACAAATAAGTATAAAAAGGATGGTTCTTCTCAAAAAAAATTGGTGATGCCGCGTGATTGGGAAGATCTGAAAATCACGCAACAATGTGCCACGTTCTATTCCATCCAACCTCAACGGCAGGGTAATAACCGTAAGGTTTATATCTACCATGGAGGTCAACCGAAAGAATCCTATAACTTTATATATATCAATAAGTTATGGTATCTTATCGAGATGGAGGTTTATCTGTGATTTTATAGGAAATTGGTTTGACGGATGACTATTTAAGCCATCCGTTTTGTTTGTACCACTCGATAGATTCTTTCAATCCTCGCTCTAATTTATAGTCGGCTACGAAACCTAAATCTTGCTGAAGGGGTTCTACTTCGCATTTCCAGTTTTTTGCTGCGAGGATGTTGTATTTGTCAATGTTGAGGGTTGGGGTAACGCCAAACCACCCTCCGACGGTGTCGAATGTGTAGCAGACAACCTTGGCAATCCATTCCGGAAATTTCACGGCTACGGCTTTTACGCCCAACAGTTTTTTGCAGAGATTGGCATAGTCGTCGGAGGTCCACACGTCACTGTCTGCCACGAAATAGGCTTTGCCGATGGCTCTCTTCTCAATGGCGAGGAAGATGGCCTTCACCAGATCTTTCACATAGATGAAAGTGATGTATTGTGGTTTGAACCCAATGCCCGGATTGAGGTGGTTGGAGAGGGTCTGCAACATCACGAAATAGTCTTTTTCTTTCGGACCGTACACACCTGTCGGACGAAGAATCGTGTATGGAAATTGTTGAATGTCAAGCGATTGAAGGAATTTCTCCGACTTGAGTTTACTTTTCCCGTAGTAGGTGTTGGGAGTCGGAGTGTCGTTGAGTTTAATCTCCTTCAAGGTTACCTTATCACCGTCTCCGAAGGCAGAAAGACTGCTCATGTAGATGAAGTGTTGAGGCACCATATCGCTCTGTATCAGTGCGTTAACGATATTTTGCGTGTATTGAAAATTGACGATGTCGAAGTCTTCTTTCTTCTTACATTTAGTCAATCCCATCGTGTGGACAATGTGGTCCCATTTCCCAACAGCCTCTTTTTGCTTCGTAAACAGTTGACATAGAGACTCTTGTGATGAATATGGAAGGTCGATGAAATGCAAATTAGGGTTGTTCTCGACGGTTTTCAGATTGGCTTTGCTACTGGTTTGTCTCATCGCAGCCCAAACCTCATAGCCACGGTTGAGAGCCTCTTCGACTACGAAACTACCGATGAATCCGTTGGCTCCTGTGATTAAAATCTTCATAGGAATAGAGTGTTATAATGTTGTTAATCAATTATTTAATTGCAAGATAGAAGGTGCAAGTCTGCATGGTGAATCGTTTGATTCCCACCTTCGAGAATCCGCAGCGAGTGAGCAATGCGCGCATCTCTTCACCTTGAGGAAAAGCGTGGATGGAGTTGGGCAGATAGTCGTATGCCTTCAAGTCTTTCGATAGGATTTTTGCCATGATAGGAATGCAGATTTTGGTGTAAATCTTATATCCTAATTTGAAAAACCAGTTTTCAGGTTCGGTCATTTCCAAAATGGCAGCCACGCCACCCGGACGAAGTACACGGCAGATTTCCGACAATCCTGCACTCAGACTTGAAAAATTTCGCACACCGAAAGCCACGGTAACGGTGTCGAAGCTTTCACTTTCCAAACTGAGGCTGGTGGCATCTTCATATTTAAATTCGATGGTAGAAGAGAGTTCTTTCTTCTCTACTAAATCGGCTACTTTCTTTCGCCCCACTTCCATCATTCCTTCTGAAATATCCACGCCCAAGAGGTAGTCGGGTTTGAGGATGGCGGCTGCAACGATCGCAAAATCGCCCGTACCCGTAGCCACGTCTAAGATTCGTTTAGGCTTGAACTCGGCGATACGTTCGATGGCTTTTCTGCGCCAAGAACGGTCTTGACCCAGCGACATCAGGTGGTTCATCGGGTCATATGCGCCGGCTATGCGGTCGAACATTTTCGTGATTTGCTCTTTCTTGCTCTCGTCTGAATCGTAGGGAGTTACCCCCTCGCACTTGTATTCCGTCATAAGAAACTATTTTTGGCAAAATTAGGAATTAATAACGCAAATAAGTTAAATTTGCAGTTACGATTGTGCCAATTACATAATAAAATTGTCATCAGTCGTTATTGAAGAAAGAAGAAGAGTACGAAAAACATAAGAAATATATCTTAGTGGCATGTGTGGAATTGTTGGATATATAGGTCATAGACAGGCGTTTCCAATCTTGATTGATGGATTGAAGAAGTTGGAATATCGTGGATATGACAGTGCAGGTGTCGCTCTTATCAACGGAGCGGGGACGCTCAATGTCTACAAGACAAAGGGCAAGGTTTCTGCTTTGGTCGATTTGGCATCTGACAAAGACTGTGAAGGCACGGTCGGCATTGCTCACACACGATGGGCAACGCATGGTGAGCCTTCATCATGCAATGCGCACCCTCATCTCTCAATGGGCGGTGAACTCGCATTGGTTCACAATGGAATCATTGAAAATTATCAGATATTAAAGGATCAATTGCTCGAAAAGGGCTATATCTTCACCAGTAATACAGACACCGAGGTTTTGGTTCAGTTGGTGGATTTCTACTACCAAAAGAATGGCAAAGACCTTGTTTCTGCTGTGTGTAATGCCTTGAACGATGCGATTGGGGCATACGCCATCGCCGTTATCGAGAAAAAAGATCCGAAGCATGTCGTTGTGGCTCGCCAGTCAAGTCCGCTGGTAGTGGGTGTTGGCGAAGACTACTCTGAATATTATTTTGCGAGTGATGCTTCTCCATTTGTGGAGCATACTAATAAGGTAGTTTATCTTGCGGATGGTCAGATTGCCGACCTTCGTGAGAAAGAGCCTATCAAGATCATCGACCTCAATCATAGTTCGTGCGATGTTCGTGTGAAGAAGGTGGATATGGATATCTCCAAACTGAGCAAGGGTGGATTCCCTCACTTTATGTTGAAGGAGATATACGATCAGCCACAATGTTTGCGCGACTGTATGAGTGGACGATTGATCGTGGACAAGAAAAATCCAGAAAACAATCAAGTCGTTTTGTCTGCTTTCCGTGAGCATAAAGCGCAGTTGATCAATGCGAAACACATTATCATCGTGGCTTGTGGAACAAGTTGGCATGCAGGATTGATTGGGAAACAGTTGATTGAGCAACTTTGCCAAAAACGCGTCTCTGTGGAGTATGCAAGTGAGTTCCGTTATGGTGCGCCTGTCATTGACGGTGGCGATGTCGTTATTGCCATCAGTCAGAGTGGAGAGACGGCAGACACGCTGGCAGCGATCAAACTGGCGAAGGAGAAAGGTGCGATGGTGTTTGGAATTGTGAATGCGGTAGGTTCGTCCATCGCTCGTGAGACAGACACGGGAGTTTATATCCACGTCGGACCAGAGATCGGAGTTGCCAGTACGAAAGCGTTCACTGGTCAGGTTTTGGTGTTGGAGATGTTTGCCCTGTTGTTAGGACATGAGTTGGGTACTCTCTCCGATGTTGAGTATCACAGCTCGATAGCCGAGTTGGCAGACATTCCGAATAAGATGAAGCAAGTGTTGGATAAGCAAGCCAAGAAGATTGAGCAGTTGGCACATACGTTCACCTACGCAACCAATTTCCTCTATTTAGGACGAGGCTTCAACTACCCAGTCGCTTTGGAAGGCGCATTGAAATTGAAGGAAATCAGTTATATACACGCAGAAGGATATCCTGCAGCAGAGATGAAACATGGTCCGATTGCGTTGGTTGATCAAGCCATGCCAATTGTCTTCATTGCCACGCACCATAAATTGTATGAGAAGGTCATCAGCAATATGCAGGAGGTGAAATCACGAAACGGACGAATCTTGGCGATTGTTTCACAAGGAGATGAGCGAGTTCGAGATTTGGCGAGTGAGGTGATTGAGATCCCTCAGACGACCAATACGATGGTGCCGATGTTGACGGTAGTGCCACTTCAGTTGCTGTCATATTATGTAGCGGTAGATAAAGGATTGGATGTTGATATGCCACGAAATCTGGCAAAGAGTGTAACTGTGGAGTAAACGAAAAGGAAAAGAAAAATGAAAGAAGATATCAAAAACATTTTGAAATATGAGGCTGAGGCTGTTTTGAACATTCCCGTAACGGATAATTATGAAGCAGCGGTAGACCTTATTATAGAGCAGGTTCATCATAAAAAAGGAAAGTTGGTAACCAGTGGAATGGGAAAAGCAGGACAGATTGCATTGAATATCTCAACCACGTTCAGTTCAACAGGAACGCCGTCGGTTTACCTTCACCCAAGTGAGGCGCAGCACGGTGATTTAGGAATGTTGCAACCCAACGATGTGATGTTGCTCATTTCAAATTCAGGAAAGACCAATGAGATTGTGAAACTCATCTCTTTGACCCGAGGACTCTATCCGCAGATGAAATTCATCGTGATCAGTGGAAATGCTGAGAGTCAGTTGGCAAAGGAGGCTGACGTCTTCTTATACACAGGCAATCCGAAAGAAGTTTGTGCCTTAGGATTGACACCAACCACGTCGACCACGGTCATGACGGTGATTGGTGATATTTTGGTAGTCAGCACGATGAAGCGCATTGGCTTCACGAATGAGGAGTATGCGAAGCGTCATCACGGAGGCTATTTAGGAGAGAAGTCCAGAGAGCAGAGCGAGAACAAGTAAAAAACAGTGAAAAAAGTAGTGCAAAAATTTTGTCAGTATGAAAATTTGCGCTACCTTTGCACCACGATTGAAAAACAAAGAGCAAAAACGAAAGTTTGGCTTGAAAGTTGAATAGAGAGTAAGTAGGCGGCCTCTTCGTCTATCGGTTAGGACAAGAGATTTTCATTCTCTAAAGAGGGGTTCGATTCCCCTAGAGGCTACAAGTTAAAAGTTTAAGAAAAAAGTACAAAAGAGATGGCAAATCACAAATCATCAATAAAGAGAATCAGACAAGCTGAAAGGAAGAGATTAGAGAATAGATATTATGCTGTAAATGCTCGCCGTGCAGTTCGTGATTTACGTGCAACAACAGTGAAAGCAGATGCAGCGGCAGCTTTGCCAAAGGTCTCTTCTTTGTTGGATAGATTGGTTAAGAAGCATGTTATTCACAAGAATAAAGCATCTAACTTGAAGTCAAAGTTGGCTCTTTACATCAACAAGTTAGCTTAATAACTTCTCTTTAAAAGGAACAAAAGCTCCACTGAATGTGGGGCTTTTTTTATGTCTAATTGGTAAATTAAAATGAGATTATGAAAAATTTCTGGATAAGTTTAGGGGTTCTTTTACTGGCAGTGGTTGCGATTGCTATCGGGAAATATTTGTGGTTTTCGCCAGTTCTTATGGCAGAAGGTGCGGTAGTCGGCATTGTTCACTTATAGTGAGCGTTGTTTGCCTCGTGCATAGGAATAACCAATATGGAGGTGACGAGGCTTTGGGCTGCTTGTTTGGTGGAAGTGTGATGTTCCTAATTGTGCTGAGCGTTTTCAGTTGGATAAGTTCGGATTGTTATGTTTCACGTTGTTTTGGAGAAAGACATATTTACTCCGACTGTGAAACGATGAAAGGGGAGGCGGTCGATACCGTCTCTTTCTGGGGTGGAATTTTCATGGGCTGCTTCACCGAATGTGAGGTTTGTGAAGCCAAAGAAGACGCAGAGAGAACAGCACGGAGAATACAACGTAAGTTGGAAATTATTCAGAACCAGATCGAAACGTTGCAGAAGGTGAAGTCAAAATTGGAGAATGGTGAGGATATCAATATCGATTATTACGAGTTCTTTGGCGACCATGAATACGATACTGAACCAGCGGGACGATTGTCTCGCTGATTAAGAGAAGTGATGGATAGGCGACTATGCCTTGTTTGTCTCAGATTCCTTATCATCCTTTTCTGCTGAATGAAGGAAGATGTTTGCGAGGATTGCGCCAGAGACGTTATGCCAAACGCTAAATACAGCACCGGGGATGGTGGCTAAGGGGTATTGAGCGAAGTGAACGGTAGCCAATGAGGTTGCTAAGCCTGAGTTTTGCATACCCACCTCGATAGAGACGGTGCGACATTTGGCATTATCCATTTTGAGGAGTTTGCCTGCGGCGTAGCCTAAAATGTAGCCAAACACATTGTGAAGGATGACGACACAGAGAATGAGCAATCCACAACCGAGCAGTTTAGCTGCGTTGGCACTGACCACTGCACCTACGATGGCAACGATAGCCAAGGTGGAGATGAGCGGAAGAATGTCGACTATGCGCTCTGCAAATTTTGAGAAGAAATGGTTGATGATAAAGCCTAAAACGATAGGCAAAATGACCACTTGGATGATAGAAAGGAACATTGAGAGAATGTTCACATCTACAGTCTGACCAGCGTAGAGGTAAGTCAGCAGGGGTGTCATGATAGGTGCGATGATGGTGGAAACGGCAGTCATTCCGACGGAAAGAGCCACATCGCCTTTAGAGAGATAAGTCATCACATTAGAGGACGTTCCACCGGGACAAGTACCCACAAGAATCACACCGACAGCCAGTTCGGGAGAAAGTTGGAAGACTTTTGTGAGCAGGAATGCGACTAATGGCATGATGGTGAATTGAGCGACGGTGCCGATTACGACATCCTTCGGGTGACTGAAAACTATCTGAAAATCTTTCGGTTTGAGTGTCAGTCCCATACCAAACATCACGATACCCAACAAGGTGTTTACATAGCTTGTTTTGAGGAAACTGACTGCGTTGGGCAGGAAAAGAGCCAAGAGAGCCATCGCGATAACGATGATGGCCATGTATTTACTAAAGAATTTAGAAATTTTTTTGAGGAACTCCATGACTGTAGAAATGAGTTTTGAAATCTTATTTTAGGTTTTTGCTGCGTAATAACACGTTGTTTCTCAGATATTTACCATAGAAGAATAACTCTTGAAGGTGAAGGTTGCCGACGGGGAAGAAACCTGATAGGGCAGGAAGAAAATAGCGTTGAGGATCAATGTTATTGACTATGAGAACGTGATATTGCGAATCGATATGGACTGTAACGTCTGTGTTTGAATCGAGGGCGACCACAGCCGTGCCGTAGGGGAAGTGGGTGTCGTCTGGTTGGGCTGAAGAACCTGCTTTTAGAAGAGTGGCAGGTTCGGAGGAGGTAGTCCACGAAATGGGGTTGATGCAACCGATGTTGTTAGTGCAAAGAAGGGGGCAAATAGCGTCAGTTGACGATACACTGTTGAAATTGATGGTAACGCCACACGAGGTGGAGTCTTGAGCCAATTTGACGTGAGAGGTGGCGTGTCCAACCTGTGTGATGGTGTCGTTGGCGGTTATTCCGTAGCCAACAACGTAGGCAGCGATGAGGCGAGCGTAGGTGTCGTCGTCCATCGATTTCAGAATTTCGGTTACCATTTGTCCACCTTGACTGTAGCCAGCGAGGATGAACGGACGGTTGTTGTTCAGATTTTTGATGTAGTAGTTGAACGACTCGATAGCGTCTTGAGTGGCTAATTGGATTGCCTTTTGTGCGTTTTCACCCACCAAAGCGTCGAAAGCAGCTTGACGGTAGTAGGGAAGGAAGAAATTGGCTTGGGTTGCGAAGATAGAGTCGGCTAATTCGGCAGAGAGTTTCCAAGCAGCGAGATGCTCAGGCTTTGTCGGGTTAGCGTTGTAGTGCACTGTGCTATCCTCGTCTTTCCACGAGGCTATGCAGGTGGGAAGAAGGTAGAACACGTCGGGCGTGGTCGGGTCAATCTCGCTCAGTCGGGTGTTGCCCCCATACCACAGAGTAGCGTCAGCCCAGTTGAGAGAACTATCAGCGAGGGTAGTTGTTTCCCTTTCCTCGTTTTTTAACTCGTCACATGAAAGTAGAGAGAATGCTGCAAAGAGAGCAGCAAGAATTGTAAAATTTTTCATAGTGCAAAGGTAGGAAAATAACAATCACAAGACCCTCTCGTCTTGTGATTGTTTGTAAAATCATTAACCGTAACTATTGCAAAAATCGGTATTTAACGCCTAATTTGCCGACGATGCCGGGTTGCTCGACATTGCCAAAGTCGTAGTAGTGGGTGTTTAGGACATTGTTCAACTCGCCAAAGACACTGAATTTTTTGAGGGTGTAGGAAATTTTGAAATCCATCACTCCGTAGGGATCGTATTCTTTCACTACATTCGTGCTTTTGTGGTCTGCGTAGACAAGGTAGCCTCCGTTGCGCACTTGGAAACGATAACTCAACTGCGCCTCCAAATTTTTGATGATTTCAATGGTGAACCGTGCGGTGAATTTGTGCTTCAGATACTCCAACGCATAGTAGGATTTGAAGACGGGCGTGTCGTCTTTTCTGTCTTGATGGATGAAGTGATAACCCAACGAAAGTCGCATTGGAATGCAGTTGCACAACTCGTTGAAAATCAGTGTTCCGTCAATCTCTGCGCCCATGTTGTTGAGGTCGTAATTGGCTGACTTGTAGACTTTGTCGGTGTCGTGTTGCATCACCCAGTCGATCATCTTTTCTCCGCGAGTGAAGAAGGTGGTTACGTTGGTGAGCAAGCCCTCTTGCTTGTACTGTGCACTGAGACTGACGGTGCTGGTCAGTTCCGATTTCAGATTTGTGTTTCCCTCGTTCGTCGGACTCTTATAGAACAGCTCTGTGAATGTTGGCACGCGAAGAGCGTTGTTCCACGAGGCGAAGAGCATCCAGTGTTTATTGATCTCAATTTTTGTATTGATAAAAGGTAAAAATCGTACCTTATCTTCATCGTCAAAGTTTTTCACTGCGCTGACTCCGAAGTTGAGATTCCACTTTCTGAAGAGCAGATTATGTTGCAGTGTGGCTGCGAGTATATGCCTGTCTTTGTTGCGTTTATAGTATTTCCCATCGTGTCCGAGAATCTTGACGGAGTCGTTCTCCATCGGGATTCCAAGGTTTGATGAGTAGATGTTTTCGTATTTATAGTCGACTTTGAAACTGGTTTTTCCTCCGATCCAGCGATGACTGATTTCTGGTTTGAAATTGAACACGTCGGTGCGGTGAAAATTCTCGCCGAAGGAGGTGTCGCGCACTAATTGAAAATGGTCGTAACTGCGTACCCAACTGAAGAGACCGTTGAACTTCACGGGTGTCTTAGTCTCCAAGCGAGCCGATGTGAGAATGCGGTTTGTTCCTTCCCATTGGTCGGGGTAGGCGGCAGAGTAGAAGGTGTTGGCGCCGAATGACTGCCTGCTGTAGCCACCTTGCCATTCGCAGAGAATTTTGTCGGTTTCGGTGCGACCCAAGTAGTAGAAGCGTACTTGCTTGAAATCGCCGTTGTCGACTGCGCCGTCGCTCCGAGAGGCGGAAGCGTTGATTTTGTGCGATGTCTGTTTCGCATTTAGATTCATCAGCACATTCCCTTCCAACAAGCCGTAGAAGCCTGTGATGGCTTGCACGTCTAAGCGGTTGACGGAATCTGGCTCGACGGAGATGTTGAGTGTGCCAGCAGCACCCGTGCCACCTTCGGTCAGTTCGATTTTAGAAATAGCATCAGAAGAAACAGGGAAATCAGCAGATAGATGTCCAGTTTGAGGGGAGGAGATATTCACTCCGTTGAGTAGTAAGGTCGTTTGGTCGGCAGATGCGCCGCGGATAGAGATGTCTGTTTGTACGCCGAAACCGCCACGTTGTCTGACATCGATGTTCGGCAACTGTTTGAGCAGGTCGTTGACGGTTCGTTCGGGGGCAGACTGGATGTCGCAGGTTGAGATGACGGCGATGTGCTGTCCCTCTTCGTTGAGCGTGGTGGTCGAACTATCCGCCAGCACCTCTACATCTTCGAGCGTGTAGTTTAGCAGCATTTCGCCCTGTTTCTCACCATGTTGGGTTTTCGCCTTGGCATCGACGCTTGCGATGATAGCAAGGCTTAGAACGCCCACATTGATCACTTTGTGCAACGAGTTGAAAGTCGCGTAGGCAGCTCGGGAGAAGCGTGTCCATCGGATGGCTTTGCAACCGTTCTGAAATTTTTTAGATTTCATAAAATTTTGGATTTAGTTAATAAAAAAAAGAACTTCAACCAAACCGATGTTTGAGGCGGAGAGGTTGAAGTTTTTCGTTTATCTTATAGAATAAAGATGTCTTATAGAATAAGGATCAGCAACTGGGCTGTCAAGATACGCAAGAACATTGTCAATGGGTAGACAGTTGCGTAGGCTGCAGATTGTGCTTGAACCGGAGCGATAGAGTTCGCATATTCCAAAGCAGGAGGATTGGTTGTAACACCAGCGAGGAATCCGCAGATTTTCAAGTAGTTGAACTTCATCAAGCGAGCAACGACTGAGATGACGATGGCAGGAATGAAGGTGATAGCCACACCGTAGAGCATCCAGTTGTAACCGCCATTTTCAAAGGTTGAAACGAAATTAGTTCCAGATGAGAGTCCGACCGCACCCAAGAAAAGGATGATACCCAATTCACGCATCAAGGCGTTGGCACCAGGAGTCATATAGA
The DNA here is from genome assembly GCA_963648205.1 of Flexilinea sp. Lineage (GTDB taxonomy): Bacteria > Bacteroidota > Bacteroidia > Bacteroidales > Paludibacteraceae > UBA1181. The sequence continues at coordinate 40,996 of CAVJCT010000005.1, forward strand.
AGTCGATGTTGAGCAAACGTCCTTTATGACCTAAGAACAACGCTACGATGAGCGGGCCACCAGCCAAACCTAATTTAGCAGAAGCTGGCAAACCAGGAATTGCGAATGGAATAGAACCAACGATCACACCTAAGAAGATACCTAAGAAGATAGACACCATGTTAGGGTGAGCCAACTGTTGAAGTGAGTTACCGATTTCTTTTTGAATCTCTGGTAAGAGACTACGTTTACCAACGATGCGGACTGTATCACCCAACTCAACTGTCGTTGTTGGGGTAGGAAGGATTTCCATACCTGCACGGTAGATACGGGTGATGTTGGCTTCGTAACGACGGTGGATTCCGATATTCTCAATGGTTTTACCTGCTAATTGACGGTTGGTTACCAACACCTCGAACATGGCAAGTGTACCTTCAACCTCACGCATCAAACTTGGCTCCAACGGACCGATTGTCTTCTCAAATTTTTTGATACTGTTGCGAGTACTAACTCCGTAGATGACATCGTCTTTCTCCAACAACTCGTGTTCTGGAGCAATGACGTAAACGCCATTACGAAGAAGACGTGAGATAACGAGGTCGTTCTCGAACAATGCCTTCAAGTCGGCGATTGTACTACCTATGAGGTTGTCGTTGGTTACACGGATTTGAACGCTCTCCAACTTACCTTCTTTATTGCTTTGCAAACCTTGCGTATATTGTTGCTCTTCGTCCTTCACCTTCATACGGAAGACGGCACGGATGATCAACATCGTGCTGATGATACCGATCACACCGAATGGGTAGCCCATTGCGTATGCCATACCAGATTGCTCGATGCCTGCAACGTTATCGCCCAAGGCTTGCTGAGCCGCACCCAATCCTGGGGTGTTGGTAACTGCTCCTGAGAGGAGACCAGCAACCACTGCCTTGTCCAATCCTGTGATGAAGTAGATGGCTGCAGCGATACCCACACCTAACACGATGTAGCACACTGCCAATATGTTCAATTTCATTCCGTCATTCTTGAAAGAACCCAAGAAACGTGGTCCGACGTTGATACCGATCGCGTAAACGAAGAGAATCAAGCCAAACTCTTTGACGAAGTGCAAAATCGTAGGGTCGAGCGGAGCAGTGCCAAAATAACCTTTGAGGTGTGATAGGAACAATCCCATAAATAGGACACCTGCAATTCCAAGTCGGATACCTTTGACTGCGATTTTTCCAATAAGCAAACCGACAAAGGCGGTAATGCAAAGGTACACCAGTATGGAAGCTAACTGCGTACCTGCGAATAAATTACAAATGAAGTCCATAGAACTTTTTGTTAGTATGTCAATCTGTTAATTTTATATTTTTATGGCGCAAAATTACACTTTTTATATATTTTGCCAACAAAATTAAAGGGCTTTTTATGTTGTGAAACATAGTTCGGGGAAGCCTTAACCTGCCACCATCACATCGAATCCTTTCTTGCGGAGAGGCTCTACAATGCGCTCCATTTCAGCCTTGCTCACCTTCTCGAGGGTCTGAACGGGGGTGTCGCGATCTATCGTGTAGACCATGATCTGTTTTGGATGTGTCTTTTCAACTATCTTATACCACGCTTCCACCTCGTTAGGTAGCGTGTTGTCGATTATCTTTCCATCAACTGTTCCGCGGAGGAAGATGGTCTGCATGGTGAAATCGCCATCGAACTGCATCAACTGCTCCGTCAGATTCTCTAAACTGTAGTGGGTTGGAATGGGCTGGTCGATTCGGTTGACAGTCTCGTTCAATCCACCGTCCACTTTGAGAATCCTGTTGTCAATCTTTCGCAATGCCTCTACGACATTGGGAAGGTGCAACTGAGTGGCGTTTGAAAGCACACTGACTTTGCACTGAGGGTAGTATTGGTCTCTCAAGCGGACTACCTCATTGATGACATTCAGAAAGTCGGGGTGCATCGTTGGTTCTCCATTGCCAGAGAAGGTGATGCTGTCTAAAGGGGTATTGGCAGCCTTCAGTTCGATGAGTTTCTTCTCAAGAATGTTGATTACCTCTTTTGTCTCTTCAAATCTGCCGACTGCGCCACGAGGGGTGTTGCCACACTCGCAGTAGATGCACTCGAATGTGCAGAATTTTGTGGTGAGGGGTAATAGGTTGATACCCAATGAAGTGCCTAATCGGCGACTGTGAATAGGTCCGATGAGAATGCTGTCGTAGAGATGTGCGGACATGGTGAATGGTTTTTATCTGTTAGACAAATCGTCGTATAATTTTTGCAGGTAGGCTTTGCCGAAGTCTACCGTCTCCTCTTTGGTGGCACGGATGATGCAGTTGCCGTCGCAGTCGTAAAGGGCAGTGTCTTGCTGCTGTACCAGTCCGAAACCGTTGTTATAGGAGAAATATGCGTAGTCAGGGTAACTATCGTCTAAGATGTCATGACTGAAAATGAACGGTTCGCTGTCTAATCCCAACTGATTCAGCAGGGTGGCTGCAAGGTCTATTTGTCCGCAAGTCTTCGTGTAGGCTTTCATCTGGGTAGTGTCTACTGCGCCACCGAGCCATATCAATGGAATGCGGTAGCGATATGGTTCTGCGTTTGACAGACTTTCGGGGTATCGATAGGCGTGGTCGGGAAGAAGGATGATGACGGTGTTCTTCCAAATCTCCAACTTCTTATAATGTTCGATGAAGTCGCCGAGGCAACTGTCAGCGTAATGCACGGAGTTGAGGTAGGGTTGTTCGAGAACATGCGAAGGAACGTCGAACGGCTCGTGACTGTTGAGTGTCAAGATGGTTTTGAAGAAAGGCTGACTCTCTGCTGAAAGTTCGTTTTGCAGGTCATCTTTCACACGCTGAAGCAACACATGGTCGTATGCACCCCATTTCGTCGACATATCCTTATTACTGAAATCATGCTCGTTGACGATGGTTTGGTAGCCTGCCGTAACGAGGAAGGAGTGCAGGTTGGTGAAATTATCGTCTCCTCCGTAGTAGAAGGCGGTGTGATAGCCTGCCTCACGGAATTTCTGTGTGATGATCGGTGTGTTTTGTGTCTTGTTCGGATATTTCATCAGTGAGGTGGTTGGCTGGGCTGGGTAGCCGCTGAGAATGGCAACCAGACCTCTATCCGTACGGAAACTGCTGGCAAAGAAGTTGGTGAAGACCAGTCCTTCTTCCGTGTATTTGCATAGGTTGGGAGCAACTCCAGGAACACCGCCTAACGTTTCAATGACATTCGAGCCGATGCCTTCCATCACGATTAAAACGACATTCGGACGTTCCGTATTGATAATCTGATGATGTTTTTCTGCTGATTCTGAATGATTCAACTGAGCAACCAATTGAGTCGCTTTCTCATCATCCATAAAACGATATTGCGATTTGAAATCGGTGTCGCGGGTGAGTGAGTTGATGAAATTCCATGTCGGGTTGATGGCTGCGTGGTTGACGAAGGTCGACTGACTGAAGTAGGCGTGACCAACGTTCATCGTCGAAACACTGACTCCTCCGCGGATGGCGATGAAGAGCAATCCGGCTATCAATACTAATGGTATCGAGCAGATAAAGTCCTGACCATCAGATAGTTTTTTCTTGTTGAATATAAATCGATAGAAACGATAGCAAGCGTAGAAATAGAGGATGACGAGGATTAACGCAGCGATACATTCTCCGAAGGTGGTACTTGCCATTGCGTCTTTAGGCGTTTTCAAGTAGAATAGTGGGGTCGAGTCGATTCTGAAGCCCCAATATTGGTAGAGAAACAGGTCTGCAATGAAAAGAATGGATAACAGGGCAAGAAAGACGTAGGTGTAGATGTCGATTGTGCGTTTCGCCCATTGGATTTTAGGAAGAAAGCAGGCAATCAGCAACAATAATAGCGGTACGACGGTGAAATAGCCTGCGGTGGAGAGATCCATCGTGAATCCATGAGGAATCGTCGCTAACAGTTCTGAGAAAGACTCTTTGGCAGATTCAGAATATTGAAAGAGCCAAAAAAGCGGTTTCTGCACGATGAAAGTGAGCACCCAGAAGGCAAAGTATGCCACGATGAATATCAGTTTCTCTTTCAGTGCCGTTTGCTTTGCCATGTCGTGAATTTTTATTGGTTAAAACGACGTTCTTGGAGTATCAGAATAGCCTCGTCGCGTATGGAGTCTGGCAATGCTATCTCTCTGATTTGCAGACTTTTCAGCCATCCATTCACATCATATTCTTTGAGGGTGGAGAAGACATCTTCAAACTCGCTGATCTCTTCGTCAGTGTAGGAAGAAGGTTCTCTATGTCTGAAACGATCCAACTCTTCGTCGTCGTAGTATTCTGCTTTTATCTGCGTGTTGATGAGTGTTTCTCGCTCACACACAGCATGTTGACCGCAACATTCGCCCTTGGCAATGGCTTCTTGGCGAGCCTTCTCTGCCTCTTCTTTGGTGGCGTAAGTCTTCAGTTTGCGTTCGGGTTGAGGCTTTTGCTCGGTTGCAGTGTTCTCGGGTTGGCTGACCTTTTTCTTGCGTGTGTTAACGTAGATGAGGTAGCTGATGAGAATAGCTAAAAATATGACAAGAAGTATAATCGTGCGCATTGTTTCTGCTTTGAATTTTTACGCCAAAGTTAAACAAAAGGAAGACAATCTACCAACTTCATACTGTTCGATCCTTTGATGAGGACGAGTCTGCCTGTTAATGGTGATTGTTCCAAATATTGGTTGAGCAATGTTACATTGTCGAATTTCTTTGCCTTTGCACAGTTCGTTTTTGCGAAATTCTCACCCACCAAGAAAATCTCGGTAAGGTCTGACGCACTCAGTTTGTCTGCTATTTTCTGGTGCTCTGTTTCGCTTTCCGTGCCTAACTCCTTCATATCGCCCAAAATGACGGTTTTGTTTCCGTGGTTGATTTGAAGGAAATTATCGAGAGATGCGTTCATGCTGGTTGGGTTGGCATTGTAGGCATCGATGATGAGTTCGTTCTTCTCTGTTTTTTTGAATTGCGAACGGTTGTTTGTTGGAGTGTACGATTCGAGAGCCGTTACGATGTCAGCTTCGTTCACTTCGAATTTCAGTCCGACGGCGATGGCAGCAAGAACATTCTCGAAATTGTATCGACCGATGAGTTGGGTGTGGATTTCGTGTCCTCTCCAACGGATGATCAAGTAAGGGTCGGACGAGAGAATCTCTGCCGTCGTGGTAGAACCTTGACCGTAAGGAATTGTGTTAAGAGAGCGGTTGGCAGCCTCGCGAGATAGAATCTCGTTTGCTTGGTTGACAAATGCCGTTCCGTTATGATCTTTCAGAAAATCGTAGAGTTCACATTTCGTGCGGATGACACCCTCGAAAGAGCCGAATCCTGCGATGTGTGCTTTCCCCACATTGGTGATGACACCGAAATTTGGTTCAGCGATGTTGACGAGAGTTTTGATCTCGCCGGGGTGGTTAGCTCCCATTTCGATGATTGCCACTTGATGTTCCTTTTTCAGTTGAAGGAGCGTCATAGGCACGCCGATATGGTTGTTGAGGTTACCTTGCGTGTAGAGCAGGTTGAATTTTTGTTTAAGTACGGCAGCGGTGAGTTCTTTCGTCGTTGTTTTTCCGTTCGTTCCAGTAACACCGATGATAGGAGTGCCGAGTGTCTCTCTGTGTTTGCGAGCCAGTTGTTGCAAAGTCTTCAGAGTGTTTTCCACGAAGAAGATACGTTGGTTGTCTGCGATACCCGGTTCGTCGACGATAGCGTAGGCGCAGCCCTTTTCGATGGTCTCTTTAGCGAAGAGGTTGCCGTTGAATTTCTCACCCTTTAAGGCGAAGAAGATTGAGCCGGCAGGGCAATTACGGCTGTCGGTGGTTATTGTGGAGTGTTTGGAAAAAAGGTCATAAAGACGATCCAATTCAATGATGCTATCCATTTTGTTTAAGATTAACTGCTACGAAGTTAAAAACAATTTGTGAGAATAGAAAAAGAAGAAGCCCCTCGTTGAAGGGGCTTCTCTCAATTCTATAGGTATCACATTATCTTACGTCGCCATCCTCAGCACCTACCTTACTCATAGCGCAACGGAATCCGATATCACTTCTTGATTCTGTTTGCTCCAAGTAACGTCTTTGGCCTGGGTTCAACCAGTAAGCGCGGTCTTTCCAACCACCACCTTTGTAAACGCGAGTTGTGTTAGAAATCTTAGATGTCAACATACCCTCAGCGTCGCTATCTGGATCATACAATTTCTTAGTTGCGATGTCTGGGTCAGCGATAACTTTCCATTGTGAACGATCCAAAGCAGATTGAGGATCACCATCACGGTAGTTACGAACATCCAACTTAGCATATTTCTCTAACTCAGTATCTTTAGATACAGGGTAGTCGAATACTACGCGACCGAGGCTATCGATCTTAGGAACACGAACGTTTTGACCGTCAACTGTGCTCTCTTCCATTACAGGGTTCTTGTATTCGTTACCACGGAATGGGTTGTACTCTTGAACATCGTCGCTTGACAATACACGGTAAACATCCAAAACCCACTCGTTAACGTTACCAGCCATACAGTACAAACCGAACTCATTTGGCCAGAAAGCGTCTACTGGAGAAGTGATAGTAGAGTGGTCATTCAACTTACCTCCCATACCCATCATATCACCACGTCCACGGACGAAGTTAGCGTACATTTCACCTTTAACCTTCTTAGAAGGGTTACGCATCTGGTGACCATACCAAGGATAGATTTTCTTCTCCTCGTAGTTCTCTTCACCTTCGATAGACTTAGTACCGTAAGCAGCGTACTCCCACTCAGCTTCGGTTGGGAGACGGAACTTCGGCATCAAGATACCATCAGACATGTTAACACGTCTTGCGTTTCCGTAAACGTCAGTTACAGGCTTCTTACCTTCAGTTGGCTTGTAGTCTGACTTCCAGAGGTATTTGTTTGTATTGAATACTTGATTTTGAGCGATGTCGTTAGCATCAGTGTTACCCTTCAATGCTTGGAAATCAGTGTATTGGATAACTCCTGCGTCGGCCATTCTCATCTCGTTTACACGGTCAGTACGCCACTCAGCGAAGTTAACACATTGTTCCCAGGAAACACCTACAACTGGATACCAGTTATAAGCAACGTGGGTGAAGTAGAAATCCAAATAAGGCTCGTTGTAAGCCAATTCCTCACGCCAAACCAAAGTGTCAGGGTAAGCGGCTGCAACGATTTCAGGAGTATTGTGGAATACATTTCCCATCCAGTGTAAATACTCACGCCAGTTTACGTTGCTTACTTCATATTGGTCCATGTAGAAAGAAGCAACTGTTACTCTTCTTGGAATATTGTTCCAGTCGCCGATGACATCCTCGATAACACGACCTTGAGTGAAAGTACCACCTTCTACGAATACCATTCCTGGAGGGGTCTCTTGCTCGTAATCGTTAGTTACTTGGAATCCACCGTTTTCTTTGTCGTTATATTTCCAACCGGTGATGTTTGATGACGTCGAATCCTTCAGTTTCTTCTCCCCACAAGAGGACAAGGCGATTCCAGCAATCATCAACGCCAACGCTGTCTTTAATAAACCTATGTGTCTCATAGCACTTTAGTATAAGATAATGTTTTATTTTTCTGTCTTTTACAACTTTGTTTCACTCTCTCTATGCGTCTTGAACGTCTTTTCATCCTCAGCAATTATCACCTCTTCTTGACTCCTCTCAACCGATTGTGTCGGTTGTCGCTTCAATTCAGTACGTTCAAGTAGTGGGCAAAGATATATATTTTCTATCTTTGCAAAAAGATTTAGTTCTTATTTTTTCACTTTTTTTAATACTTCGATTTTCAAAAGTGTCAGAAATCTTTTATCTAATGGAGAAAATTGTCAATAAGTCAAACGGATATGAGTGTAAAAGTCCGGTGGTAATGGGAATTGTGAACGTTACGCCTGACTCGTTTTTCTCGGGCTCTCGCTGTGAGTCTGAGGAGGTTCTTCTCGAAAAAGTCGCTATACATATTAATAATGGTGCTTCTATTATTGATGTGGGGGCTTGCTCGACGAGACCTGGCTCGACGGCTGTTTCGGAAGAAGAGGAGATGGATCGACTTTTGCCGGCAGTGTTTGCGATTCGGGAAAAATATCCTGATGTGCCGATTTCTGTTGATACTTTCCGTGGAGAAGTGGCAAAAAGGGCGGTCGAAGAGTGCGGTGCGGACATTATTAATGATGTGTACGCATTCGATAGGGATGAGAAGATGTTAGAAGTGGTGGCTCAGTTGAATGTACCTTATATATTAATGCATTATGGTGAGGTTGAAGGTGATGTTGTGGCATCGGTAAGGGCATTTTTTGAGAAAAAATTGCGAATTTTGCACGACAAAGGTGTGAAAGAGATCATTCTGGATCCAGGCTATGGGTTTGGAAAGACGATGGAGCAGAATTTTGAGTTGTTGTCGCGGCAGGCGGAGTTGAAGAGTCTGGATTTGCCTATCTTGGCAGGGCTTTCACGCAAAAGGATGGTGTGGCAGACATTGGGATGCACGCCAGAGACGGCTTTGAATGGCACGACGGTGTTGAATGTGGTGGCATTGCAGCAAGGAGCGTCGATTTTGCGAGTTCACGATAGTAGAGAGGCGTATGAGGCGATTCAACTTGTGAAGTTATGTCGTTGACTGTCAGATAAATAAAAAAGGAAATAGAGTATCTCCAAGATAAAGGTAGGAATAGAATAAAAGTATGCGGTTTGAAGTTCGTTTTACGGATATCGTAGATATTGTGCTGGTGGCGATTTTGCTCTACAAGGCGCATAGGATGTTACGAAACTCGTCTGCCAACAGGGTTTTCTTCGGAATTTTGATTTTCGTAGTGGCTTGGTTGGTGGTCAATTTCGTGTTGGAGATGCAGTTGTTGGGCAGTTTGATGAACCAGATCGTCAACGTGGGAGTGATTGCGTTGATTGTGCTGTTTCAAGACGAGATACGGCGTTTCCTCTCGATGTTGGGATCGCGCGAGAATTTCATCTTGCGGACGATCGGTCGTTTCTTCCACAATAAAACGCCGAAGATGGAGGAGAGCATTGCAATGCAGATTGTGATTGCGTGCAAGAATATGGCGAAAGGCAAGGTGGGTGCGTTGATAGTTCTGAAGCATGGCGACGATTTGAAGAGCATTGAGGTGACGGGAGAGAAGATTGACGCGGTGATCAGTTCACGATTGATAGAAAATATTTTCTTTAAGAATTCGCCTTTGCACGATGGAGCGATGATTATCGCGGGCGGAAAGATAGCGAGTGCGGGATGTATTTTGCCTGTCTCGCATAGTGTGTCGATACCGAAAGAGTGCGGTTTGCGCCATAGGGCGGCGTTGGGAATCTCGGAGAAGACCGATGCATTGGTGGTGATTGTTTCGGAGGAGACGGGAAATATATCAGTGGCGAAAAGAGGTAATTTGGTGGTAAACATAACGCCGAAGGAGTTGGAGATGACGCTTTCTGGCAACACGATAAAACGAGAATAGACGGATATGGAAGAGGTTGTAAATCAGAAAGATACGATTATACGAGTAGAAGTCTTGTCGAAGTCGTTCGGGACGTTGCAAGTGTTGAAGAATGTGTCGTTGACGGTAGAGAGAGGCGAGTTTGTGTCTATTATCGGTCAGAGTGGCGCTGGAAAAACGACGCTGTTGCAGATCATCGGTACGTTGGACAAACCCGATTCTGGCAAGGTGTATTTGCATGGGTCGTCGGTGTTTGATTTGAAGGAGAAAGAGATGGCTGCCTTTCGTAATCAGCATATCGGTTTTGTCTTTCAGTTTCATCAGTTGTTGCCTGAGTTCACGGCGTTGGAGAATGTGATGATGCCAGCGTTGATAGCAAAGAAGACGAAAGCGGAGGCAGAGAAATCGGCGAAGGAACTGATTGATTTCTTGGGACTTAGCGACAGGATGGAGCATAAACCCAACGAACTTTCAGGAGGTGAGCGGCAGAGAATAGCCGTTGCTCGAGCGTTGGTGAATAAGCCTGATGTTTTGTTAGCAGACGAGCCGTCGGGAAGTTTGGACACGAAGAACAAAGCCGAGTTGCACAAGTTGTTTATGAAGTTGCGAGACGAACTCAATCAGACGTTGGTGGTGGTAACCCACGATATGGATATGGCGAACGTATCAGACCGTGTTTTGAAGATGGCAGATGGGCAGATTGTAGCGGAATAGTCTTAATCGACAAAAATTGTAAAAACAGTGCGCTTAACCGACAAAAATGGTATCTTTGGCTTCCTTAATCGACAAAAATGGCAGAGAGAAAGTCTTTACAAAACGTTTTGGAGGTGGTGGTCGGAAGTTCTGATTACCGCTTGACTCAGTTGCAGAAGGAGGGGAAATTACGGAAAATTTGTCCGAAGGTATATACTTCCAATATGGAGGATGACCCGACAGATATTGTACGAAGGAATCTCTTTTATATTTTAGGACAGCTTTATCCGCATGCGGTGATTAGTCATCGGTCAGCTTTTGAATTGAGACCCACAGAGACGAACGAGATTTTTTTGACCTATACTTATACTAAGAATGTATCGCTACCAGGAATAACAGTGCATCTTTTAGAGGGAAAACCTGGTACGGATCGGGATATGCCGTTTATTGAAAACTTGTATGTCTCGAGTGTGGAACGTCGCATTTTGGAAAATCTGCAAAAAGGAAGGGCGAGAAATGGTATTTCAAAATGTATGCCTCGTGCATACATAGAGGATCAGTTGGAAAAGATGCTGACTGTCAACGGAGAGGCGAAATTGAATGAGTTTCGGGACAATGCAAGAAAATTGTCGACGCAGTTGGATATGGAGGCTGAGTTTGAAATGCTCAATTCCATTGTCAGTGCGTTGCTGACTACGAAGCCTTCAACTGTCTTGTCGTCTGCTAATGCCATTGCGAGGGCGTTGGGCGCACCATTCGACCAAAGTAGAGTTCGCCTTTTTGAAACGTTGTTTAATGCTTTGCACAATGAAGTTTTTCCTGAGATTCTTGAACCCAACATTACAACTGCGTCATTCCGAAATTTCGCATTTTTCGAAAGTTATTTTTCCAATTATATAGAGGGAACAGAATTTGAAATAGAAGAAGCGTATAGAATTGTGGAGACTGGTATGCCGATGCCTGCACGAAATGCTGATTCGCATGATGTGTTGGGAACATTTCAGATTGTGGCGAGTCGGAAGGAGATGAGGCGTGTGCCACGGACGGCAGATGAGTTGGTTGAAATTCTGCAGGAGCGACACAGAGTGATGATGGCTGCTCGACCAGACCGTAATCCGGGAATGTTCAAAATGCAGAATAACCATGCAGGTGATACATACTTCGTTGATTGTGAATTGGTTAGAGGAACGTTACGAAAAGGTTTTGAGTATTATCAAGCGTTAGAGTCTCCGTTTGCGAGGGCATTGTTTATGCTGTTTATGGTGAGTGAGGTGCATCCGTTCAATGACGGAAATGGCCGTATTTCTCGAATCATGATGAATGCGGAGTTTGTAACTGCCGACCAATCGAAAATCATTATCCCGACAGTTTTCAGAGATGATTATCTGAATGCTTTGCGGCGTTTGACGAGGAAGGGCGACCCAACGGCGATAATCAAAGCCTTGACGCGAGTTCGTCAATTCAGTGCCAAAATCCAAGGAGAGGACTTTGAAGAGACTCGTCGTTATCTTGAAAGTACGAATGCCTTTAAGGAGAGTGACGAGAATATCCTGCAGTTCTAAAAGGCCCTTAATCGACAAAAATTGTAAAAACAGTGCGCTTAACCGACAAAAATGGTATCTTTGGCTTCCTTAATCGACAAAAATGGTAGAGTAACTCCAGATTCACAACTTTGTGGTCCACAACTTTGTGAACTTTTGTTTTTATGGTATCTTTGTCTCTCACAATCAAATACTTGAGGTGGTTATGGAGAAAGCGTTTGTCTATGGAATGTCTGTCGGTGGTAATAATTTCACGGATAGAATAGAGGAGAGAAGTCGGCTGAAGAAGGATTTTGAGTATGGCGTGAATGTCATACTGATATCGCCACGCCGTATGGGAAAGACATCGCTCATCAAAAAGGTGATCTCGGAGATGGACAATCCGCAGGTGAAGGTGGTGTATATGGACATATACGATTGCCGAAGCGAGTACGAGTTCTACAATCGGTTTGCCGAGACGATACTAAGGGCTACCAGCCATCAGTTTGATAAGGTGATGGAGAATATCAAACGGTTTCTTGTCCGTTTGTCGCCAAAGGTCTCTTTTAGTCCGGAGCCGACCTCCGAGTTCTCTCTGTCGTTGGGCATCACCCCGAAAGATTATACCCCCGAGGAGATTCTCAACCTGCCAGAGCGCATTGCCGAGGAGGAGAATATCAGGATTGTGGTCTGCATAGACGAGTTTCAGCAGATTGGCGAGATGCAAGACTCCCTGACGATTCAGAAACGACTTCGTGGGGCTTGGCAACATCACCAGAATGTCTCTTATTGCTTTTTTGGTAGCAAACGCCATTTGATGGAGAATATTTTCCAGAGTAAACGAATGCCGTTCTACCAGTTTGGCGAGATGATGCACCTTTCGGTCATCCCGACAAAATACTGGGTGGACTTCATCTGTTCTCGCTTCGAGAAATATGGAAAGCAGATTTCGGAACACTTTGCAGAGCAGATCTGTGAGGCGGTTGGCAACCACTCGTCGTACGTGCAGCAGTTGGCTTGGAACGTGATGATGGAGACGGAACAGGTTGTGGACGAGGCGTGTGTGGAAAGGGGAATCTCTGCGTTGCTGCAGCAGTGCAACAGCCTTTTCATCCAGCAAACCGAGCGACTCAGCACCTACCAGATGAATTTCTTGAAGTTGGTGTGCAGTGGAGTTCATAGCGGATTCTCTGCAAAGCAGGTGTCGGAGCAGTATGCTTTGGGCAGTAAATCGAACATCGATCGAATCAAAAAATCGTTGGAAGAGAAGGAACTCATCACGGTGGAGAAAGAGGGCGTTTTCATTGCAGACAGTGCTTTCCTCTTGTGGTTCAAGCGTGAGTTTTTATGATGAGAGTCTTGACGGACGAAAATCGCAGTGAATTTCGCCCCTTCTGATGTCCATCAAAAAGTTTTAATTCACTATCTTTGAAAAATAAAACAAAAAAATACGGAACAGAAATTTTAGAAACGTAATATTAACATATAGCATTAGCTGATATCACATTCGAATCAAAAGCCTCGCAAACTGATGGTTTGAAAATCAGGTCAGTTATATTCACGGGTAGCGTCTGTGCTGTCCGTCCCAAGTTCATATAGAGTTGATGCTCACACCGAATAGGTGTGGGCTGATCTATTGGACTTGGGCGGGGTTCATGCGAGGCTCCTCGTGAATGTGAATAGAAAGGCTCACACCTTTCATTTTGTCCTCTCGTGATGGAAGTTTTTGCGAAAAAACGAAATCGGTATGGCAAAGCGAAGTCTGTCTGCGGCCAAGAAGAACAAGGAGGACGAGTTTTATACTCAGCTGTCGGACATAGAAAATGAACTAAAGCACTACAAAGAGCATTTCAAGGGCAAGGTTGTCCTTTGCAATTGTGACGACCCAAGGGTAAGCAATTTCTTCCACTATTTCAGTTACAATTTTGAGGATTTCGGATTGAAAAAATTGATTGCGACTTGCTATAAAAGTCAGGAGCGTGATTTGTTCAGTCAGAATGATTCAGAAAAAGCGATTTGGTTGGAGTATAATGGAGATAAAAACGGCAACCGAACACCTGATGTGAATGAGATTGGGGTAAAAGAGTTCAAAGGAAATGGCGATTTCCGAAGTCAAGAGTGTATCGAATTGTTGAAGCAGGCGGATATCGTGGTTACTAATCCTCCGTTTTCTCTATTCCGAGAATATGTGGCTCAGTTGATTGAGTATGATAAGAAGTTTTTGATTATCGGCAATCAGAATGCAATAACCTATAAGGAGATTTTTCCTTTGATAAAGGATAATAAAATATGGCTGGGATATAAATCTGGAGATATGGGATTCCGTGTGCCAGATTATTATACTCCTCGAGCAACAAGGTTTTGGATTGATGATGAGGGTCAAAAGTGGCGTAGTATGGGAAATATTTGTTGGTTTACAAATATGGATATTGCAAAACGTCACGAAGACCTTATCCTATACAAAAAGTATTCTCCTGAAGAATATCCAACATACGAGAATTACGATGCGATAGAAGTTAGTAAAGTTGCCGATATTCCGTGTGATTATGATGGTGTGATGGGCGTACCGATTACGTTTATGGACAAGTTTAATCCAGATCAATTTGAAATTATTGGAATGGGCGAAGACAATGGAGTTGGACATTCTGGTGGAGTATGGCTCGGAGGTTCAAAGTCATGTTTGATAAATGGTAAGGCAATGTATAAGCGGATTTTCATTCGCAAAAAGCAGCCTCAGCAATACTCCATAGAGCCGCCTGTAAGTATGGTGGCAGAGCCGAATGTAATGTTAAATGATAAAAAAGAGTAAGGATATGAAGATTGAATTGAAAAAGATCTCCGTTCGTGATTTGACGGAGGGTTATGTGGATGATGCCGAGAAGGGTGTGAAGGCATACGGGGGCAAGTTGGATGTTCGTCCGCCTTATCAGCGTGAGTTTGTCTACAACGATAAACAGCGTGAGGCGGTGATTGACACACTGACGCAGGGTTTTCCCCTCAACGTGATGTATTGGGCAGACCGTGGCGACGGCACTTTCGAGATCATCGATGGACAGCAACGCACCATCTCTATTTGCCAGTTTGTCAATGGCGATTTCTCATATTTGATGCGCTATTTCCACAATCTGCAAGATGATGAACGACAACAAGTGCTTGATTATGAGTTGAATATATATGTTTGTAGTGGTAAGGATAGTGAGAAATTGAAATGGTTTGAGACTATCAACATTGCTGGTGAGAAATTGACGAAGCAGGAGTTGCGCAACGCTGTCTACTCAGGTCCATGGCTGAGCGATGCAAAGAAGTATTTCAGTAGGTCAGCATGTCCTGCCTATAAAATCGGAAGCAGTTATGTGAACGGTTCGCCTATTCGTCAGGAGTTCCTTGAAACGGCAATTGATTGGGTATCAAAGCATAACATAGAAGTCTATATGGGCAATCATCAGCAAGATCCTGATGCGAGTGCCATGTGGGCTTATTTCCAGGGCGTTGTCAGTTGGGTGAAGGCGAAATTCCCGAAGGTGAGAAAGGAGATGAAGAGCGTTGATTGGGGCGAACTCTACGCCAAATATCACGAGGATAACACGCTCGATGCCAAGACGTTGGAAGATCAAGTGGCAAAACTGATGATGGACAGCGACGTGCAGAAGAAGAGTGGCATCTACGCCTACGTGTTGGATGGCGACGAACACCACTTAGGCATCCGCGCGTTCGACGAGAACACGAAGCGCGAGGTGTACGAGAAGCAGAAGGGTATCTGCAAAATCTGTGGCAAAGAGTTCAAAATCGAGGAGATGGAGGCAGACCACATCACGCCATGGAAAGATGGTGGCCGGACAGTTGCCGACAACTGCCAAATGCTCTGCCGGGAGTGCAACAGGCGGAAGAGTTCAAAGTAGGGGAGGTTAAGCTATAAACATAAAAAGTGTGCCACGAATAATGGCACACTTTTTTCTATGTTATTTAACCTTATTTTGCATCTCTGACGAGGCGGACAGGCAATTTAGAACGGCTTGTTGAATGTCGACAGTCAGGTCGTGAACGGGACGAACTGCACAACCATACTGTTGGAACTCTGGTTTTTCTATGCCTACGGCTGCATTGAATTCGAAGCAATATGGATCTTGGAACTTGTCCGGATTTGGGGCAGGATGAAGAGTGGTCATTCTACTGCCCACTCTTCAATCGTTCCAGTCTCGGAAGAGAACGAACATCCAATTTTATGGATTTCTCGTTTATCTGCCAAATATTCTTGAGCGTAACCTTTTTCATTGATTTGTTGCAAGGCTTCTTTCGCTGTTCCATCTAATTTAAATTCAAAAATGAATATGTCATTTTTCGTTTCAACGATACAGTCTACACGACCGTGACTTTGACATTTTTCAGTATAAACGTGATAGGTTGAAATGAGGCGAAAGATAAGATAGAACGTGTAGTGGAAATGTTTTTCCATTGCATTTTTGTCACGCATTGTGTATGGAATGCTGGCAAGAAAGGCAGTGAAAACATCTCTCAGTTGATCTAAATTGCTCTCTTCTAAAGCATCCAACATTTGGTCAATCCAATTCTCAACGCCTCCTTCTTGCTTCAGATAGTTGTTGGTTGCAAAAGTGACGAACCCACGCTTCACTTCATCATTGGGGTAGTCGAGCAAGAATGTGTCTCGGTCTTCTCGATAGCCCTTTATCGTCAGGTAACCACTTTGATATATCATCGGAAGTGGCTCTTCTTTGTCTGCTTTATACTCGTAGAAGCGACTTTTAGCGTAATATTTGTTTGTTAAATCAATCAAGTTTTCGTTGAAATGATTTAATAATCGAATCAAGTAAGTGGGCGTACCAGTGCTGAACCAATAGTCGCTGATGGCCTTTTTGCTGAATGTGTTCAGAAGGCTGAAAGGATTGTGTACGCCCTTCATTCGTGTACTGAAATGGTAGCCGTCGTAAGTCTTTCTCAGCCTTCTGCGCATTTCCTCGACGGAGATCTTTCTCATCTCTGCCATTTCTGCCACTGGCTCGGAAAAGTATTTGTCGATCTCCTCGTCTGTTATTCCGCAGAGGGTATCGTATGCGACATCCATACTGATATCATTGGGTTGGTTGAATCCGCTGAAAACGCTTACTTGCGAGAATTTCGTTACGCCTGTCAGAAACACAAAGCGAAGATGTTGGTCTGCTAATTTGAAGGTGGAGTAGAACGCTTTTAATATTTCTCTGTTTTTATCCTCCAAACTGATTTTATTGCCGTCGACCTCTGTTGTGAGATTGCTATCCAAAACATCCAACAAAGGTTTGTCGTATTCATCAACTAAAACGACACAGCCTAATCCTGTTTGTTGGTGCGCTGCTTCAAGGATTTTTGAGAAACGGACTCCAAGGTCATTGTTAGGCTTTTGTGTCAGGTTATATTGTGTCTCCCATTCACTTAGATGGTATGAAATTCTATTTTGTAGGGCATCTCCAGTAGTAAAATTTGTACCATTGAAATCAATATGGAAAACGGGATAATTTTTCCACTCCGTATCTAACTTCTCAATCGCTAAGCCTTTGAAAAGTTCTTTTTTGCCGAGAAAATAACTTTCGAGGGTGGAAAGGAGCAGACTCTTTCCGAATCGTCTTGGGCGACTCAGAAAATAAACTTTTCCGTTGTTGACAAGAGAATAGACCATCTCCGTTTTGTCAACGTAGACGTATCCTTCGTTGATGATATTCTCTAATGTCTGTATTCCGATGGGGTATTTCATCCTTCCTGCGCTTTTGTTCGTGCAAAGATACTAAAAAAGTGTGCCACGGAGAGTAGCACACTTTATGTTTTACAATATTGCTTTTTAATACTTGAATGAACTTCCACCCAAAAACTCTCGGAGGAGTGAGGTGAGTGGCAACTCGACTTCTGGCACGATGTTGAAGTAACTCAAGAACCTCAACAAGCGGTGTACCTCAGGGTATTCTGGCGAGTTCTCTGGCACCTCCGACAAGATTGGCTCGGCGAATTTCTTCAGCACGCAAATCTCAAAAAGCAATGCGGAGTTGAACACCACATCGGCGTTTTCTTGGTATGGGAAGATCCATTTCTCCTCGCCCTCTTTCACCTTCTCCCATCTGCTGATGGTCTCGACTGCCGAATATCCACGGTAGTTATAGTCGCGGATGATACGACGGAGCAGACGGTTGTCGCGCGTCGGAATCCAGTTCCGATCATCGAACGAGATAGTGGTGAGCGCCGAAATGTAGATCCTGAAGATATTCTTCTCTGGTATCTTGGAAGTCAACATTGGGTTCAACGCGTGGATTCCTTCGATCACTAAAACACCGTTTCCTTCCAACTTGAGGTTCTTGCCGTGATACTCTCTTTCGCCTTTCTCAAAGTTGTAATAAGGAAGGCTCACCTCCTTGCCACTGAGCAGACTGTTCATCTGGTCGTTGAAGAGGTCCAAATCGACGGAGTAGATAGACTCGAAATCGTAATCGCCATTCTCGTCTCTTGGTGTTTTCGTGCGAGGGTGAAAATAATCGTCCATCGAGAGGGCGATAGGCTTCAATCCGTTCACTGCTAACTGCACGCTCAAACGTTTGCTGAAGGTGGTCTTTCCAGAGGATGACGGACCGGAAATCAACACTAATTTAGTGTCTTTGCGTTTCGCAATCTCATCGGCAATGGAGATGATTTTCTTCTCTTGCAATCCCTCTGCCACTTTGATGATGCCCGACATACTCTCTTTGTTTTTCACCATCTTGTTCATATTTCCGACGTTGCCTAAGCCCATGATATGGTTCCATTGGGCATGCTCGGAGAAGGTGGCGAAGAGTTTGTCTTGAGGCTCGAAAGTCTCCAATTTGACAGGGTCTTTTCTGTCTGGCACTTGCAAGAAGATGCCGTCGTGATAAGGGCGAATGTCGAACAATTGGATGTAATTGGTGGATGGCGCAACTGGTCCTTGGAACCAACTGTGTCTGCCTCCCAACTCGTAGTATCTCGTATAGAATGAACCATGCTGCTCGAGGAGCAATGCGGTGTCTTCAGCACCCTCTTTGCGGAACACCTCGATAGCCTCCTCGGTAGGAGTGTCGCACATGTTGAAAGAGAGGTTGGCGTCGACAATCTTGCGCATCTCCTTGCGGATTTTGTCAATCAATGTCTCGTCGATAGGCTTGTCATATCCAATCAATTTGCAATAGTAGCCTTTTGCGATAGGATGCTCTAAACGAACTTTCACTTCTGGCAACACAGCATACACGGCGTTGCAAAAGATGAAAGAGAGGGAACGTACGTAGGCGCGCATTCCCGAAGGAACTTCAATGCCCTTGAACTCAACTGTCTGTGGTTTGTAAACCTTAAATTTCAAGTCCTTCGTAACATTGTTCAACTTAGCCACGATGACGCCATACTTCATCTCTGGCTTCATATCATTATAGATGTCCAACAAACTGACACCCATTGGGTAACTCTTCTTCTGCTTATTGTTGACGCAGTAAACATCAACCAAATTCTCATTAACACAACTCATACTCAATCAGTTTTTATGGATGATACGATTTAAGGATATAGTGAATGTAGGCAAAAAAGCCTCCTTAATAAGTGTTTCGGCTTAATAGGAAGCGTTCAACTCGAAGTCTTTCACGAATCTCGAGAAGTTCTTGATCAGGTCTGATTTTGCCTCTAAGTTTTTCTTCGCAATGTCGTCTACTGAAAGGGCTACAATGTCGCCGTCTTCGTAGGTCTTTTTCTCTTTAGATAAAATCTGGATGAATGTGGCGTATTCGTTTTCGTAGATCTCTTTGTAACTCTGTGCATAACGGATGGCAGACTCTACAAGGTAGGCTTGTCCGCGACAGTCGCCCATGTCTTGCAGTTTGCTGATGGTCTCGTTGATGTCTTTCAGGTTCTGGTCGTAGGTCTCTTGTATCTTCTGCATGTCTCTGCTGGCGATCTGTTGGGTGAACTCCTTGGTGTTGTTGTCTAACTGGACACACTCGTTCATCACCGTCTCGCAGTAGTCTGCTGGCGTGGTGTTACAGGAAACGAGAAAGAGTGAGAAAAGACTTGCTACGGCTATTGTGAATACCTTATTCATGATTTTTCTAATTTTAAAAAGTGAAACATGCTTATTATTAACTCCCTATAAAGTTAAAAGAGTTAAATTTTATAGCCAATAATTTTCTACTTTTTTTCTGACAAAGTTTTTGGATTTTCTTTTTAAACGGTGAAGATTTTCTGCCTTTCCATCAGGTAATTGATGAATGGGGTGTATGATTGGCAACGCTCCAACAGGGTGGCATTGCCGACGACAATCATCTGCTCCTTGGCGCGCGAAATGGCAACGTTGAGTTTGCGGTCTACTTGCAACTTATTGTCTTGCAACACGTTAGCACCTAAGAATCCTAACTGATACTCTTTCTTTACAGTCGTTCCGTAGATAATCACGTCGCGCTGACTTCCCTGAAATCGCTCCACCGTGTCGACGGAGATGTTGCGCAGATCTTCAATGCCTAATCGCTCGATCGCCCGGTGCACCATCGAAATCTGACTGCGATAGGGGACAATCACACCGATGCTGCTCAGTGCGTTGAAGGTTTTCTCATATCGTTGATAGAGTGCGTAGGTCTGCTTCACAAGGGTGGCTATCAACTCGGCTTCTGCCATATTGACCATGTCGGAACTGCTGTCGACCACTGCTTTCACGTCGAGCCACATCAATCGGTGATTCTGCAAAAGCTGGTCTATAACATTCTCATTGTCAATGGTTAATGTTAAATTCTTATCTCCGTAGAAGTGGGTTTGCGTTTGATGTTTCAGCGGAACAATGCCCAATTGTCCTCCGTAGTAGGCTTGGTTGACAAAGTCGGACACCTCGGGGTGCATGCGGCCTTGATGATTCAGCATATAGACGAAATCATCGCCTTGCTGATTCCTCAACATACGCTCGAAGAAGGAGTGTCGGCAGTTGGTCAGCCCGATTTTCCAAAGCTGCGGATCTTCCACTTTCGACTCTTTTTCAGTCTGTTGCACCACGGCTGGCAATTGCTTATGGTCGCCAATGAAGACGAACTTTTGGATGCCGTTTCCGTAGTTGGCAGTCAGCAAGCCCATGATCTGGGGCTCCAAGATCTGCGATGCTTCGTCGACAATCGCCAAGTCGAAGGTCTTGAGACTGAAGAGGTTCTGCATCGAAGCGATGGAGGCGGTGGTGCCAACGTAGACTCTGACAGACTTGAGAAATTCCGTCATTGCTGGTAGTGTGGTGGTGTCTTTCAGCCTGTTTTTCAGCAAATAAGACTTGTCGAATCCTTCGGAGCAGGAGTGCTCGTGACCAATGCGGACGAAATCGATTCCCTCGGCGATGAGTTTGGAGCAGATCTCCTCGACAGCGCGGTTGGTGTAGGAAACCAACAAAACGGAGGTATTTGTATCAGACAATGTTTCTCGTAGAATATTGACTAATGCAAAGGATGTTTTGCCTGTTCCTGGAGGTCCGATGACGATGAAATAGTCTTTAGCCTGTTTGGCTTTCAACACTAAATCGTTGAACGCTCCATAGTCGTTGTTGAGTTGGACGGAACTATCTTTCTCTGGTTGTCGTTGGTTGAGAATCAATGCTTTACGCTCTTGATTGGTCATTGTCAAGAAGGAGAAAAGGTCCTTGAACGAAGAGGAGAACGACGAGTCTAAGAAGTCGTGTTCGACCACCCAGCGAGTGTTCTCGCCTTGCCGAAAGACATTCTTGTTTCGTTGAGGCGAGCGCAGTTTGACGGATAAAGTCTCGTCGGTCAGTTCTTTGATGGTGGCACGGAAGACGATTCCGTTGCTGATATTCAGGCTGTTATACTTGTCTATCTTCGGATTGTAAGGGTAGAAGATGACGATGTCGCCATTTCGGAAATTAGGAGCGTCGTCTCTATCTTTTATATCTATTTGAAAATCAACGATTTCAATACCTTCATTGGTTTCTCCCTCTTCAGTTTTTATCAGTTGAAGATTGGAGTAGACCATGCCTTCTTGGCGTTTTTCCTCCATGGTGAGATTCCACGACATGGCAAATTCCGTCTTCGAAAGATGGTATTCCTTCTCTAAGAAAGTGAAGAAACGGTAGAAATAGGCACGCTCCAAATCGCTGGCGTTCTTCACCGTGTTGAGAATTTCGTCAATCTGCGGTTTCTGGTAATCTCGCCATAAAGTTCCTGCCATCTGATTGACATTCAGCGTGTCGGCTGATAATTTCTCAAGGATATTGATGGCTCCTTGTTCCAGATTTTTCTCTAAGTAGGCGATGGTGTTTCTGTATTGAATCGCCTCGAAGAGAAGGCGTGGTGCAGGGCCTTCCTTCATCAGTCCATTCTCTTGGTTGATGGTTTTCCCTGCACTTGGATATTTGGAATAGAGCAACCACACGTTGACATCTTCGTTTGCAACGTGCATTTTATAGCGCAACCATGCCAAGTAGAAAAGCATCTGCACATAGTGCTTCTCCTGGTGACCACCATTCGGGAAGCCCCATTTGCCAGATTTCTGCTCCACCAACACTTTCTGGTCGTCGGTCAGCAAGTCCATACGACCTTGCACGCCTAAAGTGGGGCAGAAGAACGAGGGCTCGAGCAGTGCATGTTCAGGGTCGAAAATGCGGTTGTCGTCCAACTGCTTGGCGGTGTATTCGCGGATGTTTATCTGTTGCCGTTGAGCCTCCTTGTGGAACTTATCTCGATCGAAATCCTCGCAAGTGGCAATGTTAAGGGCGAAATTCTGAAAGAACCGTGTAACGCTATCTTTATAGGAAACGGTCTTCTTGGAATAGACTTCCTCGTCCAAAAATTGTCCTGCCAGATTACCTATTAATATGGCTTGCGTAATTTTTCTCTTTTGTAAACGCTTCACTAAATAAGAGAAAGGGGTCAGTCCATAATCTTCAAATCCTTCGGCAATGGTGGATATATCTACCAGAAAATCAGGCTCATAGATGATGAACTCGGGGTAGTAGATGTCGTTTCTCACTCGTGGACGAACAAGGTTGAGCGTAGTGTTTTTGCTCAACAGTTTTCCGATGGGGGTGAGGTCGCCTGCCTCGGTTGAGTAGGCGTAGCAGATTTTCAGTTCTTTGCCATTCTCGTCGGCTCGTTCTGCGATGATAAACTGGTCGTCCCACGAGGTGACGGAGACTCTAATCTCGTCGGCTTCTGTTTCCTCTTTAAAATGAAACTCCTGTTGCGTCTGTGGCAAGATTTCATCCAATTCTTTCGGAATAGACTGTTTGTAGACGCAACTGACGAAGGTGGCAAGCAGCCGAACGTCGTGCAGAAGATACTGCGCCAATCGGTCGGACGGTTGACCATGCAACGTGCCAATGCGGGCGCGAAACTGGTTCATCGCATAGTAGACTTGCTTCGGAACGTGATATTCCTTCACCAGAAAATCCAATTTGGCAAACGGACCGGAGAAAGAGAACTCAGCCTCAGCGGTGCGGTCGTCTAACACCAAAAAGAAAATTTTCCTCAACGTTGCGTAGGATGCGTGTGGCTCTACCGACTTGTGATTGTGGCAGAGGGCAAGCAAATCTTCAAAAATAAATTCTACTGTAATCTTATATTTGTACATAATGCATTGTTTCATTGTTTGCAACCAAACAGGAACATTGGCAAAGATAGGAAATTTTGCCGTTATTCTCTAAATAAGTTTTACCTTTGCCGAGGAAATCCGAAAAACAATGAAAAAGAAAGTTTTTGGCGTATTGCTTCTGATGGAGACGTTCTTCCTGTTTCTCTCAATGGTGGTCGCCCTCTATTACGGGGAAGGAGATTTCACATCACTCGCCGTCGCAACTGCTGCCTGTGCTGTTACCGGACTGCTTCTTTTCCTTCCTAACACAAAGGAGAAAGCCAACCTCAATCGTAAAGACTGCTATCTGATCATCGCAGGCACTTGGGTCGTTTTCTCCCTCTTCGGTATGCTTCCGTTCCTGATTTATGGAACTACTCCGTCGATTACAGACGCTTTCTTCGAGACGATGTCGGGATTCACCACTACGGGGGCTTCCGTCTTCAATAATATTGATGCCCAACCTCACGGACTCCTTTTCTGGCGTTCTATCCAACAGTGGATGGGTGGCTTGGGTATCGTCATCTTCTCTATCGCCCTTTTGCCTTCGTTCAACCGTAACAACAAACAGTTGTTCTCGACCGAGGCGACGAGCGTGTCGACCAGCAAACTTCGTCCGAAAACACAAGAGGCTGCTCGTGGTATCTTGCTGATCTATGTGGGTTTGACCTTCGTTTGCGCCATCTTCTATTGCGTCGGTCCGATGGGTCTCTACGACTCTTTTTGCCATGCGATGACCACCATCGGAACAGGCGGTTTCAGTACGCACCAAGCCAGCATCGCCTATTTCAATTCTCCTTATATAGAATATGTATGCTCGTTGTTCTCTTTCTTGGGCGGTGTCAATTTCGCCCTCTATTTTTATGCGAGCATGGGCAATTGGACTCCTCTGAAGAACAATGAGGAGTTTCGTTGGTATTGGGCAGGAACGATCTTTTTCACGGTCGTTTTCTTCCTCCTTTTCCTTGTCAATCCGAACTATTCAATCTCTCCACAAATGCCTATCTCGGTTGAGGCTGAAATCAGAACGGCTCTCTTCCATACGACGACGATTTTCTCGTCCAGTGGTTTCCAAAGTAGCTATTGCGACTACACCTCGTGGGGTGCTTCTTTCTGGATGCCGACGTTGCTGTTGATGGTGAGCGGTGCGTGTGCAGGTTCTTCGAGTGGAGGTCTGAAATTGATTCGTTTCATCATCTGTTTCAAGAACATGCGGAATGAGTTCCGTCTGCATAAACACCCGAATGCCGTCTTCCCCGTGAAGATTTCTAAACGTGTGATTGACGATGTGTTGGTGCGCCGTACGTTGGCTTTCATCTACATTTTCATCATTGCGGTGGTGGCAGGTACGACCTTGCTGACACTTACAGGGTTGGACTTTGATACGGCATTCGGAGCGTGTGTCAGCACGATAAGCAATACGGGTCCGGCGTTCGGCACGGCTGGTCCGCTGAGCAACTACGCTTCTTTTCCGGACGCTGCCAAATGGATGTGTTCGGCTCTGATGCTGATTGGCCGTCTCGAGTTGTACACGATTTTGTTGATGTTCACGCCTAATTTCTGGCGAGATTGATGTCAATGAAAAAAAAGAATCATAAAGTAAAAAACAAATAAAAATAAGATAAACAAGTTTATATCAAAATGGGTAAGGGATTTAGAAAGTGGTACGTTCCTTCAAGTAGGGTCGCAACCGATTTTGAGTTGAAGATGATGGAGTTTGAAAAGAGAGGTTATAATGTGCCTCCTCGCAAGTTGATTAAGACTCCTGAGCAGATAGAGGGCATCAAGTTGAGTTCTGTTGTCAATACGGGTGTGCTTGACTTGATTGAGCGTGAGATCAAGGCTGGAATGAGTACGGAGGATATCGACAGATTGGTGTACGACTATACGGTTTCACATGGTGCGATTCCGGCTCCACTCAACTACGAGGGCTATCCAAAGAGTGTCTGCACCTCTATCAACGAAGTGGTTTGTCACGGTATTCCAAGTCCTTATAGAATCTTGAAAGAGGGCGATATCATCAATGTGGATGTTTCAACTATCTTGAACGGTTATTTCTCGGATGCTTCGAGAATGTTCTGCATCGGCGAGGTCTCTCCAGAGAAGAAGCGATTGGTCGACGAGACGTTTGAGTGCTTGAAGGTTGGAATGGCAGCTGCTAAGCCTTACCACTTTGTCAATGAAATCGGTGCGGCTATTGAGGCGTACGCAAGGAGCAAAGGCTACTCGGTGGTTCACGAGTTGACGGGTCACGGTGTTGGTTTGCAGTTCCACGAGGAGCCAGAGGTCTGCCACTTCAGACAGAACAAGACGGGTATGATGCTCGTTCCTGGTATGGTCTTCACCATCGAACCGATGATCAACATGGGTAAGAGAGACGTGGTGTTCAATGAGCTTGACGGTTGGACGGTTACGACCAGAGACGGTTTGCCTTCTGCTCAGTGGGAACATACATTCTTGATGACAGAAGAGGGTCTTGAGATCCTAACTCACTAATAATCAGTAAAATCTGAGATATGAAATGCTATCACTGCGGTTGTGAAATTCCTGACTCTGCTAAGTATTGCCTCCACTGCGGAAAGCGTGTGGGGGATGCTCAGCGTGGGTCGAACGGCGATTCTTTCCAAGGAAAACCCGACGATAAGACGATTCAGAAGGGGAAAAACACGAGAGTGCAGTTTCCTTACGGATTGAAGATTTTCATCGCAGTGATGGTATTGATAATGGCAGTCATCGTAATTGTCTGTCTGTCAATGCAATAAACTTAACTTTGAAAAATAAAATTGAGGCATGAGTTTGTGGAAGTATCATCTGATGGCAGTGTTTTCAGCTGTCGTTTGGGGAGCGTCGTTCATCTCGTCGAAGGTGTTGTTGGGCGAGGGGATGACTCCGACGGAGATTATGTTGTGTCGTTTCTTCATCGGCTATATCCTTCTGTGCGTGATACATCCGCATTTTCGGAGGGTGTCCGACTGGCATGACGAGTTCATCTTCTTGATGACTGGTTTGCTGGGTGGCACGCTCTATTTCTTGGCTGAGAACACAGCGTTGAAATATACGCAGGCATCGAATGTGGGGTTGATTTGTGCCGTTGTGCCTATCGTAACGGCTCTCTTCTCTCGCTTTGTGTTCAAGACGGAGAAGTTCAAACGGTCGTTTGTGATAGGAGCGTTGATCTCCTTTGTTGGTGTGGCTATGGTGGTTTTGAACGGTCAGTTTCAGTTGAAACTCAATCCGTTAGGCGATTTGCTGACGTTTGCGGCGGTGGTCTTCTGGGCTTTGTATTGTGTCATTCAGAAACTCTATCATCACACCTATCCGTCGCTTTTCGTAACCCGGAAACTCTTCTTCTACGGACTGCTGACTACCATTCTCTATTTCATGCTTTTCAGTTCGTTCGACTTTCCAATCGAGCATTTCGCAAAGCCTGCCGTCTATGGCAACTTGCTCTTTTTAGGAGTGGTGGCGTCGGGCATCTGCTTCCTCTTCTGGAACAAAGCAATGGACGAACTGGGCGTCATCATTACCAACAACTATGTCTTCTTGATGCCGATGATCACCGTTGTCTTTGCCCATTTCATTCTGGATGAGACACTTACACCGTTCATCGTTGTTGGCTCGATACTGATTATTGGCGGGCTGTGGTGGACGAATAGGGGGAAAGCGTAGAGAACAAATAAATGTTATTTGTTGAGAATGGTCACATTAAGGATTGTTTCCAATTCAGAGAGTGCATCTTTTCTCTTGTCCCGAATTTTCTCAATGTTGATGGTGTCGACAAAATCGTCAATAGAAAGCCCTTTTGCGTATATTTTGCCACCGCGTTTGAATAATGCCGACATTTTTGCGTAGCCATTGTTCCCTTTGATATTCTTGGGAAATTCTTTTATTTTCAAAAATGAACAAAGTCCTTCAAGGTCGTCCAACAACCAGTCTTCTATTGCACTTTTTACTTCTACAGTACAAAATTGGTCGATGCCAAGGTGAAGTACAGCCTTTCTAATTTTCCCCCAATCTACAATTGGCGATTCTTCATCATCAAAGACATCGGTATCGTAACTGCAACATACTGCGTATATCTTTACTTTCTTCTTTTCTGCTTTCGGAATGACCTCGCCCTGTAATTTGCCGATGAATTTGTTGCTTGCATAACGGCTTACCCCCTTGAGATTTAGAATTTCACAGGAGTGAACAGGGGTGGTCGACACTTTACGATAGTAGGCAATTAATCGGCTGAAAAGCACCACATCAGTGTCTCCTTCCACAAAAATTACCACATGAGGTTTCTTGCCTTTTCCTATTCCTTCTTTCATAACAATGTCTTATTCAAAGAGTTCTATAATATCTTCTGAGTTTGGTTTCAAGTCCAACATTAATTCAAACATGTACTCTCCTAAGGATAGTTCCATGGCAGTGGCGCGCTTCACTATCGTTTTGACTTTTGACGGTTTTAATTTGTGGAAAGATGATACTCCTTCTGTGTTGGGCAAACCAAAGGTAAGTTGACGAGACTTCAGATAACGTACAAGGTAGGGAGAGTGACTTGTCGTAATAATTGTGATGCCTTCTGCAAATGACTGAACAAGTAGAATCATATTTTCTAATAACTTTGGGTGGACAGAGTTCTCTAATTCTTCTATGCAGATGATTGATGAACCTTCCATCTCTGCCTTGATGATTTCAGCGAAAATGGTAATAATACGTTGGCTGCCACTTGAAAGTCGAGAGATGCTGATGTCTTGATTGTTGGTTTTTTCGTTGATTCGTATATCATAAATGGCATCCTCAATACGATAAGGAACATTGTTCGCTTCTAGACCCAGTTGCGTGCGAGTTGGCATAATTGTCTTGATATTGGGCACTAAGTGTGTTATGGCATCCTCGAATAAGGAGTATCGCATTGGATTCTGCTCTTTTAAATCAAAAATGAAATGAGAGAGTCGTTGTCTATCAAACCCAGAAACGCCAATCATACTTACTCCGAGTTCCTTAAGATTAACGACGATGTCTTTGAAAAACAAATTGTCAATTGTTGCGAGACTATCAATTACAAGTTGTCTTTCGGAAACGTTCGCTTTTCGGGTGCATCTGGCTGATGGTGAAGGTACATATAGTCCACCATTATCCACTGTCCTTTTGATTATGGTGTGAGGTCGTCTATATTCTTTGGATATCTCTATTAGAGACTCATCTATAATGCGAGTGCTTGTCTCTCCGTTGTTTTTTGCCCATTCAAAGGCGTATGTGTATATGTAATTTGTGAGGTTGTCATCAATGTTATTACATAATTCAATACTGAAACGGAAGGGATGTCCTGACGTGATTATATTGATGGGAATGTAAGAGGAATCGCTCATCATAGAGAGCCTTTCATTCTCTGTCGATTTGATAAAGTCAAACCCAAATCGGATTGCCTCTAACACATTACTTTTACCATAGTTGTTTGGCGCAATTAATGCGTTGAATTCAGTGAGTTTTATGCTGAATTGTTCAATGTTACAGAACCCTGAAATATGTAAACTACTTATCTCCATGAAAGAAAAAATTGCGTGGACGACTAAAAATCAATGCAAAATACGCATTTTTCGTTCGTCCACGCAATTTTTTCTTGCAAAATCAGCTCTCTTCTTTTACGTTATTGTGCTGATTCGTATTTAGCCTTAAATACTGTTGCGTACATTCTCATTTGCTTCATCATGGCGAGCATTCCGTTCGAGCGAGTAGGCGAGAGGTGTTCTCTCAACCCAATCTTGTCGATGAAGTAGAGGTCGGCGTTGATGATCTCGTCGGGAGTCGCCCCAGAGAGGATGTAGACCAACATGCTGACGATACCGCCTGCGATGTCGGTGTTGCTCTCTCCTTGGTAGAACACTTTGCCGTCTTTGTATTCTGCGTAAACCCAAACCTTGCTCTGACAGCCTTCGATGAGATATTCTGGGGTCTTGTACTTCTCTTCGATGCCAGGGTTCTCAATGCCCTTGTCTATGATCTGCTGATATTTGTCAAGCCAATCTTCCAAAAATTCAAACTCTGAGATGATCTCATCTTGTTTCTCATTGATTGTCATAGCGGTAAATTTTGAAAATTTCGCAAATGTACTATTTTATTTTTTACGATTGAACATTTTGGCTACTCGTTCTATGCCTGCCACCAATTTGTCAATCTCCTCTTTGGTGTTGTAGATGGCAAACGAGGCGCGCACCGTTCCGTCTATTCCAAAGGCTTGCATGACGGGTTCTGCACAGTGATGTCCCGTGCGCACGGCAATGCCCAACTTGTCTAATATCGACCCCATATCGTAAGGGTGGATGTTGCCGACAAGGAACGAAATCAGTCCGCTTTTCTCAGGTGCTTCGCCGATGATGCGCATGCCTGCGATCTGTTTCAACTGCGCTGTGGCATACTCCACCAGACTATGCTCGTGGGCTGCGATGTTGTCGATGCCGATGTTGGTAACATAGTTGAGTGCCGTCGCTAAGGCTGTCGAACCAATATAATCGGGTGTGCCTGCTTCAAACTTGAAAGGTAGTTCGTTGAAGGTGGTCTTCTCGAAGGTTACCTTCTGAATCATCTCGCCTCCTCCTTGGTATGGCGGAATCTTCTCCAACCACGCTTCTTTGCCATAGAGGATTCCAATTCCCGTCGGACCATAAATCTTATGTCCTGAGAATGCCAAGAAATCGCATTCTAAATCCTGCACGTCCACTTTGATGTGGGGAACGGATTGGGCTGCATCCACCAAAACAGGGATGTTATGACTGTGGGCAATGCGAATCACCTCTTTGACTGGGTTGACTGTTCCCAAAGTGTTGGAGACGTGTGCAATGGAGACGAGTTTCGTGCGCTCGTTGATGAGTTTCTCCAACTCGTCAATCTTCAAAACGCCTTGTTCATTGAATGGGATGACACGCAGTTTGATTTTCTTGATGTTCTGCAACAACTGCCAAGGAACGATGTTGGAATGGTGCTCCATCTGCGACACGATGATCTCGTCGCCATCTTGGCACTGACTGATACCGAACGAGTGGGCTACCAAGTTGATAGCCTCTGTCGTGCCTCGGGTGAAGACGATTTCGTGACTGTTTTTCGCATTGAGAAACTGCTGCACCGTCTTCCGTGCCTCCTCGTGTGCCTCTGTTGCCAACTGGCTGAGGTAGTGAACGCCACGGTGGATATTTGCATTGCAGTCGTAATAGCCCTTCACGATGGTGTCTACCACGCACGAGGGCTTTTGGGTCGTTGCTGCATTATCTAAGTAGACCAAAGAATGGTCGTAAACCTCTTTCTTAAGGATAGGAAAGTCTTCTCGAATTTTTTCTATGTCTATGGTCATCTTGCTTATAATCTGTATTTCCAAGACCTACGTCTATCAGTCTCCTTTATTCTGCAAAGGTAACAAATTATTGAAAATGATAACTGAAAGAAATTCCGATTTGACGTGGTTTGCCTTGCTGACAGAAATGGTCGCCTAAACTTTCAAACATGTAGGTAACGTATTCTTTGTCGGCGAGATTTTCAATGTAGGCCTTCACTTTCACTCTTCTGCACTCGTAGGCGACGGAAGCGTTCAAAATCATATAGAACGGTTGCGTGTATTTATTGGCTAAGTCCCAATAGATACGGCCCGAGCCTTCCATTCCCATCGACAATGTCAACTTGTCAATCGCTCTCGAGTCGAATTTGAATATATAGCCCATATCCAACGAGAGGGTCGAGAGGGGTGCGAACGGAATATGCTTGTCCTTGTAGTCGGTCCCGTTTTGCGTGTATTTCTTCAACTTTGCATCGGCGATACCAATCGAACCAGTGAGCGAGAAAGTGTTCTCCTCTTCTGGGTTGGCACTTTGATAGTTGACGGTCAACTCGCCTCCCACGCTCTGGCTCTTGTCTGCGTTGATGATCATACTACCTGTGTTCTCACCTAATGGGAAGGTGTGAATCTGCTGATTTCTTCCGATGATGTAGAAGAGACACATATCGAAGTTCAGATGATGCTCTGGTGCGAGAATGTGCGTTCCCACCTCGAAATTCACAGTCTTTTCAGGCTTGTAACTGATCTCTTGGTTATAGTCGATTGTTGGAATACCATTTTCTTCTGGGTCAATCTCCAAAGCCTTCAGAATCTGGTTCTTCATGCGGTATTGCATAATGTCGGAGAACAAGTGGGCGTTGTATCCACCTGAACGGTGACCTCTCGAAATGTTGATGTAGACGTTTTTGTAATTGTCTATGTTATATTGCGCCGTAACCTTTGGCAGGAAGGTGAAGTCGGTCATCTTCTGGTCTCCATACAAGTAGGTATAGAGTTCTTGAGGATAGTCGGGTTGCGCCGTGATATTGTAGTAAATATCGTTGATGTTGTAATAACTCAAACTGGTATGTTCAAGGTTGAGGCGGAATCCTATCGTGAAATCCCATTTGCCTGTGTTGATTTCAGATTGGTGGTAGACTGCCGTTCCGAACGTCGGACTCTCCAAGTCATTGTCCACGTTCAGTCTGTCGCCTTCCACTGTCAAGTAGCTGGTAGGGAAGCGAGACTGGATGGCTTTGTTCAAGTCGTCGCTGAAGACATCGTCGATACCATCTTTGCGGTAGGAAATCGGCATCGACATTTTGTTGTGCCTGAAGAAGAAGAACAAGCCGGCCTTCCACTGATATTTCTTTTCATTATTTTCTTTTGAACGGAAATTGAACTCGTGCGAGAGTGCGTGTTCCGTCTGTTTCAACTTGCGCGAAATCAAATCTTTTGCGGAGAAATCTGCGTCATATTTCAAATCGTCATTCAAGTATTGATAACCTGTGATACTTGAAAAGGCGAATTTGTCGTAGACGTATTGCATCACCAAACCATCGGTGAAGGTGAAACGACTGTACTTGTTTTCGTCGTTGATGGAGATGTCTTGCACCTGATTTTGTTGGTCGATGAAAGCGTATGGGTTTGTGCCTTCGACCAAGTAACTTGCGGTGGCGACGTTGTCGATGGTGTTCTTCTCGCGTGGTTTGGCTGCTGTTCTGACACGCAGACTCAGCGAGTTCTGTTTGTCAATCTTCTTTCCTGTGTAGGCATTGGTGAAGAATCCGTCGGTATGCTTTCCTTTCGCAGAGATGGAGAATCCGAAGCGTTCCCGTGGTTTCTGATAAGTGCCAACGTTGACACGCACCGTGTTGGCAGTCGAGTAGTCGACCGAGGCATCCGTACCCGTGTATTTGAGTGGGGTGCGGGTGTAGACGTTCATCTGTCCCATCAAAGAGTTTCGTCCGGTGCTGACACCCTGCGGACCGCGCAACATCTCGACACGCTCCACATCGTAGAGTTCCATCGAGTAGGCGGCACTACTGAGGATCGGCACGTTGTCTATGTTGAGGCTCATCACGGGGTCGCCATACATCGTACCGAAACCGCGGACATAGATAGACGAGAAACGACTCGAACCAAACTCTGGCATGTGGAAATTTGGCGTGTTGGAACTCATATCGTTGGTGTTTCTCACACCCATCATTTCGAGTTGCGATAAATCAATCTTTGAAAATGCACCAGGTTGTGCGTATAACGGCTTGATATCACGAATGTTAGCCACAACAGCAAACTCGTCGAGGAAGAACATACAAGTGGAGTCTGGACAATAGAAAAAGTCCAAACCTTCAGCCTTCATCGTATCTTTGCTGAGTATATCTTTCTCAATGGCTTTGAGTTCGGAATCTGAAAAAGCAATAGTGTCTGGGACATAGCCACTTCGGGCTACCTGTGAGGAGTCCTTCTCTGGGTTGCTGTCCTTCTTCTTTGCATTGACTGGCGTGAAGAGAACCATCAGAACAAGCAACACCACAGACGATATTTTGTAAGATTGCTTCATAATTATATATTATCTTCGTTCTGCGAATAGTGTGTTTTGCAAGTATAGATATTATTTTGATAGGAATTTGAGCGTTTTGTCTCATTTTTATTAACAAAGTTTTAACAATGTTGAAACTTTGCTTCATAAATGCAAAAAGACCGATGAAATCGGCGTCTCATCGGTCTTTCTATATGAATGGTCTAATTTTTCAGTCTCTTAATACTGCTTGAAGTAGGTGGGGTAGTCTGCGAAACTACACTGGAATGAGAGTTTGCCGTCTTTAATCTGTCCGTCAAGTCCTGTTGCAGTGTAGGCTTCGAAAGGTCTGTTGTTTAGTGTTGGTACAACTGAACCGATAGCAAACTTGGTTACTCCTTGGGCGTCTTCCCACGCAGGAATGTTAGACAAGACTGGAGAAATGTTTATAGGCATCTTAGGAACGAACTTCACATCTTGCAGTTTGAGTGTGATCTTCTCGTCTTTGATGTAGTAGGTGCAGATGACATTCTCTGTTTTGTACCACTCTCCTTCGAACTGTACTTTCAACTGTCCAATAGCAGTGGAGTCTGCATCTTTGGCTGGCGAGATCTCATCAAGATCGTCTTTGTCGCCGCATGCGTTGAAACAGAAGGCGGTTGCCAACGCCATCAATAGAGTCTGAATAAATAAAATGGTCTTTTTTGTCATAATGTAATATGTTATTTTTGATTAGAGATCGTAACTAAGTGAAACTCCGATTTGCCGTGGTTTGCCTAACTGGCAGAACTGATTGCCCATCGAGGTGAAACGAAAACATTCGTATTCTGCTCCGCCTAAGTTTTTACTCCACACTTTCAGTGAAAAGTCGCCTTTTTTGAGGGTTACATCGGCATCGAAGATGTTGTAGAAGGGTTGCGACTGCGTGTTTTCTTCGTCCCAATAGACTTTCCCCATGCCTCGCCAATCTGCCGAGAGGGTGAGCTGGTCGCACAACTTACGATTGATGTAGAAGGTGTACCCTGCTTGCACCGTCGCCTGGTGTAGGGGTGAGTAGGGAACGAACTTTCCATCGTACGACTTTGTGCCACTGTGGTAGTTGGTAAACTTCGCATTGGTATAGCCGTAGGTGGCACTCAAATGCAACGCTGGTAGGGTGGCGAAAGGCGACTTCGACAGGGTGATCTCCGCTCCGAAACTACGACTTCTTCCTGCGTTGGTCATCATTCTGCCCGTGTTCTGCCCTGGAGGAAAAACGGTGAGCTGCTGGTCTCTACTTCTCACAAAGAAAAGAGAGGCGTCGACATCCAACCAGTTTTTCAAATCTTTGAAATGACATCCTACCTCGTACGTCCAATTATACTCGGGGTCGTAGGAGGTGTATTCCGTAACATCATAGTCCGTCTGATCAGTGTAACTCAATCCTAATTCATTCATCAAATCCTTTTTTAATTGATTCTGAAGAATGTCGGAGAAAATCTGCGTGTTGAAACCACCTGCTTTATAACCCTTTGCAATGTTCAAATATATATGATTTTTATGACGAATGTTATATTGAATGCAAAGTTTTGGCAAAACTTCAAAGAAAGTCTTGTCAGATTCTCCTTTCAACTTGCTAACCATCTGACTTACAGGACTATAGATTTCGCCTGCTAATGGGTAACTGAAAATGTAATCGATGGTTGCTTGGTTGTCATAGCGCATCGTGGTGTGTTCGTAGTCAAATCGCAGTCCGACGGTGAACTCCCATTTCTGCACTTTGAAATTGGACTGATGATAGGCGGCTACCCCCACGGTTGGTAATTCAAAATTGCTGTAGATAGGTAACGTATTATTCTGAAAATCAAGATTATACTTGTCGGATAATCCCTTGTGAATACCCGCATTGGCATTGTCGAGAATGAGTTTTTGAATACCTTCTCTGCCGAATGTTACGGGTGCGTCCATATCTCCATGCTTGTAGAATCCGTAACAGCCTGATTTCCAGTTCCAATGCTTGTCTTTGTTGTTCGATTGGAAGATAATTTCTTCGGTTACTGCATGCTCGATTTGACTTTGGTCAAGTGTGAAATAGGATATCGGAAGAAAATCATTGTCGAGCAGCATATCGTCGTTTAGAAACTGGTAACTCGTGATGGACGAAAACGAGAATTTGGGTTGCTCATATTTGAGGATAAAACCGTCGAGGATGCTGGTGCGGTAGTAGTGGCACTCGTCGTTGTAGTTGACGGGTTGTCTGCCTGTCGAGTCAATCAACTGGTAGGCGTAACCACCTTGACGAAGAAGATTGGCAGTTATGGCATTCTCGAGCGAAAGTGCGGAAGAAAGTTTCCAAATCTGACGACTGCGCAGACTCAAACTGTTGAGAGGGTCGCATTTAGAATCGTCATACTGATTGGTGAAAAGTCCGTTGGAATGTTTCGCTTTGACGGCAAAAGAGAAGCCAAATTTCTCCGATAATTTCTTATAAGCAGAGACTTTCGCTTGGATGGTGTTGCCTGTGGAATAGTCGACCGCGAAACGGTAACCTTGGTAGGCAAAAGGCGAAAGAGTGGTGAAATGAACTAATCCGCAGAGGGAGTTGCGGCCGTAGAGTGTTCCTTGTGGCCCACGGAGAAACTCTGCGCGCGACACGTCGAAAAGGTCGAAATCATAGTTGTTCTTGTTGAGAATCGGCACGTTATCCACCAACATCACCACGACTGGCTGGTCAATCCTCGCTCCTGATCCCCGCACATAGATGGAGGAAGTCATCTGCGAACCATAATCTGGAATGTGAAAATTAGGTACGAAATCGGCTAAGTCGCGCGCTGCTGTAGTGCTTTTCTTCTCGATATCCGAAAGGTAGAAAGCATTGTACGAGACAGGTTGCTCGTCGATGCTTCTGTTCTCTTTGATGGGGGCTTCTAAAACGA
The DNA here is from genome assembly GCA_963648205.1 of Flexilinea sp. Classification (GTDB taxonomy): domain Bacteria; phylum Bacteroidota; class Bacteroidia; order Bacteroidales; family Paludibacteraceae; genus UBA1181. The sequence continues at coordinate 76,939 of CAVJCT010000005.1, forward strand.
ACTCGTCCAACTGCGTCGTCTTAGTCTCATCTGCTAATGCCGAGGGCAAGGTGAGAACGAGAAAGAACAGAAGCGTGAAGATTCTATTATGTTTGTGTGTATAGCGCACGTTTTTTTTGAAATTGCAGTTTTCTTATTCCTGATAAAAAACAAAAAACTGCAACTCTTTGAAAAGTTACAGTTTCCATCTCTTTGAGGTTCCTAGCAGATTCGAACTGCTGTAAACGGTTTTGCAGACCGGTACCTAACCACTCGGCCAAGGAACCATTTGTTTTTGTTTTTCTTTGCCTTAATTGCGGTTGCAAAGGTATAATATTTATCTGATTTGACAAATATTATACCTTCTTTTTTTCTTAAAAATTCTTAATTGAATTTTATGGGATTTTGCGTCTTAAACACACTCTTTCATGATTCTGTAGCGGTAGACCAAGCATGCGGTGATGAAGTAGACTACAATCTGGATCAGCAAGCCGGTGAACTCGAACGAGATGTCGGGTATTGTCGCTCCCATCGTATTGATTTTGACGAAGCCTTGTATTCCAAATGTGCTTGGTAATATGTAACTAACGTACTTCCAGAATGTTGGAACGGCAGCTTGTGGCCATGAAACTCCAGAGATGAAGAGGAAAATCAGTGAGAAGAACGTGAGCAACACGTAGGCTGTCTCCTTCTCCTTGACAAACACGCTGATGGTCATTCCGAAGAGTGAACAAGCCACGATGTATGGCAGAATCAAAGTGATGATGTCTACTGGGTCGCCGATCTGTGGAAGATTGAAAATCTTTGGCACGAGATGGAGAAGGTAGTAGGCATTGATCAAATAGATGGTCAGATAGAACAACACCTTTCCGATGACGATTCTGAATGTGCCTCGTTTATGACGAAGGATAGGGTACATTGTGTGGAATCGTTTTCTGTCGAACACACCGCCACTCAACACGCAGATACCGATCAACATGGTTTGCTGAATCAACAACATCACAAAGGCTGGCAATATGAAACTGTTGAATCCATTCTGCGGATTGAAGAGAGAGGCGTTCTGATAGTTGACGTAGGTGGTCGAAAGGCTTTCTGTTCCTGCCGACTTCACACTGTTGATATCCAAACGGTCTACTTGAATCTCTTTGTTCGTCTCCAACGAGATCTCTGTGATAGGAGCCAAAAGGTTCTTATAGTAGAGCAAACTGCTCATCTCGCAGTAGAGTTGGAGGGTCGCCTGGTCTTTCTGGGCTATGCGCTTTGAAAAATCACGAGGGAAAAGCAGTATTCCGAAGGCTTCTCGTCTGTTGACCACCTCTTTGGCTTCTTCCATATTGGCGCATACACCGACAACGTTGATCTCGTGGGTCGCATCGCACAAACGACGGAACTCTCGCGATTCCTTTGAGTTGTCAAGGTCTACCACCACCAACTTCGCCTCTGATGCCACCTCGTTCGCATAAATCAGTCCGTAGACAATCGGGTAGAACAAAGGTGCAATGAAGAATAGCAAAATCAAGGCGGTGTCGGACAAGGCCTCCTTAAACTCGTCGTACCAAACCAGAACGAGGTCTGACAACCCCTCTTTTATTTGTTTGAAAATTCTATTCATTTTCTTTGAATTTACAAGTTCAACTAAAACTATGGTTCGTATACGTCATATTTATATACTGTTCTCAGTCGTTTGGCTGTCAGCAATGGCAAAAGCATGAAAATCACCAACGCTGCGTATGAACCCCACGCATAGCAGAACGCTCTTCCATCCAACGCATTGTTGACATAGAGCAAGAAATAGTGCCTAAGTGGAAAGCACTTCGACCATACTTGCAATATGTGGTGCATCTCTTCTACAGGGAAGGTAAATCCACTGATTGAGAATGACAACATTGTGTAAAATGCTGACAAACTGAGAGATACACGCATCTTCGGAATCAAAGCGTAGAGCGCCACTGCAAAGGATATACAAGCCAACACGAAGAGATAAGAGACTATCAACATCGAGCCTAATCCATTCTGACAAGGGAAGCCCATGAAACTGTAGAGGCAAACGTCTATGAAGGTTGCCATCAGCATATAGATGAGTATGTGAGGCAAGAGTTTACCGACCATCAACACCAACATATTGTCTCCCGAGATGTAAATCAACTCTCGTGAACGTCTGTTCTTCACTTCCGAACCCATCGCAAAAACTGTTGTGATGACAATTATTGCACAGAGCAGTCCTGGCAGAATGACGTTGCTGAGGTAGACGGAGTAGTTGATCCACGGGTTGCCCAATGGGTGCGTCTCTATGTTGATAGGCTGCAACTCTTTCATCGCCTGCTCTTCGGTCTGTCCTTTTGCCAAACGCATCTCTTTGCCTACGGCGGCACCTCCCAACACGGAGATGGTCTTCAAGTCTTGAAACTCGAGCGAACCTGCCACAATGTATGCGGTGTTGGTATAGAAGGAGATGGTAGGCTGACGGAAAGAGAGAACGTCGTGTTCAAATTCGGCTGGAATGTAGTAGATTCCATATACCTTTCCCTCTTGCATCAGTTCGCGTGCCTCTTTGAAGGATTGGCATTTGACAACGACATCCGACTGTTTGAAATTGTCAAGGGTGCGGACTAACTGGCGCGACACACTGCTGTTGTCTTTGTCTACAACTGCAGCGGGTAGTCCCTTTGGCAGTCCGACCTGCATCAGTGTCAAGAAGAAGATGACACACAGCACAGGCGCACCGACCATGACGAATGGGTAGAGGCGTCGATGGGTGAGGATTCTCCACTCACGCACCGCTAACATCCAGATACGTTTTATGGCTGAATAGTTTTCCATTTCACCTTCTTTTGTTTGTGATTGAATAAAATATTGTCAACCAATGGGTTAGTCTTCTTTGACAATGACAGACATACCGCTCACCAAGTCGTCAACTTTCTCGTTGAAACGTGCGCGGATCTCAAAGGTCTTAGAGTCGTATTCGCCTTTCACCTTTGTTGCTTTCCATGCTGCGAACGTACCAAGGTCTTTAACGTAGTTGACTGTCAAATCAACCTCCTTGTTATCCAATGCTGGAAGAATGGCTTTAAAAGTTGTACCTTCCTTGAATTTGGTGTACTCTTTCTCACGAATGTTGAAGGTTACCCAAACATCGGCAGTATCGATAACGTTCATGATAGGAGCTCCTGAACCAACCAACTCTCCCTTGCATGGGAAAATCTCGACGATCTTTCCTGATACAGGTGCGGTAAGAACAGTCTCTGAAATGTATGAAGCAACCTCGGCTACTGCTCCTTTGGCACGGTTTAACTGTGCGAGGGCTGCATTTTTCTCTTCGGCTGTGGCTCCCTTGAGGGCTTGCTCATATTGTGATTTGGCTGCTTGTTCAGTGGCTACCATCGCTTTGTAGTTGGCCTCAACCTCGTCTCTCTTCTGTGCGGCTACTACCTCCTGCTCATACAATTTCTGAACACGGTCGTATGACTTCTTTGCAACTTCAAGTCCGGCTTGTGCCTTCTGCCACATCTCGTAGGCTGCCTTGATCTGTTCTTCAGTAGCACCCTTCTTGGCTTTCTGGTTCATTGCACTGGCTGCTTGTTCTGCGGCACGGGCTTGCTGCATCTTAGCCTCAACCTCAGGACTGTTTAAGTAGACGAGCGTGTCGCCCTCTTTCACATATTGTCCCTCTTCAACACATATCTTCTCAATACGGGCAGGTAATTTGCCAGATACACGGAGTTGCGTGAACTCTACTTCGCCTTGCACGGTGTCTACACCTTTCTTCATCGTGAAGATACCTACCAAGGTGATGCCTAACACAATTACTAATAGTACGACGAACGCTATTACTATGTTGACGTCATTCTGTTGATTATTCTTTGTTGCCATAACTCTTCTTAATTTATTGATATTAAACTATACGAAAAGTGTTTTAAAACTATGTTTTATAGTCTTGATATTAGTTCTCTTGCAATGTTCCGATTGCTTTTTTATAGTTGATCTCGCTGACTTTTGCCTCGATCTCTGCCTCAATCTTGTTGGATTTGGCTGAGAGCCATGCGGTTTGTGCCTCCATCAAATTAGAGGCTGGGATTACTCCGGCATTGAAGCCTAAAGTGGCATGCTTAAGGTTCTCTTCGGCTTTCTCCAAACTACGGGTTGAAATCTCCAACTTGCGGATGGCCTCGTCATGATTGAACTGGCTTTGTGTTACCTGTAACTCAATCTTTTCTTTAGCCTCCTCTTCGTTGTATTTGGCAATCTGCGACTCGCATTTGGCTGCTTTCAAGGTGTAGATGTTCTCACCCCAGTGAAGCAACGGAATATTGACTGTTACACCAACGTGCCAGTCCCAGCCCATGCTCTTATCAAATCCGTCTTTCAAATTCGGACTTGTTCCTGCATACGAACCGAAAAGGGCAACGCTCGGCATCAACTTGGCTCTTTCAACATGCTCCTTCTGCTTGTAGATCTCTTCTGCAATCGTCAAACTCTTGATTTCGCTTCTCTTCTCGTAGACTGACTCCATGTCGGCTGGTTCGGTCTCAGCAATCTCGATGGCGTCAATGTCCTCGTCTGCCAACTTGTATGACTCGTTGAGTGGAAGTCCACAATATTGAGCCAAAAGCATTTTTGACAAATGGATTCCATTCTCCACCTTGAAGAGTGCCATCTCGGCTTCATTTTTTTTCACTGAAACAGAGAGTTGGTCGGCTTTGGTTGCCATACCCGACTCAATCAGATGGTCGACATCCTTCTCCATCTTCTCCAACAATGAGATCAGACCTTCAACGGCTTTCTTCTTGCTGTTGAGCGATACAATCTGCCAGTATGTTTCGTCCGCATTCACAAGAATCTCATCTTGCAGAGTGCTTTGCTTGCTATCTGCCAATTCCATCTTCAACTTGCAAATCTTGTTGTAGGCAACGATTTTACCACCCATGAAGACGGGTTGTACCAAGTTGAGGGCTGCTACGAAGATGTTTTTCGTGTCGAATGTGAGTTCGTCCTTCGGAATGGTGGTGTACTGTTTCCACTGCAATTTCTCAGAGTTGGTCTTTGGGTTGAACGGTTGTCCGTTGGCATCCAAAGGTACGGCTTGACCGTTGACTAATGTCCAGTTGTTGCTCACTTGACTTGGGGTCAACGAGAAAGAACCGTCAGCTCCTAATGTTCCGATTGGAAGGTAGAGGTTTTCTGAAGTGAGGGTCAATCCTTCGCCACTGCGGATGTAACCTCCCTTAATGCTCAGGTCGGGGAAGTATTTTGTGCGTGCGGCTTTACGCTCGTAGGTGGCTTGGTCTTTTTCTGCTTGTGCTTTTTTGTTCGACTTGTTATTGTCTAACGCCATCTGGCGAATCTCCTCCAACGTGTAGACATTCTGTTGGGTCGTGTCGATCGCAACAGAAGAAAGGTTGCTCGCAGATGAGTCTGCAACAACCGTATCGTTGGCACTTTGTGCGCAAAGGTAGCCTGTTGTTAAGAGGCTACCGACGAGTATTGCGATTTTTTTCATATCTAAGAAATCTATAGGGTTTGAAGAATTCTTGTTGCAAATCCCCTCTTGGGGGAACAGGACTACTGAATGTTGTCGAACACTCTATCCATGAATTTGAACGCAGTCTCGATTTCTTCTTTGCTGAATCCGTAGAAGATAGACTCCAACGCCTTTTGGGTTACTTTCTTAACCTTGGCCTCCAAGTCAATTCCCTTCTGAGTCAAGTAGACGTTGTTGGCTCTCTTGTCGCCAGTCTTCGCTACTCTGTAAATCAATTCTTGACGCTCTAAGTTGCGGAGCAAACGTGTGATGCTCGGACGATCCTTGAAGGTCGCCTTCGCGATCATGTTCTGTGTAGGACAATCTCCTTCCACTTTTGTCCACAAACAAGTCATTACCAACCACTGCTCTGGTGTCATGTCGATACCCTCGTTACGAAGTGTACGTGAGATGATTCTGTTTATCTGATGACTGATGTTACCACTGATAACAGCGAATGACAATTCAACACCTTTCTTTGATCTCTCTGGCTGTGTACCAAACTCAGCCTCATTAATCCAATCGATATTTTCCATGATGGTATAATTTTTATTGTTTTTATTTTTTTTCTGACTGCAAATATAGTTGTTAGCACGACAACAAAATAATGTTGTCGTGCTAATTATTACGTTGTTGTGTTAATTAATCTTAAAATGTTGTTTGGACAACAACAAAGATGCCTCTAAACCGGATTTTATTTGTGTATGTAAAAAAAAAGCGGACTGAACATTGCGCTCAGTCCGCTTTTTTATTAGTGGTAAGAGATAAGTCCTTTTGCGAGGGCATCTCTTATTCTTTCAATAATTACTCTAAATCATACTCAAATGAAGCGTTGATTGGAAGGGTCATAGTAGAAACAGTAACGTCGATTTCCAACTTAACTGTCAAATGTTTGTTGTCGACAATGTAGGTGAGTGAGTTCAAAGTGGCCTCGCTAACCATTGAAGCCATTGCACCGAAATTGCTGGCAACGAGTGATTTAACGTCTGTTCCCTTTTGGTAGGTTGCAGTTCCGTCGGCAGTGGTGAGGGTGAAAGAGAGTGCGTTGTCTTCTGTGTGGAAGGTTCCCTTCTTGTCTCCTGCTACGACAGTGCTATCTGCGTTGAAGGTAACAGTGTCTCCTAAAACGTTGACAACTTCACCGATATTGACGTTTGATACACCGAATTGGCTGAGGAAGGAAGAAGCCTCTGCTCCGTTGATGGTTGCAGCGGTTTTGCTCTCGTCCATAACCCATGAACCAATGATGGTGTTGTCGTCAGAGTCTGCTTGCAAGTTGTAGACGAACTTTGCTACGATAGGCAAGATCAACTTTGAACTCTCGCTGCTTGAACTTGCGGCTGTACTCTTCAAAGATGAGAGTGCTTCGATGTCTGCGCTAACTGTTGCGTAAACTTGAATGGTCAACACATTGTTGGCAGCAGTGTATGAGAATGAGTTCAATGTTGCGCTTACAACGTTTGCCAAACTTGGGTTCTTGGCAGCAATGAGTGTAGAGAGGTCTGCTCCACCTTCGATAGTGAAGTTAGTGGTCTCTGAGAGTGGAAATGTAACCGTGAGGTTCTCGACATTGGTTGTGTATGAACCTTTTTGAGACGCAGTGTTGACCTTCAAATCCTCGGTGAAGGTAACAATGTCGCCCAAAAGGTTGACCATGCTGCTGACATTTATGTAGTTGGCATAGTCGCCCAAAGCATCGACAGAGGCTGCTCCGTTGATGGTAGTGGAAGACTTAGACTCGTCGAGAATCCAGGTTCCGACAATGTCGCCACCTTTCATTTGCTCTACTTGCGTAGTGTTTCCGCCATTAGAGTTTCCGCTATTATTGTCGTCGTCGTCTTTGTCGCAAGATGTGAAGACGGACATTCCTGCACCAAACAAAAGTGCTAAGGCGTAAAATTTAATGTTCTTCATACTATATCCTTTTTAGTGAAAAAAATCAATTCTTTATTTCTTAGGACCTTCACAGTAGAGCGAGAGCGTCGGTGTGTAAATGTCTACTTGGAAACGGAGTTTTCCTTTCTTCGTAACATAACCGCTGACATCGACATCCGTAGAAATCTCACCGCCTGCTAAGTTGACATGCACCTTTTTCAACTCGAAAGTGTACATATCGTTGCTCGAGTCATATTTCGACGGAATGTTGTCGAATATCAAATCGCCCAACTCAATTCCTGTTACAGTCGCATTATAGAGGGCTAATTTAAATGTTTTATCTGAATTTCCAACAACTGTTACGTCAACAGTGTCTCCTTCACTCTCTGCGGTTACTTCTTCATCGGCAGTCAAAAATCCTCTGTAGGTTCCTGAAAGGGTAGTGAAGTCGAACGAGTCGTCGCTCTTGCCACTGTCGTCTGAGTCTTCTTCGTCATCGTCTTCCTCCTCTTCTTCTGGAAGAATATCACTGCGGCGGTTATCTCCTTGGTTGTAGACTTCGAGAGCGTCGCCGTAGCTATCGTCTTCGATACATGAAGGGAAGTAGGCTAAAAGGCAGAAAGCACCTAATAAAATGTATAAAAATCTTTTGTTCATTCTTTCTATTATTTATTGTAGACGATAGCGTCAGCCAATTCGTCTGCAAATGTTTTTCCTTTGAGAACTTCCACCAATTTCAAGGCGAATTTCATCGCTGCTCCTGCTCCGCGTGCGGTGATGAATTGGTTGGAAACGACAACTGGGTCTTTCAAAACGGTTGCTCCAATCAACTGGTCTTCGAAGCCTGGGTAGCACACTGCCTTCTCTCCGTTGAGAAGTCCGAGGTTGCCGAATACAGAAGGTGCGGCGCAGATGGCTGCTAATTTGATTTTTGGGTTCTCGGCAGAGTCTTGCAAGAGTTCGCAAAGCCCTGCGTGTGCGTCCAAGTTCTTAGTTCCTGGCATTCCACCTGGGAGAAGCAACATCTCGGCATCGTCGAAATTGGCGTCGTCGAACATGATGTCTGCCTTCAACGGAATTCCGTGAGATCCTGTAACGGTGAGTTCATCGTTGACAGAGACAAGTTTCACTTCCAAGCCCGCGCGTCGGAGCATGTCGACCGGCACGATGGCTTCTGTTTCTTCAAATCCATTTGCAAAAAATACGTAAATCATATCTTTTTATAGTTTTTATCTGTTGTGGTATAGTCGTTTTTAATGTTTCCCAATCATTTGAGAATCAAGTCGTAGGTGATGATTCCCGTCTGCAACTTATTCTCTTTGATGGCAGTGAATTTCGTCTTCTTGGCGGCTGCAATGGCTGCGTTGATGACGGCTGCGTTGTCGACGGTCGTTCCGCGGGCTTGCATCTGCGCATTCGTCACGTTACCATTCATATCTACAGTAATGGCAATGACGATCTTTCCTTCCACCTGCTCGGTGTAGGTTGGAAGACTAATTTTGCCGACAGGACTTCTACCTGAGAGCGAGAACGAGTTGTTATTGCCAGTGTTAGACGAGCCTTTGGTGCTGTTGGAATCCTTGTTGCCGAATGGGTTGCCATTCATGCCAGTCGAGTTTCCTCCCTTGCCCTTCGAGTTGGCGTCTGTGCCGTTTCCTCCGCCTCCACCTAACATCTTGGTGCGTGAGGCGATGGCTGCCGAGATACTGTCCTGGCGACGTTGTTGCTCTTCCTTCAGACGTTTCTCTTCTGCCAAACGTTTACGCTCGGCTTCTTTCTCTTCTTGTTCTTTCTTTTTCTGCTCAGCTAATTCTTTTTCCTTCTGAATCTCTTCGGCTGTCTTCTTCGACTTCATCTCGACCGACTCTTCCAAGTCTTGTGTCTGATAGGCATCCTCGCTTGGTTGAGGCTCTGGCTCGGAGGTGGCAACTTCTGCCAATTCCTGCGCTATCTCGGAGGCTGGGGTAGGCTCGAAAAGATCTTCTCCGCCTGCCAACTCCATACCCATCATCACCTCAAGTCCCTCTTCCGTTTGTGGAACTTCTCTTCGAAGATAGGTGTTGAGCAGAATAAACAGAATGACAAGCGAAATGATGGTCGTGCCTATTGTGGCTACCACTCTCGCTTGCTGATACTTGTTCAGACTAAGATATTTTTTCAAAAAATTCTTCAAAAAATCCATCTGTCAAAATCATTTGTCCATCGGACGTGTTGCAATGACCAACTTGAACTTGTTCTTGTTGGCTATGTTCAGCACTTTCACCACCTCACCGTAGGGGATCGTCTCGTCTGCATAGAGGGCTACATACATTTCGGGTTCCTCGCTCTCAATGTGGAGCAAGAATGGTTCAATCTCGTCGAACGAAACCTGTCTCTCTGTGTCCGAACCGAATGCCACATAATAGTTCAAGTCCTTGTCAATCGTTACGCGGGTCAACGGCTTGGCTGAGGTCTGCGTAGAACTTTGAGGCAACATCAACTTGATGGCGTTGGGGTGAACCACCGACGAGGTGAGCATGAAAAATATGAGCAGCAGAAAGATGATGTCCGTCATTGACGACATGCTGAAAGTTGCTTCTGCTTTATTTCTTCTTTTCAGAGCCATATCTTCAAATTTTAGTTGGCTGGTTCGTTGAGAATGTCCATGAACTCAACGGTGCGTGCCTCCATATTGTTCACTACCTCGTCTACTTTTGAGGTCAAGTAGTTGTAGGCGAAGAAGGCGATGATGCCGACGATCAATCCGGCAACAGTGGTTACCATTGCTACATAGATTCCGTCTGCCAATATGGTTATATCGACATTGTTACCTGCGTTCGCCATGTTGAAGAAGGCCTCGATCATTCCCGCTACCGTTCCGAGGAATCCAATCATTGGTCCGCCTCCTGCTGTGGTGGCAAGCAATGACAAACCACGCTCCAATTTTCCGATTTCAATGTTTCCAACGTTCTCGATAGAAACCATGATATCGTTCATCGGGCGACCCAAACGGGTGATTCCCTTCTCAATCATACGAGAGTAGGGAGTGTCAGTATTCTTACAGAGCGTGAGAGCTGCATCGATCTTTCCCTCGTTGATGTAGTCCTTGATTTTATCCATAAACGTAGGGTCCTTGACCGCTGCCTTACGGATAACCAGCAATCGCTCAATGAAAATGTAAATCGCTAAAATGAGGAGGAGTGCCAGTGGAATCATGATCCAACCTCCCTTGACAGCCATCTCGAATAGGTTGAGGCTTGCCTCTTCTGTTACAGTCTCTGCTTGTAGTAAAATCATATCTGTATCGCTTTAATTTGCTTGCTAATATAATCAAATAAATGTTGTCGAATAAATTTATTTATCGTTGATGTGAATGTTGTGGCCCATACGCTCTTTTTTCGTTAGGATATAACGGAGATTGTATTTGTTGGGCGTGATCTCGATTGGAACGTTCTCGACGATCTCCAATCCGTAACTCTCCAATCCAATTCTTTTGGTTGGATTGTTGGTCATCAAACGCATCTTTGAAACACCTAATTCCCTGAGAATCTGCGCACCTACGCCGTAGTCTCTCTCGTCGGCTTGGAAGCCTAAGTGGATGTTGGCGTCGACAGTGTCTAAGCCATTCTCTTCCTGCAGTTTATAGGCTTTGATTTTGTTCATCAAACCGATGCCGCGTCCTTCTTGGTTCATGTAGACGAGCACGCCTTTGCCCTCTTTCTCGATTCGGCGGAGCGCTTCTGCCAACTGCTCGCCACACTCACAACGAAGTGACCCGAAAATGTCGCCTGTCGCACATGACGAGTGTACGCGCACGAGGATGGGTTCTTCTCTTTTCCATTCTCCCTTGGTGATGGCTACATGCTCCAAACCGTTTGATTTCTGACGGAATGGGGTCAACATGAAATCGCCATATTTGGTTGGAAGATGCACGGTTTCGCCACGTTCTACCAACGACTCTTGTTGCAGTCTGTATGAGATGAGGTCGCGAATCGTGATGATCTTGATACCATATTTTTTTGCTCTTTCGATGAGTTGAGGCATACGCGCCATCGTTCCGTCTTCATTCATGATTTCGATGAGGGCGGCTGCTGGGTGAAGACCTGCCAAACGAGCCAAGTCGATGGCTGCCTCAGTATGTCCTGCTCTTCTCAACACACCTTTGTCTTGGGCGTACAATGGGTTGATATGACCTGGTCGACCGAATGTATCAGGGGTTGAATGTGGGTCGGCTAAGGCTCTGATGGTTGCTGCACGGTCGTGTGTGGAAACACCTGTCGTGCATCCTTCCAATTTATCTACGGTTACGGTGAAGGGAGTGCCAAGCATGGAGGTGTTGTTCATCACCTGCTTGTCCAATTTCAACTCTTCACAACGTGATAGGGTGATAGGGGCGCAAAGCACGCCTCGACCCTCTTTCAGCATAAAGTTAATCTTCTCTTCGTTGATGAGTTCTGCCGCAGTGATGAAGTCTCCCTCATTCTCTCTGTCTTCATCGTCTACTACGATTAAGAACTTTCCTTGCTTGAAGTCTTCAACGGCCTCCTCGATGGTATTTAACTTGTAGTCTGACATTGTTTTATTTCGTTTTTATTTTATTCTGTTTATTATGACTTATTGTAACTATTTATCATTACGAATTTTCATCGCTTTTATTGTCTACTTCGTTGCCTGCTTCGATGGGTTGCGCTTTGTAGAATTTCTTTTGCAATTTGGCTCGTACTCTAACTAAGAACTCTTTGAATTGCTTCCAAAGAACCTTTGGTGATTTGAGTTCGACTGTGCGGTCGGTCGCTGCCATATAGGTGAGAAATGCTCCTAATGGGAACAGCACGAAGGAACTCAACCAGATGCCTTGCCATACGTACCAAATACCTTCTCTCGCCATCTTATATCCAGTATTGTCGATGATATAGTAGATGATGAACAAAATCACGGAAACCACCACCGGCAATCCCAAACCTCCTTTGCGGATGATCGCGCCTAATGGTGCACCAATCAGGAAGAAGAGGATGCAGGCGAATGACAGCGTGAATTTGCGGTGTCGCTCGATGTCAAATCGGTGTATTCTTCGGGTGTCGCCCTCTTTTTGCCCGTGGATGAACGGCAAATCCATCCTCATACGGTCGGATGATTTGATGGCTCGCTCCAAAATGTTCACCTGCACAGAGAGCGGATATTGCGAGAGCAATTCTTTTAAGGTATAGTCAACAGGCATCTTCTTTGTGCTATCGTTGGCGACAATTTTTGCCGTTTTTGTAGTGTCTTTTTTGCTTCCTTCAAGGGTGTTCATACCCGTAGCTCCTCGTTCGAAAAAGTGCCGTTGGTAGAGTCCATATTCCTTCTGACTGATACTGTCGGAATGCAGTTGCATAGAGTCGATGAAGACGGTCAGTTCGTTCAGATTCTTACCCATATAGCGGTTGGAAAGGACTGACTCGTCCATCTTGTTGAAGTTGGCGTCAAACTCGATCAAAACCTCTTTGTAACTGAATGTTTCGCGTCTGTAAGGCACATTTCGTGTCGCTCCCCCTTGTTTCTTGAGGTTCTCGAACGATTCTCCATCGTAAAGTTCCAAAATAAGACTTTGCTTGTCGCTTGCCACTTTCAGTCGGGCAGAGTCGGCTGCCATCACCACCGAGTTGTCGAATCCCTTTGAAAAATCATATATCATCATGTTTTTCAACAACTTAGTCTTCTTGTCTTTCTCTTTTACGAAGATGTGGTAACCGTCAATTCCGTTGTAGAACGAACCTTCTGGAATCTCCACTTCAGGCGATTTTTGTCTCATAGAATAGAGCAACGTCCACAATTTGGTCTGGATGACGGGCATTGCCATATTAGAGTAGAAAAATGCGCCGACACTGATGATTGACAAGAAAACAAGGTAAGGGCGCATGATTCGGAAAAGCGAAATTCCGGCTGCTTTCATTGCCAACAACTCCAAATTCTCGCCCATATTTCCGAAGGTGATGAGCGAGGAGAGCAAGATTGCCAAAGGAAGTGCCATGGAGAAAAGCGAGAGGGCAGCATAAAAGAAAAATTCAAGTAATACGCTGACTTCCAAGCCCTTACCGACCATTTCGTCTACATATTTCCACAAGAATTGCATCAAGACAACAAACAGACAGACAAGGAACGTGGCAAAGAATGTTCCAAGGTAACTCTTGATGAGATAAGAATATAATCGTTTGATGTGCATTTCTTTCGGAAAATGGTAAAAGCAAAAAATACTCGGCTACAAATTTAACGCTTTTTATTAAATTCCGAACGATTTACGCATTGTTTCGATTTTTATGTTCCACCAGTTGGTCAATCCAGTCATATCCTCGTTCGACTCGCTAAAGTCGGTGATTCGTAAAACGACAGATTGTGTGAACTCGGCAATTGTGAATTGGATGTCGAAGTAGTAGTTCGTACCTTTGTCTTCTTCCCATTTGAATCGCACGCTTTTTTTGTAGTTCTGATTGATCAACTTGGCTTTTCCCTCGGCATCGCCCCAGTGAAATGTGTAGTCGTCGCCGTCGCACTCCACATAGTCTGCAAACCATCGCGATAGCCCTTCGGTAGTGCTGATGACTTTCCAAAATGCAGATATCGATGTCGTGCCTAAAATGTACTCAATCTGAAAAATGTCCTTCATAACAAATCAATTTAAATTGTAAAAACTGTGTCTATATCTCACCTATAAAACCTACGTTGCAATTTACACGATTTAAATTGAAAAACCAAATATATGCGTATTTATTCCTTCTTCATTGTTGCATTCCCTACTAAAAGCGTATTTTTGCACAAAAGAATCGATTTATGAAAATTGCTTTATTAGGTACCGCTTATCCATATCGTGGAGGGCTCGCTAATTTGAACGAACGCCTCTCTCTCCAATTTCAGAACGAGGGCAATGAGATGGAGATCATCACATTTACACTTCAATATCCGAATTTCCTTTTCCCTGGAAAAACTCAGTATTCGGATAGTCCTGCTCCTAAGAATCTGAAGATCACCAGAATGGTCTCTTCTGTTAATCCTTTTAACTGGATTTCTACAGGGTTGAAAATCAAGAAGATGGCTCCCGATTATTTGGTGATTCCGTTCTGGCTTCCGTTTATGTCTCCTTGTTTTGGAACTATCGCTCGTATCGCTCGAAGCAACAAACATACGAAGGTGGTTTCAATCGTGCATAATATCATTCCTCATGAGAAGAGAATTGGCGACAAGATGTTCGCTTCTTATTTCGTGGGTTCTACGGATGGTTTCGTAACGATGTCGAAGTCTGTTTTGAAGGACTTGGATTTGTTTGATGCTACCAAGCCAAAGAAATTCTGTCGCCATCCGCTTTATGACAATTTCGGTTTGTCCGTGTCTCGCGAAGAGGCTGCTCAGAAACTGAACTTAGACCCGAAATTCTCCTATCTGCTTTTCTTCGGATTGATCCGCGACTACAAAGGATTAGACTGGATGCTGAAGGCTTTTGCGGATAGTAGAATTGACAAGTCGAAGGTGAAACTTTTAGTGGCAGGCGAGTTCTATAATAATGGTGAGCAATACAAAGTGTTGGAGAAGGAATTGAAATTGGAAGGCTCTGTGGTTTGGAATACGGATTTCGTGCCAGACGAGGAGGTGCGTTACTATTTCAGTTTGGCAGATTTGGTGGTTCAACCTTATAAATCGGCAACGCAGAGTGGAGTTACGCAGGTGGCTTACCATTTCGAGAAGCCTATGTTGGTAACCAATGTTGGAGGGTTGGCAGAGAATGTGCCAGATGGCAAGGTGGGTTATGTGGTCGAACCAGATCCAACCTCGGTGGCAGATGCTGTTGTCCGTTTCTTGAACGAGCGTTCCGACTTCACCGAAGGTATTCAAGATGAAAAGAAAAAATATTCATGGACGAATTTGACGTCCGCTTTGATTGAGGTGGGGAGAGGTTAATACTCCTCCACCTTCCAAAGGTCATTCCCTTTATAAACAATGACCACCTTGTGAAATGGATGTCCGTTCATAAGTTGTGGCAGTTTAGGGTCTTGTGCGTATTGCTCCAATTGAGCTTTTGCTTCGTCAATGGCGTTGTTGCCAACTTCGTCGCTATCTGTTGTTTTGATGTATTTCAACTCTAATAAGTAGCCGTGAACTACTTCAGGGAAACGGACATTGTCTGGAATCATAGTGAGGTCGCAATAACCGCCATTCAGTTCCATTTCCTGCACCACATAATAGTAACCGCTGTGGTTGAGGTAAGCAGCAACGAAACCTTGCACATTGCGCTCGGCTTGAATGCTGGAGTGAATGCTTGTGCAGTTTTTGTAGCCTTTTGCAATGTACTCGATAGCCGGACGGATATCGCCTTCAATCGCCATCTGATCATAGCGGTCGGCAAGGTGCATATCGTCAATCTTTGCCTCGTAGTTGTACTCGTCCATGACATAGCCATAGTACTGCTTGCGGACGTTCTCGTTTGGAATGCCCAATTTCACCTTTCTGCCTCGTTTTCCGATGATGGTCAGCATACCATAATAATATAGCAGGCTTGGGAAAAGGTCTGGTTCAACCAAATCTTCCGCTGGAAAACTTTCGCGCAAATCTGCCCAGATATAACCCTCGTTGATGATTTGTTTCAAGACACTCTTGCGGTCTCCTTGTAGTCTATCCAAGAAGATGATTTTCTTCATCTTAGCGTAGTCGGTCATGGTGTTGGGGTCAACCATCTCATCTGGTGCTTCACCATTGCGTATGAAATAGCGGAGATAATAGATTACCATATCACTATTGAACATTTTCGGGTCTGTATCGAGACTCCTTTTCGCGAAGCAATAGTTGTCATACCAAGGCTTCATGTCTGCCATCAGTTGATTAGTCGGGGCGGTGATGAGTCCTGCGTTTCGGTAATATTCAATCATCTCTCGCACTTCCGTCTCGCTGAAACCCAACATCATATTGAACTCTGGGTCCATGGAAAGATTCGTGCCGATGTTGTAACCACTATTCAAATCGTTGACGGTAACAGGACTGACACCCATCATAATAATTCGATGGAACATTCCCTTGAAGAGTTTGAAAAAGTCTCGATAGAAGCCTTTTGCGTGCGTCAATGCATGGTAAACCTCTTCTCCTTCTTCACTCAATACGTTGTTGGTGAAATTATCATACTCGTCGATGATGAGAAAGAGTTGGATGCCAAGAGCATTGGCTCGATCTTCTATTAAGTTCAATTTTGCAGCTGCATCTTTTGCATTGGCATAATCTGTCAAAAAATTAGGCTTGTAATATTTTGCGTATTTTTCTGCGAATCCATTTAATTTTGTTTCACAGTAGGCATTGAAATTTTGCTCCAACCCATCTTTACCCGATGCGGCTCGAGAGAAATCGAAATATAGCACTTGGTATTTTCCTTGCTTGTCAGTCGGACGACTTTCAATCCAAGTGCCTTTAAATATTTCATGGAAGGAGTCTTTCCTCTCAATGTCATAATAGGCTTCAAGCATGGTGAGGAACACACTCTTACCGAAACGGCGAGGGCGTATGAGATAGAGAAAATTTCCTGCCTTCTCCATCTTCGGAATATACATTGTTTTGTCTGCCCAATAATAATTCTCTTGTCTTATCCAAGTGAAATTAGGCATACCGTAGGGAAGTTCTTTGTAATCCATGCTCATCAATGTTTTGAAAGTGGAAAGTTACAATTTTTCGGCAAAGGTAGCAAACTCTTGTGATGCGGTAGGTGAATTGGATTTCCAAATCTTGTGTGTATAATTACAACGAAGCCCGAGTTAACCACCCGGGCTTCGCCATAATGTTGTAATTGTTATTTTCTAATCCTCTTAGAAATTGCGGAATCCCATGATCTCGCGCACTTCCTTGATGGTTTTTGCAGCACTTTCTTGGGCAATCTCTTTACCGCGAGTTACTGCCTTGTGAAGGATCTCTGGGTGTGCGTCAATCTCTGCGATGCGCTCACGGATTGGCTCTGTGGTGGCGATGATGTCGGCAGCCAACTGCTTTTTCAAGTCGCCATAACGGATCACACAGTCGTTCCATGCATCCTCAAATTGTTGTACGATTTCTGGCTTAGAAACGACCTTCAAGATGGTGAAGAGGTTCTCGATGCACTCTGGTTTTGGCGAATTTTTCTCTGTCGGACCTTGGTCGGTCAAGGCTTTTTTCACCTTCTTCTCGATGGTCTTCGGATCGTCTGCCAAGTAAACGCAGTTGCCTTCTGATTTTCCCATCTTGCCACTTCCATCCAATCCTGGAATCTTAATGGCTTGCGTTCCGTCAGAGTAAGATACGGGTTGCTTGAAGTATTCTACGCCGTAGAAATTGTTGAAACGTTTTGCAAAATTACGAGTCATCTCCAAGTGCTGCTCTTGGTCTTTTCCAACCGGCACCTCGTCGGCATTGTGAATCAAAATGTCGGCTGCCATCAAAGTAGGGTAGGTGAGAAGTCCGGCATTGACATTCTCAGGGTTCTTTCTTGCTTTGTCTTTGAATGAAACGGTCTTCGAAAGTTCACCTAAATAGGCGTGCATGTTGAGCATCAAATAGAGTTCAACAACCTCGGGAACATCACTCTGGATGAAAATCGCAGCCTTCTCTGGGTCAATACCACATGCAAGATACTCCGTGAGTACACTTTTCACGTTAGGATAGAGTATCGTTGGGTCTGGGTGCGTGGTCAAAGAGTGATAATCGGCAATGAAGAAGAAACATTTGTTGTTCTCGTTCTCTTGCATACGGAGGAAGTTTTTCAATGCTCCGTAGTAGTTGCCGAGGTGAAGATTTCCTGTTGAACGGATTCCGCTGACAATCGTTTTCATTGTTAACTGTTTTTATGATCTATTTTGTTTTTATCTTTTATGAAGAAAATTACTCGCAAAGATAATGGAAAAACTATAATTTTGCCTTCATAAATCTATTACCATGGGAAAAAAAAGAATTTGGGAGTGTTTCTGGTTGCCTCTCATTTTGTCAGTAGCATGGATGGGCTTCATCTTATACGAGAGTCTAAGACCTGCCGTTCCGGATGTTTTTAATTTGATAAAAAATCATCCTGTCGTCCTCCCTCAAATTGATGGAGGTGTCTTCATGACCACTATTCGTGATATCGTTGGTCATAGTACTTTCTATTTTGTCTGGGGACTTCTCCTCTTTTGGCTTTCTCTCACACTGAAACTCAAAGGTGTTCGCCAATTCTTATTGGTCGTTGTCTTTGCTGGCTTGTTTGGTGGTGTGGTCGAGTTGCTTCAGGAGTTCTGCACGTTGACGCGTGGAGCCGAATGGTGCGACCTTGTCTCTGATTTTGTCGGTCCGCTCATCGCTTTCTTCATCGGAAAATTTTTGTGGAATTGCTATTTAAAAAGAAAATCAATAAACAATAATTAATATGCTACGTTTTTTTAGAATTTATGGCATGTCTATCGTGATGTCGCTCTTCATCCTCTATATGAGCATTATTCGCGAGATGCCTTCTGTCTTGCCGTCTTTTTCGGGTCAGGATAAAGTGTTGCACGGCGGTGCCTACGCAGTTTTGGCTTTGCTTTTGTGTTATGAACTTTATCGTCAGCGTTTCGTTTTCACGGAGAAGACGATGGCGTTGTGGGGTATCGTCTATCCCATTGTCTATGGCGGATTAATCGAGATATTGCAGGCGAATTTCTTCCCTCCTCGTCAAGGGGAATGGGTCGACTGGTTGGCAGACATCATCGGGGTGGTGATTGGTTTTTTAATCGCCAGATACTTCGTTCCAAAGTTTTTCAAACCAGAAGGAAAAGGTTTGTCTTGTCGGTAATAAACTTGGTAAATGAACATCAAAAAAGTCCTCGGATCTCAAATTCGAGGACTTTCTTATTTTATCAGGGTTTCTTTTAGAACAAATTCAATTTCTTCTTTTTTGCTTCTTCCATTGACAAGAGTTTCTGCTCTTTGGCTTCTTGCTCTAAACGAATTTCTTCTTGTGCTTTCTTAATTTCTGCGACGAACTGTTTGCTGCTTTCTCTGTTTAAGAGTTTCGAAATGGCGTAGGTATTTTGTGAGGCATCTCGCATTCTCATAACAGGACCAGAGTAGCAAGGGGCTATTTTCACCGCTGTGTGTACGTCTGAGGTGGTCGCCCCCCCCACTAAAATAGGGGTTTTGAGTCCGGCAGCCTCCATCGCCTGCGCAACGTGGCACATCTCCTCCAACGACGGTGTAATCAGTCCGCTGAGGCACACAATGTCGACTTTCTCCTTGATGGCAGTCTCCACAATGGTCTCCGTTGGCACCATAACCCCTAAATCTATCACTTCGAAATTATTGCATGCCAACACTACCGCTACAATGTTCTTCCCAATGTCGTGTACGTCTCCTTTCACAGTGGCAATCAACACTTTACCCGACTTTTTGCCATTGCCTTTGTTCTGCGCTTCAATATGGGGTTGCAAGATGGCAACGGCTTTCTTCATTGTGCGTGCAGTCTTCACCACCTGCGGAAGAAACATCGTTCCTTTGGCGAAAAGTTCACCGACCTCATTCATTCCGTCCATCAAAGGCTTCTCAATGATGTCGACGGCTGAAGGATAGACAGTTAGGGCTTCGTTCATGTCTTGCTCCATAAACTCCCCGATACCTTTCACCAAACTGTAGATGATACGTTTCTCTAACGGATAGGAACGCCATTCTACCACCTCTTCTTTCTTATTGGCTGAGGCTGCGTTTTTTATCTCATCCGCCTTCTCAATCAGTCGTTCAGTGGCATCTGCCCTGCGGTTAAGTACCACATCTTCAACCAATTCGAGGATGTCGGCTGGTATCTCTTCATATTTCACACGAGTGGCTGCATTGACGATTCCCATATCCATTCCTTTCTGATAGGCATGGTGAAGAAAGACGGAATGAATTGCCTCTCGGATAGGGTTATTGCCTCTAAATGAGAAAGATAGGTTGCTCACACCACCGCTGACTTTAGCGTAGGGGAGATTCTGACGGATCCATTCGGTCGCACGGATAAAATCCACTCCGTAGTTGTTATGCTCTTCCATTCCTGTGGCGATGGAAAGCACGTTAGGGTCGAAAATGATATCCTCTGGTGGAAAATCGATGGTCATCAGCAGTTTATAGGCTCGTTCGCAGATGACGATGCGTCGCTCGTAGGTGGCTGCCTGACCAATCTCGTCGAACGCCATCACGACGGTGGCTGCTCCGTATGATTTGATTTTCTTCGCTTTCGCAAGGAATTTTTCCTCTCCTTCTTTCAAAGAGATGGAGTTGACGATGGATTTTCCTTGCACGCATTGCAATCCTGCTTCAATGACATCCCATTTTGAGGAGTCGATCATGATGGGTGCTTTCGAAATGTCAGGGTCGGAGGCGATGAAGTTCAAGAAGGTAACCATCTCCGTCTTGGCATCCAACATAGCATCGTCCATATTGACGTCGACAACGTCTGCCCCAGCTTCTACTTGCTTGCGGGCAATGTCCAACGCCTCTTCGTAGTTCTTCTCGCCGATGAGACGAAGGAACTTGCGCGAACCTGCCACGTTGCATCGCTCTCCAATCACCATAAAAGGTGAACGCTCCAATTCGTCTGGATTCTTCACATTGATGGATTTCAAAGAATGGGCTTCCAATCCTGAAAGTTTCAGGTCGTGATTGGCTTTCTTGCATTGCCGAGGCTTTTTGTCTTTGATAAGTGCTTGATAAGCAGCGATATGTTCGGGCGTCGTACCACAACAGCCTCCGATGATGTTCACCAAGTCTTCGTCGACATACTCTTTCATCTGCTCGGCCATCATCTCGGGTGTCTCGTCGTATTCGCCAAACTGGTTGGGTAGCCCTGCGTTAGGGTAGACACTGACGAAATATGGACTCTGTTCACTGATTTCTGCCAAGAATTTTTTCAAATCTCTTGCGCCAAACGAACAGTTGAGTCCGATAGACAATGGATGTGCATGGTCGACAGAGTTGAGAAACGCCTGCATGGTCTGTCCCGACAGAGTTCGTCCGCTGATGTCTGCAACGGTGGCAGAGAGCATAATGTAGATATTCTTGCCCGAACGTGTGATGCACTCTTGCGCTGCCGAGATGGCTGCCTTGGCGTTCAACGTGTCAAAGATGGTCTCGATGAGCAGGGCATCCACGCCCCCCTCGATGAGTGCGTCCATCTGCTCCACATAGTCGTCCTTCATCTCTTGGAAGGTAACATTGCGGAAAGATGGGTTGTTGACATCGGGCGAAATGGAGCAGGTCTTGTTCGTCGGACCAACGGATCCAGCCACGAAGCGAGGTTTCTCGGGGTTCATAGCGGTGAACTCATCTGCGACGGTGCGAGCCAACTGAGCAGCTGTCTTGTTGAACAGAGCGATGTGGTCTTCCATCTCGTAGTCAGACATAGAGATGCGTTGCGAGTTGAACGAGCAAGTCTCGATGATGTCCGCACCAGCCCTTAAGTACTCGCGGTGAATCTCTTTGATGATTTCAGGTTGTGTGATACAGAGCAGGTCGTTGTTGCCTTTTTGCAGAATCTTGCTATCCTTGGCAAACTCGCCACGGTAGTCTTCCTCCTTCAGTTTATAACGTTGAATCATCGTACCCATACCACCGTCGAGTACTAAAATTCGTTTCTCCAAGCAATCTTTGAGGTCGTATTTCATTGTCCGCAAAAAGGTTAATCGTTAAAAGATTTTGCAAAGGTAAGCGAAATGCAAAGTGAAAGAGAAAAAAATGCGGAAAAATGAGTCTTTCTGGTGATTTTGCAAAAACAAGAACAAAAGTAGGTGTAAATAAAGGAAAGAGCGGAAAACGGGACTCGAACCCGCGACCCTCAGCTTGGGAAGCTGATGCTCTACCAACTGAGCTATTTCCGCATGGTAGAGAGAAATAAGTACCCTTATCTAACATAAAAGACCACAAATCTAAAAGATTGCGGTCTTATTATGTGTTGTCTCACGAGGATTCGAACCTCGACAGACAGTACCAAAAACTGTAGTGCTACCATTACACCATGAGACAATACCATTGCTTTCTTTCCGAAAGCGTTGCAAAGGTACTGCTTTTTTTTGAATCTGCAAGGGATTTGGAGAAAATTTTCAGACTTTTTTGAAGAAAGTGAGAGAGAAAAGACCTTGTTAATAAGTGTTGTTTTTCACTTGAAAAGGCTGTTTTCTTAATTGTTTGAATTTCAAATCGTTAGATAGCAAATTTTAAATTATCCAAACAAATAAATCACCGATTTTTTAAATTTTCCAAAG
Source organism: Flexilinea sp. (assembly GCA_963648205.1). Lineage (GTDB taxonomy): Bacteria > Bacteroidota > Bacteroidia > Bacteroidales > Paludibacteraceae > UBA1181. Next base: position 99,511 of record CAVJCT010000005.1, read on the forward strand.
AAATAATTGAGCAGTTTTTTGAAAAATCCAAAGAAATAATTTTTGGAAGAGGACGTTAAGAGAGTGTTTTTTGAAGAATATCAGACCAAACGTCTTTGTGAATTTTCATAAGTTCTTTGTCTTTTTCTACTGCTTTTGTGTAAATGTTGACAAAGTCTTGTAATGAAGAAATTAGTCGGAGATAGTATTTTATTGTTGTAAGTAGACCGTTGACAATAATCTCACATCCATGATCTCTCTTTACACGAGCGACAATATCATTTATTTCATCGGAACTATTGGACTTAATCCCATAGTATGACAAAATATAATAGCGTTTAGGATTGAATTTGTAAACTTTCTTCTCTACGATGCTAACTATCTGAGGATCAATCTTCTTGTTGAGTTTAATTTCAACAGCCTCATAAAGTTTTTTGTTTTTCCTTATTTCAATGTCTCCGCTTGCTTTTGATGTGAGGTCGCATGCGGTTAAACTTGCTAAAGGGGAGAGCTGGCAACCTTTGTATGCGAGAACTTCTTTTATGATTAGGGTGTAGATAGAGTGAAAGGCTAACACGGGCAGTTTTGCTCCGTTGTGAGTGCCGTAGTTATGACTGAAATGTTGGTCAAGAGCAGTGATGACTTTTTCAATTGTTAGATTCTCTGCATTCTTTAATGGTTTTATGTGGACTACATTCTTTTTGACTTCTGCAATTACTTGATTAAGAAGTAGGCGAAGCATCGATTTCGCTTTCCGAGGATGTTTTTCAACATAATCTAACGTTTGCAGAAACACATCTTTCATGCCTCCTGAAATATTTCCCTTGTAATTTAAGTCGTAGGGGTAGGGCTGCTCCAATGAACGTGTGAGCCAACCACTCTCTGCCATTGCGGGTAGTTTTAGTTTCGCCAATATAGGTGTGACGTATTCGGTGTCGAAAGATCGTCCTGAAAAACCATTTTCCCATCTGCTTTGATGATAGCGAATGTCTTGTTGTGGATGGTTTATTTTGTAAAGTAACAAGGTTATTGTTACCGTGTATACACCTTTCTGACTGTAACAGTGTTTTGCAATCTGTTTTATCCTTTCTCGTACTGTTTCTGGTATATCAGTAATGTCAGAAACAGAGTTCGAGTTGTTGTAAATGTCCTCTAACGTTATCATTTCCAGTAATATTTTTGTTTATTAACCCTTGTTTAATAATCTCTTCTGCGATGGCTTGAACCACGGGAATGGCTACAGAATTTCCTAATTGTCGATATTGATCACCAAGAATAGGATGTTTTATAAATTGAGGAGGAAAGCCCATCAACTTATAACATTCATTGATGGTTAATTTCCTGACTTTGTCTTCTTCTGGAATATAGATAAAAAACCTTCCTGATGTTTCTTGAGAGGGAAGGGTCGGGTGGATTCCTTTTACGGAGTAAATGCGATTAGGTTGCCTATGACAACGAGATAAATGCTCCGTATTGGGTCTAACCCCTGTTTTCCACGTTCCTTTGTTTCTATAACCGCAGAAAATTAAGCCAGTTTTGGCTTGCGTTTTGACGAGAGATTCGTCCAATAAGGTATATTCGTCTTTCTCAATATAAGAAAAGTCGCCGTCTTTGTCTAAAAAAAATTCCAAAGGTGGTGTTGGCTTTTTCTTTAGTTTGTCAAAATTAAAAAGTCCGCCTCTACTTCCTACGATAAATATTCGTTCCCTTGATTGTGCTAATCCAAAATCTTTGGCATTTAGCACTTTATAGGAAACGTTGTATCCTAAATCTTGCAACGATTCTACTATGACATTGAACGTTCTGCCTTTGTCATGGTTAGTGAGGTGCTGTACGTTTTCCAATAGGCAGACTTGAGGTTGTCTTTCTTTCAATATTTGGCATACGTCAAAGAAAAGTGTTCCTCTTGTGTCCTCAAATCCGCGCTTTTTCCCACAAATACTGAATGGTTGGCAAGGAAACCCACCACATAAAATATCAAATTCTTGTGGAATTTTCGATTTCGTTTCATCTAAGGTGATATCTCCGTATGGTGTTTCACCAAAGTTTTTTCTGTATGTCTCTTGTGCGGATTTATTCCATTCTGAAGAAAATACACATTCTCCACCTACATTTTGAAGTGCGATGCGAAACCCTCCAATGCCAGCAAACAGGTCGATAAACTTAAATCGAGGATGTTCTATTGGAGGAAATGGAAATGTTGTTATTTTTTCTTCGTTGTTTGTCATGATTTTAATTTTAAAATCGCCAGAGAACCCTCAGTCCCTGGCGTTATCTTTCTCCTATTTCTTATCGCTTATTTAGCAATAATCAAGAAGTAGTTCTTCTTTCCTTTTTGTACGAGGATGAAGTGGTCGTTCAACAACATGTCGGCACTTGTTACCATCTCGGTGTCCGTTACCTTTGTCTTATTGATGGAGATTCCGCCTCCTTGCACCAACTTTCTGTACTCTCCCTTCGATGGAAGTACTTTCGCATTGGCAGTCAACAAATCTGCTACCTTGATGCCGTTCTTGATTTCCTCTTTTGAAACTTCAAACTGGGGAACTCCCTCGAATACTGACAACAACGTCTCGTCATCCAATTTCTTGAGCGAGTCTGATGTCGCATTCCCGAAAAGAATGTTGGATGCTTCTACCGCTGCTTCGTAATCCTCGACAGAGTGTACCATCACGGTAATCTCTTTTGCCAATCTCTTCTGCAATGGTCTTGCTCCTGGATTCTCTTTCTGCTCGGCAATCAAACTCTCAATCTCTTCTTTTGGAAGACTGGTGAAAATCTTGATGTAACGCTCTGCATCTTCATCCGAAACGTTGAGCCAGAACTGATAGAACTTGTATGGAGAGGTGTAACGTTTGTCCAACCATACGTTTCCTTGCTCCGTCTTTCCGAATTTCTTTCCGTCTGCTTTCGTGATAAGCGGGCAAGTCAACGCGTAAGCCTCTGCACCCGAAATCTTGCGGATCATCTCCGTTCCTGTCGTGATGTTTCCCCATTGATCTGCTCCACCCAACTGAAGTTTGCAGTTCTTGTGTGAGTTGAGGTAAACGTAGTCGTAGCCTTGCAACAACTGATATGAAAATTCCGTGAACGACATTCCGTCGGCTCCGTTTTCTCCCGTGAAACGTCTCTTCACCGAGTCTTTCGACATCATATAGTTGACTGTGATGAGTTTCCCAATGTTTCTAATGAAATCAAGGAAGGTAAACTCTTTCATCCAGTCATAATTGTTGACCAACTCGGCAGCGTTAGGTGCATCGCTGTTGAAATCAAGGAATTTCTCCAATTGTTTCTTGATGCACTCTTGGTTGTGGCGAAGGCGTGGCTCGTCAATCAACACACGCTCTTGCGACTTTCCTGAAGGGTCTCCAATCATTCCCGTAGCACCACCAATAAGCGCTATCGGTTTGTGTCCGCTACGCTGAAAATGGCGGAGCATCATCACACCGACAAGGTGTCCGATATGCAGTGAGTCTGCCGTAGGGTCAATTCCCAAGTAGGCTGATGTCATCTCTTTCTGCAATTGCTCTTCTGTTCCTGGCGTCATGTCCTGGATCATGCCGCGCCATCTAAGTTCTTCTACAAAATTCATCGAATTAATTGTACCTTATTTATATTGTTTAGAATTACAAAATTTCTCTTTTTGCAAAGATAGTCAAACTTTCTGTACTCAAAATCTTTTTAAAGTCGTTGCTTTTGAAAATTCGAGGAAAAATGTTATTTTTGCACTTCTGACGAGTATTCACTCCGATTCTAAGAATTTAAACTTAAACAATAAGCAAAGAAATCGTATGATTAATGCACAAGACATTAAGAATGGAACTTGCATCCGTTTGGACGGCAACCTCTATTTCTGCATCGAGTTCCTGCATGTAAAGCCAGGAAAAGGTAACACGTTTATGCGTACAAAGTTGAAAAACGTTGTCGATGGCCGTGTGTTAGAGCGTCGTTTTAACATTGGTGAAAAGTTGGAAGACGTGAGAGTTGAGCGTCGCGACCACCAATATGTTTATAAAGAGGGTGACGACTATATGTTCATGAACACCGAGACTTACGAGCAGTTCCCTATCGCTCACGATTTGATCACGGGTGTTGATTTTATGAAGGAAGGTGATGTCGTTGAAGTCGTTTTCGACGCTTCTTCTGAAACTGTCCTCTTCGCCGAAATGCCAGTTAAGACTCAGTTGAAGATCACTTACACTGAGCCAGGTATCAAGGGCGATACTGCTACTAACACTTTGAAGCCTGCTACTGTTGAGACGGGTGCTACTGTTCGCGTTCCTTTGTTCATCAACGAGGGCGAGTCTATCGTCGTTGACACTCGCGACGGTTCTTACGTTGAAAGAGTAAAATAATTCTTGAAAATAAACGGGAAGGCTCACTGGTCTTCCCGTTCTTTTTAAAGAGTCATTATTGTAATATGCAGTATTTCTGGAAGTATTTATCTTATCTGTTTCACGCAAAACACAGAAAGGGATTCGGTATCCATTCTCCATTCGTTTTCTATTTGGTAACGATGGTGATAGAGGAAACACTGCCATATTATCGCTTCGTGCAAATCGAAAATCTTCGTACACTTCTTAATAAGACGAAGAAAAAAATCAAAGAAAACAAAAATGGTGTCGAGACGGAACGTCGAATCTCGGAATTTGTCCGTGAAAGTTCTATCTCCCCATCCTACGACCAACTTCTTTTCCGCTTGGTGAATTTCTTCAAACCTCGGAATGTGGTCGAAATAGGTACGAGCATCGGAATAACATCTCTTTATTTGGCTACTTCTGATACGCATCGTCCTGTTTATACAATTGGCGAATCAAAAGAACTGGCAGACTTTGCCCATACAACTTTCGGTAAAGTAGGCTTGCAAAATATAATACAACAAACGGGTAATGTTGAAACAAAGTTGCCTGTTGTCCTTTCAAAGGAAAAAAACATTGATTTCGTATATTTCGGAAGACAAACTTCGGTTGAGGCAATTCAAAAATCATTAAGTTTGTTATCATCAAGTTTCACAAGTAAAACGGTGATTATGCTGTCCGATCTCTGGAAAGATGAACGAAAAGAACTCTGGGAAACCATGAAAAAACAACCAGGAGTTCGGGTCAGCATAGAGATGTTTCACTACGGAATACTTATCTTCAATGAAGATTTACAATGCGAGAATTACAATTTATTGTACCTTCCTCCGTTGTTTAGAAAATAATAAAGTGTGATATTCTGAAAGACAGGTGTAGATTTTTCTTACAAAAAGTTGTCTTGAAAGAAAAAAAATATATTTTTGCACACCTTGAATTTTTAACGTATTTTTAGAAACTAATATTTATTAGATAAAAAGAGGAGGTAACAATGTATTGGACTTTAGAGTTAGCTTCAAAGTTGGAAGATGCGCCTTGGCCAGCAACTAAGGATGAGTTGATTGATTTCGCAGTACGTTCATGTGCTCCTATGGAGGTTATCGAGAACCTTCAAGAGATGGAAGACGAAGGCGAAATCTATGAGAGCATAGAAGATATTTGGCCAGACTATCCAAGTAAAGAAGACTTTTTCTTTAACGAAGAAGAATATTAACAATCGGAAGTGGTGATTGTTGAAAAGTTTTTCTCCTGAAAAACAAGTAAAAGTCGCCTCCGATATGTGAAATATTGTAAAAATATAGTAATATTGTAAAGTTTTTGCAGAGGGCTATTATTGTGTAGTATGAAGAGACTCTTGTTCGTAGTGATATCAGCGGTGTTGGTACCGTTCTTTGGTGTCTTCGGACAGAAGAGCCCACAGTTTAGCCAGTTTCTGGAATTACAGTCAGCCATCAATCCTGCATTCGTTGCATCCGATGACATGATGAGTGTCGGTGGTGTTTATCGTTTACAGTGGGCTGGATTTAGCGGAAGTCCTAAGAATCTCTTAGTTTCTGTGGCGTATCCTCTAAAAATTGGAGATACAAGACATGGCATAGGAGTGATTTTTGCTAAAGATGATGTCGGTCTGTTCACAGACCAAAGTGTTCTTTTTCAGTATTCGTATCGGTTTAAACTCTTAAGAGGCGAGTTGAGTTTAGGATTGGATGTAGGTTTCATGAGCCAGACATTCGACAAAGATGAGGTTGATTTGACGGGCGGAGATGGAGAGTTGATGGGAGGAGATGAGTATCATAAGGAGTCGGATCCATTCATAGATGGTTTCACCGCTGATGGGTACAGTGATGTTGCATTCGACGTGTCTTTTGGTTGTATGTATAAGGTTGAACGTGGTTTCGTTGGTGTTTCAGCAAAACACCTAAACGCTCCGAAGATAGACTTGGGTTCTTCTGTTTATCAGATGTACGTTCCAAGATACTACTACGCAGCAGGAGGTTACACATTCGACACGGCAAAACCAGAATGGACAGTAACACCATCGGCTCAGTTTCGCACGGATTTTTCCACTTGGATGGCAGAGGTCTTAGGACTCTTTGAATACAAGAAGAGAGTGAGATTAGGCTTAGCATACCGCTTTGGTGATGCGTTTGTATTCCATTTCGGATTGGACATCATTCAAGGTCTGAGATTCGGTTATACTTACGATTTGCCAACATCAAAGATGGTGAAGTCAGGTGGAAGTCATGAATTTTCTTTGAGGTATAGTTTTAAACCACAATTTGCCAAGAAGAATAAGTATAAGAGTGAACGAATATTATAGTAAAAACAAAAATGACAAAGATAATAAAGTAGTTTATATCATGAAAAAGCTGTTAATTATTTCATTAGTCGCCGTCCTCCTTGCTGCCTGCAGCGGGGAAAATGGAGAATTGGTGGGAGTTTACAACAAGTCTTGGAAGGAGCCGGTACCGTATGGTATGTTGTATATCAAGCGAGGTTCTTTCACAATGGGTCAGAATGACCAGGACGCTAACTGGGCGATGTCATCGCAGTCTCGTACTGTGTCTGTCGATGCCTTTTGGATGGATGAAACTGAGATCACAAATGGTGAGTACCTTCAGTTCGTTCAGTGGGTGCGCGACTCTGTTGCCAGAGAGAAATTGTCTGAAGTAGATGAGACTTTCAAAATCTATCAAGACAAGAATGGTAACGAATTAGAGAAGCCATACTTAAATTACAAGAAGAAAATTCCTTGGTCAAAGGCTACAGAAGACCAGAAGATGGCGTTAGACAGCTTATTCTACCAAGGAGAGGATAAATTGGAGTCTTTCCAAGAGTTCAACAACACTTTGCTGATGTACAAGTATTCTTGGGTTGACTACGTTCAAGCTGCAAAGAAAGAAAACAAATTTGACCCATTGTTAGGTCGTTACAACCGTAGCATCGCTGGTCTTGGTAAGACTAAGGATAGCGCAGACGTAATGGTAAAGAAGGATACTTCTATCTACAATGAGAAGGGCGAAATTGAAAACGTTACAGTTTATCGTGAGTTGAAACACCGTTCAGACTTTATCTCAGTGAAGAGATTGAACATCTATCCTGATACATTGTGCTGGATTCGTGATTACACATACGCATACAATGAGCCATACATGAGATTGTATTTCAGCCACCCAGGTTATGGTGAATATCCTGTAGTTGGTGTTTCTTGGGAGCAGGCTCAGGCATTCTGCCACTGGCGTACTAATTACTACAACCAATATTTGATGGCTAACGGTTCACCTCGTGTTCAAGACTACCGTCTCCCAACTGAGGCTGAGTGGGAATATGCAGCTCGTGGTGGTAAGAACTTGTCAATGTACCCTTGGGGTGGTAACTACATTCGTACCGCAAAAGGATGTTTCTTGGCTAACTTCAAACCACAGAGAGGTAACTACACTGACGATGGATACTTGATTTCATCTAAGGTTGCTTCATACCCACCAAATGATTACGGATTGTATGACATGGCTGGTAACGTTGCAGAGTGGACATCATCAGCATACCACGAGTCTAACTACTCATTCGTACACGACTTGAACCCAAGTTACGAGTACAATGCTAAGAGTTCAGACAAAGACGTGATGAGAAGAAAGGTTATCCGTGGTGGTTCATGGAAGGACGTTGGAATCTTCTTGCAGTGTGGTGTTCGTACTTACGAGTATCAAAACGAGAACAGATCATTCTTAGGATTTAGATGTGTTCGTACTTACATTGGTGAGTAAAAAATTAGAAATCAGAAAATAAAAAAATAACAATAGTATTAACTTTTAATTCAGAAAAAAATGGGATTTGCAGAATTACAAGCGTCACCAGGATATCAGAAGTTCACTGGTTTGGCTTACGGATTAGGAGCATCAGTCGTAATTATTGGTGCGTTGTTTAAGATTATGCACTGGCCAGGTGCTTCAGTTGTGTTGACCTTGGGTATGTTGGTAGAGGCATTCCTTTTCGCTTTGTCAGCATTTGATAAGCCACACAAAGAGTATCACTGGGAAGTAGTTTACCCTGAGTTGGCTGCAGACGATCACGAAGCTGCTCCAGCTGCTGGTAAGAAGAAAGACGCTAAGAAAGAAGTTGAGGAAGACAAGACATTACCTCAGATCCAAGAGGTTCGTCAGTTGGTTGATACTCAAATGAAGAGCTTGGTAAATGGAGTACAAAAGTTGAACGAGACTGCAGGTCAGTTGAACAGTTTGTCATCAGCTGCTGCTGTATCAGACGCATACACTAAGAATTTGGAGTCTGCTTCTGCTGCTGCCAGTGCATTTGCTAACTCACAGAAGAACTTGAAGGCATCTTCAGACTCTTTGGTATCTTCATACGAGAGCATCGCTGCTAACATCGGAAATGCTTCTAAGGGTTCACAGAACTTTGCAAGCCAAATCGATGGTATCAACAAGAACATCTCTACAATCAATTCAGTATTCGAACTCCAAGTTAAGTCAGTTAACGAGCAGAACGAGGCTATGAAGTCATTGGCTGCTGCTGTTAAGACAATCGAGACTTCTTTGAATGGTTCTGCTGCTGGAGTAGAGGATTACAAGAAACAAGTAGCTCTCTTGAGCAGTCAATTGACAAGTTTGAACAAGGTTTACGGCAATATGCTTAACGCTATGACCATTAGAAACTAATACGAGGGTTAATTTTCTGAAGTTTAATTAAATCTAAAGTATAGTTACTATGGGTGGAGCGAAAAATTGTCCGGAGACCCCGAGACAGAAGATGATATCCATGATGTACTTGGTGTTGACTGCAATGCTTGCATTGAACGTGTCTGCCCAAATCTTGAATGGATATGCGCTGGTAAACGACTCTATGAAGAAGAGTATTTTGATCAGCGGTAGTAAAGTAGACGGTCTTGTTGGTCAGTTTGATGGTTTGAGCCACTCAGACTCAATCAAGGCCCTTAAGATGAAGCCAAAAATTGATAGTGTAATCGCACAGTCAAACGCTTTTATCGGGTATGTAAAAGAGTTGGAGTGCAAAATCATCACAACTGTTAACGGTGGTGGTTACGCTGAGACTGGAAAGGTTACTATCAACGGTGTTGAATATGATGAGGAACTCGATCCAGGAAAGAATGGTGATTTGAACATCGCCAGCCAAATTGGATTGGTTGAGAAAGACAAGGCATCTGGAAAAATCAACGGTGTCGTTCTTGAAGAGAAGATGAAAGAGTACCGTGATTTCATGGTAACAGTTGATACTAACGCAACTGCTGTAAATCAGATCAACGAGACTTTCGCAACTGAGAAGATTCACTCTAAGGATGGTGAGACTCACACTTGGTATTCTGCAATCTTCGAGGACATGCCTGCAATCGCAACATTGGCTGTCTTGAACAAGATCCAGAACGACGTTAAGATTGCTGAGGGTAATGCTTTGGCATACTTGATTGGAGCAATGGATGCAGGAGACTTCCGTGTGAACAAGATTCAAGCGTTGCCAATCGCAGCTACTTCATACGTAATGCGTGGTAACAAGTATTCTGCACAGATTGTCTTGGCTGCAACAGACTCTACAAAGAAGCCTGAGATTTTCATCAACGGCAAGCCTTTGGAGAATGACATGTACGAAGTAAGCTGTGGATCAGCTGGTCCTCAGAAATACTCTGGAGAGATGGTTTTGACAAAGAAGGACGGAACACAAGCACGTTACCCATTCACGGGTGAGTTCATGGTAGGTGAGCCAACAGCCACTGTATCAGCAGACTTGATGAATGTGTTGTATGCCGGATTTGACAACCCTGTCAGTGTAGCCGTTCCAGGTTGCGCACAGAGCGACATCTCAATCTCAGTTTCAAACTGTAAGTCACAGTCTAAGACTGGTAAGGGATGGATCATCAAACCAGCACAGGTTGGTACACCATGTGTAATCTCAGTAAGTGCAATGATCGCTGGCAAGCAAACACCAATTGCAAAGAAAGACTTCCGTGTAAAGAAGTTGCCAGACCCATTAGCAATGCTTGAGGTTAAGGGTGCTACAGGCGGAAAAGATTACTTCAAGGGAGGTAAGGCAATCGCAAAGAACACATTGCTTACAGCAGACCGTGTTGTTGCAAGATTGGATGATGCTGACTTGGATGTTAAGTACAAAGTATTGGAGTTCTCTTTGAACTACTTCGACTCAATGGGTAACACCTTGGTTGAGAAAGCAAGTGGTGAGAAATTGACTGATCGTCAGAAGAAAGTATTTAAGGAGATGACTAAGGCTAAGACAGTCTACATTTCTAATACATTGGCAATCGGACAGGATAACTTGAAGCGTACTTTGCCACCAGTTGAAGTAAAGATTAAGTAATAATCGTGTGAATAGCTAAGAATAAAGTTTAAAGACATGAGAAAGTATTTTAAATTTTTGTTTGTTGGATTTGCTGCTTTAGCTGTTAATTCAGTTTATGCTCAAGTTGAAGAAGATGCCTTCTTTGATGATTTAGGTGAGGTTTCTACAGAAATCCCTTCTAACATGCCAACAAGTGGCCCTAAAGATGGTCTTGAACCAATAGAGTTACCAAATCCGCGTGCGGACGATATCTACTGGCAGAAGGTCATTTACAGGACTATCGATTTGCGCGAGAAGATGAATTTCCCTTTATACTATCCTGAGGAGGCTCAAGATAACAGACAAAGTTTCTTTTCTTTGATCTTTAGACTTGTTCAGGAAGGAAAAATCAAGGTGTATGAATATCTTGATACTCGTGAGATCTTCACTGACGACCACGTTACTTCATTCAAGGACTTGGTTGACAAGTACGAGATTATTCATACTATCAAAGCCGATTCTTTGACTAACGATTCTGTTATCGTTGTTGATGATAGTGATGTTCCAAACCGTGATATCGTGAAATACTACGTTAAGGAAGTTTGGTACTTTGACAAAATCACTTCAACTTTCAACGCTCGAATCATCGCTTTCTGCCCAATTATGGTAAAGGAAACTGACTTAGGTATTCAAAAATTTCCTTTGTTCTGGGTTCCATTCGAGTCATTGAGACCATACATGGCACAACAGGAGGTTTTGATTACAGACAGAAACAATGGTGCAAGACCTTCTTTGGATGATATTTTCATCAAGAGAAGATTCTCAAGTTACATCTACAAGGAGTCTAATGTATACAACAGAAACTTGTTGGAGTACAATTCAACTGCTGAGGATGTAAGAAAAGAGCAGGCAAGAGTCAAGATGTTGCTCCTCAACTACGAAAACGATTTGTGGGAGTACTAATCGACTCATTGATATAAACTATAGAAAAAGAGGGATTCGAGAGAGTCCCTCTTTTTTTATGTTCCTAATAAGCATTACTTTAACTCATTTTTTTGCTCTTTTTTCTGTAAATTTGCATTTCTGAAAATCGAATAAAGATCATTCTGATGGAATACAATTTTGTAGAGATTGAGAACAGATGGCGTGAGGACTGGAAGAAGAATCACGTCTATAAGGTAGAAATAGATAAAAGTAAGCCGAAGTATTACGTTTTGGATATGTTCCCTTATCCTTCTGGAGCGGGATTGCATGTCGGTCACCCACTCGGGTACATTGCTTCGGATATTTACAGTAGATATAAGAGGCTGCGTGGCTTCAATGTCTTGCATCCTATGGGATACGATGCCTACGGACTGCCTGCTGAGCAATACGCTATTCAAACGGGACAACATCCTGCGGTAACGACGGAGAACAACATCAATCGTTATCGTGAGCAGTTGGATAAGATTGGGTTCTCTTTCGATTGGAATAGAGAAGTACGCACTTGTGATCCTAAATTTTACAAATGGACACAGTGGGCGTTCATCCAGATGTTCAAGTCATATTATGACAATAAGCAACAGAAGGCTATGCCGATTGCGAACCTTGTCGCTCAATTTGAGAAGAGTGGTTCAGAAGGTTTGGACGTTGCTTGTTCAGAAGAGAAAAAATTCTCTGCGGCAGATTGGAAATCAATGTCTGAGAAAGAGCAGCAGAATCTGTTGATGAATTATCGAATCGCCTATTTGTCTGATACGAAGGTCAATTTCTGTCCAGAGTTGGGTTGCGTATTGGCGAATGATGAGATTAGCGAGGGCGTTTCTGTTCGTGGAGGATATCCAGTAGAGCAGAGAGTGATGCGTCAGTGGAGTTTGAGAGTATCGGCATACGCACAGCGTTTGTTGGATGGCTTGGACACGATTGATTGGACAGATTCTTTGAAAGAGACCCAAAGAAACTGGATTGGAAGAAGTGAAGGAACAGAGTTGATTTTCAAAATCAAAGATTCTGAGGAGACATTCACCATCTTCACCACTCGTGCAGATACTGTATTCGGAGTAACATTTATGGTTTTGGCACCAGAGTCGGAGTATGTGCAGAAAGTAACTACAGAAGCACAAAAATCTGCGGTACAAGACTATTTGGATATGGTAAAACGTAGAACCGAGAGAGAGAGAATTTCGGACAGAAATGTTACGGGAGTCTTTTCTGGAGCCTACGCTATCAATCCGTTGACAGGTAAAGAAATTCCTATTTGGATTAGTGATTACGTTTTGTCAGGATATGGAACAGGAGCCATTATGGCAGTACCTGCGCATGACTCTCGTGACTATGCGTTTGCGAAAACATTTGATTTGCCAATCATTCCTTTGATTGAAGGATGTGATGTCAGCGAGAAGAGTTTTGATGCGAAAGATGGAATCATGATGAACTCTGATTTCTTGAATGGTTTGACAGTAAAAGAGGCCATCAAGAAGATGAAAGAGTATGTCAAAGAACATAAATTAGGACGAGTAAAGGTTAATTACCGTTTGCGTGATGCCATTTTCAGTCGTCAGAGATACTGGGGAGAGCCATTCCCAATCTACTATAAAGATGGCATACCATACCCATTGTCGGAAGACAAGTTGCCTTTGGAATTGCCTGATGTTAAGGACTTTAAGCCAACAGAGAAGGGTGAGCCACCATTAGGACATGTTAAGGAGTGGCACACAGTGGAAGGTTATCCATACGAGTTGAATACGATGCCAGGATTTGCAGGATCATCCGCTTACTACCTCAGATATATGGATCCTCATAATGAGAATGCCTTGGTCAGCAAGGAAGCAGACGAGTATTGGCAGAATGTCGACTTGTATTTAGGAGGATCAGAGCATGCAACGGGACACTTGATTTACAGTCGTTTCTGGAACAAGTTCTTGTTTGATTTGGGTGTCGTTGTAAAAGATGAGCCATTCCAAAAGTTGATCAATCAAGGAATGATTCAAGGACGTTCTAATTTCGTATATCGTAAAAAAGGAACGAACACCTTTGTCTCATTGAATTTGAAAGACAAATATGAGACGACTCCAATCCACGTTGATGTCAATATCGTCAGCAATGATGTGCTTGATATTGAGGCATTTAAGAAGTGGAAGCCAGAGTATGCGACAGCAGAGTTTGAGTTGGAGGATGGCAAATATGTCTGTGGATGGGCTGTAGAGAAGATGTCGAAGAGCATGTTCAATGTAGTGAATCCAGATGACATTGTTGAGAAATACGGAGCTGACACATTGCGTTTGTATGAGATGTTCCTTGGCCCTATCGATCAGTCTAAGCCATGGGATACCAATGGAATCGATGGCGTTCATCGTTTCTTGAAGAAGTTCTGGGGCTTGTATTTCGACGGAGACAATTTCGCTGTAGTTGACGAGGAGCCAACCAAGGAAGAGTTGAAGTCATTGCACAAGTTGATCAAGAAAGTAACGTATGACATTGACCATTTCTCATACAACACATCAGTTGCAGCGTTTATGATTTGCGTTGGAGAGTTGGCAGGTTTGAAATGCAGAAAGAAGTCTGTTTTGAAGACCTTGTTGATTCTGTTAGCACCATTTGCGCCACACATTGCGGAAGAGTTGTATCACAGAATGGGTTATACGACGACCGTATGTGACGAGACCTGGCCAGAGTTTGATGAGAAATATTTGAAAGAGAATGAGGTGAAATATCCAATTTCGTTCAATGGAAAAGTTAAGTTCTCGTTGACTTTGCCAGCCGATATGCCGAAGGATGAGGTTGAGAAGACCGCTTTGGCAGACGAGCAGACGATTAAATTCTTAGGCGGAAAACCATTGAAAAAGGTGATTGTTGTGCCAGGTAAAATCGTAAATATTGTATTCTAAATTTTGTTAAGAACTTAGAATAGAGTAATTTTGCACAGTTTTTGCGCAATCTCTTATAAGATGAGTTTCTTCGGAAGCATGAGAAGGCTTGTAATATTGCGTTAAGTTTAATAAAATAAAAGATAAAAAAATGGATTTGATTAAGGTTGCAGAGCAGGCATTTGCGTCTGGCAAAGAGCTTCCTGAGTTCAAGAGTGGAGACACCGTAACAGTTGCTTACAAGATTATTGAGGGTAACAAGGAGAGAATTCAGCAATTCCGTGGAGACGTTATTCGTATCAGCGGACACCAAGAGAAGAAACGTTTCACAGTACGTAAGATTTCTGGTGGTGTAGGTGTTGAGAGAATTTTCCCAATGGATTCACCATTCATTGATTCAGTAGTTGTCAACAAAGTCGGAAAAGTTCGTCGTGCTAAGTTGTACTACTTGCGTCAGCTTACTGGTAAAGCTGCAAGAATCAAGGAGCAAAAAGCATAATTTGTCTTTTAGAGCTTATAAAAGGAGATTCTATTGTAGAGTCTCCTTTTTTGTTTTTTGAAAAGTGCGGAAAGGGAAGTCTGAAAATTGCTTTTAGCGTTGAAAATCTCGTAAGTCCGTGTAATTTTTCCTATATTTGTACGTTATCTACAATATAAAGTGTAAATAAGAAATAGAATGAAAAACATTTTCTTCACGGCTGCTTGTTTGGCTGTATCTGCGATATCATTTGCTGAGTCGGATCCGACGGTGATGACTATAGACGGAGTTGCTATACCGAAGTCGGAGTTTGAGTATATCTACAATAAAAACAAATCGGTTGCAGCAGGCGAAAGTAAGTCACTCGACGAGTATGTAGATATGTTCATCAACTATAAGATGAAGATAATCGAAGCCAAGAGAGAGAATTATGAAGACAAGGCGAATTACCGCTCGGAGTACGAGAAGTATGCGAAGCAGTTGGTGATTCCGTTCGTTCGTGATGAGGAGACGGAGAATGCTTTATTACAAGAGGCTTTTGAGAGAAAGCAGGAGAGCCGTTTGGTTTCACACATTCTTATCAAAGTGAAGAGTGATGCAGACAGTATGGATGCGTTGAAGCAGATAAATTCTATTTACGACGAGTTGCAGAAGGGAATGGACTTTGCGGATGCTGCTAAGAAATATTCTCAATGTCCGTCATCAGCCAATGGAGGAAGTTTAGGATATATAAATGTATTTTCAACCGTTTATCCATTTGAGACGGCTGCCTATAATACGCCAGTTGGAAAATACACAAAGCCGATACGTTCAGAGTTTGGTTATCATATTATAATGGTGTATGGTGTAAAACCCAATTACAAAGAGCGTCGAGTATCGCATATCTTGATAAAGAATGACAGAGCAGGATATGACAAGACGGCGGATTCGATTTTCGTTTTGGCGAAAGATGGAATGGATTTTGTCAAGTTGGCGAAGACCTATTCTGAGGATAAAACGTCTGCGAAGAAAGGCGGCGATTTAGGCTTTGTCAGTGAAGGTGCATTCCCAACGGAATTTATAAGAGGTGTGAATAATATTGAGAAAGTAGGAGATATTGTCAAGATAGGTACTGCTTTTGGTATTCATATTGTGAAGTTGACAGAAGGAAAGAAGTATGAGACGGTTGACGATTGTCCAGAGTTGGCAGAAAAGTTGAAGATGTCTGATCGTATGATTTTCTCTGCGAAAGCGTTTGAAGAGAAATTGAAGCAAAAATATGGTGTTGAGGTATATCCAGAGGCGCTTCAGATTTTCGAGAAAATCAAATCTGCGGAGACCGACAGTGAACGAATCAGTTTGAGCTTCTTCAACATGGATGAGCCATTGTATACGATGAATGGAAATACCTATCCACAGTCTTCTTTTGTGAAATATTTTAATAAGAAGTGGGCATCGTTTAAGGAAGGAATTCGTGTTGGTCAGATCGATTTGGCGAATAGAAAACCTGGTCAGTTGACGATGGAGAATTTCGTAGAGCGGACTTTTGGCGATTATCTTTTGGGAGAGTTGGTCGAATTAGAGGAGAAAGACTGGTGGAGAAATGATGCCAACTATAGAAATTTGTTGAATGAGTATGGTGATGGCTTGTTGTTGTTTGAAATCAGCAATGACAAAGTATGGAATAAAGCGGTGGTAGACACTGCGGGAATAAGGAAGTATTTTGAGGCGAATCGCACGAAGTACACTTGGGACAAACCTCGTTTCAAAGGAATTTATGCATGCTGTAAGACAGAGGCAATGGCGAAGGAGATTGAAGATTTGATGAATAAAAACAGTATGAAAGACTTGTTGATAAAGGTTCTGAATTACTATGCTGCAGCAGATAAGGATGCTGTTTATGCAAGAAAAGGATTGTACGAGAAAGGCTCTGTTCCTGCTGTTGACCTGAAAGTATGGGGAATCGAAGGTTACAAGAGTAGCGTTTATCCATACGTTGTTGTGAGAGGAAAAGTGTTGGATGCTCCAGAAGAGTATAATGATGTCTCAGGAAAAGTAACTGCCGATTATCAGAATTACTTGGATGAGCAATGGATTAAGTCTTTGAGAGCCAAGTATAAAGTGGAAATCAACAAAGATGTGTTGAAGACCATAAAGTAGTTTTAAAAAAATAAGAACTTGAATCAGAGAGCGATGGTAGCAAAGAGGAGGATGTTGGCGGCTTTGAGTATAGTGATGATACTCTTGATGCTGCCGTCGTGTGATAAAATCAAGAAGAACTGGCGTTTTTGGGTAGACAAGCCGATGGGAGACTTGGTCGCAGAAGTAGGAGAAGAAAAACTATATCAAAGCGAAATATCGTCGAAGATTGATTTCAAAGGGCTGAGTGAAGCGGACAGTATGATGGCAGAGGATGCCTTCATAAAGAATTGGATTACAGGACGTTTGCTGTATGACAAGGCTGTTGAGGAGATCGATGATATGGAGGAGATAGACTCATTGGTGGAGACTTATCGTCGAACGATGGTAGTTTACGAATATGAGTTGAAATTAGTGAATGACTATATGAGCGACAAGTTGTCCGATGCACAGATGCGAACCTATTACAAGGAGAATCCGCGGTTGTTTAATTTGTCGGAAGGACTTGTGAAAGGAATGTTGTTGGTAGGATATTCGGATGTGCCAGACTTGAAGGCGATGGAAGCCTTGATGGAGAGTCCCAATGAAGATAACATAGATATGATTTCTTCGATGAGTGTGAAGAATGCGTCGAGGTTTGACTATTTTATGGACAAGTGGGTGCCGTTGTCTGAGATCAAGAAGAACTCGCCCCTGATGATTTCGGAAAAAGATTTAGAAGAGAATAAACTGTGTACGATTGCCGATTCTACATACACGGTTTATTTCTATGTGAATGAGTTTAAGCGAGCAGGAGACATTCAACCCTACGATTATGCCCAGTCGAGGATACGTTCCATTTTGGTTGAGCAGAATAAGACGGATTTCTTGATTGATTATCAGAAGAATCTGTATGAGGCGGGGATAAAGAAGGGGCATGCAAGACGCTATAAATAAGTAAAATATGAGTAAGAAGATAATAAATCTGTTAGTCTATATCTGTGTTGCGTTGGGAGTAAATTCTCAGAATAATATCATAGATGAGATTGCGTGGGTAGTAGGAGACGAGGCGATTATGAAATCGGATGTAGAGGAGTATCGTCAGCGTTTGAGATATGAAGGGACGGAGATAGAGGGCGACCCCTATTGTTTTATTCCCGAGCAGATTGCCTTGCAGAAGTTGTATTTAGACCAAGCAAAGATTGATAGTATTTTTGCGGATGAAAAGTCTGTAAATACGCAGGTCGAGATGCGTATAAATTACCTGATTGGGCAGATTGGTTCGAAAGAGAAATTGGAGGAATATTTTGGTCAGCCAGTATCGTCATTACGCGAGGAGTTGACGGAAATGGTTACAAATCAGCAGATTATACAGCAGATGCAACGCAAGTTGGTGAGCAATGTGAAGATTACGCCAGCGGAGGTTGCAGCCTACTATAAGACATTGCCGACGGACAGTATTCCGACGGTGCCAATGCAGTTGGAGGTGCAGTTGATAACGATTGCGCCGGTGGTCAGTCAGGCAGCGATTGACGATGTGAAGAGCAAGTTGAGAGATTTCCAGAAGCGAGTTGATGCAGGAGAGTCTGAGTTTTCAACGTTGGCGATTTTGTATTCTGAAGATACAGAGTCGGCTAAGCACGGAGGAGAGTTGGGCTATATGGGAAAAGGACAGTTGGTGCCAGAGTTCGCTTCGGTGGCATTCTCACTGACAGACCCGAAACGAGTATCTAAGATTGTGGAGACTGAGTTTGGCTATCACATCATTCAATTTATTGATAAACAAGGAGATAAGATAAATTGTCGCCATATTCTGATGAAGCCGAAAGTCTCTTTTGTGGAGAAAAACGCTGCAAAGATGCGTGCGGATAGTGTGGTGAAAGCGATAAAGGAAGGAGAAGTTACCTTTGAAAATGCAGTCAAATTGTATTCAATTGATAAAGGAACGAAGAACAGTGAAGGATTGATGAACAATGCCAAGACTGGTTCTTCACGTTTCCAGATGCAAGATTTACCTGCAGAGGTAGGTCGTGCGGTGTATGATTTGAAGGAAGGAGAAATTTCGAAGGTGTTCACCATGGTCAATTCTAATGGAAACGAGGTGTATGCCATCGCCAAGGTGAAACAGCTGATCAAGGCCCATAAAGCGACGGTTGAGACGGACTATATGGAGATAAAAACCGCTTTTCAAGAGCAGAAAAACAAGGAAGTTTTGGAAGCGTGGATAAAAGAAAAGCAGAAAGACATATACGTCCGCATTGATGAGAAGTGGAGAAATTGCACATTCCAATATCCAGGTTGGATAAAATAAGGATAGTAAGAATTAAGCAAGAAGGATAGACAATGAAAAGGCTTCACATTCTGATACTTATAGTTTGCTGTATGGTTTCGATGGCAGGAAATGCGCAGAAAAAACGTACAGTCTTGTTGGAGCAATGTGAAGAGTTGACATTTGATAAGCAAGGAGGACGGTCGTATCAAGTGTTGCGCGGAAACGTACGATTCCGTCATGAAGACGTGTTGATGTATTGCGACAGTGCCTATTTCTATGATGGCGGAAACAATTCGTTTGATGCATTTGGACATGTGAGAGTCGTCCAGACCACGGAGACCTCTATGACGGCAGACAGTGTTTTCTATGATGGAACGACCACTTTGATGAAAGTCAGAGGTCAGGTTGCGTTACGTTCGGGAACATCGACTTTGAACACCCATTTCCTCGATTTCTACCGAGATAAGAATTACGGATATTACTATGGAGGAGGTGAGGTCATAGATCAGAACTATCATTTGACCTCGTTCCAGGGATATTATTATGCAGATAACAAGTCGTATTTGTTTAAAGACACGGTTGTCTTGACCCATCCCGATTATACGATACATGCAGATTCGTTGCGATATCATCAACCATCGGGCAAGGCAACACTGTTAGGACCATCGCTTGTGAAAGGACATAAGTATAAGGTACACACTACGAAAGGGTGGATTTATACCACTACGAATGAAGGAAAATTGTATAATCGGTCGGTCATCAATTACGAAAAAGGAAAAAGGATGACGGCAGATTCCATCCATTTCAATGCCCAGAAAGGGTGGGTGAAAGCCTATGGACGAGCAGAAGCGCAGGATTCCGTTCAGAAAGTGATTGTACGAGGAGAGTATATGGAAGGCGATAGCGTTTCGCCGGCCTACGGAAAAGTTTTAGGCAATCCGTATATCGTAGAGTATTCCGACAATGACTCCCTCTATTTGAAGGGTGATCAGATGTTTTTCACGCAGAAAGATTCAACATTCCGAGTCTATCACAATGTGTGGTTTTATCGTTCAGATATGCAGGGAAAGTGTGATTCTTTAGTTTATTATAGCAGTGATTCGATGGCGATAATGTTCCGTGATCCGATTATATGGGCAGAGAAAAATCAGTTGACGGGAGCCTCGAATATTGAGATTTACATTAAGGATCAGAAGCCTGACCGCATTCACATACCCGAGAAAGCGTTGATCATCCAAGATGAAGATGGTGGAAAATACAATCAACTCTGTAGTAAAAAGGCAGATGCCTATTTAGAGAACAGCAAGTTGAGACGAGTGGATATGATCGGAGATGCCACCTCGTTGTATTACACCCGTGATGATGACGGTTTGTTGGTAGGAATGAATAAGGCGAGTGGACCAGAAATGTCCATCTTCACGAAAAACAATAAGTTGGACAAGATTATAATGACGCCAGATTCGGAGGGTACGATGTATCCGCCAGACAAGATTCCAGAAGAGGAGTTGTTTCTGAAAGGTTTTAAATGGAGAGATTCTGAGCGTCCGAAGACGAAAGAGGAATTTTTCAGTAAATAAAAAAGGTACGAGAGAGTTTCTATGCGGAAAGTTTTGTTCATATTTTTTGCATTGTGCGGAATTTTATGTCATGTTTCGGCTCGACCCTTTCAAGTGAAGGGAGAGGTGAAGGATGATAGCAGAAATCCGTTGCCGTATGTGAATGTGATGGTGAAAGGAACGACGCATGGAAATATGACCGATGAGAACGGTAAGTATCTGATAAACTGTAATATAGATGAGCAAGATTCGATTACGGTAGTCTTTTCCATCATCGGATATGAAACGAAGGAGAAGCGAGTAGCCGTCAGAGGAGAAGAGGTGACGGTCAACACCTATTTGTCGGAGAAGACGGAGGTGTTGGAGCAGTATGAGATGAATGCGATACGAAAGCAGGAGACTTCGATAGAGTTGTTGGACGTGTCGAATTTGCGATCGATGCCGACAACGACGGGAGGCGGAATTGAGTCGTTGATAGCCACGCAGGCCGGAGTGTCGATGAACAATGAACTCAGTTCGCAGTATTCCGTACGAGGCGGAAACTACGACGAGAACAGTGTGTATGTCAATTCGATAGAAGTCTACCGCCCTCTGTTGATACGGTCAGGTGAGCAGGAAGGACTTTCGTTTGTCAATCCAGATATGGTAGAGTCCGTCTCGTTCTCTTCAGGAGGATTTGGCGTGGAGTATGGTGATAAAATGTCGTCTGTTTTGGACATTAAATATAAGAAACCAACACACTTTGAAGGTTCAGCCTCCATCTCGTTGTTGGGAGCGTCGGCGTATGTTGGTCATTCCACGAAGAAATTTTCGCAGATGCATGGATTCCGATATAAAACCTCGTCGTATATGTTGGGATCTATGGAGACCGATGCGGAGTATGACCCTAACTTTTTGGATTATCAGACCCACTTGACCTACGATTTCAATGACAAATGGTCGTTGTCTTTTTTAGGCAATATTTCAAGAAATGATTATCGATTTGAGCCGATAAGCAGAAGCACCTCTTTTGGAACGATGAATGAGGTGAAGAATTTCACTGTCTATTTTGATGGTAAGGAGAAAGACCTTTTCCGCACCTACTTTGGTTCGTTCTCTTTAGATTGTGAGGCAACTGAACGGAGCAAATTCAGTTTGTTGGCATCCGCCTTTCACACAGCGGAAGAAGTGTCGTATGACATAACGGGACAGTATTGGTTGAGTGAGACGGTGGGCGGTTCTATTTTGATAGATGAAGCGTCGGGAGTTGGCACCTACCATGAGCATGCCAGAGACCGATTGGGTGCGACGGTAACAAATGTGTCGTTGTTGGGAGAACATAAATTGCCATTCAATGTCTTGAAATGGGGTGCTACCGTTCAAGGCGAGTTCATCGACGATGAAATCAGTGAATGGGAGATGCGAGATTCCGCAGGATATTCCATTTCGAAAACAGGAACGAGCAAAGACTATTTAGCGTTGTATGATAATTTGACGGCAGACCCTGATATGCAGTGTTTGCGGGCATCTGTCTATCTGCAAGATGCCTATACGAAGCACGGTTTGCGAGGCAAGATGACCTTGACGGGAGGCGTGCGTGTGTCATATTGGAGTTTCAACGATGAGATATTGGCGAGTCCGAGGGTTTCCATCGCCTTTTTCCCTAAGAAATATGAAAATTGGGGATTGCGAGCATCGGGAGGTATCTATTATCAGTCGTTATTCTATAAAGAAATAAAAAAAGAGACGACGGATGCCTACGGAAATAGTACGATTGAGCTGAATAAGAAAGCCAAGTCGCCACGATCCTATCAGTTGTTGTTAGCGTCGGACTATTATTTCAAAGTGAAGAAGAACCCATTCAAGTTCACTGTCGAGGCGTATGGAAAGTATATCGACCGAATCATTCCGTATAGTGTTGATAATACGCAGATTACATATCGCGGAGAGAACTGTGCGGATGGATTTGCCGTCGGGTTAGACACGAAATTGTTTGGAGAGTTTGTGCCAGGAACAGACTCGTGGATATCCCTTTCTTTTATGCGGACGATGGAGAATATCTATGGCGATGGCAAGGGGTATATTTATCGTCCGACTGACCAGTTGTATAATATTTCTCTCTTCTTTCAGGACTATTTCCCAGGGTATGACAAGTTGAAAATCAACCTCAAACTGATATGGGCAGACGGTATGCCATTCGGACCAGCGAACGATGAACTCAACAAATCGGCGTTTAGGATGAAAGACTATCGAAGGGTGGATATTGGAGCGACCTTCTCATTGCGGAGAGGTGTTGATAAAATAATGCAGAGAAAGTTTTTTTCGTGGATGAAAGCTTTGTCTTTTAACTTAGATTTTTTTAATTTGCTCGGTATAAAAAATGTTAATTCGTACTATTGGGTTGCCGATGCGTCGGGAAGTCAGTATGCAGTTCCGAACTATCTAACGGGGCGTCGAATTAATTTCAAGATACAGATAGACTTTTAAGGGGGATAGAGGCGTATGACAGAAGAGAAAGGGAAGTTTTTCCCGTTGGTGACGCTAACGGCGTTGTTTTTCATGTGGGGATTTATCACGTGTTTGAATGATATCCTCATACCCTATTTAAAGGATGTCTTTGCGTTGAACTATTTTCAGTCGAACTTAGTTCAGTTGGCGTTTTATGTAGCCTATTTCGTGGTGTCGTTGCTCTACTTTATCGTGTCGGCAACGATCGGCGATCCGATTTTGAAGGTAGGATATAAGAATACGATATCGTTGGGGTTGATCATATCGGCGATAGCGTGTTTCTTCTTATTTATGGAAGCCAGTTCGGAGCATCCGACATTTTTGTTTTTCTTGTTCTCATTAGTGCTATTGGGAACGGGATTTACTTTTTTGCAGATTGCTGCCAATCCTTTGGTTGCCAATTTTGGAAGACCAGAGTCGGCGTCGAGTCGGTTGAACTTGGTGCAAGGCTTCAATGCTTTGGGAACGACTTTCGCACCGATTATCGGAGGATATGTGATATTTAACTTGTTGGCAGACGTTGTCAAAGATGGTGTTTCACGAACGCCGGATGCGGTGCAGATACCGTATCTTTTCTTGTCGAGTGTGCTGATGATACTCTCTGGAGTGTTGTTTTTCGCCGACATTCCCAACGTTTATCCTAAAGACACGGGAGAGAAACCACTCAGCCGAGTGGGAGCATTGAAGTACCCTTATTTGGTGTTTGGAATGGTGGGCATTTTCTGTTATGTAGGTGCTGAGGTTGCGATTGGAAGTAACTTGGTGAACTACATGCGAGACTTCCACGGATTCCCAGATCAGGAAGCCAGTGCGTTCCTGTCGTTCTATTGGGGAGGCTCTATGATCGGACGATTTGTGGGGGCTATTTCCATGCGAGACATGAATAAAAGGAAGAAATACCTTTTGATGGCAGTGTTGGCGATCGCAGCGTTGGGAATGATTTATTGGTCGTTCGGTACGTCGTTAAATTTGGATTTGAAATCGCTGGTCTACTATTTCAAGGACAAGCACTGGTGGTTGTATGTTGTGGCGTTGGTGTTGAACTATTTCGCCTTCATCATGGCAAAGTCGAAGCCGTCGAGGATGATTGGACTCTTTGCGATGGCAAATATATGCTTGTTGGCAGTGATGTTGACCACGGAGAGTGAGTTGTCGTTGTGGGCTATTTTGTCGGTTGGACTTTTCAATTCAATCATCTTCTCCAACATTTTTACCTTGGCGATAGATGGATTGGGAAAATATACCTCGCAAGGCTCGTCGTTGTTGGTGATGATGGTTTTGGGAGGAGCGGTAGTGCCACCGACCTTAGGATTAGTAGCAGACCACTTAGGCAGTTTGCATTATGCATTCTCGTTGCCGATTATATGTTATGCTTACCTTGTGTGGTATGGATTTAAAGGCTGTAGAGTGGGGAAGAAGGTGAGTGCGGTTGATGAGGCGAGCGTTGAAACGAATGAAGAATAATAAAAAAATAAATACTTAATATAAAACATGAAAAGTGAGTTGAAGCCCAATGTTGTGGGCATAGATATTGGAGGAACGAACTCTGTGATTGGACTCGTTAATCGTGAGGGACAGGTGATTGCGACGACTTCGATCAAGACGCAGTCATACCCAGAATTCAACCAGTATGCAGATGCATTGAGTGACGCTATCAAGTCGCTCATCGCTGCCAATGGAGGAATCGACAAGGTACAAGGAGTTGGAGTTGGTGCGCCAAATGCAAATTTCTACACAGGAAACATTGAGTATGCTGCCAATTTGCCTTGGAAGGGAATAGTTCCATTCGCTAAGGAGATTTCAAAAAGAGTTGGTTTGCCAGTAGCCTTGACAAACGATGCGAACGCAGCAGCCATTGGCGAGATGACCTACGGTGTGGCTCGTGGAATGAAAGATTTCATCATGATCACATTAGGAACGGGTGTCGGAAGCGGTATCGTTGCAAATGGTCAGATGATTTATGGTCATGACGGATTCGCTGGAGAGTTGGGTCACTGCATTGTCGTGCGTAACGGCAGAAAATGTGGCTGCGGAAACTGCGGTTGCTTGGAGACCTATACTTCAGCAACGGGAGTGGCTCGCACGGCAAGAGAGTTCTTGGAGAAGCGTGCGAACGAAGATTCTTTGCTTCGCAAGATTCCTGCAGCAGACATCACTTCAAAGGATGTGTACGACGCTGCAAAGGCAGGAGACCAGATGGCAAAAGACATTTTCGCTTTCACAGGAGAAATCTTAGGACAGTCGTTGGCTGACTTTGTCAAGTTTAGTAGTCCAGAGGCATTCGTCTTGTTTGGCGGTTTGGCAAAATCAGGAGATTTGTTGATCGAGCCAATCAAGAAGGCAATGGAGGCCAATTTGATGCCTATCTTCCGCAATAAGGTGAAGATTTTGTTGTCTGGAATGAAAGAGGCAGATGCAGCAGTTTTAGGCGCATCAGCTTTGGGTTGGGACGCTAAATAAGTCCAAACAGACTCATAATATACGATATAAGTGGGGGAGTAGCCGTTTGGTTACTCCCTTTTGTATTGTTGAGCCAGTTTGATTTCTGCGTATGCGTATTTACCGTCAAAGGCTTCGAAAATAGGCTTTAGATCGTTGCCAGGATGCTCGTCCATGTACTTTTGGAGGGTTTTTACGCGCTTCTCGGTGGACAAGACAGATAAAGGCAATCTGTCTGATAAAATCAACTTGACAATGTGGCTTTCGATGGTTATAACCGAGAGTCCGCGCATTTCCGCTATCTGCGGAATCGTTTTTCCCTCTTGAAAAAGTTCGTAGGTAACTTGGTGGGTGTCAATCTTTTGCTTTTTCTCTTTCGAAGGTTTCTCTGTAAATGTTTCCTTGTTTTTGTGGTAACCGTATTGCGTGATACACTCGTCGACGATGGTGAGAAGGTCGGCTGCGAAGTTTTTCATCTTGTCATCGCCCATACCTTTGATTTTCTTCAACTCCTCTTCTTCGGTTGGAAGGTAGTTGGAAATGTCCGTCAATACGGTGGTGTTCAACACGCAGTAGGCCGGCTTTTTTATCTCGTCGGCTTTCTCTTTCCTCCATGCTTGCAGACGGCGGAACAAGTCTATATGCTCCATATCCAACAAGCCTTGTGAAACAATCTTTTGAGAAGAAGACTTGCTCTTTTTCTCGCTCTTCTCATCTTTATTATTGTTGATGAGGAAATCCGTTTTCGTGCGCAAATAGGTCTTTGTGTTGAACTCAGCCTTCCCTGTTTCAGGGTTCAAAATCGTTGAGAACAGTTTGAATTTCAGGTAATAGGCAGTGTGAAAACGAGATTGCACATCTGTCAATTTCCGCTTTACCTCCTTGTTGTCCGTATCGATACTTTGGAAATTCTCGAGGATAGGAAGAACGAGTGTCTGAAGATTTTGTGAGAAATAGGGGATGCATTTCGTGATTCTGTCATTCACCAACTCTTCGTAATTGTCGGGATTCTGTTTGCAAATCTGCGATAGTTGAGTGGCAAATTTATTAGCCACATCGACGATTTTCTCTTTAATCGTAGGCATCGACTTGCTGATGAGGTTCTCCAATTTCGGATATTTCGACATGAAGTTGATACGGAGGAAAGTGAAGGTTTGGTAGACAATGTGGTCTAAGTCGTAGAAGGAGATGAACTCTTGCGCTAATGACAGGAAATAGTTGCGCATGTAATCTTTCAGATTCGCGCCATCGGCTTGCTCATTCTCCATAGAGTCGCAGAATTGCTCCACTCGTCGGTCATATTTGATGGAGTCCATTCGGAGTGGCGAACTCAAAATCATCCCCTCTAACGTGCGACAGCGGCTCAAGGCAACGTAAACCTGACCGTGCGAGAAGGAGGATTGCGCGTCAATGATGGCTCTGTCGAAAGTCAGTCCTTGGCTCTTGTGAATGGTGATCGCCCATGCCAGTCGGAGTGGAAATTGCTCGAACGAACCTTCCACTTGCTCCTCAATCTCGTTCGTTTCGGGGTTCAACGTGTATTTCACATTGTCCCATTTTTCTGTCGACACAAAAATATCAGAGTCGGGGTTGTCCTTGTCAGATACGACGATGGTATAACTGTCAAATGCCTTCACTGTACCGATTTTGCCATTGAAATAGCGTTTCTCCGGACTTTGGTCGTTTCGGATAAACATCACCTGCGCACCCACTTTCAAAACTAAAGTCTGCTCCGTTGGGTAGTTCGCTTCGGGGAAGACTCCTGTTACAGTGGCTTCAAAGGTTTTGGTATTATTATTTATCTTTGAAAGTTGCGATTCATTAATGTTTTGTGCAACGGAATTGTGAGTGGTGAGGTGAATATAGCCTTCGCCTTCCGCAGGGTGAAAATTGGCGTGGTAATGGGAGTTCAACTCCTTTAATGTCTCTTGGTCGACTTTACCTTCACGAATTTTGTTGAGCAAATCGACAAAATGTTGGTCGGTTTGACGGAAGACTTTCTTTAACTCGATGCACGAAAAACTACTGCTTTTCAATGCGACACTGTCGAAAAAGTAGGGTGTCGGGTAATAATCTTGCAGAAGTTGCCACTCCTCATCTCGAACTACAGGTGCCAACTGTTGAAGGTCGCCGATCATCAGCAACTGAACACCTCCAAAAGGAACGTTAAATCCGCGAATACGACGTAGGGTAGCGTCCACCTCATCCAAAAGGTCGGCTCTCACCATACTAATCTCGTCGATCACTAAAAGGTCTAATGTCTTGATGATGTTGATTTTCTCCTTTCGCATCTGGAACACTTCCTTCTTCTTTTTCACTGCGGAAGGCAGGAAGAGTCCAGGACTGATTTGGAAAAACGAGTGGATGGTCATTCCGCCCGCATTGATGGCTGCGACACCGGTAGGGGCAAGCACCACCATTCGTTTGGGACAATGTTCTTTGAGATTCTTCAAGAATGTGGTTTTACCAGTACCCGCCTTTCCTGTAAGGAAAAGATTCCGATTGGTCAACTGGACAATCTTATTCGCAAGTTCTAATTCCTTTGTGATAACCATTTTGCAATTTTTAGTGAAACAGATAGAATCGCACAAAAGTACATATATAAATATATCTGCTAAGATACGAATTTCTTAGCAGATATGCAAATTGAAAATTTAATGACGATGATTATTCTGCGATTTTCATCAGTTTGACCGCTCTCCAGTCTCCTTCCTGACGAGTCTCAACAGCCTTCATTCCGTTCTTTTCACATTCGGCGACAAGGATTGGTACGTCTGCTTCATAGAATCCGCTGATGAAGAGAAGTCCGCCTTTTTTGAGTGTCTTCACATAACGGTGAAGGTCGTTCAGCAAAATATTACGGTTGATATTTGCCAAGATGATGTCGTTGCAATGGCTGAATTGGGGTTGCTCAAGGAGAGTGGCATCTCCGCAAAGAGCCTCGATATTCGAGATATTATTAAGGTGAATATTCTCGATAGCGTTGTTGTAAGCCCATTCGTCGATGTCGATGGCAGTGATTTTTGCGGCTCCTTTTTGTGCTGCGAGGATGGAGAGAATCGCTGTACCGCAACCCATGTCGAGTACGGTTTTTCCTTCGAAATCATTGTCCAAAATATAATGCACCATCATCGAGGTGGTTGCATGGTGACCAGTTCCGAACGCCATTTTAGGGTCAATCAAGATCTTATGTTGTGCGGAAGGAATGTTCTTGTGGAAAGAAGCGTGAACGACGAGGGCGTTGGTTCCGTCATTGTTTGGAATCACCAAAGGTTGGAAGCAGTTCTTTTCCCATTCTTCGTTCCAGTCTTTGTCTTCAGCCTCGATTGCGGAAAATGTGATACCCTGTGCAAAGGCGAAATTGTCTATGACACTTTTCAAAGACTCCTCATCGTAGTCTTTTTTCGGAATAAATGCGGAAAAAGGTGTCGCAGTCTCGTCTGCTGTATCAGAAAAACTCTCGAATCCGATGGAAGCCAAGTCGTTGGCTAATAAGTCTTTGACGAAAGATTCTGCGGAAGGAATTGAAAATTGAACCTCGATATATTTCATATTGCGGATTTTATTTGTTCGTGAAATTGTTAAACAATCTTAACTTTGGGCTATAAATCCTATCACAGTGTGATTTAAGTGCGTTTGATTGATTTTTGTTTACTATCTTTGTTAATACCTCTCACAACGGGAAAAGGTGAATATTCAATAGAATAAAAGCCGTTAATTTCCGTTATGTCAGTAGGTTGCAAAGGTAAATTATTTATTGAATAGTTTGTCTATTAATTAGGAGGGAACGATTATGCTAAGCACGAATTTACATCGTTTATTGATGGTGGCAGTCATTGGAATGATGACAGTCGCTAATGGGTTCGCGTATGATGACATCTATGGTTCAGACGCACCTCGTTCATCTCGTCGAAAAAACAAAACGACTGAGACAGAGAGTGTTGCACAGTCAAAGTCGGAAAATAGTAGAGATGCAATTATCTTGAAGTCGAAGAATCTGCAGAAGTATGATTTGGCTTCTTATAATACGGTTTTCATCACTGATACGACCATCAAGGATGGCAATTATTTCTCAGATACGATTCGTATTTTGGATGAGGATGGCGACTTGGAGAAGACGTTGGTGTTGAAAACGAAGGTTCAACAGAAGGTCTCTTTCGACAATGGTTCTATCGTAGTGGAAGATCCTTCAGAAGGAGCGAGCGAGGTTGATGAGGCTGTCTACTATGCAGATGGCGACGGCGACTACACTTATACGCAGAGACTGAACAAGTATCATGGAACGGATTATAATGTGGTTTCTGATGATGCTGAAACAGTTTCAACTGCTGACGAGTCGACTTCTACGACGACAGTAGTTTTGGCAAGTCCATATTACTACTCTTATTATTACGATCCATTTTATGATCCATATTGGAATGATCCTTTCTATTGGGATCGTCCTTATTGGGCATGGAATTATGGATATTGGGGCTATCATCCATACCATTGGGGTGGCTGGGGTTGCCATTCATACGCTTATCATCACGCACCTCTTCATCATTTTGAGCCTGCTCCTGCTGCTCATCATTCGGTTATGCGCCCAAGTAGCAGTAGAAATTCGTTTGTGTCGGGTCGTAACTCGGGTCGCACATCAACAAGTTCTCGTACGCTGACAAGAACTGGTTCGAGTTTCTCGGGTGGAAGAACCTCTTCGGGTGTCCGTTCATCTAATTCGACTGTACAACGTGGTTCTACTAACTCGGGTGTGAGATCAAGCAACGGTTCATCTGGTGTGAGAACAAGTGGTTCGTCGTCAAACGTCAGAACGAATGGTAACACTAACAGTTCAAATGTGAGAAGTGGCTACTCTTCAAATACACGCTCTTCATACTATGGGAGTAGTACTCGCACAAGTAGCGGACAGAGTTCTTCTGTACGAAGCGGCGGCGGTGGCAATGTTCGTTCGTCTGCGGGAGGAAGCACTTCTCGTGGAACATACAATAGTTCGAGAACACGTTCTTCATCCCCTTCTTCGGGAGTGAGAACAAGTTCTGGTGGCTCGTCTACTCGTTCTTCCTACAGTAGTGGTGGAAGTTCTCGTTCATCGTTCAGTAGCGGAAGCTCAAGAGGTGGCGGATACTCTGGCGGAACACGCTCTTCTGGTGGCGGTCGTAGTTCTGGTGGCGGACGTCGTTAATTAATGTTGAATAAAGGCTTAGGCTTTAAATAAGTAAGAAAATATGAAAAAAGGTTTGTTATTAGTGGGGACGTTGTTGATGTCTTCTGTTCTGTTTGGACAGAGTGCGTACGATGCTTTGTCTTACTGCAACACTAACCCCGTATTGGGAACTGCGCGTTACTCTGCTATGGCAGGCGCATTTGGTGCATTCGGAGGAAATGCTTCTACAACGAAGGATAATCCTGCAGGTGTAGGTGTCTATAAACAATTCGATTTGACATTTACTCCGGAACTTTATATCGACAATGATAAAAACGCCGGATTTTCATTGGCGAATTTCGGCTTGGTGATTAATTTCCGTAATCATAAGGAGCGTGAGAAGGGATATATCACCTCTTCCCTCGGAATTTCGTATAATCGTCTCCGTAATTTTTCAAGATATACGGCAGTTGCAGACTTGAGTAATACAGGGCTTTCTTTGTCGGATCGAATGGTTGATAAGGTTGCTCCAAATGTCATTTTTGAAAATGCTAGAGGTCTTGGCCTGATAGGTACTTCTGACACACCAAATGAAAATGGAAGTTACAACTACGAGTCTAAATTTGGTCTAAATAGTAGTATAGATAAAGTAACTCGATATAGTGAGACTGGTCATGTCGGTCAATGGGATTTCACATACGGTGTGAACATCAGCAATCGTGTCTACGTTGGTGGTGGTATGGGTGTCGCAAGCATTCAATACTCTGTAAAAGACAAATATGATGAGACCACGTTCGATGATAATCAGGATCAGTTCTATCTTGATAATTACTACCAGGCTGAGGGTGTGGGCGTGAATTTCAAGTTGGGTGTGATAGCTAAGGTAACGGATTTCTTCCGCTTGGGCTTTGCTATTCATACACCAACTTTCTATAACATCGATGAGTCTTATTCTGTTGAAATGGACTACAACAACCAATATCCGACTGAGCCTCAAATTGACTATGCCGACTATAACTACGATTTGCAGTCTCCTTTCAAGATGCAGGTTAGCGCAGGTTTTGTAATCGCCAAACGTGCTTTGATTGGTATTCAATATGACATGGAGAACTACAACACTATGCGTATGAGTAAGGATGATATGAAGTACGAGGATGAAGAGACTATCATCAAGAGAGATTTCAAGAATACCCACATGATTAGATTGGGTGCTGAGGTTAAGGTGATTCCAGAGTTCGCTCTTCGTGTCGGTTATGCTTACCAATCTTCTTTGACGAATGACATCAACGACTACACACAGTATATGTACCTCTTCCGCTCTTTGTCATTGCCAAGAAGTTCTCACTTCATCACAGCCGGCTTGGGCTATGAAGGCGAACATTTCTACTGTGATTTGGCTTACGTCTTCAGAAATCAAAAAACAGTGCTCTACAGCATGGTGCCTCAAGTCGACTCTGAATGGAATCTGAATCTGAAGAATCACGACCTCCTTCTTTCTTTGGGCTGGAGATTCTAAAATAGTTGACATAGTAACATTGATATAAAAGGAGGACTTTGAATATTCAGAGTCCTCCTTTCGTTTTGAGAATATACCTATATATAATAAGAGAGGAATGCGTTTTGCACTCCTCTCTTATCAGTTTATTTCGTAAGTGTGAATTACTTCATCTTCGCGATATTAGCCTTGAGTGTGGCAATCTTACTCTCGGCATCAGACTTCTTCTTGCGCTCATTCTCCACGATTTCGGGTTTTGCATTGGCAACGAATTTCTCATTGCTCAATTTCTTGTTCACCGAAACGAGGAAGCCCTCTAAGTATGAAATCTCAGCCTCCATCTTCTTAATCTCCTCCTCTACATTGACATTGCTGCCTAATGGAATTGAAATCTCAACGGTTCCAACCATGAATGTTGCGGATGCTCCTTGCTCTGCATTCTCAGACTTCGAAATGCTGCTGACATTCGCCAATTTCATGATGATAGCATTGTTCTTCTCATCCAAATCTCCCTTGTAGTGGAGTTCGAAGGCTTCGCGTGGACTGATACCTTTCTCAGCACGGATGTTACGGATGCCCGCGATAATCTCTTTGGTTGCCTCCATACGTGCGATGTTCTTCTCGCAGTACTCTTCTGCTTTAGGTTGAAGGCTGACCATAATGCTATCTTTAGCGTCACGAGTCTTTAACGCTTGGTAAAGTTCCTCAGTGATGAATGGCATAAATGGGTGAAGCAACTGAAGCAAAACCTCGAAGTAGTTCAATGTCTGCTCGTAGGTCTTTTTGTCGATTGGTTGTTGGTAGGCTGGCTTAACCATTTCCAAATACCATGATGAGAACTCGTCCCAAAAAAGTTTGTAGACAGTCATCAACGCCTCGCTGATACGGTATTTGTCGAAATTGTCATTTACCTCGGCAATGGTCTTGTTCA
Source organism: Flexilinea sp. (assembly GCA_963648205.1). Lineage (GTDB taxonomy): Bacteria > Bacteroidota > Bacteroidia > Bacteroidales > Paludibacteraceae > UBA1181. The sequence continues at coordinate 132,888 of CAVJCT010000005.1, forward strand.
ACTGATGGCCGAACCATTTTGTTGCAATCTGTGCAGACTCTGGTTGCTCCAACTTCTCGTCAACCTGCCATCCCTTTACCAAACGGAACGCATTCCAAATCTTATTATTGAAGTTTCGTCCCTGCTCACAAAGTGCCTCGTCGAACAAAATGTCGTTTCCTGCAGGGGCTGAAAGCATCATTCCCATACGGACACCATCTGCTCCATATTGCTCGATGAGTGCCAATGGATCTGGTGAGTTACCCAAAGATTTAGACATCTTACGTCCAATCTTGTCTCTTACGATACCCGTGAAGTAAACGTTCTTGAACGGCATCGTCCCTTCATACTCGTATCCTGCCATGATCATACGGGCAACCCAGAAGAAGATGATGTCTGGTCCGGTTACCAAGTCGTTGGTAGGGTAGTAGTATTTAATTTCAGGATTTCCAGGATTGTTGATTCCGTCGAAAAGTGAAATTGGCCACAACCATGATGAGAACCATGTGTCGAGACAATCCTCGTCTTGGCGAAGGTCTGAGATAGATAATTCTTTACCTGTCTTCTCTTTCGCCAATTTAAGTGCCTCTTCTGCTGTCTCAGCGACTACATAGCCACCTTCTGGCAAGAAATAGGCTGGAATTCTGTGTCCCCACCACAACTGACGGCTGATACACCAATCTTTGATGTTCTCCAACCAGTTACGATAGGTATTCTTGTATTTTGGAGGATAGAACTTGATGTCGTCCTTCATCACTGGCTCTAACGCTATCTTGGCAAGATGCTCCATCTTCAAGAACCACTGCATTGAGAGTTTTGGCTCAATGACAACATTCGTTCTCTCTGAATAACCCACTTTATTGGTGTAGGCTTCCGTCTTCTCCAACAATCCTGCTGCATCCAAGTCCTTCTCAATCTGCTTCCTGACGTCGAATCTGTCTTGACCAACATACATACCAGCTGCCTCGCTGATGGTTCCATTGTCATTGAAGATATCGATGGTCTTCAAATTGTATTTCTCACCGAGCATGTAGTCGTTTACATCGTGGGCTGGCGTTACTTTCAAACATCCTGTTCCAAACTCAATGTCAACATACTCATCCTCGATAACTGGAATCACACGGTTTACCAATGGCACCATCACCTTCTTACCCTTCAACCAGGTGTTCTTAGGGTCTTTCGGATTGATACACATGGCTGTATCTCCCATAATCGTCTCCGGACGTGTCGTGGCTACTACTGCATAGCGACCTTTCGCATCTTTGTGGATGATTTCACCCTCTTTTGCTGCTTCGCTCGGATTATTATCGTCTACCACATAATATTTAAGGTAGTAGAGTTTGCTATGCTCCTCTTTATAAATAACCTCCTCGTCAGAAAGTGCGGTGAGTGCCTTTGGATCCCAGTTCACCATGCGCACACCTCTATAAATAAGTCCTTTTTTATAAAGGTCTACAAACACCTTGATGACACTCTTGCTACGGGTCTCATCCATCGTGAATCCTGTACGATCCCAATCACATGAAGCACCTAATTTTCTCAATTGCTTCAAGATGATTCCACCGTGTTCTTCCGTCCAAGCCCAAGCGTGCTTGAGGAACTCTTCACGGGTGAGGTCTGTTTTCTTGATTCCCTGCTGTGCAAGTTTGTTCACCACTTTTGCCTCTGTTGCAATAGACGCGTGGTCTGTTCCTGGCACCCAACAAGCGTTCTTTCCTTGCATTCTGGCACGGCGCACGAGGATGTCTTGGATCGTATTGTTGAGCATGTGTCCCATGTGAAGGACACCCGTAACATTAGGTGGTGGAATTACGATAGTGTATGGCTCCCTACCGTCGGGAGTCGATTTGAAGAACCCATTGTCCAACCAATATTGGTACCATTTCGACTCTACGTCGGCTGGGTTGTACTTGTTTGCTAATTCTGGCATAATACTGACTATTATATTTCACGCAAAATTAGGAAAAATGCGCTATATTTCAACTATATAATTAAGGTATATAAGAAAACCGAGGTCGAAAAATTGAAACAAAATTTGAAACGTAGGCGACATATCTGCCATTGTTAATAAAAAGGAATGAAAAGTTTGTGTAGGAAAAATAATTGTGTTAATTTTGCATTCAATTAGTATAGTGTCTAATTAAAAGTACAATTACAAATAAAACAAAAACGAAATGCCTACAATTCAACAGTTAGTTAGAAAAGGAAGGAAGACTCTGGAAGACAAGAGTAAGTCACCAGCTTTGGGTGCTTGCCCTCAGAGAAGAGGCGTATGTGTACGTGTGTACACCACAACCCCAAAGAAACCTAACTCAGCAATGCGTAAAGTTGCGAGAGTACGTTTGACAAATCAAAAAGAGGTGAATGCCTACATTCCAGGAGAAGGACACAACTTGCAAGAGCACTCAATCGTAATGGTTCGTGGTGGTCGTGTTAAGGATCTCCCAGGAGTACGTTACCACATCGTTCGCGGTTGCTTGGATACTGCCGGTGTAAATGGTCGTACACAACGTCGTTCTAAATATGGTGCTAAGAGACCTAAGCCAGGTCAAGCAGCTGCTCCTGCTAAAGGAAAAAAATAATAGAACGAAGTAAACATTAAGTAGAACAGTTTGAGTTTTACGGGTTGTACTTCATAGGTTGAGTAAATGGCTAAGCGTAGCCGTTGAAGCAACAGGCAACCAAAACAAAAACGAAATTTTTTGATTTAAAATGAGAAAAGCAAAGCCAAAGAAAAGGATTATTTTACCAGATCCTATCTTTAACGAAGTAATGGTTACAAGATTTGTTAACCACTTGATGTACGATGGAAAGAAGTCTGTCGCATACAATATTTTCTATACTGCATTAGACAACGTAAAGTCTAAACTTCCTAACGAAGAAAAAACTCCACTTGAAATCTGGAAGAAGGCTTTGGAAAACATTACTCCTCAAGTAGAGGTTAAGTCACGCCGTGTTGGTGGTGCTACTTTCCAAGTTCCTACTGAAATCCGCCCAGAACGTAAGGAATCTATTTCAATGAAGAATATGATCATCTTCTCTCGTAAGAGAAGTGGCCACTCAATGGCTGAGAAACTTTCAGCTGAGATCGTTGACGCTTTCAACAACCAAGGTGGTGCCTTCAAGAGAAAAGAAGATATGCATAAGATGGCTGAGGCTAACCGTGCATTCGCTCATTTCAGATTCTAATCGCATTAAGTATATAACAAAATGGCTAAAAGAGATTTACATTATACGAGAAACATCGGTATCATGGCGCACATCGACGCTGGTAAAACTACCACGTCTGAGCGTATCTTGTTCTACACTGGTTTGACTCATAAAATCGGTGAGGTTCACGATGGTGCCGCTACTATGGACTGGATGGCTCAAGAGCAAGAGCGTGGTATCACTATCACATCTGCCGCTACCACTACTTACTGGAACTACGACAACAACAAGTATAAGATCAACTTGATCGATACTCCGGGACACGTTGACTTCACCGTTGAGGTTGAGCGTTCTCTCCGTATCTTGGATGGTGCCGTTGCTACTTTCTGTGCTGTTGGTGGTGTTGAACCTCAATCTGAAACAGTTTGGAGACAAGCTGATAAGTACAACGTCCCTCGTATTTGCTACGTTAACAAGATGGACCGTTCTGGTGCTAACTTCTTCGACGTAGTAAGTCAAATTAAAACCGTCCTCGGTGCAACTCCTTGTGCTATCCAAATTCCTATCGGCGCAGAGGAGACTTTCAAAGGTGTTGTCGACCTCGTTAAGATGAAGGCTATCCTTTGGCACGACGAGACTATGGGTGCTGAATACTCTGTAGAGGAAATCCCTGCTAACCTCCAAGCTGAGGCTGAAGAGTGGAGAGACAAAATGCTCGAGACTCTCGCTGGTACTGACGAGGCTTTGATGGAGAAATACTTCTCAGATCCTTCTTCTATCACTGAAGATGAAATCCGCGCCGCTCTCCGTGCTGCTACTTTGAAGATGGAACTCTTCCCAATGATTTGTGGTTCTTCATTTAAGAACAAGGGTGTTCAAACTATGTTGGACGCTGTTTGTGCTTACTTGCCTAGCCCATTGGATACTCCAGAAATCAAGGGTACTTCTCCTGATGATCCTAACAAGGTTATCGTTCGTCACCCAGACGAGGATGAGCCTTTGTGTGCATTGGCATTTAAGATCGCAACTGACCCATTCGTTGGTCGTCTTTGCTTCTTCCGTGTTTACTCTGGTAAGATCGATGCTGGTTCATACATCTTCAATGTTCGTTCTGGTAAGAAAGAGCGTATCTCTCGTTTGTTCCAAATGCACTCTAACCACCAAAACCCTGTAGAGGTTATCTCTGCTGGTGATATCGGAGCTGGTGTTGGTTTCAAGGATATCCGTACTGGTGATACTCTCTGTGGTGAGGACGAGAAAGACCACATGGTTCTCGAGGCTATGGAGTTCCCTGATCCTGTGATCGGTATCGCTATCGAGCCTAAGACTCAGAAAGACGTTGATAAGTTGGGTAACGGTTTGGCTAAGTTGGCTGAAGAGGACCCTACATTTACAGTTAAGACTGACGAGCAATCTGGTCAAACAGTTATCTCTGGTATGGGTGAGCTTCACCTCGATATCATTATCGACCGTTTGAAGAGAGAGTTCCACGTTGAGTGTAATCAAGGTCGCCCTCAAGTTAGCTACAAAGAGGCTATCACGAAGACTGTTGAACACCGTGAGGTTTACAAGAAGCAATCAGGAGGTCGTGGTAAGTTCGCTGATATCGTTGTTTCTGTTGGTCCTGCTGATGAAGGATTCGAGGGAAGCTTGCAATTCGAGGATGTTGTAAAGGGTGGTAATATTCCTAAGGAGTTCATCCCTTCTATCCAGAAAGGTTTCCAATCTGCAATGAGCAACGGTGTTTTGGCTGGATTCCCAGTTGAGAAATTGAAGGTTGTCGTTATGGATGGTTCTTTCCACCCAGTTGACTCTGACCAGTTGTCATTCGAAATCTGTGCTAACTTGGCATTTAAGGCAGCTTGCGCTAAGGCTAAGCCAGTATTGATGGAGCCTATCATGAAGTTGGAGGTTATCACTCCAGAAGAGAACATGGGTGATGTTATCGGTGACTTGAACAAACGTCGTGGTCAGGTTGAAGGTATGGAAAACAGCCGTTCTGGTGCTCGTATCGTTAAGGCTAAAGTTCCTTTGGCTGAGATGTTCGGTTACGTAACAGACTTGCGTACAATCACTTCAGGACGTGCAACTTCTTCAATGGAGTTCTCTCACTATGCCGAGGTTTCAACTGCTATCGCTAAGAAGGTTGTTGAAGAGGCAAAAGGTAAAGTAGAATTGTTATAATATCATATTAGATTCAAAGAGATGAGTCAGAAAATCAGAATTAAGTTGCAGTCTTACGATCACAACTTGTTAGACAAGTCAGTCGAGTCGATTGTTAAGACAGTAAAGAATACGGGTGCTGTAGTTAGCGGTCCAATTCCATTGCCAACTCACAAACGTATCTTCACAGTAAACCGTTCCACTTTCGTCAACAAGAAGTCAAGAGAGCAATTCCAACTCTCTTCATTCAAGAGATTGATTGACATTTACATCCAAAACACAACGACTATCGATGCGTTGATGAAGTTGGATTTGCCAAGTGGTGTAGAAGTATTAATCAAAGTGTAGTTTTTTAATATTAATTGAAATGCCAGGATTATTAGGAAAAAAAATCGGAATGACATCCGTTTTCAGTGCCGAGGGAAAAAATGTTCCATGCACTGTTGTCGAAGTAGGTCCCTGCGTAGTTACACAAGTTAAGACCGTTGAGAAAGACGGTTATGAGGCTGTCCAAGTAGGTTTCCAAGACAAAAAGGAAAAGAATACTACTAAAGCTGAATTAGGACACTTCAAGAAGGCTGGTGTAACACCAAAGAGACACTTGGCCGAGTTCAAAGGTTTTGAGGCTGAATACAAGTTGGGTGACCAAATCACAGTAGACTTGTTCGCAGATGCTAAGTTTGTTGATGTTATCGGAACATCTAAGGGAAAAGGTTTCCAAGGTGTTGTAAAGCGTCACGGATTTGGTGGAGTTCAGCAAAGCACTCACGGTCAGCATAACCGTTTGAGAGCACCAGGATCTATCGGAGCATGTTCTTACCCTGCAAAGGTATTCAAAGGAATGCGTATGGCAGGACGTTTGGGCGGAAATCAAGTAACCATCCAAAATCTTCAAGTATTAAAAGTTATTCCTGAAAGCAATCTTTTGGTTATCAAAGGATCGTTGCCAGGAGCTAAGGGTTCAATCGTAATTGTAAATAAGTAATGGAGCTTAGTGTATATAATAGCAAAGGCCAAGACACTGGAAGAAAGGTTTCTTTGAGCGATAGCATCTTTGGTATTGAACCAAACGAGCATGTAATGTACCTTGACGTTAAGCAATTCTTGGCAAACAAACGCCAAGGAACGCATAAGTCTAAGGAAAGAAGTGAGATTTCTGGTTCTACTCGTAAGTTAGGCCGTCAAAAAGGTGGAGGTGGAGCTCGTCGTGGTGACATCAATTCTCCAATCTTGGTCGGTGGTGCTCGTGTTTTCGGACCAGTTCCTCGCGACTATAGTTTCAAGTTGAACAAGAAGACAAAGAAGTTGGCTCGTAAGTCTGCTTTCTCTGCAAAGATCTCTGATGGTGCAATCAAGATCGTTGAGGATTTCACTTTCGACGCACCTAAGACTAAATCTTTCATCGAATTTTTGAAAAATTTCGATGCAGAAGGAAAGAAGTCTCTTTTGGTTTTGTCAGAACCAAATAAAAACGTATATTTGTCTGCTCGTAATGTTCAAAAGACTGGCGTGGTTTTGTTTTCTGACATGAACACGTACAATATTTTGAACACTTCTTGCATTTTGTTGACGGAAAAGGCGTTGGCAGAAATTGAGAATAATTTAAAAGACTAGGAGGTTGAATCGATGAGTATCATAATTAAACCGATTATAACTGAAAAATTAACGAACCTTAGCGAGAAATACTCTCGCTACGGTTTTCGCGTAGTCCCAACTGCCAGCAAGCCAGAAATCAAGAAGGCAGTAGAGGCGTTGTATAACGTAACTGTTGTTGCTGTAAATACTATTCAGGTAGAAGGAAAAGCAAAGTGTCGTTATACAAAAACAGGAATTTTGAAGGGACGTGCGACTTCATACAAGAAGGCATACGTAACTTTGAAAGAAGGCGATGTTATTGATTTTTATAGCAATATTTAGTACAAATGGCTGTTCGTAAATTTAAGCCCACGACACCAGGGCAAAGACACAAAGTTATTGGTTCGTTTGAGACAATTACCGCAAGCAAGCCAGAGAAATCTCTTGTTGTAGGTCTTCGTAAGACAGGAGGTCGTAACAACACCGGTAAGATGACTATGCGTTACATCGGTGGAGGACACAAGAGACGTTATAGAGTAATTGATTTTAAGAGAGACAAAGATGGTGTTCCAGCAGTTGTAAAGACAATTGAGTACGATCCAAACCGTTCGGCACGTATCGCTCTTTTGGAATACTCTGATGGAGAAAAACGTTACATCCTTGCGCCTAATGGATTGGAGGTTGGACAGAACATCATGTCTGGAGAGGAAGCCGCTCCAGAGGTTGGAAACGCCCTTCCTTTGCAAAACATTCCTTTAGGAACTGTAATTCACAACTTGGAGTTGAGACCTGGACAAGGTGCAGCTTTGGTTCGTTCAGCAGGAACGTTTGCGCAGTTGACTTCGAGAGAAGGCAAATATGCGATTGTGAAATTACCTTCAGGTGAAACTCGTATGATTCTTTGTACTTGTAGAGCTACTGTGGGAACAGTCGGCAACTCAGAGCACTCTTTGGAGAGATCTGGAAAGGCAGGACGTTCTCGTTGGTTAGGACGCAGACCACACAACCGTGGTGTTGTTATGAACCCAGTAGATCACCCAATGGGTGGTGGTGAAGGTCGTAACTCAGGAGGTCATCCAAGATCTAGAAAGGGCTTGTTGGCTAAGGGTTACAAGACGAGATCACCAAAGAACGCTTCTAACAAGTATATAATTGAAAGAAGAAAAAAGTAATTTAATAAGGTAATTTTTATGAGTCGTTCATTAAAGAAAGGTCCATTTATAAGTGTAAAGCTGGAGAAGAAGGTCTTGGCTATGAATGAGAGCGGAAAGAAGTCTGTCATCAAGACTTGGTCTCGTGCATCCATGATTTCCCCAGACTTTGTGGGTCATACAATTGCAGTTCATAACGGAAATAAGTTCATCCCTGTTTACGTTACCGAGAATATGGTAGGTCATAAGTTGGGCGAATTTTCGTTGACTCGTACGTTTAGAGGTCACGGTGGAAACAAGAAAAAATAAACCGTGAGAAGGAATTTTTAAAAAAGTAATCCAAATGGGCAAAAGAAAAAGAAACGCAGCAGATGCGATAAAAGAGGCTCGCAAATCGCTTTACTTCGCAAAGATGAATGATATTCCATCATCGCCACGTAAAATGCGTCTTGTTGTGGATTTGATCAGAGGTATGGAAGCTCAAAAGGCTTTGGCTGTACTTAGATATTCAAAGAAAGATGCATCTAATCGCTTGGAGAAACTTCTCCTTTCAGCGATTGCGAACTGGGAGCAAAAAAATGATAGAAAAGCGGACAGCGGTGAGTTGTTTGTAAGTAAGATCTATGTGGATGAGGGTAAGACTTTGAAAAGACTTCGCCCAGCACCACAGGGTAGAGGTTACAGAATTCGTAAACGCTCTAACCATGTGACTATTTTCGTAGATACTATTAATAACGATAGCCAAAATTAATTGTTAGATGGGACAGAAAGTTAATCCAGTTAGTAACCGTTTGGGAATCATCAAAGGTTGGGATTCAAATTGGTTCGGAGGAAAAAATTATGGAGATAAGATCTTAGAGGATGCTAAGATCAGAAAGTATCTTAACGCCCGTCTTGCAAAGGCTAGTGTTTCAAAGATAGTTATCGAGAGAACTATGAAGATGATCACTATCACTGTATGTACATCTCGTCCAGGTGTTATCATCGGTAAAGGTGGTCAAGAGGTTGAAAAGTTGAAGGATGAGTTGAAGAGAATTACCTCTAAGGATATTCAAATCAACATCTTCGAGGTTAAGAAACCCGATTTAGACGCAATGATCGTTGCTAGCAACATAGCACGTCAGGTTGAGGGTAAAATCGCATATCGTCGTGCTACGAAGACAGCGATTTCTCAAACAATGCGTATGGGTGCAGAGGGAATCAAGGTTCAAGTGTCTGGCCGTTTGAATGGTGCTGAAATGGCTCGTTCAGAGATGTACAAAGAGGGAAGAACTCCTCTTCATACATTGCGTGCTGACATTGATTATGCTCAGACAGAAGCTTTGACGAAAGTTGGTCTAATTGGCATTAAGGTTTGGATTTGTCGTGGTGAAGTGTACGGAAAGAGAGATTTGACTCCTAACTTTGCAGCTTCTAAGGAGATGAACAGAAACGGAAATGCTCCTGCCGCTGGTAAGCCACAAGGCTTCAAGAGAAAAAAGAAGTAATTCTGTTAACGAATTAGATTTTAGGAAAAATGTTACAACCAAAGAAAACAAAGTTCAGAAGACAGCAGAAAGGTCGCATGAAGGGTATCGCTCAACGCGGAAACCAACTTGCATTTGGATCTTTCGGTATCAAGGTCTTGGAGTCAAAATGGATTACTGGTCGTCAGATAGAGGCTGCTCGTGTTGCTGTTACCCGTTATATGCAGAGACAAGGAAAGATTTGGATTAGAATCTTCCCAGACAAGCCTATCACCAAGAAGCCAGCAGACGTACGTATGGGTAAAGGAAAAGGTGCTCCAGAGGGATTTGTAGCACCTGTAACTCCAGGACGTATTGTAATTGAAGTAGAGGGCGTATCATTTGATGTAGCTAAAGAGGCGTTGCGTTTGGCTGCACAAAAGTTGCCAGTTACTACAAAGTTTGTTGTTAGACGCGACTATGATGCTCAAAACCAAAACTTGTAATAGATTATGAAGATAGCAGAAATAAGAGAGTTGACTACTCAAGAGTTGCAAGAGAAACTTGCAGCAGAGAAGGAATCGTTAGTTCGTTTGAAATTAACCCATGCAGTGTCTCCATTGGAAAACCCTTCTCAGTTGAAAGCTATTCGTAAGAATATTGCTCGTATGAACACAGAGTTGAGTCTGAGAAAAAATAACTAATTGAGCTTGATTTAAAAATGAGAAATTTAAGAAAAGAAAAGCAGGGTGTCGTAACCAGCAATAAGACTGACAAAACCATCACGGTTGCAGTTAAGTGGAAGGAGAAACATCCTATCTATCAAAAATTCGTCAATAAGACGAAGAAATATCACGCTCACGACGAGAAGAACGAGTGCAACATCGGTGATGTCGTAAGAATAATGGAGACTCGCCCGTTGAGTAAGACTAAGAGATGGAGATTGGTAGAAATCATCGAAAGAGTTAAGTAATATGATACAGCAAGAGTCAAGATTAGTCGTAGCTGACAATAGCGGTGCCAAGGAAGCGTTGTGTATTCGTGTCCTCGGTGGAACAGGAAAGCGCTATGCTACAGTGGGTGACATTATCGTAGTTACGGTAAAGAGTGTGATCCCTTCAAGTGATATGAAAAAGGGTACAGTTTCTAAGGCGGTTGTTGTAAGAACGCATAAGGAAATCAGACGTGCAGATGGTTCATATATTCGTTTCGATGATAACGCATGTGTTCTTTTGAACGCTGCTGGTGAAATGAGAGCGAGCCGTATCTTTGGCCCAGTCGCAAGAGAGCTCCGTGCTACTAATATGAAGATTGTTTCATTGGCACCCGAAGTGCTTTAATTTCTAATTTTACGAAAATGAGTAAATTACATATTAAGAAGGGTGATACGGTATATGTAAATACCGGAAGCCAAAAGGGTAGCACCGGAGTTGTTCTTAAGGTTTTGGTTAAGGAGCAGAAAGCAATCGTTGAAGGCATCAACATCGTTTCTAAGGCAACTAAACCAAGCGCAAAATACCCACAAGGAGGCATTGTAAAACAAGAAGCTCCTGTACATATTTCAAACTTGAACCTTATTGACCCAAAGAGTGGCAAGCCAACTCGTATCGGACGTCGTAAGAATGAAGAGGGAAAGACGGTTCGTTATTCTAAAAAGTCAGGGGAGGTAATTGATTAATATGAATACAGCTAGTTTAAAGAAAGATTACGCTGAGCGTATCGTTCCTTCCTTGATGAAGGAGTTCAACTACAAAACGGTTATGCAAGTCCCTGTACTTGAGAAAATCGTGATTAACGAAGGTTTGGGTCAGGCCGTTGCAGACAAAAAGATCATTGATGTTGCTATCAGTGAGTTGACTGCAATTTCTGGACAAAAGGCAATCGCGACTTACTCAAAGAAGGATATTTCTAACTTCAAGGTACGTAAGGGAATGCCAATCGGTGTTCGCGTTACTTTGCGTAGAGAGAAGATGTACGAGTTCATGGAAAGATTGATTCGTGTGTCTTTGCCACGTGTAAGAGACTTCAAGGGTATCGACTCTAAGTTTGACGGAAGAGGTAACTATACTTTGGGAATCGACGAACAAATCATTTTCCCAGAAATAAATATTGATTCTATACAGAAAATGTTAGGAATGAATATTACCTTTGTAACCTCTGCTAAAACAGATGAGGAAGGCTACGCTCTCTTGAGAGAGTTCGGTTTACCGTTTAAAAATGCTAAAAAGTAAAGATAATGGCAAAAGAATCAATGAAGGCTCGTGAAGTAAAACGAGCAAAACTTTGCGCCAAATATGCAGAAAAAAGGGCACGCTTGAAAGCTGAAGGTGATTACGAGGGCTTGCAAGCGCTCCCTCGTAACGCATCACCAGTACGTAAGCACAATCGTTGTGAGCTTACTGGTAGACCAAGAGGTTACATGCGTCAGTTTGGTATCTCAAGAATTCAGTTCAGAGAGATGGCTTCTGCAGGTTTGATTCCTGGCGTAAAGAAAGCAAGCTGGTAAAAAAAGTGTTAAATATTGTCGGGAGATCCCGATCAATTTAATTAATTAATCATGACAGATCCAATAGCAGATTACCTAACGAGAGTTAGAAATGCGATTCAAGCAAAACACAGAGTGCTTGAAATTCCGTCTTCAAACTTGAAGAAGGAAATTACAAAGATATTGCTCGACAAGGGTTATATCTTGAATTACAAGTTCGAGAATGATGGAACTCCAAAAAGTTCTATCAAAATTGCTTTGAAGTATGATCCAGTCAACAAGGTTAATGCAATCAAGGGGTTGAAAAGAATTTCAACTCCAGGTTTGCGTAAATATGTTGGATACAAGGACATGCCAAAAGTATTGAATGGATTAGGAATTGCCATTCTTTCAACATCAAAAGGCGTGATGACAGACAAAGAGGCACGCGACCTTAAGATTGGTGGTGAAGTTTTGTGTTACATCTATTAATGGGAGGAATTGTAAATGTCAAGAATAGGAAAATTACCAATTAGTGTTCCTTCAGGAGTTACAGTTTCTTGCAAAGATAATGTTGTAACAGTAAAAGGTCCTAAGGGAGAATTGTCACAGGCAATCAACCCAAGCATTAGTGTAGAAGTAAAAGACGGAAAGGTTTCTTTCTCACGTCCATCAGATGAGCCTAGCGTACGTGCATTACATGGTTTGTATCGTGCATTGGTCAATAATATGGTAATAGGTGTATCTGAGGGTTATAAGAAGGAATTGGAACTTGTCGGAGTTGGATACCGTGTATCAAACCAAGGACAAGTAATCGAATTTGCTTTAGGATACACTCATAATATCTTCTTACAATTGCCAAAAGAGATTAAGATTGAAACCAAGAGTGAAAGAAATCAAAATCCTTTGGTAATCCTTGAAAGTTGTGATAAGCAATTATTAGGTCAGGTTTGTGCAAAGATTCGTACTTTCCGTGAGCCAGAACCATATAAGGGTAAAGGTGTTAAGTTCGTTGGCGAGCAGATTCGTCGTAAGGCTGGTAAATCGGCTGGTGCAAAGTAATTTGATTAAAAGAAAATTATTATGACTTCAAAGATAGAAAGAAGAGCAAAGATCAAAAGAGCTATTCGTGGAAAGATTTCAGGATCTGCAACACGTCCTCGTTTGACTGTTTTTAGAAGTAACAAGCAAATCTATGCTCAGCTTATCAGCGATGATAACGAGAAAGGTTCAGTTACATTGGCAGCTGCTGATTCTACTAAGTTCACTGAGAAGGTAACAAAGAAGGAACAAGCTGCAAAAGTTGGAGAATTGATAGCAAAGAAAGCGCAAGAAGCTGGAATTACTGAGGTAGTATTTGACCGTAACGGTTATCTCTACCATGGTAGAATTCAAGAATTGGCGGACGCTGCTCGTAAGGGTGGACTTAAATTTTAATAGATTATGGCAGAAAATAATAAGGTAAAGTCGACAAACGATTTGGAACTGAAAGATAGATTGGTTGCCATTAATCGTGTAACGAAAGTCACAAAAGGAGGACGTACGTTCAGTTTTGCTGCAATCGTTGTTGTAGGAAATGGCGAAGGTGTTGTTGGTTACGGACTTGGTAAGGCAAGTGAAGTAACTGCAGCTATTGCAAAGGGTGTGGAGATGGCCAAGAAGAACTTGGTTAAAGTTCCTGTATTGAAGGGAACAATTCCTCACGAGCAAGAGACTAAGTTTGGTGGAGCAAACGTATTGTTGAGACCAGCTTCTCAAGGTACTGGAGTAAAGGCCGGTGGTGCTATGCGTGCAGTACTTGAGAGTGTAGGTATTACAGACGTTTTGGCAAAGTCAAAAGGTTCATCAAACCCACATAACTTGGTAAAGGCTACAATTTTGGCATTGTCTGAGTTGCGTGATCCTTATACAGTTGCACAGAATCGTGGTGTATCTTTGGAAAAAGTGTTTAAAGGTTAATCTTAGGAATTATGGCAACAATAAAGATTAGACAGGTCAGAAGTAACATTAAGTGTCCTAAGAACCAAAAGGCTACATTAGCTGCATTGGGACTTAAGAAGATCAACGATGTAGTTGAGCATGAGGATAACCAATCCATCAGAGGAATGGTGAATACGGTAAAGCACCTTGTGGTAGTAGAATAGTAGTTAAAAACGTTAAAGATTTTAGAAATGGATTTAAGTAATTTGAAACCTGCAGCAGGTTCTACAAAGACAAGAAAGAGAATCGGACGTGGTCCAGGTTCTGGTCTTGGTGGAACATCTACTCGCGGTCATAAAGGTGCGAAATCTCGTTCTGGATATTCACAAAAGATTGGATTCGAAGGTGGACAAATGCCTTTGCAACGTCGTTTGCCTAAGTTTGGATTTAAGAACATCAACCGTGTTGAATACAAGGCTGTAAATCTTGAGACAATCCAAAAATTGGCTAGCGATAAAGGTTTATCTTCAATCGGATTTGACGAGTTGTTAGCAGCACGTTTGATTTCAAAGAAATCATTGGTTAAGGTGTTGGCAACTGGTAAATTGACTTCAAAATTAACAGTATCAGCACATGCGTTCTCAGCAGCAGCAAAAGAAGCTATTGAGGCACAAGGTGGATCTGTTGTAATTATTGAGAAATAATGAAGAAGCTGATTGAAACAATTAAAAATATTTACAGGATTGCGGATCTTCGGACTCGCATCCTGATAACAGTTTTATTTGTTTTAATATATCGCTTTGGTTCGTTTGTTGTCCTTCCGGGTATTGATCCCGCAGCGTTAACGAAATTGAGTGAGCAAACAAGCTCAGGATTAATGGCCCTCTTGGATATGTTTTCAGGAGGTGCCTTTTCCAATGCATCTATTTTTGCTCTTGGTATTATGCCGTACATTTCGGCATCTATCGTTATTCAATTGTTGACGATTGCTGTTCCTTCTTTCCAGAAGAAGCAGAGTGAGGGTGAGAGTGGACGTAAGAAGATTCAGCAGTACACAAGATATTTGACTGTCTTGATTTTGTTATTGCAAGGACCTTCATATTTGGTCAATCTTTCTATGCAAATGACGGCTGCAGGGTCGGCACTTCCAGCAGGATGGTGGTTTAGAATTTCATCGACAATCATCTTGTGTGCGGGAAGTATGTTCGTAATGTGGTTGGGCGAGCGTATTACAGATAAAGGTGTTGGAAACGGTATTTCATTCATCATTTTGGTGGGTATTATCGCCAGATTTCCAAGCGCAATTACTCAAGAGTTCGCTTCATGTTTGAATCAAGCAGGAGGTGGACTGATTAAGTTTTTGCTCGAGATTGTCTTCTTATTCATTGTCGCAGCCGCTGCGGTTTTGTTGGTACAGGGAATAAGAAAAGTTCCAGTACAGTATGCGAAGAGAATGGAGAATGGTCAGCAGTATGGTGGTGTTCGTAATTACATTCCGTTGAAAGTTAATGCTGCGGGAGTAATGCCAATCATTTTTGCTCAGGCTATTATGTTCATTCCGTTGTCTGTTGCACCTTGGTTCATGTCAGATGGTGCGGATGGTGGTGTTATCTTTAACACACTTCGTGATACGAATGGATTTTGGTACAATTTCGTATTTGCTGTTTTGATCATTCTGTTTACGTATTTGTATACAGCGATAACAATTAATCCAAACAAGATGGCAGAGGAGATGAAGCGTAACAACGGATTCATTCCAGGAGTTAAGCCAGGTTCTCCAACTTCAGAGTATCTTGATACGATTATGTCTCGTATCACTCTTCCTGGAGCAATTTTCCTTGCTATCATCGCTATTTTACCAGCGATTGTAAGTATGTTTGGTGTAACAATGCAGTTCTCTCATTTCTTTGGTGGAACATCTTTGTTGATTATTGTTGGAGTTGTGTTGGATACTTTGCAGCAAGTTGAGAGTCATCTTTTGATGCATCATTATGATGGACTGATGGAGAGTGGACGAATCAGAGGACGTTCAGGTCAGTCTGCCTATTAAAATTTGAAATGATATATTTAAAGACGGACGAGGAGGTTGAACTGATAAGAGAGAGTAATTTGTTGGTTGCTAGGACGCTTGCCGAGGTCGGTAAGAATATAAAACCAGGGGTTACTACTTTACAGTTAGACAGAATCGCTGAGGATTTCATACGATCGAATGGGGGAATACCGAGTTTCCTTGGGTATGCTGGGTTTCCCAATTCGATTTGTACATCTGTCAATGAGCAGGTTGTTCATGGAATACCCTCAAATAAACCGTTGAAAGAAGGAGATATTGTTTCTGTTGATTGTGGGGCTTTAAAGGACGGTTTCCATGGAGATTCTTGTTACACATTTTGTGTGGGAAGTGTTTCTTCTGAGGTGATGAAGTTGTTAAAGACTACAAAGACGGCGTTGTACAAAGGTATAGATGCGGCGGTTGCAGGAGCAAGGTTGGGGAATATCGGCAATGCGATACAAACCTATTGCGAAGGAAATGGTTTTTCGGTAGTGAGAGAGTTTGTTGGTCATGGTATTGGACACGATATGCATGAAGAGCCGATGGTTCCGAATTTTGGGCGAATGAGCAGTGGCATGAAGTTGAGAGACGGAATGGTAATTGCGATAGAGCCTATGATTTGTTCTGGTAAGCGGAATGTTTATATGAAGGAAGATGGATGGACGGTAGTGACTTCAGATGGCAAATGTGCGGCGCATTATGAGCACACGTTGGTCATAAGGAGAGGAAAAGCAGAAATTCTTTCGTCTTTTGAGTATGTCGAGCAAGTTTTAGGAAAAAAAGCGATATAAAGATGGCAAAGCAAGCAGCGATAGAGCAAGATGGAACAATAGTAGAAGCGTTGTCGAATGCTATGTTCCGAGTAGAGTTGGAGAATGGGCATGAGATAACTGCTCATATATCTGGTAAGATGAGAATGCATTACATTAAAATTTTACCAGGAGACAAAGTTCGGGTGGAGATGTCACCATACGATTTATCAAAAGGTCGTATAGCATTTAGATACAAATAAAAAGTAATTCATAGAGATGAAAGTAAGAGCTTCTTTAAAAAAACGTACCCCAGACTGTGTAATTGTAAGAAGAAAGGGACGTTTGTATGTGATTAACAAAAAAAATCCTAAGTACAAAGAGCGTCAGGGATAATTTTTTTATTATCTTTGCGGGAAAATTTTAGTTTTATATATGGCTATAAGAATTGTAGGAGTAGATTTGCCTCAGAATAAAAGAGGTGAGATCGGTTTAACCTATATCTATGGTATAGGTCGCAGTAGTGCAAATAAAATTCTTTCTGAAGCTGGTGTCGACAAGGACATTAAGGTAAAGGACTGGACAGACGCGCAGGCATCAAAAATTCGTGAGATTATTGGTGCAAGTTACAAAGTCGAGGGAGACTTGCGTTCTGAGGTTCAATTGAACATCAAGAGATTGATGGATATTGGATGTTACAGAGGAATCCGTCACCGTCTTGGCTTGCCATTAAGAGGACAGAGCACAAAGAACAATGCTCGTACTCGTAAGGGTAAGAAGAAGACAGTTGCAAACAAGAAGAAAGCGACTAAATAAAGTTAGCTAACGCTGAAAATATAGTTTAAGATATGGCAAAGAAAGCAGTAGCAACCAAAAAAAAGGTAGTAAAAGTTGACGCAAACGGACAGTTGCACGTTCACTCTTCGTTCAACAATATCATCGTATCACTTGCGAATTCTGAGGGGCAGATCATTTCATGGTCTTCAGCAGGAAAGATGGGATTCCGTGGTTCAAAGAAGAACACCCCATACGCAGCTCAGATGGCAGCACAAGACTGTGCAAAGGTAGCATACGACTTAGGATTGAGAAAAGTGAAGGCATACGTTAAGGGTCCAGGTAATGGCCGTGAGTCTGCGATTCGTACTGTACACGGTGCAGGAATCGAGGTTACGGAGATTATTGACGTAACACCACTTCCACATAACGGTTGTCGACCACCTAAGAAACGTAGAGTATAATAATAACGATATTCTATAAAAACAACTTTCGAACCTCTGCAAGGTGAAAAGATTGCAAATAAAACCTCTCAGCAATCGCGGCTGCACGTTCAAGGTTTGGAAATAAAAAAAGAAAAAAATGGCTAGATATACAGGTCCTAGAACTAGAATTGCACGTCGTTTTGGAGAACCGATTTTCGGTCCAGATAAAGTTTTAGCAAAGAGAAACTTTCCTCCAGGACAGCACGGTGTAAACAGAAGAAAGAAGTCTTCTGAGTATGGAATTCAGTTGAATGAGAAGCAGAAGGCAAAGTACACATACGGAGTGTTGGAGAGACAATTCCGTAACTTGTTCGAGAAAGCCTCTGCAAAGAAGGGTGTAACTGGTGAAGTGCTTTTGCAACTTTTGGAGTCACGTTTGGATAACATTGTTTATCGTTTAGGAATTGCTCCAACACGTGCAGCTGCTCGTCAGTTAGTATCACACTGCCACATTGTAGTAGATGGAGAGGTAGTGAACATTCCTTCATACTCAGTAAAACCTGGTCAAGTAGTAGGAGTACGTGAGAGATCAAAGTCTCTTGAGGTAATTGAAAATGCTTTGGCTGGATTCAATCATAGCAAATATGCATGGTTAGAGTGGGATGGTTCTTCTTTGTCCGGTAAATTCTCTTATCTTCCAGAGAGAGTTGATATTCCAGAGAACATTAAGGAACAGTTAATCGTAGAACTTTACTCTAAATAATAGATAAACCATGGCAATTTTAGCATTTCAAAAACCTGAAAAAGTAATAATGTTGGAGGCGGACGACTTTCATGGAAAGTTTGAATTTCGTCCGTTGGAACCTGGATATGGTATTACGGTTGGTAATGCTTTGAGACGTATATTACTTTCTTCATTGGAAGGATTTGCGATTACGTCGATAAAGATTGATGGAGTTGACCATGAGTTTTCTGTTATTCCGGGTGTGATTGAGGACGTTACAGGAGTAATTCTTAATCTGAAACAGGTCCGTTTTAAGCAAAAGGTAGAGGAGTTTGATAGTGAAAGAGTAACTATCAATGTAACTGGCACTGAGTTTAAGGCGGGTGATATTGCTAAACATTTGTCTGGTTTCGATGTTCTCAATCCTGATCTTGTAATTTGTCGATTGGACAAGGATGCGTCTTTCAATATTGAGTTGAATATTGGTAAGGGACGTGGATATGTGCCAGCAGATGAGAACAAGGTTCCTGGTTCTGAAATTGGAGTACTTGCAATCGATTCTATCTATACACCAATCCGACTTGTAAAGTATACCGTAGAGAATTATCGTGTTGAGCAAAAGACCGACTATGAGAAGTTGGTCCTTGAAATCACTACTGATGGTTCTATTCATCCAAAGGATGCTTTGAAAGAGGCTGCGAAGATTCTTATTTATCATTTCATGTTGTTCTCAGACGAGAAGATCACGTTAGATTCAGCAGAAGAGGGATCTAATGAGGAATTTGATGAGCAAGTTCTTCACATGCGTCAGTTGCTTAAGACAAAGCTCGTAGACATGGATTTGTCAGTGCGTGCGTTGAACTGTTTGAAGGCAGCAGATGTAGAGACATTGGGTGAGTTGGTAGTATTTAACAAGAGTGATTTGTTGAAGTTCAGAAACTTTGGTAAGAAGTCTTTGACAGAGCTTGACCAATTGTTGGATACTTTGCATCTCTCATTCGGAATGGATATTTCTAAGTATAAATTGGATAAAGAATAAGTAAAATGAGACATAATAAGAAAATCAACCACCTTAGCAGAAAGAAGTCACATAGAGATGCTCTCTTGGCGAACATGGCTATTTCTTTGATTCAACACAAGAGAATCAGCACAACTCTTCCTAAGGCAAAGGCTTTGAGAAAATATGTAGAGCCATTGATTACAAAGAGTAAGGAGGATTCTACGAGCAACCGTCGTGTTGTTTTCAGTTACTTGCAGAACAAGTATGCTGTGACTGAGTTGTTCCGTGAGATTTCTCAGAAGGTAGCAGACCGTCCAGGTGGATACACTCGTATCATCAAGACTGGTTTCCGTTTGGATGACGCTGCTGAGATGTGTTTCATCGAGTTGGTAGACTATGATGAGAACATGGCTAAGAACAAGGTAGAGAAGAAAGCAACTAAGACTCGTCGTTCTTCTAAGAAGAAGTCAGAGGAGGCTGCTCCTGCTGCTGAAGTAGCAGAAGAGAAAGCTGCAGAGTAATCTCGAACTATAGAGGTAAAAGACCATCATCGAGCAATCGGTGGTGGCCTTTTTGTTTTGTTTAGGATCGTGTGAAGGGTTGATTTATGGGGCAAATTCACTGTGATAAGAGCTGACCTTAACCACGAAGATGCTCTAAAACCCTATTCACACAACTCCCGCTATTTCGTAAAATACCAAGGCAAATACTTTGATGTCACAAAAGCCGTATCAGACGTACGTGACAGTGTTGATTACACATCAGAGCAGTTGCAAGGTGCTATTGTATCGGAAGTAAACTCTGCCATAAAAGCCCTGAAAGATAGTAAAAGTCTGTCTGATTGGGCGAAAAGGAAGGAGATTAGTAATTTTGAAAATCAAAAACAAAATAAAAATACACAACTCTCAACTTCGTTTAAAACAATAGACGAGGCAATCAGAACAGGAAACTGGACTGATGAGGCAATAGAAAAATTAGAAAACTTAAAAACTGATGAATATGACAAAGTACTTGAACGATTTTCACAAGAAGAACTCAGAAGCAGCCATGGAATACTTACGCAAGCAGCGTGTATTCTCGCAAGAGGAGGCTCTCAAACAAATGGAAGAACACAACCGTCAGGCAATGATGGAAATGCAGAAAAGCAAGTCCAACAAATAGAAGGTTGGGCTAAAAAGAATGGTTTATGGTACAATGACTATCATGATTCCAAAGATGGAAGCCTTGAGGGGGTGATAGAATCTGACGGAGGAGAGTTCTCAAAAGTTTCGGGTTCTGAGGCCATGGTCTTTATGACCAAAAATCCTTCCAAGGATGGTGTGACTAAAGCCATTGATGCATCACACTACCCGAATGGTCCACAAGGGTTGATAGATAAGATAATTCTACACAACTCGCTGTTCCCAGAAACTGCCTATGAAACAGTAGGATTCGGAAAGGACAGAAGTGGGGCATTCAGGGTGATAGTGAAGCAGAAATTTGTGAGTGGAAAAACTCCTTCCCCGGAATCTATTTCTAAATTTGCACAGAATTTGGGTCTTGAAAAGAGGCAAGGGTGGTATTACACGAAGGATGGAAAGAGAATAACAGACCTTAATCCTAAGAATATAATTGAGACTTCTGATGGAGTTTTGCTTGTAGTTGATTGTGATGTGGAGTTTGTAGCAAAACCAACTCAAGCAAGTCTGACACATTATACAGAAAGTGGAAAAAACACCACAAGGACGCACAAGGTAACCATTCATAGCAAAGAAGAAAAAGGCATAACAACCTATACTTTTTCTGATAAAATGACTGATACCAAAAATGGAGGAGAAGTCAAAGTTCATAATAGAGATGCAGGCTCTGGATTGTTAAAAATAGATTCCTCTGATATAGACTATGAAGGATATGCAGCCAAAGAAAACGATGATATAGAAGATGCTAAGAGGGTAATAAATGATGCGTTTACTCCTCTAACTTCGGACAAGCCTTTTTTTGCCGTGAAAAAGGTTCTAATAGCAGAGGATGGCAGAATATTTGGTGAAAGTTCAGATGGCACCAGAGTGCCATTAAAACCAGAGTTTGCGGAGAAACTCTCAAAGGAGTTATCTAATCAGGAAGTCTCCCAAAAGTCAGACAACCAAGCCATAGTTTCCCAACTCACCACCCACCTGAAAAGCATGGGCATAGAAGTCCATGGCAGGAAGGATATGGAGGAGTTCCTCAAGAACAATGATTCTGAAGGGGTTCAAAAGTATATTTCAATAGACAATGCAGAGGAAATAGAAGTCCTTAGACATAACCTTTTCAGTAAACACACATCAAAATCTTCTTTTGGATGCATAGGAAGAACTGCCAACTTTTGGTATCTTTGTGATTATTTCGGAGACAGTGAGTATAAGGTAAGAGCGCAAATCAAGATTGATGGAAATGAAAAATTTCTAAATGCATTTGAAAATGAAATCAGAGGTGAAACTTTCAGAAGCGCAGAAGGGTTTAATAGGTGGTTTGAAACTTTTAGAACTACCAAAGGAAAACATTATGATGGTTGGGCTGATGCTAAGGTCAGAATCACAAGTAATGGAGATGCTGGAATGGCTGTATCAAAACTTCAAGGTTCACAAGATGCCAACCAAGGAGGAAGTAATGGACAAAGCCCAATACATCATGGAGAATCTGGAATAGCAAAATTCCAAACACCCCAAGGCGAACTCTACGGCTTTGTGGACAAGGATGGCAAGATGTATTTGGATGAGACGGTCATCTCCCCAGAACATCCAATCCACGAGTACACACATCTTTGGGATAGGGCGGTGCAACAGAAGGACCCTGAACTGTGGAAGAGATGTTGTTTGTGCGGACACTAATGAAAATCGGGTACACAGGGCATTTGCACACAACTCCCGCTATTTCGTAAAATACCAAGGCAAATACTTTGATGTCACAAAAGCCGTATCAGACGTACGTG
The DNA here is from genome assembly GCA_963648205.1 of Flexilinea sp. Classification (GTDB taxonomy): domain Bacteria; phylum Bacteroidota; class Bacteroidia; order Bacteroidales; family Paludibacteraceae; genus UBA1181. Next base: position 155,407 of record CAVJCT010000005.1, read on the forward strand.
ACAGTGTTGATTACACATCAGAGCAGTTGCAAGGTGCTATTGTATCGGAAGTAAACTCTGCCATAAAAGCCCTGAAAGATAGTAAAAGTCTGTCTGATTGGGCGAAAAGGAAGGAG
>CAVJCT010000006.1:0-26793 GCA_963648205.1 Flexilinea sp.
TTTTCCTCTTTCCGCCCCTACCTCACCGCTCTCAAGTCCAAGCCGTTTTTGCTGTTGGCGGGCATCTCTGGCACGGGAAAGAGCCGTATCGTGAGGGAATTGGCTCGCGCTTGCTGGGACACTGACTCCGACGAGTACCAGGCACAGAAGCCGAGAAACTTCGAGATGGTGCAGGTGAAGCCTAACTGGCACGACTCCTACGAACTGTTCGGATATGTGAGCCGAATAGACGGAGAACGCTTCATACCAGGCGACTTTCTCAAATTCGTGGCTCGCGCCTGGGCTGAACCCGAAATCCCCTATTTCCTCTGCTTGGACGAGATGAACCTCGCCCCCGTAGAGCAATATTTCGCAGAGTTCCTCAGCGTCGTCGAGTCGCGCAAATGCAACAACGGCGTCGTCACCACCGACCCGATCATCAAACCAGAATTTGAGAAAGAGGTAGATCCAAAAACAAAAGAACGCAAACCTAAAGAATGGTATCAAAAACTTATCAAAGAATTGCTTTCAACGTGTTCTACAGAAAAAATTTTTGCTTTGAGCAAGCAGTTTGAAACCGAAGGTATCAGTCTGCCACAAAACCTGATTGTCGTCGGCACTGTCAATATGGACGAGACCACCTTCTCGTTCTCGCGCAAGGTGTTAGACCGCGCCATGACCATCGAGATGAACGAGGTAGACCTCCACGGCGGCCTCGACTCTCGCCACGAACGCATCGGCAAACTGAGTGCTGCGGAACTTATCGGCACTGCAGTAGAGGGTGTGGATGTCTACGAAGCTAATAGAGAGGTGTGCGACATCGCCCTCACCTACCTCCAGGCTGTCAACGACATTCTGAACGGCACTCCGTTCAAAATCGCCTACCGCACCCGCAATGAGTTCCTCCTCTATGTGGTCAACAACCTGCCCTACAACAAAGACGCTGAGGGCAACGACCTGACTCAGGAATTCGTCATCGCCCGCGCCCTCGACGAAATCACCAACATGAAAATCCTCTCGCGCATCGAAGGCGACGAGTCGAAAGTGAACAAAGATTGGCTCGAAAAACTAAGCGATACCATCTCAGACGGATTAAAAACCGTAGACGAGACTTTCCCTACAGAAAACTCCATCAGTCTTAAAAAACTGAGCGAGATGAAGGAGCGTCTGAATTCGGGCTACACCAGTTTCTGGAGTTAATCGCTATGAGTTAATCGCTATTCTTGACCATCCGCTATGGAACTGCTGACCATCACCCATACCGACTTCGTCCTGACCATTGAATGCACCAAATTCAATGCCATCTGGGAGAAAGCCATGCGTAACATCGGAGAGCCGAAACTGCTCTCACGCTACGCCTGGACAGAGGGTGTCGTGTCGGTAGAGCGCAAATCCAACGGTGAGCCTCAACTGCTCCAAAACGGCGAATATGCTCCTGCCATCTTCTTCGACAATGCCGACTATCCCCTTTGGGTGGAGTTTTCTGCCAACGTGAAAAACGCACAGTTCGATTCGGAGATTCAAGAGGTGACCGACAAGTTCTCGTTCCGCCGGGGCATCCTCGCAGGGTTCCTCAACTACGGCAACGAGATCGGCAGAAGCGAGATCAACATCCTCTACACAACCAAAGAGAACGAAAATCGCCGTTTCACCTTCTCGTTCGAGGTGCTAAGCACGAAACTCGACTATCACGAGCATTGGCGCAGCATCCTCGAAGATATAGAGGCAGAATATCGCATGCTCTCGCTCGACTATCTGCGACGCACCTTCCACGGTTTCAGTCCCGACATCAACGGTGAAAAATCTAACCTCATCTGGTGGTGCATCTTCGACAGCGAGCAAAAGAAATTCATCAATGCCTGCAAGAGCATCATCGAGCGTCCGCGCCACCGCCTCCACGGCTACGAGAGCAACCGCCGCGCCGACCGCCTCACCGTCGTTCCCCAGAAAATCGAAAACGAACTTGCAGAACACCGCAAAGACGGCAACCATCTCTACCGCGTGGAAGAGCAACTGCAGACCAACGACACGTTGGAAAACCGCTTTCTGAAGTTCGCTTTGAAAAAAATCACAAAGAAATACGAGGAGTTGAAGGGGGAAATAGAAGAACTCAACACTATCTCTCAAACGAAGAAAAACGATATGGCAGAGACGCTCAAAACCTTGAAAGGCTTAGAGCAAAATTCCTTCTTCCGCACGGTAGGCAATTTCAAGGGGTTGAGTCAAGAGAGCCTTGTGTTGCAGAAAGCCACAGGCTACAGTCAGGTCTACCGCACGTGGAACCTCCTTCGCCGTGGCTACTCCCTCTACGACGGACTGTTCCGCCTTCAGACAAAGGACATTGCCACCCTCTACGAGATATGGTGCTTCATCGAGGTGAGCCACATCGTAAAAGAGCAACTGCAAGATGCGGAGGTAGAAAACCGCAGCCGTATGGAACTGAACGGAATCTTCACTTGGGAGTTGGGCAAAGGTGAACACTCGCGCATCCTCTTCAAGAAGGGTGATGTGCAGTTGGCAGAACTCGTCTACAACCCCAAAAACACAGATAATGCGAACGACAACACAGGATTGAAGGATTTAGTGTCGCCAACCGTGCCACAGAAGCCCGACATTGTGCTTCAACTCACCAAAAACGACTTGCGAGAGGGCATGAAGATGACCTACCTCTTCGATGCCAAATATCGCATAGACAGTCGCAACCCAGACGGTGTCGACACCCCACCCGATGACGCCATCAACCAGATGCATCGCTATCGTGATGCCATCTACTTCAAGGAATACGACGCGAATCTGAATAGAGAGGCGTTGAAGAAGGAAGTCATCGGTGGCTACATTCTCTTTCCAGGCGATGGAGACCCTGCGAAAGTGGCAGTGTCGAAGTTCTACGAGACCATCCGCCAGGTGAACATCGGTGCGTTTCCTCTCCGTCCCAAAGACACAGAAAACCGCCGACTCTTAGCGCAGTTTATCGAGCAACTCATCACAACGAAGAGCCACGAGACCATCGCCCACGTCATACCGCAGAAAGGAGCGTTCGTCGAGGTGGGCAACCGTGTCCTCATCGGCTTAGTGGGCGACAACAGCCGAGGCAATGCAGCCAAGAGCAAGTTCCTCGACGGCACTGCCACCCTCTACTACACAGGTAGCCATTTCCCGACCACCATCGCCCTGCAGAACCTACACTTCTTCATGCCCTACCTCAAGGAGAAGGGCATCCGCGACGTCTACGAGATCACCCGAGTGCGCACCATCTCAGCCAAGGAAGCCAAGCAGTTGGACGGCACCGAGGGCGAAAACGACATCCGTCTCGCCTTCGACCTCCGCTTCGCCCGTCATCAATTCACTGACTATCAAATGATTAACACAAGCAGAATGGCGGAGCGCACATTTATCGACACTACGTTTGAGGAGGTGGAGGGGTATTTGGTTTGATAAAAATTAATATAAATTTAACACGTTAATATAAATCACATCTCAACAACACATCTTTCCAAAATCACAACATCTACAGGAAAGGAGTCATATAAAAAGGAACACACTTGAGAGCTCCATCTTTGCGTAAATCTTTCCCATAAATAAGGTACGACTGTTGAATGCGAGACGAGTATTTTTGCACGAAATTATCAATCGATGCATGTTGCGTAGACTGAGACGATTTCACCTCAATGACGCTCACTTTGTCGCCATCTGGTATAAGAAAATCCACCTCATAGTTTCGTTTTCCGTCTGCAGTTGGCCAAGTATGGTAGTACAACCTTTTGCCAGCTGCCACCAACATCTGCGAAACGATATTTTCATACACATAACCAAGGTCGGCAGTAAGTTTATCGTTCAGAATTTTATGGTAGATAACATTGCTTGTGAAATCAGAGTCCCAGAAAGCAAGCGTAACAAACAACCCTGTATCTCCACAATAAAGTTTGAAGCAATCGGGGTTGATGTGCAATGCCAGCCCAGCACTCGGGTCGTTAGAATGGTAGGCAATGTTTGTGGTCATCGATTCCTTCAAAATGGAGAGAGGTGAGGTTAGTCTATCTGCTCGTCCACCTTCAATCACACTGCTCACTTGATAACGAGAAGAATTAGAGTTCAGTTGCGCAGGTATAGCATGAAACAACATAGAAGTCTTACCCGATGAATCCAACTCATAAAAATCATTATCATATAAATTGATGATATTTCTCTTGACTTGATCGACCCGACTCAAATCCAACGTGTCAAGATAAGTATTCACAGCCTGAGGCATACCCCCGACAAGCACATACAAACGAAAATCTCTCATGAGTTTTCTGTTGGTGGCATCACCGAGAGGCATCCACTGTTCAAAAACGGTTTTGGCAAGAGACATAGTCGCAGAATCACCCAAGGCCCAACGAAACTCCTCATAATCCATCGGATACATAGTGATTCTTCGTTCTTCACTCGGGATAAGAATCTTTGTGCCATCCGTTTTAGGACGTTTCTTCATCTTGATGCCAAGCAAAGAACCAGTCTCGATATAGTGGAAACGACCATCCTTCACCAAGTGCTTTATTGCCTGACGAGCCAACGGCCATTTCTGAATCTCATCAAAAATTATCAACGACTTACCAGGCACAAGGCTCACTCCGCAATTCATTTGCAGACCTGTGAACAACATATCAAGATTGGAAATGTCGAGAAACAAGTCTTTGACCATCTTACTCGCAACAGAAAAGTCGATGAGCAGATAACTCTCATACTCGTTTTTAGCGAACTCCTCCACAATGGTGGATTTGCCAACACGCCTTGCCCCCTCGATGAGCAATGCAGTGCTGCCCTTATCCTGTTCCTTCCACTCAAGAAGTTTCTGGTATATTTTGCGTTTAAAAACCCTCTCTGACATAGTCTTTGACACTTAATTTTTCACATCTCTGCAAAGATAATTATATTTCTCTGATTTACAGCCACTTTCGCCAAAAATGTCAAAATCCGCAAACTTTTTAGTGCCAAAAGTGTCAAAATCCGCAAACTTTTTAGTGGCTAAAACGTCAAAATCCGCAAACTTTTGGGGTGTTGAGCCTATTCAGATTTTTCAACTTCCCGATAATGCGACCTCACAAAAAAGCACAAAAATTTCTCACTTTGCATAAAATTTCCTACCTTTGCACGCAGAATTTACTGCGTTTTGCAATCAAGAAACAAGTTTGTTCGCAATTTTTCAAGTAAAAAAACAAGAGTACACTTAAGATGGAGTACAATACGAAATTAAAAAGTTTGTCGCTTCCCGAGTACGGAAGGAACATACAAAACATGGTCGACTATTGCTTGTCAATCGAAGACCGCACCGAAAGAACAGCAGCTGCCTATTCTATCATCAAAGCCATGGAGACGCTCTTCCCTCACATTCACGAGTTGAGCGACTACAAGCAGGCGTTGTGGGATCATCTCGCCATCATGTCCAATTTCACGTTGGATGTTGACTATCCTTGCGAGATCATCAAGAAAGACAAACTCAAGGTGAAACCAGGCAAGGTGGAATACTCTTCGCCTAAGCGCATCCACTTCATGCACTACGGAAAGTTGATCCACGGCATGATCGAGAAAGCCTGCGAAATGCCTTACGGCGAAGAGCGCGACCTTCTCGAACTGAGAATTGCCAACTACATGAAGCGCAGCTACTACACCTTCAACAAAGACGGTGCAGACGACAGCAAGATCATCAACGATTTGTACATGCTCTCTCGCGGAGAAATCCGTCTGATGGATCGTGGCATCAAATTGGTAGAATGTAAAGCCAACGTTCCAGCACCTACGACTGGCAAAAAGAAAAAGAAAAAATAGTTCGCACAATGGCAAAATTTCTGATTGAAGGAGGACATTCGCTCAAGGGAGACATCTACCCACAAGGAGCCAAGAATGAGGCGTTGGAGGTTATCTGCGCCACCCTACTCACCCCCGAAGAGGTGATCATCAAAAACGTTCCTAACATCCTCGATGTCAACAATCTCATCCGATTGCTGAAAGATATGGGCGTAACGGTCGAAAATCTGGGTAGCGGTACGTTTTCCTTCAAAGCAGACAATGTCAATCTGGACTTTTTAGACACACCACAATTCTATAAACAGTGCGCCGCATTGCGTGGCTCGGTGATGCTCGTCGGTCCGTTAGTGGCTCGCTTTGGCGTTGCCGTCGTCCCCAAACCAGGAGGCGACAAGATCGGTCGCCGCAGACTCGACACCCACTTCATCGGAATACAGAAATTGGGGGCTATCTTCTGCTACGACCCCGACCTGCAGCTCTACCGCATACACGCAAACAACCTGAAGGGTCTCTACATGCTGTTAGACGAGGCTTCCGTAACGGGAACAGCCAACATCGTGATGACAGCCGTCCTCGCCGAGGGCGAAACAACCATCTACAACGCTGCCTGCGAGCCTTACATCCAGCAACTCTGCAAGATGCTCAATAAGATGGGCGCGAAGATTACAGGCATAGGCTCTAATCTGCTTCATATTCAAGGAGTTAAAGAGTTGCACGGATGCGCAGACCACACCATTCTGCCCGATATGATTGAAATTGGCAGTTTCATCGGTATGGCAGCCATGACCAACTCCGAAATCACCATCAAGAACGTCTGCTACGACGAGTTGGGCATGATACCCGACTGTTTCCGCAAGTTAGGCATCCGATTGGAGCGCGTCAACGACGACATTTACATTCCGAAGCAAGAGAAATACACCATCGACACCTTTATGGACGGTTCGATTATGACCTTTGCCGATGCGCCATGGCCAGGACTCACACCCGACCTACTCAGTGTCTTCCTCGTCGTTGCCACCCAAGCAAGAGGCAGTGTGTTGATCCACCAGAAAATGTTCGAGAGCCGTTTGTTCTTCGTGGACAAACTGATTGATATGGGTGCGCAGATCATCCTTTGCGACCCCCACCGTGCCACCGTCATCGGACTTGCCAAAGAGACCCAGCTCAGAGCCTCCAAAATGTCCTCACCCGACATTCGTGCCGGCATCGCCCTCTTGATCGCCGCCATGAGTGCCAAAGGCACCAGCACCATCAGCAACATCGAGCAGATCGACCGCGGATATGAGAATATCGACGGCCGCCTCAACGCCATCGGGGCTAAGATTATGAGAGTGGAATAAGAAATGCTTCGTGAAAATGGCAATAATTACGCTGAGTTTGATGTCTCTAAATTAACAGTATTCTGTGTAAACGTTTTCTCTACAATGGATGACAGTACTCTTGATTCTCAAGAAAACGAAGACACTACCCAGAAAACGGACAGCAACTACCCAGATACTACCCAGAAAGAAGATAGTACTACCCGGAAAACGGATAGTAACTGCCCAAATACTACCCAGAAAGAAGATAGTACTACCCAGAAAGCTGACAGTAACTACCCAGATACTACCCAGAAAGAAGATAGTACTACCCAGAAAGCTGACAGTAACTACCCAGATACTACCCAGAAAGAAGATAGTACTACCCAGAAAGCTGACAGTAACTACCCAGATACTACCCAGAAAGGAAATGGTGCTACCAGAAAACTATCAGTAATTCAACAAAGAATAGTCAATTACATAAAAGAGAACCCCAAAGCAGGCAGAAAAGAACTGGCTGAAAAGATTGGAGGAATAACAGAAAATGGGATTAAATACCACCTTCAAAGACTCCGGCAAATAGGCATCATCACTCGTGTTGGGGCAGACAGAGGAGGACATTGGAAAATAAATAAATAAACTGACAATTATGAATGATTCAACCCCCAATAGCATAACCCAAGCCATTCCATTTCCTCACCACGACGAGGTAAAATTCAAATTCATTGATTTGTTCGCAGGAATTGGAGGCTTCCGTTTAGCCTGCCAAAATTTAGGCGGAGAGTGCGTTTTCTCATCAGAATGGGACAAAGACGCACAGAAAACGTATGCCTACAACTTTGGCGAAACACCCTACGGCGACATCACATTAGAGGAGACGAAGCAGGCAATTCCCGAGGATTTCGACCTTCTTTGCGGTGGTTTCCCCTGTCAAGCATTCTCCATCGCAGGCTACAGACGAGGCTTCGAAGACACAAGAGGTACGCTGTTCTTCGACGTGGCAGAAATTATCCGCAGAAGAAGACCTAAGGCTGTTTTCTTAGAGAATGTCAAAAATCTGAAAGTTCACGACAACGGAAACACATTTAAAGTTATTGAGGGGACGCTCAAAGAGTTAGGCTATATCGTTTTTAATAACGTAATGAGTCCTGACAAATATGCCAATATTCCTCAAAATAGAGAACGTATCTTCATTGTCGCATTTGACAAGAATCAAGTTTCAAACTATCTCGATTTCCGATATCCAGGGAAAGAACCTCTTACAAAAACCATTCACAACTGCATCGACGACACTGTGTCCGACCCTAAATTCTTCTACACAGAGAAAATGAAACATTACGATGAGTTGGTCAGCGAGATAAAGTCCAAAGACTCTATCTACCAGTGGCGCAGAGTCTACGTCCGTGAAAACAAAAGTGGCGTTTGCCCTACCCTCACTGCCAATATGGGTACTGGAGGCCATAACGTTCCTCTTATTCTGACTGACAAAGGCATCAGGAAACTGACTCCCAAAGAGTGCCTCAACTTCCAAGGCTACCCAGAAGGTTACACTTTTCCAAAGACAATATCCACCTCAGCCTGTTATAAGCAAGCAGGCAATTCGGTTGCCGTTCCATTAATTCAAAAAGTTTGCCAACAAATATGTACAATAATCTTGAAGAATAGAAGATTGCCGAGTTCAACAAACTAAAGACTCAACTGAATGGGTTGAAAGGGAATCCTCTTCTCCAACTCCTCCTACGAAAATTTCGAAACCTTCAGCGAAGAAGAGGCTTAGTCCCTGTTCCTCATTAATTCCCGCTCTCAATTCGTTTGTTTTCATAAAATTTATTAATTTTGCGTTTCCATTTATACCTTGGCGTTTTTAGTCTTTTGTAAGACCTTGCCGAACGTGTAAAACGGACTATAATATAATGTAGAAACGAAAAAAGTTAAGGATAAAGAAACATGAATAATCGAGTTGTCATCACAGGTTTGGGTATATACTCATGTCTTGGTAAGTCGTTAGACGAAGTAAAGGAATCTTTATACAACGGAAAGTCTGGTATCATTTTCGACCCAGTCAGAAAAGAAATGGGCTTCCGTTCCGCACTCACCTCTAAATTGGACATTCCTGATTTGAAAAAGGAACTTTCAAGAAGCCAACGCGCTTTCATGCCTGAAGAGGCTAAATACGCTTACGTTGCCACTGTTGAGGCTTTGAAAAATGCTGGCATCGACATGGACTATTTAGAGAAGAACGAGGTTGGTTTGCTCTACGGTAACGATAGTACTGCCGACGCTGTCGTTAAAGCAGTCGACACCATGCGCGAGAAAAAAGACACTACCTTGGTGGGTTCTGGTGCGATCTTCCAATCTATGAACTCTACCGTTACGATGAACCTCGGTTGCATCTTCAAACTCCGCGGTATCAACTTGACCGTCTCTGGTGCGTGCGCAAGTAGTTCTCACGCTATCGGTTTGGGTTCTCTCCTCATCAAATGGGGATTGCAAGACTGCATCGTATGCGGTGGCGCGCAAGAGGTTAACCCTTATTCTATCGGTAGTTTCGACGGTATCAGCGCATTCTCAGTTCGCGAAAACGAACCTACAAAAGCCTCTCGCCCATTCGACCGCGACCGTGATGGTTTGGTTCCTGGTGGTGGTGCTGCTACAGTCATCATCGAGAGCTACGAACACGCTGTTAAACGTGGTGCACCAATCTTGGCTGAGGTGATCGGTTACGGTTTCTCTTCTAACGGCGACCACATGTCAACTCCTAACGTTGATGGACCTACTCGTTCGCTCGAGATGTGCTTGCGCGAGGCTGGTGTCGACGCTAAGTCAATCGGTTACGTCAACGCTCACGCCACTTCTACTCCTGTAGGCGACCGTCAAGAGGCTAAGGCTATCTACAACGTGTTTGGCGACTACAACGTAGAGGTTGCCTCAACAAAAGCAATGACCGGCCACGAAATGTGGATGGCAGGTGCCAGTGAGGTTGTCTACTCAATGTTGATGATGCAGAACGACTTTATCGCTCCAAATATCAACTTCGAAAACCCAGACGAAGACTCTGCTAAGTTGAACATCCCTGCTCAGAGAGTAGAAAAGAAGTTCGACTCTTTCTTGTCAAACTCTTTCGGTTTCGGAGGTACAAACTCTACACTCATTGTCAGAAAATTCGTGAAATAATTCATTCACGACTTATCATTAATAAATTCCAAAAGAACGAATGGACAAAGATCAATTCATCAAAGAATTTAATGACTTACTTGCAGAGGAGTTTGAGGTGGAAGTTACAAACATCAAGCCCGACTCTTCTGTCAAAATTGCACTCGCTCTTGACAGTCTCAGTTTGATCGACCTTGTTGCCGTCATCGAAAACGTCTACAAGGTGAAAATCTCTGGTCCTGAGATGATGAACATCAAAAAAGTGTCTGACTTATACGACTACGTTTACGAGCATATCAATAAATAAATGCCCGTAAACATTGTTTTCAAGTCAAATGTCTTATCAATCAAGAAGTTACATTCATGTGTGATAATCAACCCTTATACAAAGGTGAAGGGATAAAGGAACTGATTCCGCAGAGAGCCCCCATCATGATGGTCGACACGTTCTACAAAGCAGATGAAACAGACTGCGAAACGGGTCTGACAGTGTTGAGTGACAACATTTTCTGCGAGAACGGCGAACTTTTGGAGCCTGGTATGATTGAGCATGTCGCTCAGTCTGCCTCTGCCCACGCCGGCTACAAAGAGAAATTGAAAGGCACAGAAGTGCCACCAGTAGGCTATATCGGCGAAATCAAGAAATTCAAGTTAATCCGCCGTCCTAAGATTGGCGAGGAGATGCACACCTTCATCCACACCGTTTCGGAGGTGATGAACGTCTCTCTCATCAAAACAGAGACGAAAGTGGGCAACGAGAGCATTGCCACCTGCCAAATGAAAATCTTCATCAGAGAATAAGATGAAAGAGAACACTGCACCAAAACTGACCTGCCAGACGGAAGTGAAGATCCGTTTCTCAGAAGTCGACTCCATCCACGTTGTATGGCACGGCAACTATGTGCGCTTCATGGAGGACGGTCGCGAAGACTTCGGCGAGAAGTTTGGTTTGGAATATCTTTACATGTTCCGTTGTGGCTACACTGCCCCTATCGTTGATGTCAAGATGCAGTTCAAACAGAGTATAACCGTCGGCGAGAGTGTCATCGTCGAGACGACCTACCGTCCTTGCCGCGCGGCCAAACTCATATTCGACTACACCATCTACAGAAAAGCAGACATGGCTGTAGCCCTCACGGGAGAAACCACTCAAGTGTTCATGGACACGAAAGGTGAACTCCAACTACAAAACCCCGATTTCTTCCAACAGTGGAAAGACAAATGGGGATTCTAAGTATTCAAAAGTTCTGTAAACAACAACCTGATGCTAAACGGAGATTTTTTCACAATACAACAGACTATCCAGAAAGAGGACGCTACGCAGTACCTCACGCACCTCAACCCTAATCATAAGATTTACGAAGGTCATTTTCCTGGCGACCCTATTTGTCCAGGCGTTTGCAACGTGCAGACCATCCGCGAATGTGCAGAGTTGAATTTGGGAAAGAAATTGCGCATCGACACCATCCAAGTGTGCCGTTTTGCCGCCCTCATCACCCCTACCAATAGTCCCGACTTGCTCATCACCCTCAAGTTGGAGGAGAAAGACGGAAACTATGCCGCTGTTGCCCAAATCACCTCGCCCGACGAGGCTACACTCTATTTAGAGTATAAAGGCACCTACAGCATCGAAGGTTAAACATTGTAAATGTACACACAACAATGAAAGTGTCCGAGAACGAATGACTTTCGCAAATATCATTCGTTTTCGGTAAATTATATCAAAATGAAAGTTTTTACAGTTCCAGTTTATAACTTCTTTCAGAAGCACAAAATTCTCTTTTGGGCAGTGTTGATTCTCAGCACGCTCTTTTTCGTTTTTTTCGGAACGAGGATTGAATATGAAGAGGATGTAACCAAACTTCTCCCTGCCACGGAAGACGAGGACAACAGCACAGGCGTTGTGTTTGAAAACCTCAAAGTGAAAGACAAGATGTTCTTGGTTTTCAAACCTAAAAACGACTCTGTCAACGTTGAGCGTGTCTCCGCCGCCATCGACACTTTTATGGACAAACTGATGTCTAATGAAGTGGCAGTCAGCATGCTCGACGACCCTTTGTACCGTGTCGACCCTTCCATGCTGAAAGGTGGAATCACGGAACTGTACGACCATATTCCGACGTTCGTGGATAGTGCCGACTACGCGATGATCGACTCAATGACTACCACTGAGGCCATCAACCGTCAGATGCAAGAGAACCTCATGACACTCTACTCGCCTGCAGGTTCTATGATGTTGGGTGTCATTCAAAAAGACCCATTGGCTCTCCGCAACGTCTTCATGAGCAAGGCTTCGTCTATCAAAGATGGCATCGGTTCGACCTACTCCATCATCGACAAGCACTTCTTCTCGCAAGACAGTCTGATCGCCGTGGCTTGGCTCTCACCTAACTTCATCACCTTCAACTCTAAACTCAGTAGCAAACTGATCAACGAGATTGACAAGGAGATCGCCAACTACAGCGAGATTTTCCCTGACATCGACATCTACTACCACGGTGCTGCGCCTCAGAGTATGTTCAACTCCAAGCAAGTGAAGCATGACTTGACGACGACGCTCACCATCTCATTGCTCATCATCTTCTCCATCTTTCTGATCTGCTATCGCAGTCCGTCGATGATTCTGCAAATGGTGTTGCCAATCGCCTACGGATTCTTCTTCGCGCTCACGGTCATCTTCTTCATAAAAGGAAAGATTTCATTGCTCGCCTTAGGTATCGGAGCAATCGTCTTGGGTGTGGCGTTGAGTTACTGTCTGCATATTATCATACATCAGAAATATGTCAACGACCCAGTCAGAATGCTCAAAGAACAGACCATTCCTGTCATTTTGGGTAGTTTGACTACAGTCGGAGCGTTCATCAGTTTGCTCTTCACCCGCGCTGAGTTGTTGCAAGACTTTGGTATCTTCGCCTCTTTGGCATTGATGGGAACGACCTTCTTCTGTCTCATCTTCTTGCCTCACCTTTTTGGCAAAAAAGAGAGTCAGCCGTCGCCAAAGGCAATGGCACTCATCCACAAATTCAACACCTATCCTTTCGAGCGCAAGACATTGCTCATCTGTGGTATTTTGGCAGTCAGTGTCGTCTGCTTCATCACTTCCAACTATGTGAAATTCGACGCAGACCTCAAGCACATCAGCCACTACGAACCTCGCGTGTTGGAGTCGCAGAAGATCTTGGCAGATCACACCACAAAGGAGTATCAAACCGTCTATTTCGCCTCTACATCAGAGAACTTAGACACGGCGCTCTACTACAACCGTAAAATGGCAACCCTGTTCGAGGCGTTGGAAGACTTGGGCAAAATCGGTCCTTTCAGTTGCTCGAACGACAAGATATTCTTGTTGCAGTCGGAACAAGAAAAACGCATCCAAGAATGGTACGCCTACTGGACTCCTGAGAAGGTAAAGCAAGTATGCCACGACATGGACGCTGCTGCCGTGGCTTGCGGATTCTCGCCCGACTCGCTCTACGCCTTCCGCAACCTCATCGAGAAACATGACTATCAACCATTCTCACTCTACGACAGCAACGCATTGCCCAATGCAGTGAAATGTAATTTGATTGAGTACACGGATGGCAAATACCTTGTCTTCGCCCCTGTTCAAATCAAAAATGAGATGCGCAAAGAGGTGTGCGACGAAGTAACCTCACATCGCCACATTGTTGTAATCGATCCATTCTATTACACCAGCGACATGCTGAAACTCATCCACAACGATTTCAACATCACTTTGGGTATTTCATCCATATTCGTGTTAATCGTTTTGTTGATTGCGTACAAGAGTGTCGTTCTTGCCCTCATCTCGTTCTTGCCAATGACCATCAGTTGGTATATCGTTTTGGGTGTGATGGCAGTCTTCGGCATCGAGTTCAACCTCATCAACATCATCATTTCATCCTTGATCTATGGTGTCGGTGTCGACTACAGTATCTTCGTGATGGACGGACTGTTGACCGACTATCGCACGAAGAAAAACCTTTTGGTGTTCCACAAAACAGCCATCGCATTCTCTGCCATGACGTTGATCATCACGGTAACCTCGTTGCTCTTTGCGAAACACCCATCCATCCACTCGATCGGAGTCTCAACGCTCATCGGTATGAGTTCTGCCGTGTTGATTTCCTACTCATTGCAACCGTTCCTTTTCTACTGGCTCATCAAGAGACAAGCAGCCAAAGGACAGTCGCCAGTAACCGTTTTCAACATTCTCCACGGCAATATCTACTTCAACCGCCACGTTGCCATGTCGAACAAACAGCAGATTCGCAACATCTTCGAATACAAAGGGTTCGAGGTTGAGGCTGACGTGCATAAAGAGTTGAAGTTGACTCACAACTACCGTCTCTTCAACACACTCTTCCCGATTCCAGAGCCAACAGACTGGAAGATGCTCGATTTCTACTGCGGATACGGTTGCAAATCATATTGGTTCCATATCAACACGAAAAACCTCATCGTTACAGGCTATGACAACGACCAGAACGCTATCGACATCGCCAGCAACTGCTACTCGAAAGATCAGAGAGTGAAATTCACCACTAACGATGAAGTACTCAACTCCACCTACGACATCTTGGCAATCGGCAATGTTGAGGATGCACAAATAGAGAAACTCAATAATTGCATAGCATCTGCTAAACACTTGATTATCAAGAAGGAGATTGCTTCAAAGATAGAAAGTCAATGTGCTAACCTTTCTAAATTCAAATTAGAAGGCTCGGACGATGTTTATCAATTATACACTTTAATAGGATAACGGAAGAATGAAATACGATGTAGTGATAGTAGGTGCAGGCTTGGGCGGATTGGAATGTGGTCTCACACTTGCCAAAAACGGACTGAGCGTATGCGTGTTGGAGCAACAACCTGTGTTGGGCGGCTGTCTCCAAATCTTCAAACGCAAAAAATGCACCTTCGACACGGGCTTTCACTACATCGGCGGACTCAGCGAGGGTCAGCACCTCAACCGTCTCTTCCACTATTTCGGTCTGATGGACTTGCCTTGGCATAAGTTAGACGAAGAGTGTTTCGACGAAGTGATTTTCCATGGGAAAAGTTACGCCTTCGCCAATGGTTACGAACGATTCGTGGAGACACTCGCCAAAGATTTTCCTCACCAAAAAGAGAATCTTAAGAAATATGTTGAGACACTCAGTGTGATTGGCAAAAACATATTCAAGAGTTTCGACCCTCGCACCGCAGAAGAGTTCTATCAAGCCCAACCCTTCACCACCACAGCGTACGAGTTTTTGGAAGAGACCATCAGCGACCCCATCTTGCGCAACGTTCTGGCAGGCACCTCTCTGAAAATGGAACTCCATAAAGAACTGCCCCTCTACATTTTTGCACAAATCAACGACTCGTTCATCCAGAGTGCTTGGCGAATCGAGGGCGGTGGCATGCAAATCGCAGAAAAATTAGCAGAGAACATTGTCCACCTGAACGGTGTTGTAAAAAAGAATGCCAAAGTTGAAGAACTCATTGAAGAAGAGGGCGTTATCACAAGGGCAAAACTAAGCAACGGAGAAGAGATAGAAGGCAAATGGTTCATTTCCAACATTCATCCAGCAGCCACACTTCAATTAGTCAAAGAGAGCAAAAAAATCAAAAATATCTACAAGCGCAGGATCAACAACATACCGAATACCTTCGGAATGTTCACTGCCAACATACAGTTGAAGAAAGGCACTCTTCCCTACCTCAACCGTAATCAATACATCTACGAGACAGACGACCTCTGGAATTTCGGAGAGTACAAAGAGAACAAAAAAACAGATGCTCTGCTGGTGAGTTACCAATGTCCAAAAGAGGCTGAAACAACCACCGACAACATCGATTTGCTCACCCCGATGAACTGGCAAGAGGTGGAACAATGGAAAGGCACCTCGTTGATGCGTCGCGGAGCAGACTACGAATCACTCAAGCAAGCAAAAGCAGAAGAGTGTTTACAATTAGCAGAAAAACAAATTCCAGGTTTGCGCGACTGTGTGGAAAACATCTACACCAGCACTCCGTTGACCTACCAATACTATACCAACACCATGCAAGGCAGTGCCTACGGAATGCTAAAAGACCGCAGCAAACTCGCCTACACAATGTTAACCCCAAAAACACCAATCGAGAACCTTCTCTTGACAGGACAAAACCTCAATCTGCACGGTATTCTAGGCGTTTCAATGACCTCTTTCTTCACCTGCGCCGAAATAATAGGTATGGAGAAAGTAAGAAAAGACTTAGGATTGGAGTAAAGCAGGCTGTCAAAAAACGGAAATCACGAAAAATTTGCATGAACGACATCCTTTTGTTACCTTTGCACCAGTTTTGTGTGCAACATATATAAACTGATAAGATTATGAAGGTAACAATAGCAAATCCAATTTACGACACGGTATTCAAATACCTGATGGAAGATGATCGCATTGTGAGAGTATTGCTTTCTGCATTGCTCAAGAAAAATGTAGTAAAAACGGAACGCAGAAGACAAGAGTATGCCAACACCAATAGAGACGACATCTCCTATTTCCGAATTGATTTTGCAGCAACCGTAGAAGACGAGAAAGGTAACCAGACGTTGATGCTCATTGAATTGCAGAAGACCTGGCTGCCATCCGAGACCTATCGTTTCAGACAATATCTCGGTCAACAATACGCAAACAAGGAGAACCTCAAGAAAGACGAGGATGGTAAAAATTTCGGTATTCCCATGGTGGCAGTCTATCTATTAGGACATTGTGTGGGCAATATTGAGACACCGATTCTGTACGTCAATCACCGCTACGAAGACTACGAGGGCAACGAGGTGAAAAAAGGACTTCCCGACCCCTTCGTAGACAGTCTGAAGCACGAGAGCATCATCGTACAAATACCACTTCTGCACGGCCACGTCAGTAATCGATTAGAGCAGGTTCTCTGCATTTTCGACCAATCAAACGTGTTGAAAGAGAACAAGCAAACTCTCCTAATCGACGAAAACGAATACGACGAAAACCCTGACATGCATTATGTCATCAACAAGTTAGTGATGGCATCCGCATCGGCAGACCTTCGTCGTCAAATGGATGTTGAAGAGCAGTTCTTTTCTGAAATTGACACCCGAGATGCAGAGTTGAGCAAGGTAAAAGAAGAGAAAAAAGCTTTGAAGACAACCGTCGACAACCAAAAACAAGAGTTAGAGTTGAAAGATAAAAAGTTGGACGAGCAGAATTCAATGTTGGAACAAAAAGACCAAATGATTCGTTCCTTAGTTCAAACATTGATGCAAGCAGGAAAGTCAATAGCCGAGATTGCAACGATTACGAATATGAGTGAAGAACGTGTAAAAAAGGTATTAGAGTAGCCCGACAAAGAGTGCATACTATTCGTCAAGATTAAAAAACAAAACGAAAGAAAGCCTCACTGAAAACTAAACGATTCCGTCGTTTTCTCTAACAAATTTCTTTTTTATTTGGAGTATTGAAAAAAAACTTTTCTTACTTTTGCAATACGAGTAGGGTTAATCTACCTTCTCGTTCTGCTATGACAGAATTATATTGTTCATTATATAGATAAATTATGGCTAAAGAAAAGAAATTCATCACTTGTGATGGAAATGAAGCAGCTGCACATATCTCATATATGTTCAGCGAGTGTGCCTGTATCTACCCTATCACGCCATCTTCAACAATGGCTGAGCATGTAGACGAATGGGCTGCACAAGGTCGCAAGAACATCTTCGGCGAAACAGTGTCTGTTACCGAAATGCAGTCTGAGGCTGGTGCAGCAGGTGCAGTTCACGGTTCAATCCAAGCAGGAGCGTTGACCTCCACCTACACAGCATCTCAAGGACTCCTTTTGATGATTCCGAACATGTACAAAATCGCTGCAGAGAAAATGCCAGCTGTTTTCCATGTTTCTGCTCGTACCATCGCATCTCACTCATTATGTATCTTCGGTGACCACCAGGATGTTTACGCTTGCCGTCAGACTGGTTTCGCAATGCTCGCCGAGGGTTCTGTACAAGAGGTTATGGACCTCGCTGGTGTAGCTCACTTGTCTACTATCAAGTCTCAGGTTCCTTTCCTCAACTTCTTCGACGGTTTCCGTACTTCTCACGAAATCCAGAAAATTGAGAAATTAGACAACGAAGACCTCGCTGGCCTTATCGACCAAGAGAAACTCGCCGAGTTCCGTTCTCGCGCCCTCAACCCTAACAAACCTGTTATGCGTGGTATGGCTGAGAACCCTGATACATTCTTCACTCACCGTGAGTCTTGCAACTCTATGTACGCAGCAGTTCCAGCTATCGTTGAGAACTACATGAAGGAGATCTCTAAGATCACCGGTCGTAACTACGGCTTGTTCGACTACTACGGAGCAGCAGACGCAGACCGCGTTATCATCGCTATGGGTTCTGTTACTGAGTGTATCCGTGAGGTTATCGACTTCCTCGCTAAGAAGGGTGAGAAAGTTGGTTTGGTTGCCGTTCACTTGTATCGTCCATTCTCTACAAAACACTTGCTCGCTGCAGTTCCTAAGTCTGCTAAAGTCATCACTGTTTTGGATAGAACTAAGGAGCCAGGTGCAAACGGAGAACCTCTCTACTTGGATGTTCGCGAGGCATTCTACGAGGAGAAGAACGCTCCAGTTATCGTAGGTGGCCGTTACGGTTTGGGTTCAAACGATACTACTCCAGCTCAGATCCTTTCTGTATACGAGAACATGTCTCTTCCAACTCCAAAGAACCACTTCACTGTTGGTATCGAAGACGACGTTACCTTCACTTCTCTTCCAAAGAAGGACGAAATCGCAGTTGGTGGAGCAGGAATGTTCGAGGCTAAATTCTACGGTTTGGGTGCTGATGGTACTGTAGGTGCTAACAAGAACTCAGTAAAGATCATCGGTGACAACACTAACAAGCACTGTCAAGCATACTTCTCTTACGACTCTAAGAAGTCTGGAGGTTTCACTTGCTCTCACTTGCGTTTCGGTGACACTCCAATCCGTTCAACCTACTTGGTGAACACCCCTAACTTCGTTGCTTGCCACGTTCAAGCATACCTTCACATGTACGACGTAACTCGTGGTCTTCAAAAGAACGGTACATTCTTGTTGAACACCATCTGGGAAGGTGAAGAGTTGGCTAAGAACTTGCCTAACAAGGTAAAGGCTTACTTCGCTAAGAATAATATCAAAGTTTACTATATCAACGCTACTAAGATTGCTCAAGAGATCGGTTTGGGTAACAGAACCAACACCATCCTCCAATCTGCATTCTTCCGTATCACAGAGGTTATCCCTGTCGACTTGGCTGTAGAGCAAATGAAGAAATTCATCGTTAAGTCTTACGGTAAGAAGGGTGAAGATGTTGTCAACAAGAACTACGCTGCCGTAGATCGTGGTGGTGAGTACAAAGAGTTGACTATCGACCCAGCATGGGCTAACTTAGAGGCAGACCCAGTTAAACCTAACAACGACCCTGAGTTCATCAACAAGATCGTTCGTCCTATCAATGCTCAAAACGGCGACTTGCTCAAAGTTTCAGCATTCAAGGGCATCGAGGATGGTGAATGGCAAGCTGGTACTGCAGCATACGAGAAACGTGGTGTGTCAGCATTCGTTCCAGTATGGAATGCAGCAGACTGTGTACAATGTAACAAATGTGCATTCGTTTGTCCTCACGCATGTATCCGTCCAATCGTCATGACTGACGAAGAGGCTAAGGGTATGAACGGTGAGATGATCGAGATGAAAGCTCCAGCTGCTATGAAGGGAATGAAGTTCCGTATGCAGGTTGGTGTTCTCGACTGTCTTGGTTGTGGAAACTGTGTTGACGTTTGTATGGGTAACAACCCTGAGAAAGGCAAGAACGCCCTCAAGATGGTTCCATTCGACCCAGAATCAGCAGAGACTGCAACTGAAACTGCAAACTGGGAGTACGGTGTTAAGAAGGTAACTTCTAAACAAGATTTGATCGACATCACTTCTAATCCTAAGAACTCACAGTTCGCTCAACCTTTGTTCGAGTTCTCTGGCGCATGTTCAGGATGTGGTGAGACTCCATACGTTAAGTTGATTTCTCAGTTGTTCGGTGATCGTGAGATCGTAGCCAACGCAACTGGATGTTCTTCTATCTACTCTGGTTCAATTCCTTCAACTCCTTACACTACCAACGCTAAGGGTCAAGGTCCAGCTTGGGCTAACTCTTTGTTCGAGGACTTCTGTGAGTTCGGTCTCGGAATGGAATTGGCTAACGAGAAGATGCGTGAGAGAATCGAGAGAGTAATGAAAGAGGCTATCGACGCTGATTGCACTCCTGCTGAGGCTAAGGACTTGTTCGCTCAATGGATTGAGAACAAGAACGACGCTGCTAAGACTAAGGAGTTGTACGAGAAGATCGTTCCAGTAGTAGAGGCAGGCAAGAAGAATGGTTGCAACCACTGCAAGCAGTTGAGCGAGTTGGAGGGTTACCTCATCAAGCGTTCTCAATGGATCATCGGTGGTGATGGTGCTTCATACGATATCGGATACGGAGGACTCGACCACGTTATCGCTTCTGGTAAGAACGTTAACATCTTGGTTTTGGATACTGAGGTTTACTCAAACACTGGAGGACAATCTTCTAAGGCTACTCCTCTCGGAGCAATCGCTAAGTTCGCTGCTTCTGGAAAGCGCGTTCGCAAGAAGGACTTGGGTATGATCGCAACCACTTACGGTTACGTTTACGTTGCTCAGATCGCCATGGGAGCTGACCAAGCACAATGCTTGAAGGCAATCAAGGAGGCTGAGGCATACGACGGACCATCATTGATCATCGCATACGCTCCATGTATCAACCACGGTTTGAAGGCTGGTATGGGTAAGGCACAAGCTGAGGAAGCCAAAGCAGTTGCTTGCGGTTACTGGCACTTGTGGCGTTTCAACCCAGCTTTGGAGGCAGAAGGCAAGAACCCATTCTCTTTGGATTCAAAAGAGCCTGACTACTCTAAGTTCCAAGACTTCTTGAAGGGTGAGGTTCGTTACGCTTCTGTAATGAAACAATTCCCTAACGAGGCACAAGAGTTGTTCAACGCTTCTGAGGAGATGGCTAAGAAACGTTACCAATCATACGTTCGTATGACTAAGATGGAATATTAATCGTCTGATTAACTATCTATAGAAAGAGGGAGGAACAAAAGTTTCTCCCTCTTTTGTTTCAAAAAGTCTCACAAAAATTTTGATGCACAAACGCAAAAAAAGTCTCTCAGAATTTGCCAGATTAAAAAAGTGTGGTATCTTTGTACCGCAATTAAGAAACGCACTAAGAGAAGTGAGTTTAAGAGTTGAAATAAAGGAAATAAGTTCCAAAATGCGAAAATAGCTCAGTTGGTAGAGCACAACCTTGCCAAGGTTGGGGTCGCGGGTTCGAGTCCCGTTTTTCGCTCAAATAAAGATTGGCAAGTCCAATTTGCTTAGGTGGTGGAATTGGTAGACACGCTACTTTGAGGGGGTAGTGCCGGTTACGGCGTGTGAGTTCGAATCTCATCTTGAGCACTGTTTTCAGTATATTTTTAATAGGTAATCAGTAGATAATTTATGTTGAAGAGATTTTTATATTTATTAATCTCTCTTTCGTTGTTTTTATGCTACTCGTGTAAGAAAGACGGAGACGAGACATTGGAAGGTGATCCAAGCGAGTTAGTAGATGACAGTCATGTGAAAGTAGACAGTCGATATGATATTACTGCTATTTGCCCTACTGGGGAGTGGACAAATCAATACAACGATACTTGTCCAGAGGCAAGCCGAGACTACTACAAAGACTATCTTTTCAATCGTGTAACTTTAGCGTACAAAGGAGATAGCATTGTCAGTTCAAGCGGATCAGTTTCCTTTCCTACCGCAATCTATTTGATGAGATTTCACTACATTCCAACCTCTCAGGCTGATGCGGAAGATTTCATGAAAGGCTACAAAGAGACATGCTTCGATGCGTTTGAGGATTATTACTATGTGCAAGATAGCATATCCGACTTTGAAACAACATCGTTGAATGGCTACGAAGCCAAGTACTTCACCGCAAAAATGGGTGTATACGTTGCTTCTGGAACTCAAGAGATTTACTTAATGTACGAGAACGGAAGAGTCTACGGAGTCGATCTGAGTTACCTTGACTCACTCTCTACAGAAGCAGGAATTGAGAACGCAAGAAGTGTGATGAAGACAATCTCCATCGTTCAGTAAACGATTCTAAAAATATAAAATGAAGCCACGAGTTTAGATTCGTGGCTTCGTCGTTTATAGAATTGGGAGAATCATTCAAATTCAGTTTGATGGTCTTTGAAGAATTGGTAATGAGTTAACAACAACCACTTCCAAACCGGGACAACCTCGATCACCCTACCCTCTGCATTTATCGTTCTTTCATCATCTCGAGTAATAATAATTCCACTATACTCGGGGAAGGCTGACAGGAACTTCAACAGACCTCCAACCTCACGCTCGTATGTATCGTCATCAATCAAATCATACGCTACCTGAATAGCCGTCCTCACTGTTGGTACGCAAAAGTCTATTTCAACATTTTTACTATAATAGTATAAAAGCGTCTCCTCTTCGGTATTTCGGTAAAGGCGATTGAGTTGAATCGCGACAATGTTTTCCAACAACTTTGTCTCTCCTTGATACAAAAAGAGGTTTAGAAGACCATTGTCTGCCATATAGCGTTTCACCATAGTAGCCTGCTCGGTAAAGGAAGTTGCTAAGTTTGGAATGGAGAAAAACAAATAAGCATCCTGCATAAAGCTTAAATAGTCTTTCAACACTGGCAAACTAACACTGTCTCCTGTCGACTTTACAATATTCTGCAATCTCGTTTGAGAAGTTGGTTGCATCACGCTATCAGCCAATTTCTTACAAAGGAGACGAAAGACTCTCGCATTTCTGATATTATTGCGTTCGACAATATCGCCCACAAGAATCTTTTGGTAAAGCGAATTTAAATACTCCCGTTTATCCACCTGTTCAAAAGACTCCGCAATTCCTCCTTCGTAAAAGTATTTTTCAAACAAATTTGCTATTTTCGCCTTCGTTTGTAAATCACACTCCCAATTTTTCGACATCTCAACTTGATGATAAACAAGGTATTCGTAAAATGAGAATGGAAATATCTCTCGAGGAATATACCTTCCTCCAAGAGAAGAAAAGATTTCCCTGCTTAGCATTTTTGCATTGCTACCTGTTATCATCACGCGATACTTAGAATCTGCCAACCGTCGAGCAAAAACCTGCCAACCATCAATGTTTTGTACTTCATCTAAATAAACAACTGGTTGACGATCAGGATATAGTTCATAGTAAGACTCAAGAACGACTCCCAACTCCTCTGCTTTTATATTTACCAAACGTTCATCTTCAAAACTGATATAGAGAATATCCTCCGCATCAGATTTTCCATTGCTGATTCGTTCCTGAATATCTTGGTACAACAAGTAAGACTTTCCTGCTCGTCGTAACCCTAAAAGCACATAATTTGCCGTCTCTCCAAACAAAACATTCCGACGAATCAAAGGATAAGTCGGAATGGCTTTTTGCTTTTCTATGATGATGTTCTTGATGATTCGCTTATCCATTCTGCTCTATTTGAAAGTACACTTTGCAAATATAGCAGAAATATTACAACTATAATTTAATAAAAACCACAAATTTTACAAACTATAGTTTACAACAAATGTTATTGCACAATCATTTACGACATTCGGTTCAAATAATCTTCGTATCCGAAGCGTTTTAACTCAATTAGTTCGTTGTTTTTTGTCCAAAGCATCAGAGATGGATGGGTTACGCCATTGAACATTGTCGTTTTTACAGTCGTATAGTGAATCATATCCATCAACACAATCTGCTCCCCTACTTGCAGTTCATGATCAAAGTGCCAATCGCCAATGTAATCGCCAGAGAGGCAGCTGTTTCCACCCATACGGTAGGTAAACGCACCATCTTCTTTGGCAGTTAAGATTGCAGGTTGATATGGCATTTCCAAGCAATCGGGCATGTGGCATGCGAACGAGACGTTTAATATTGCCGTCTTAATTCCGTGATTTTCAACTATATCCACAATCTTAGCAACTAATTCTCCAGTCTGCCAAGCGAAGGCACTTCCCGGTTCCATAATCACTTTCAGCCATGGATAACGATTGCGAAATGCCTGCAAAACCGAGATTAGATGTTCTGTATTATAGTCTGCTCGAGTCATCAAATGACCACCGCCAAAGTTAATCCACTTGATTTGTTTGAAGTATTTTGAGAACTTTTCTTCAACCACTTTCAATGTTTTTTCCAAATCATACGAACTTGATTCGCACAAAGTATGGAAATGTAACCCTTCTACTCCTTCCGGCAAACGCTCATCCAACTTATCTACAGTAACGCCCAAACGCGAACCCGGCGCACATGGATTGTATAAATCCGTCTCAACATCTGAAAATTCGGGATTCACTCGCAACCCACACGAGATTGGATGATCAAACGTTTTGGTCTGCTCGTAGAAGTGTGCGAACTGAGTCAGCGAGTTGAAAGTGATATGGCTACTGCACGACGCAATGGCAGGGAACTCCTCGTCAGTATAAGCAGGAGAATAGGTATGTGCCAAGTTGCCCATCTTTTCATACGCCAAGCGAGCCTCAGAAAGGGAACTCGCCGTGGAATAAGAAATATACTCTTTCACAATCGGGAAAACCTTCCACAGAGCGAACGCTTTGAAAGCCAAAATGATCTCCACGTCTGCACGTTCCTTTACAGATTTTATCAGACTAAGATTTCGACGGAGACGCTCCTCATCAACCACATACGCTGGAGAAGGCACTTTTGAATAGTCAATCATTGTTCAAATGGGTTTAATGTAAAAACGCGAAAAAACCGAAGTGCGACCATTCAGTCTCACCTCGGTTTCTCCTATTTCATATCAAATTGTTATTTCTCAACACATAAAGCATTGTTCAATGCCACGATTGCAGCAGAGTAGTCTTTACGCTCGATGACGAACTGCATGTTGACCTGACGCAAAGATTGTGCGAAACACTCAATATTAATATTGTTGTCGCACAACGTCTTAGCAGCTTTGTACAAGAAGCCTGGATGAGCGATGTTCGTACCCATGCAACATACGATAGCCACCTCTTTCACCTCAACTTGGTAGAACTTTTCAGACAATTCTGCGATCAAGTCCTTCGCCTTTGGTTTATCCCAGATGACCATTGTAATGCTATTAGCATTGGTTGATTTCAAGATGTAGCTGACACCGTGTTTCTCGAACACTTGCATAATGCGGAGGTCAAAACCAACCTCGCCGACCATCATTGGGTCGTGTACCTCGACTGCCAAAACCTTATCCGTACCAGAGATGATTTCGATGCGCGGTTTTTCTGCCACATAGTTCTTTGAAATCAAAGTTCCCGGGTGGTTAGGCTCGAAAGTATTCTTGATACGAATGTTGATACCAGCCATCTCCAAAGGTTTAGAAGCCTTAGGGTGGATAGCCTCCATACCGACGTCTGCCAATTGGTCTGCCACCATAAAGTTAGTCATACCAACGATGATAGAGTTCTCCTTGCCCACCAATTTAGGGTCTGCCGAAGAGAGGTGGAATTCCTTGTGGATTACAGCCTCATCAGCGTGAACATCAACTGCGATTTTTGAGAAAGTAACCTCAGAATAGCCACGGTCGAACGCGCGCATAATACCCTCAGTACCCTTGGTATAACCAGTAGCCACGCAAAGAGTTTTTGAGAAGTCAATTCCCTTAAATGCTTTGTGGATGCGCTCGTCGATAGTCAACGCTTCAGAATCATCGAAACCGCAGAGGTCGATGAACGTTGCGTTTATACCATTATTTTTAATGATGTTTACCGAATTGAATGCAGAGTGAGCCTCACCGATAGAAGAGAGGATTTCACGAGCTGCCAAATAGAGGTCTTTTCTGTCGACATAGCCAGAAGCGACCACACTGTGCATAGCCTTCAAATAGTTCTTTGCACGCTCGATACGGTTGATGATAAACTCGTCTGCCACCTTCTGGTCGAGTTTGATCTCCTCGTAATTTCTGTTAAGGGCAATCAACTTTTGGCAAAGTTCGTCCAATGCACCCTCGTAATTATCGTCATTTAGGAATTTTACATAGATACCTGGTTCGCCAGTCTTCTTATGTTCGAGCAACCAGTTTGTCACATTATTATACGCTGAAACGACGAAAATACGATTGTACATATTTTCGTTGGTATGGTTACCAATGATAATGTTGTTCAAGACATCCTTGAACTGCGACATGGAGGTTCCTCCGATTTTCTCTACTGTTAACATATCTTCGAGACTATATTACTTATTTTCTAAAATTTCCAATTTGCAAATTTAGCACACAAAATTGTTGTTTCTCTGCTGATTAATGAAAAAGTTTTTAAAAATCGCTGAGTTGAAGAATTTTTCAAGAATGACAGGCAGAAAACAAAATCACAAACGAAGTGCCATCTACAAATAAAAAAAAGGACATCTTATAAAAGACATCCTTTTGAGCCTCTTGTCGGATTCGAACCAACGACCCCGAGATTACAAATCACGTGCTCTG
>CAVJCT010000007.1:0-42259 GCA_963648205.1 Flexilinea sp.
CCCAATACATTGTTGTCGCTATATTGAGCCGAAACAGTTTGGAATAGTCCAATTAGAGTTGTCAGTAATAATAATTTGTACATATAATACAAATGTAAATGAAGATATAAATGTTTTTTTTGCAAATGTAATGGTTTTGTTTGGAGTGGCAAAGGGAAGGGGGAAGAATTTTTTGAAATTTAATTTATAGCATTTGAGGTTGATTTTATCTCCAACTTTTCCATATTGATTAATTATTTGATTTTCATTAGTTTAGGATAATATTTTCACTTTTGGAGGTGCATCCTTCAATACTATATGCACTTTGAAAGGTGCAAATAATTTCGTAAATGCACTTTCTATGGTGCAAATTATATGTATATTTGCACTATAAAAGGTGCAAATTCGTTTTTTTAATAAAGGAGGAAATAGCGATGGATATTATGTTGGATAGTTATATGAAGGAGCAGTTGGGGTATACTGATGTTGCTTTCAAACGATATATGTATGATAAATTGCCGTGGGGACAAAGAATGGTGGGCTTGGTGGGTCCGCGAGGCGTAGGGAAGTCGACAATGGTGCTTCAGCATATCAAGGAAATGCATGAGGAGCAACGTGCAAAGTCGCTCTACGTCTCAGCCGACCATACCTATTTCACCACGAACACATTGGTGGAGATGGCAGACCAGTTCGTGCGAGAGGGGGGCGTTTGGCTTTATATTGACGAGGTTCATAAATACAGTGGATGGTCACGCGAACTGAAACAGATCTACGATACCCATCCAGAGTTGCACATTTTTTTCACAGGTTCATCGATTTTAGACATTTTAGAAGGAGAATCGGATTTGAGCAGACGAGCGGTGATTTTTGAAATGCAAGGTCTCTCGTTCCGTGAGTATTTAGAATTTTTTCATGGAATAAAAACGAATGTCCGTTCGCTGGAGGATATATTGAAAGGCAGTGTTGAAATTGAGGGCGTGAAACATCCGATTCCTTATTTCACAAAATATCTGCGAGAGGGATATTATCCTTTTTCAAAGGAGGGTTATTTTGAGAATAAAATGCAGCAGATTGTGCGATTGACAATGGAGGTTGATATTCCTCAATATGCGAATATGACGCTCGCGACAGGACGGAAACTGCATCGTTTGCTTTCTATCATCGCTCAAAATGTGCCTTACAAACCCGAGGCGACTGGTTTGGCAAACGAAATAAAAGCGAGTCGAAACGATATTCCCACCTACCTGCTTTATATGGAGAAGGCAGGTATGATTGGTCAGTTGCGAGATGAAACAGGAGGTATGAGAGGACTTGGAAAGACGGAGAAAGTCTTCTTGGATAATCCGAATATGATTTATGCATTGTCTGGCGAAAATGCCAATATCGGAAATGTTCGTGAAACGTTCTTCTATAATCAAACGAGGGTTACGGAGGAGGTCATTGCCTCGAAAGTTTCCGATTTCACGATCGGAAAGTTCACTTTCGAGATTGGTGGTGCCAAGAAATCTCACAAGCAGATAAAAGAAGTCGCGAACTCTTTTATAGTCCGCGACGATGTGGAATTTGCCAGTGGAGATGTGCTTCCCCTTTGGGCATTCGGTTTGCTGTATTAATATTGCTGATTGCTTAGAGCGTTCTTTTTCATTGCCTCATCCCAAAGGTCGTCCAAACGGTCTGCAATCTCTTCGGGGAGCAACTGACCAGAATGGCCTTTGTTCCAGTTGATCTCTGGAATCGCTTGGTTGAGTTCGTCGATGGTGAGCCAAGGCTTCTCGGTGTCGGGCTTGCAATCCACGCAAGTGATGTCCATGTAGTGGCGTTGTTTGCTCGTGCCTGCCCAATCGTCATCCACCCAAGGCTCAGTCATAAACTCTCCTTGAAAGACGATGCCTGTATTGCCTTCGCCTACACGAATCATGTAATAGCGGTCGCCCTCGTGCGCATTTTCCCACTCGTAGACGCTCCAATTGGCGTAGAATCCGTTAGGGTGCGCCTTCATCGCTCCTCGGTAATCTTCAATCTTGAAACTGCTGATGGCTGGATTCCAACGCAAAAGATAGACTTTCTGCTTCTCTTCCTCGGCTTCCTTTGCAGCCTCGTCATCCTCATTTACAACCTTGAAATTGAATTCCAAATTCCAAATGCAACTGTCTCCGTTAGGGTCTAAAACACTCTCTTCTCCTGGCTTCTTGCCGAAACGAAAACGATGTCCGACAATCGGTTTGATGGATTCAATCTCCACTTTGACTACATCTCGTCGGTTCACGAAGAATAAAAGATATTGCAATTCATCCTTCATTCCGTATGGGAAATTTCCGTTGTTCCACCAATGACAACCATGAAACGTTGTCGGCATCTCGTCTGCTAAGATCAAAATGTTGCCGTCAATGTTCATAATCAAATCCCTGTAGTTGCAATCTTCAAGGGTGATCGTGTAGGAGGTGGTTGCTCCTGTTCGGATGCTCTCCAAATCTTCTTTGCTCACTTGCAAGGCAAGGCAGTTGTCCTTTCCCGCAGTCTCTTTTTTCTGGTCTTTTCCACTCATATTTGTTCTTATTTAAATTATTGAATATTAGATTATTTATTTTATATCATTCCAAATTTTCCATGACGCGATGGCTTGACCGTGCAACATTTCCAGACCGTTTTTCGTGATTGCACCTTTCTCTTCTCCCTTCTGGCAAAATTGCGTGCGAAGTGGATTGTAAACCAGGTCGTAGAGGTAATGCTTGTCAGTCAGCAGTTCGTAAGGAATGTTTGGTGCTTCGTCAACGTGTGGAAACATTCCTACAGGCGAGCAGTTGACGATGAGGAGATATTCCTCCATCACTTTCTCGTTGAGGTCTTGGTAGGTCAGTCCGCCATCTCGTGCCGTGCGTGAAACGTAGGTGGGTTCGATGCCGAGTTGCTTCAGCGCGTAGAAAACGGCTTTTGATGCACCGCCCGTACCCAAGATGAGGGCTTTCTTATGATAGGGCTTCAGTTGAGGCTTCAACGAGTCTGTGAAACCAATCAAGTCGGTGTTATAGCCTTTCAACGTCGTTTTGCCACCCTCGTGACTGATTTTGATGGTGTTGACGGCACCGATGGCTTTTGCAGTAGGGTCAATATCATTCAAAAATGGAATCACCTCCTCTTTGTAGGGAATGGTTACGTTGAGGCCGATGAGGTCGGGGTCTTTCACCAATTCTGCCACCTTGTCGATGGTCTCCATCTCGTAAAGTTCGTATTGAGCGTCTATGTTTTCTTTCTGAAATTTCTCCGTGAAGAAATTCTTTGAAAATGAGTGCTTTAGCGTTTTTCCAATAAGACCGAATTTTTTCATCTTCAATTATTTTTTTGTTGTAGATATAAACATATCTTCGGTTATGAGAAGATAGCAAGTGTCTTTGTCGGTTTTGAAATAGACTGTGTCTTTGGTCAGATTAAGATTCTTATAATCTGCGCCGTGACGAAGGGTTACACTTCGTAATCCTGTGATTTTCTGCGTTTTGTATTTGTCGGTGCCGGCGTAATTTTCATTGTAGCTGAAAATGTTCACTTCGCCCAAGACGACACTTTGTTTTTGGGTAACGATGGTGTCAACTTTCAAAGTGTGATCTTTCAGGTTGGCAGTTATACGGAGGGAGTCTTCAAACGGACTGACTACCTTATATATATAGCCTTCCTGCATGGTCATCAAAAGAACATTCTCGTCGACTGGCAGTTTGTACACGCCCTTTCCGTCGGCTGTCTCGGGTCCAGTCCAGTGTTTGCGGTAGCAGAGTTCCTCCGACGAACGGGTGGAGTCGAGCGAATAGATAATCAGCGTCTTTAACTTGTAGAGAGAGACACTTGTCTCCACGTCCCACACCTCCTCGCTCTTCACTCCATAGCGTTGGGCGATGGTCAGTTCGGCTCCAGGTTGCAGCGTGTCTACCTTTGCCGTGTCTTTCAGCGTTTGGTAGTGCAACACAATCGGTGTCTCATCATTATTGATAACAGTGTACATATAATCATGCTCTCCAACATGGCAAGCCACAAGCGAAAGCATTGCGATTATAGACAATATGCTGATTTTCAATATTTTATTCATATTTGTATGTCTTTTCTATTTATCACCTTTGAACTCGCTCAGATAGGGGTCGTCGTTGGCTTTCGGACAGAAACTTGTGAAGGTGTTCCACGCTTCTGGATTGTTCTCAAGAGCCATCTTCAAGAATTTCTTCGCCTGCTCTTTGTCCTTCAACTGATAGTAGGTGAGTGCCAGAAACAGTTTCAATTCGTCGACTTGAGCGGAGAGGCGATAGGCTTGCTCTAAGTAGTAGAGGGCAGAATCATAATCGCCCTCGTCATAATACAAAATGCCTAAAGAAACCATTGGCAAAGGATTCTGCGGATCGAGTTGTATGGCTTTCTTATAAGCCTTTTCCGCCCATGCTATATGATCTTCTTTATGAATATTCCCTGGAATCTGAGTGGCTGCTTTGCATTGAATATCACCCACCAAGTGCCATATTTCAGGATTTTCCTTGTCGTGGTCTTTTGCATAGAGAATCCACCTCAACGCATCGTCGGCATCATCCTCGCTATGGAGCATGGCGAGATGAATCATCGCGCTCACGTTATTATCGTCCAAGTAGACTGCGTGGCGATATTTCTCGTCAGCAGTTCCAAAGTGTCCTAAAGCCTCATAACACTCGCCAATGCTGAGGCAGAGTTCAGAGTCTTCTCCTTTTAAATCAGAATATTCTTCGAACGCTTCTAACGCCTCTTTATATTGGTTGCAGTTCATCTGACTGTGCCCTTTCAGATACAAAGCCTTGTAGCATTGAGGGTCTATCGTGTAGGCATAGTCAAAAGCCTCGACTGCCTTTCCGTATTTCTGCAAGTCGGAGTAAACTCCACCGATTGCGAGCCAAGTCTGTGTGGAATAAGGATTCCTATCCAAAACCTTCTCCAACAGTTCTGCTGCTCTTTCTAACTTATCAGGTTGGTCGGCGTAGAGTAGAGCCAGTTCGAAAGAGGCCTCTTCGTTCTCGTTTGTCAGTTTGATGGCGCGTTCATAAATTTTGATGGCTTTGTCTTTCATTCCCACCTGACCATACGAATTGCCGACATCGACGAGTGTGCCATAGAGAAATGGGTCGTCGTATTCATTATTATATAGACTTTTGAAAATTTTGTCAGCCTCATCGTTCTTGTGTCTGACCAACAGTAATTTGCCTTTTGTAAGGAGAAGGTCGATGTCTTTGCTATCGATTTGTAAAGCTTGGTCGATGATAGCCTCCGCCCCAGCATAGTCGCCTTTTGCAGCTAATAAACGAGCGTGGCAGTCGGTAATTGCAATAGAACCAGGATATTGTTGGTCAGCCCATTTCAGCACCACTTCGCAAGGAGAAACGTCGTCGCTGTCAACGTAATGGTCGAACAAGGTGAGATACTCATCCTCATCAAAGCAACAAGGAGCGCCGTCTTTCATCAATTGCTCAAAATAGGTAACAAGTTCTTTTTCTCTGTCTGAGTCACCGTATGGAGAAGTGTCTAAATTCATAAATTCACAGTTTAAGTAAAACTAAACACTATAAAAGACAAATATAAAATAATAGTGAAAAAAAGGTAATTGTCTAAGCAATAACTTATTAACAACGGTATGACTCATAGACAAAAAACGAGTGTGTTTTCAACAAAGGGTTGTTAATAAGTTGCGAATTTTATTGCTAAATCACTTTTGAAATGCAAAATTTTATTAAATTTGCCTTTGATGATGGGCTAAAAATCGAGCCAGTTGTTAATAACTATTTGAAACAAAGGAAATAAAATAAAAAAGTAAAAAATATAAAGGATTCATGAAGAGATTTTATTTGACGATGTTGTCTGTGTTAACGTCCGTCGCAATGATGTTCGGACAAGGGCAATATACGAATTTGTCTGGGTCGTATGATGGACAGGTGAAGTATGTCGCTGGAAAGAACGCTTATCCGCTTGATAAGTACAAGTTAGACTACACCTACAAAATTGTAATGGGTGACCCTTATTGTTTCGCTAATGTTTCGTGGACAAGAAATAATTCGTACACGGTAAACAAGAAGTCTGTTAATTACCAGAACTTGAAGGGTTATGAAGACTTAAAACAGCGTTTCGACTTGTTAGTTCCCGATTCTGCCGTTTTTACTTACACAATTCTTTTCTATTCTGAGACTTCAAAATGCTACATCGCTTCCGCTAAGACAAGCGTGGCTGTCCCTTATATTGAAAAGGCTGGTCAGACCGTCGCTCCAACGACTCCTGTAAAGAAGAATTGGAAGTCTGACTTCACTAATGTTGTTATTGGTAAACAGACGAAAGAGAAACCTGGAACTGTCATCGCTGACGCTTCTTTGTCAAAGGCTTTCGAGGCAGACCGCATCACTGTTGGTAAGTTGGCTAACACTGAGAGAGGTTTCGGTTTCAGATTGAGAAAGATCTTCGCAATGTCTTCTCGTATCGATGTCGTTAACGTAACTGCCAACTTCAAGTGGAGCGACGACAATTTCAACTACATCTCTGACGAGTACACTCGCCGTGTGAACGCAGACAAACTCAGAGCTGCTGGTAACAACGAGAAATCTGTTGAGGCTTACTTCTCAAATCGTAAATACTCTCCAGCTGTCGGTACTGATAGCCCAATCTTCTGGATGACTACTTCTCGTCCTACTGATATTTGGATGAACGCCATCACTGAGGGAGATCGTCTTTACAGCCAACAAAAATGGACTGAGGCTTCTGCTTATTATAGTGTAGCTGCTAAGGCTGCTCCAGACTTGGTTTACCCAGTTGCTCGTGTTGAAAAAATCAAGAAATTCACAGAGTACAAGTCTAACAGAAACGTTGGTGATTTGGAATTGGTTTATGTAGAAGGTCAAGGAAGTCTTAAGTCATTCTATATGAGCAAGATGGAGATTACTCAGGCTCAATGGATGCGTGTGATGGGTACTCGTCCTTTCCAATTCAAGGGTGGACCTCACACACCAGTTGAGAATATCAGTTGGGAGGATGCTCAGGCTTACATCGCAGCGTTGAACAAGGAAACAGGTATGAACTATCGTTTGCCTCGCTTGGAAGAGTGGGAGTATGCTGCTAAAGGTGGTGCAAAGGGTGTTTCCACTGAATATGCAGGTGGTAACAACTTGCCAGACGTTGCATGGTGTGTTTACAACTCAAATGAGGCTCCTCACGAGGTTGGAACAAAGACTCCAAACGAGTTAGGTCTTTACGATATGACTGGAAACGTCAGCGAGTGGGTGGTTGACCAATACGACAAAGACACTCGTTTCGTGAAGGGTGGTTCTTGGGCAGACGATGCTTCAAACAGCGTTGTCTCTTCAACAGAGAAGGTTTCTGCAAAATACAAGAGTGGAAAAATCGGTTTCCGCGTTTGTCAAGACGAGTAATTCAGAGACTGCAACTAATTAGATACGATTCATTTCAAGTATAAAGAAATCAGATGAAAAAAAGTTATATATATATGTTAGCCTGCGGATTGGCGTTCTCAACATTGAGCGCATCTGCTTACG
Source organism: Flexilinea sp. (assembly GCA_963648205.1). Classification (GTDB taxonomy): domain Bacteria; phylum Bacteroidota; class Bacteroidia; order Bacteroidales; family Paludibacteraceae; genus UBA1181. The sequence continues at coordinate 7,515 of CAVJCT010000007.1, forward strand.
AGGTTACTCCAGAGGATAAACAGGCGAGAGACTATTACTACACTGCCATCGAGAAATATGACTTGGGCGACTATAACTCAGTTCTCAAATTGTTGGAGAAGGCAGAGACTAAATTAGGAAAAACTAACGCTCGTATCGAGTATATGAGAGCGCGTGTTCAGTATGCTTTGGGCAACGACGCGGAGACTCAAAAGGCTTGCAAGGCTTATTTCGCTTCGCAAGTAATCAAAGATGAGGGTTACTCATTGATGACTTCTATGAACGACGAGGTTTCCATCCGTTTGGATTCTGCCAGAAAAGCCAACTACGAGCAAGCATTAGCTGTTAAAGAGGCTAATCAGGCTAAGGAAGAGGCTGCTAAACAAGCCGCTAAGGATCGTGAGGTCGTTATGAAGGAGGCTGCCGCTCGCCGTGCTGCCGATGTTGAAACACAAAAGACAGTCAAGGCAGACGAGTTGAAGGTGTTCCAAGAGGTTCAAAAGAAGAACACGAAAGAGGCTTACCAACAATTCATCTACGACTATCCTTCAGGTTACTACACATCTCAGGCTAAGTCTGAAATGAACAAGAAATGGCCTGCTCCAGTTCGTGTCTTGAGAAAGAACAAATATGGTTACGCAGACAAATCTGGTGATTTGGTTGTTAAGGCTAAATATGATTGGGGAGCAGACTTCTCTGAAGGAATGGCTCGTGTGTCAGTTGGCGGAAAATACGGATTTGTAAACGAATCTGGTAAGGAAATCGTTCCTTTGAAATATATCTCTGCATCTAACTACAGTTATGGTTACGCCGTTGTTAAAGATGCTGAAAACTCTGCCTTCTTCTTGAATAAGAATGGTGAGAAGATGAACGATATCATCTACAGCGATGCAAAGGCTTTCAGCGAGGGCTTGGCTGCTGTTCAGAGTGAGTATTTCAAATATGGATTCATCGATGTGAATGGTAACGAGGTGATTCCTTGCGATTATCAAACTGTATCTTGGTTCAAGGAAGGTTTGGTTGCCGTTTCTAAGAAATTAGAGAATGGACAGACTGCCTACGCTTACATCAACAAAGAAGGAAATGCAGTAACTGAATTTGAGTTTGAGGATGCAAAAGACTTCCAAGGTGGTGTCGCTTGTGTGAAGAAAAACGGCAAGTTCGGTTTGATTGACAAGTTCGGCGGTCCAATCACTGAGTGCGAGTATGACTATATCTCAACTTTCAATGGCGATGGTTACGCATTGGCAAAGAAGAACGGCTGGGATGTTTACTTGGACAAAGAAGGAACACCATGGGCTAAGGCAAATGGCAAGTTCATCAAGGTAAGCTACTAATCAGCGGTTGATTCGAGAAAAATTTAAGATTATAATTTGATTATATTTTAAAAGCGAGATAGCGTTTGTTATCTCGCTTTTTTGTACTTTAGTGTTTTAGAAATAAAAGAAAAATTAGACAGAACGTGGCTGGTAATCAGAAGAGCGTTCTTTAGAAAAGAAAGTAAAATAGAAGACTATGGCTGAGGAGCAATTACATACAGAAGAGGAGCAGAAAATGATTAATGATGCGTATCAGAATTTGCTCAAGGTGTACATGGCATCAAATCACCGTAACAAGGTTGATTTGATTGAGAGAGCCTTTAATTTTGCTTCGATGGCGCATCAAGGTGTGCGTCGTCGGTCGGGTGAGCCTTATATCATGCACCCAATTGCGGTGGCAACGATTGTCGCCAAGGAGATTGGTTTGGGCTCAACTTCCATCTGTTCTGCATTGTTGCATGACGTGGTTGAAGATACCGACTACACAGTTGAGGATATAGAGAATCTGTTTGGAAAGAAGATTGCGCAGATTGTAGATGGACTGACGAAGATTTCGGGTGGTGTCTTTGGAAAAGAGGCATCCGCACAGGCTGAGAACTTCAGAAAACTGTTGCTGACAATGTCGGAGGATATTCGTGTCGTCTTGATTAAGATAGCCGATCGATTGCATAACATGCGAACGTTGAGTTCGATGCCTCCTGCAAAACAGTTTAAAATCGCAGGTGAGACGCAATACATCTACGCTCCGTTGGCGAATCGTTTAGGACTCTACACCATCAAAACTGAGTTGGAGGACTTGAGTTTCAAGTATGAACATCCCGACAAATATGAGGAGTTGTCCAATCTCTTGGAGAAAGATAGAGAGGAACGTGACACGTTGTTTGCCGATTTCTCTGCTCCTATCCGCAAAAAATTAGAGACGTTAGGTTATCATTTTGAAATATTAGACCGAGTAAAGTCTGTTTATTCTATCTGGCGTAAGATGCAGAAGAAAAACATTCCATTCGAGGAGGTCTATGATATTTTGGCATTGAGAATTGTGTTTGACGTGCCAGAAGGTGAAGATGAGAAAGCCTGTTGTTGGAAGATCTATTCTGCGGTAACGGATATTTACAAACCGCATCCAGATCGTATTCGTGATTGGATCAGTACTCCGAAATCAAATGGTTACGAGGCTCTGCACGTTACGGTGATGGGCTTGAATGGTCAGTGGATTGAGGTGCAGATTCGTAGTCGCCGAATGGACGACATCGCGGAGAAAGGATTTGCAGCGCATTGGAAATATAAGACGGGCGAGAAGGATGATTCGGAGTTGGAGCGTTGGTTGCAGACAATCAAGGAGTTGCTTGAAAATCCAGAACCTAACGCCATCGATTTCTTGGACACTTTCAAGTTGAATTTGTTCGCTTCTGAGATATTTGTCTTTACTCCATCTGGTGAAATTAAGACACTGCCACAGGGAGCCACGGCGTTGGATTTCGCCTTCTATCTGCACACGGAGATGGGATTGCACTGTATCGGTGCGAAGGTAAACCATAAATTGGTGCCATTAAGTTATGTGTTGAACAGTGGCGACCAAGTTGAGATTTTGACATCTAAGAAGCAAGAGCCTGACCCTGAGTGGATTAACTATGTGGTAACAGCTCGTGCAAAGGGAAAAATCCGTGCGTTGTTTAAGAAGGAGTACAAAACGTTCATCAATAAAGGTGAACATGATTTGGAGACTTATCTTCAAAACAACGGTCAGAAAGTGAGTCCAGACAATATTTCCAAGGTTTTGGAATATTTCAAAGAGACGAAGAAAGACGAACTCTACTATAAGATAGGAAAGGGAACGTATAAGTTGGATGAGTTGACCAATACGGTGTTTAAGTCGCAGAGTCGCTGGATGAAGTATTGGAACTTGACATTTAAACGCAACGGTCAGAGTACCTCGTTGCCATTCTTTGGAAATAAGAAACCCGATTCGAAGAAGACGTTGACGTTGGCAGAGGATAAGTCAGGAGTTACCTATCGAATAGCCGATTGTTGTTTGCCAATTCCAGGAGATGATATTTTGGGCTTTATGGAGGAGGACGGAATGTTGGTCGTTCATAAGAGACAGTGTCCTGTGGCGATGAAACTGAAGTCCAACTATGGCGAGCGCATCATTTCCGCTGTTTGGGAGACGCACAAGATGTTGTCATTTCCAGCAACGATTGAGGTGAAGGGAGCAGACCGAGTCGGGGTGTTGTGTGAGATCATCCGAACCATCACGGAGGAGCATGCGATGAACATCAGCAAGATGAACGTCGACACCAAAGATGGAATGTTCGAACTCTACGTTACGGTTTATGTGCATGATGTGGAGGATGTCAACAACCTTTGTATGGACTTGATGAAGAACAAAACCATCAATTCTGTTAATCGTGTGGAGACGGCAATCAAGTAGTATGCAGGATTTACAAGAGTATAAGGAAGAGTTACGCAAGGTAATTGCAGAATATAAAGAGTTGAGGATTGGTGAGCAGGTAGACTATCAGAAATTCTACCTGTACTCGCTGATCACTCATTCTACGGCTATTGAAGGATCTACTGTTACGGAATTGGAGAATCAAATGTTGTTTGATGAGGGCATTTCAGCCAATGGTCGCCCGATGATAGAACAGCTGATGAACCTTGATTTGAAGAAGGCTTACGAACAGGCATTTCAAAGGGCAGAGCAGCATCCACCTATCACAGTTGATTTGCTGAAAGAATGGTCAGCTTGGGTGATGCGCAACACTGGCGGACTTTATAAAACATTGACTGGAGATTTCGACTCTTCTAAAGGAGATTTACGATTGGTGAATGTTACGGCTGGAGTCGGTGGAAAGTCGTACATGAATTATCTGAAAGTTCCTGCTCGATTGACTTCCTTTTGCGAACAATTAAACGAGAGGAGAGAAGCATTACTAAAAGAGCCTGATGATATGGCAGCCTATCTGATGAGTTTCGATGCTCATAATCAGTTGGTTGCGATTCATCCGTGGGTGGATGGCAATGGACGAATGTCTCGTTTATTGATGAATTATCTACAGGTGGAGTTTGGTCTTATTCCAACTAAAATTTTGAAGGAAGATAAAACGGCGTATATTCAGGCTCTTATCGATTCAAGAGAAGAAGAGTCGCTTCGTCCATTTCAAATTTTTATGTTGAAGGAGCATATCCAGAATTTGAAAAAGGAGATAGCCCAGTTTAAGGATTCTATGACTGACGACGTGCTTTTGTCATGATAAGGGTGGCGATGAAAGCAATCGTGATCATAATTGCAAGAAGGATGAAGGCGTGATGGCTACCATCAGCGGTGGCTATGGAGAAATCGTGAATGTTGGATTGTTGCTCGGCTGCCACGATGGTAGAGACGACGGCTGTTCCCATTGCTCCTGCTAATTGTTGAAAACTGTTGAGGAGTGCGTTGCCGTCTGCTGAAAGATTCTTGGGCAGTTGTGAAAGTCCGAAAGTCATCACGCTGCCACATCCCAAACCTTGACCGATGGTGAAGATGAAGTAGAAGACGTAGAACATATTAGTGGTCATTTCTGCGCCATACCATGCGAAGAACAACAACGAAAAGGTCATAATTCCGAATCCGGAAAGAATGGGCAGTCTTGCCCCGAATTTGTCGAGCAACCGTCCGCTGATCGGCGAAAGAATTGCACCGATAATGCATCCAGGCACTAACAAACCACCTGCGATGAATGCTGTTGTGTGGTTGGCAATCTGAGAGTAGTTGGGTATTAGATAGCCTAACGCTAAAACGGTGAACTGCGCTATCAGAATGGCAGAAAGGGCGAGCATAAACTTGCCGAAGTGAAGCACGTCGACACAGAGCAAAGGGTGTTCTTCTTTGCGAGAGACGAGTATGAATCCAGCCAAACTAACGATGGCGACAACCAGAAGTGAGATGACCTCTACGCTGAGCCAACCTTCGGACGAGGCTTGAACCATGGCAAAGATGAACGTCGAATAGCCAATGATGATAAGCAGATAGTCGAAAAAGTGGAAACGAGAATGGTCGGTCGGTGCAACGTATTTGATGAGAATCCAACCGATTACTAAAGCAAGTAGGAGAAGTGGCATCAACGAGACGAAAATGTAGCGCCACCCTAAATAGTCGACTATGAATCCGCCCAAAACTGGTCCGACAGCAGGGGCAACCGCGGTGATGAGCATTCCAATCCCCATGAACGTGCCGATTTTCTCTTTCGGTGCTTCGCTGAGGATGATGTTGAACATCAGCGGAAGGGCGATACCCGTGCCGACTCCTTGAATCATTCTACCAATCAGCAGAACCGAAAACTCGGGTGCGATAGAGCAACCGATGGTCGCAATGATGAAACATGAAATGGCAGTCAGAAACAATGTTCGGGAGGAACAATTTCGCTTGAGATAGGACGACATGGTAATGACCAGAGCCAACACCACCAAATAGCCTGTCGTAACCCATTGCACGGTGCTTGTGCCTATGTTGAACTCGTTCATCAAAGTCGGAAATGTAACGTTCATGGCAGTCTCACTGACGACTCCACAGAACGACATTACTCCCGTCGCAAAAATCTTACCTGTAAGTCTCAAACTCTCCGATTTCGTGTTCATAATGCTAAATTCCTCCTCGGTTTTTATGTTTTCGAACACAAAGTTAGCAACATTTACACTGACTTTCCCAATAGAAAATCAGTGATATTGATAAATCGGCAAAGTGTGAAGACTAATTTTAAAGTTTGATTAGACTAATTTATTTTCCGATGATGAGAATTTCCGTTCTACGGTTGATGGCACGTCCAGCGTCGGTCTTGTTATCAGCGATGGGTTGTGTTTTGCCGTAACCCTTGTATTCCATTCGTTGCCTTGGCACACCTTTGCTTGCGAGGTATTCTAAGGCAGCTTTGGCACGGTCGTTTGAGAGGGTCATGTTGTACTCGGCAGAACCCTTCGAGTCGGTGTGTCCCGACAGTTGAATGCGGACGGTAGGGTTCTCTTTCATGAATTTCACCACATGATTGAGTTCTATGTACGACTGCTTTTTGAGGGTCGCCTTGTCAAAATCAAAGAAGATATTCTTCAAGGTCATTTTCTTGCCCACTTCGATTTTGTCCAATCCAAGATTGTTTTTGCCCTCTTTACTCTCGATTTTGATGTTCTCTTTTGCCGCAAAATTGTCGGAGTAGAACATGTAGCCTTTTTTGCTCACGTTCACTCCATATTCCTCATTCTCAGGCACACAGGCGATGAACTCTCCCGTTGCCTTATCGGATACGGAGCGGAACACCATCTTGTTAGTCTCAACGCTGAAAACGTCGATAGTCGCTTGAATCGGTTTATGCGTAGTGGCGTCTAAAATCTTACCCGTAGCATATTTCATCTTGTTCTTCGGACGGTTGTTGGCATCGTTCAGTTTCAGTTCGTAGATGTCGCGACCCTGACCATTTTTCTCCTGACCGTCGGATGAAAAATAAGCCTTGTCGCCTGCTGCGTTGACTACGAAACCGATTTCTTCTCGGCAGGTGTTGATAGGGTAGCCCATGTTCTTAGGCTCTGTCCAACCATCTCCGTTTTTGTACGACACGAAGACATCGTAGCCGCCCATACCCTTGCGACCTTTCGACGAGAAATAGAGCGTTTGGTTGTCGGCGTGGATGAAAGGAGACAGTTCGTCTTCGGCAGTGTTGATGGTCTTGCCGAGGTTGACGGGCTCCGAGAATTTGAGGTAGCCGTTAGGTTGCACTTCCACTTTGCATTTCCAAATATCCGTTTTGCCGACACCACCTGGACGGTTGCTGGCGAAGTAGAGTTCGTCGCCTGTCGGACTGAGAGACGGACAAGTTTCCCAGTAGCGAGTGTTAAGCGGACCACCTGCATTGATGGCTTGCGACCATTTATCCCCCTCGTGGATAGAGTAGTAGATATCGCATCCGCCGGCACCCTCACGACGGTCGCACGCCACGAAGAACATATAACGACCATCCAAGGAGATGCTTTGAGCCCCTTCGTTCCCGATGGTGTTCATGGAACTTCCCACGTTCTGCGTTTTCTGCCAAACGCCGTTCTCTTTCTTGCTCAAGTAGATATCCTCGTGGATGCCTCGTCCGAATTCCGACTGCCCCTGCAACTTATTCAGTTTGATTGTCGTTGAAAAGTAGCGTTCGTCGGCAGTGATACTTGGCCAGTAATCGTCAAATCTCGTGTTGATGTTGGGTCCCATGTTCTTGAACTCGAAAGGCACGGGGTGTTGCATAATCTCCATTGCCTCTTCACACTCTTTGATCTTGACGGCTGCACGATTGTAGAAAGTAGTGCTCTCTTTCGGAATCTTCTTGTAGGTCTCCAACGCCATCTCGTAGTTGCAAGTTTGGTGGTAAGCCTGACCTAAACGAAGAAGCGTGTTGGCGTAGCGAGGCATGTTGGGGCGAGCGATGTAGACCAATGTGGAGATCCGTTTCTCGTCGTTGCACATTTTCCCGTAGAGGTCGGACAATGTCCACGAAGCATCGATATACTCTTTATTGTTGCGAATCAAGTTGCGCAAGATAGGAACCGCCTCGTTGTATTTCCCTTGGTTCATCAGAATCACCGCCTGTTCGTAAGAAGCGATTTCCTTTTTGCTCTGCGCCGAAAGAAGCAAAACGGAGCAGAGAAAAGATATTAATAGAGGTATGAATTTGTATTTTAATTTCATGGTTTGATAGCCTGAATGGGTTAGTAATTGCAAATATAGGTAAAAAAGAGGAATAAAGAGAAGAAGTGAAACGAAGCGAAATATGTGCATTGTTAATTATTTTCTCTACGAATACTCGAAAAATCAGAATAAAAGTGCTACATTTGCGGCGACAAATTTATTTGGGCTTTGCGTTGGGCATTTTTGACAGAGTTTTTTGGGAACTTGCGTTTTTAATGTTTTACATAGAGTTTGATTAATGAATTTAGTTTGATTAATGAGTTTAGATTGTGCATTGGAAACTTTTTTTATAAATAAAATAAATGATGAGGAAGTTATTTTTATTGGCTACCTTTTGTTTGATTTTCGTATATGCGAAGTCGGAAGGGGCTGATGGATTGAACCATGTGAAAGGGTGTCAGTCTGTCGGAGTAAGGGGCGGTAGAGGTACGAAGAGCAATTTGGACATTGGCTTGACGTATACTTATTGCTTCAGTAATAAACTGTCGTTGACCGTGGAGGCGGATATGGAGAGGGGCGAGTATGGACACTCGGATTTCCTTTCTTTGCCGATGATATCGCCGTGTCTCGAGTTTAATGTGTGGAACCCTGCCAATTGGTTCTATCTGAGCATTGGTGGCGGTGTGGCACTCAGTTACGACACTTGGGAGTGCTTGGATTTGGAAGACAAGACAAAAAATTTCTCTGTCGGACCACAATTGGGCGTCGGCTTTGAGTTTCTGCCTGTCTCGTTCCTTTCATTTGTGTTGAAAGCGCAGCAGTATGCGATGTTTAACAGTAACACGCAGTATCTGAAACCTAATTTCACATTGGCTCTTAGGTATAATTTTCATAAATAGCAAGATTTAATAATTAATACAAATATAAATTTTTTCATAATGAATTTAATTAGGAGGCTAATGTATCTATTAGTCGCAGCGGTTGTGTTTGCTTCGTGCGACACGCGAGACGACTACTATTACGAGCATGGCAAGACGCCCGAGGTGGTAGTCTATTCGGGAGATTCTGTAATGGATCTGGGTGAAGATCGGTTCGTCCGGATTCCCTTGGACATGGGGGACAAAAAGACGTTGAAATTCGGTTTTGTCAATCCGTATGAGGGTTATCTGTTGAACGATATTAAAGTAACAAATATCGTCGATTCGGAGTATGGTTCGAACTTGGAGGCTTTGCGTCCGTTCATAAAAAATTACGATTCTTCCACGGGTGTGTACGAGTTGGATGACTCATACGCTGGGTTGACTGTAAATCCGTTGAATAACCAATTGTACAGTTTGTCGTTTTATAGGTGGGCTGCCTCTAGCTCAATGACGAAACGTGAATTGACGGCAGATCTTGAGGTAACCTATACGATTACGTTGACCAATGCCATCGGTGTGAAGTCGGAGTTCTATGTGTATGTTGAGATGAAGGCAAACAAAGCCCCAAATCCTCAAATCAAGGTTACTGATTTGACAACCGATTGGGAGAAATTGGTTGAAATAGAAGAGGGTGCAGATCCCGATGGAGATGAGATTGTGCTGTATGAATATTGTTTTGATGGCGTAACTGTTGGTTCGGCAGGCTATGAGTATGAGTTTGGTGGCGGCGACTGTCCAACCAGAATGTGCGCCTACGACGGTGTTTACATTTCGACGACCTTGAATGGTGTGCGACATGCTTTTCAATCCTCTGGCGTACATACGATATCAGTGCGTTGTAAAGACGAGCATGGCTATTGGAGTGATTGGAAAAAAGTTAATATAACTCTTAAATAATAATAAAAAATTACATTAAATGAAAAATGAGTTTAAAGCAAGATGGTTGCAGATACTTGTCTTGTTTGCTGTGTTTTTGGGGCATGGCGTAGGTGTTTTCGCCACAGAGTTTTGTGAAAGCGTTGGGTATATGGGAATCAAAGTCAACCTTTACCCTGATTTCCATGCTACCAAACAGTATGTTGACATGTCGGAAGATGACAATGTCGAATTTGCCATTTCTCAGATGAAAATCTCTGCCTCGGGAAGGTGGAAGGGTGGACTAAACGCAAATGTTTTAGATTTCACGATGAAAATGAAGATTCAATTTTCATTAGATCAGGCAAATTGGGTAACGTTTTTACCAACTGAAATGGGAGCGTCTAAAGACGAGTCTTCAGTGTCGGGCGAACAGCATTGTCGTTCTTTGAGTGTGGCAGACAATGATATTCCAAAAGATTATAAGATTTCGATCAGACGTTTGTTGGATTCTTTGGATGTTCCAGAGGGACAATGTTATGCAAAAATCTATTATCGTTTCTGCTACCAAGCGGTTGCCGAGTACGACAATTATGCCGACAGATGGTATCCTGAATTAGGAGTCTATGAGAATAGTGCTGTTAAATTCGTTTACTTGTATGAATGTAAAGGTAACGTGATTGGTGTAGACACCACGCACACTCCAGTATGGGAAAATACTGATGTTCCGAAATATGCTGTATATGTTGATCAGGGATATTGGGAAAGGTCAACAAGTGATATTGTAATCAAGAATGTTGAACGTCCTTGTTTGTTTGAAAAGACAGACGAGAATCAAACGATGTTTTTAAATGGAAGTGGTTTCCTTTATACTTACACAAGAGGTGTGTCCGAGACTTCATCGTACGATTTTGAAATAAAATATTCAAATTTGCTTCAACCAGGAAACCACAATTTGTATCTGAAACGGTACTATAACTATGGCTTCCCTGCAAAAGAGTCTGGAAATAGATGTCCGTCGAATAGTCTTGAGTTTAAATATGTGCCACCATTGGTTATCGACCCATTAAGATCTTCTGATGACAATTCTGTCCAGAAGGTATGTGAGGGAGATGGATATGTTAAAGTGAGAGGAAATCTTGCTAAGGTGGATATGTCTAAAGTGTCTGTTGCTAAGAGCGATATCTTTAATGTTTCTGACTACGACCCCATCTACGAGTGGCAATATCGTCGCGAGGATGACACTCGTTGGTATGATTTTATGAGAAATGATACGATTGCGGACGAGGATGGCGTGCGTATGGTGGAGTTCAGTGGTGCGGACTTGAAGATTCAAAAGAAGTTCATCACGAAGAAGACTTATTTCCGCCAGCGTTTGAGAATGGGCAAGTTCCCATTGTCTCCTGTCTATGCTGCGGAGGTTTGCCACGATGAGGTGGTGCTGGGCCCTGCTCAGACGTATGTGGAGTATGAGCCTTACGCTGCTATTCAGAGAAGCAATTTCTCTATCTCAAAGGATGAAACTGCTTGCGCAAACTCTTATTTTGATACTGATAATGGCGAGGGTAAGATTGAAGTTGCTTTCAACCCTACGAAAAACTACAAGTATTGCTCTAAGTCGCTTTCTGACAAAGAAAATGATTTTACTTACAACTGGTATTGGGAGAACGAGGAGACTAAGGATTCTTTGAAGGATGCTGATACGGTGATCTATCACAAGGATATGGTGAAGTCGACTACTCTCTACACCTTGGAGGTAAAGGATGGTTGTGAGAATGCTATCAAGTTGACTACTAAGAAGATAGCAAAGGAAAATCCTACAGTTGAGGCTGAATCGTTTACATTCACCAATGCTGATACCTACGAGGATGGCAAGGCTTTGATGGTCGAGTCGGTCGAGGGTAAACAAGTGCTTGTTTCGGTGGATGATCCTGAAAAAAGCAGATACAACTACTATTTGATATCGCCAGAGGGTAAAGACAGTGTGAAAGAGTTGCGCCTTAGCACCTCTCGCAACACGGAAATCAATATGGCAGAGAAGGTTCAACAATCTGCATTGGGCGATATCTACATTGTGAAGAGAGATCGTTCTGCCTTGCAGTGCGAGAGTGATCCTGTCTACTTGAAATTCTCGTTGGGTAGCCCTATTGAGAATAAAATCTTTTTGAAAGATCCTACTAATCAGATGATTGAAGATGATACGATGCGTACCGTCTATGTCTGTGCAGGTAGTGCTTCTCCAGCCTTTGTGGGCGACACCATTGTAGGTGGATTCTCAAATGGCGACACTAAGTATATCTGGGAACTCAAGACAAGTCTGAATGGCTCGTGGAGACAAATCTCTCCGAATACGATGTCTGTGAATTTGGATGAGGGTGCGGTAACCGTCAACAAGGATGTGGCATACTATTTCCGCCGTCATGTGGTTTCTTCAACGAGCAAGACGAGTGTCGACAGTTACAGTCAGCCAATCTGCGTGCGTCCTTATACTACGCCAGAATTGCGTGTGTATGCGAAGTCGAGCAAGGAGAACCGCTATGAACTTCACCGTGATTCTTGGAATGTATGTTATGGTTCGACCATTGATTTCAATTTCGTAACCAATAACGATACCATCCATCAGAATGGTCGCCCATCTATTGAGACAGTTCAATATATTGTTGCAAATGCAAAAGATTCTGTCTTGTATAAATCTTCCGTTCCTTCTTACAGTCCAGTAAAAGAGAAGGTTTACTTGACGGCGAACGGTAAGTTCTGTAATGAGACGATAACGTCAACGAACAAGATTTCGGCTATTCCAGGAGAGAATTTGTTAGTGCCAGAGTTCCGAGTTGAAGGATGTGGTGTTGTCGGAAAGAAACTCTTTGTGGATATCTCAAGTTGGTCGGATGATTATGATTATACGATTGTCGCTCCTAATGGAGAGGAAACGAACGAGCGAAAATTAGAATACAAGATTAGCGAGAAGCCAGGTTCGTCAGGTTTGGCGTTCAAGGTGATCAAATCTTTGAATGCTTGTTCTGCAGAAAGAACTGTTACTGTTAATCAGGTCGACATCAAGGATAAGTTGACAAAGAACGAATTGGTGGTTGCTGGTGAGAGTGTTGAAAAGGCAGATGGTAAATATATCGTTTGTAAAAATTCGGCCATCTTTATTAAGGATAATCGTTTGGTTTATCCGTTGAATGCAACTTATTCGTGGGGCATGCTCGATGCGGCAGGTTCGTTGACAACGATAGAGAATGATGAAAAGCAACTCTCGTACACATTGGCGAAGGGTGGCGTTTCTGTGGCATTTATTCGTACGACACGCTACACAAATGGTTGTGATGAGGTGTCAGATACGGTGTATGTGATGACTCGTCCTGATTTGAGCAAGAGTGGTTCTCCAATCGCTTCTGCGGAGAGTGTATGTTATGGAGGCGAGGTTACTTTGAGTTTTGATGAGACTGCTCTTGCAGGTGGTTCTGGTCATGGCTACGACTATGCTTGGTATCGCATTGTTGATGAGAATGCATTGGTTAGCAACACGTTGATTGCTAACAGTTCATCTTGTACGGAGAAGAATTTGCAGGAAACGACGACTTATTCGCTCTACGCAACGGATCAGTCTTGTCCTTCTTATTCCATCAAATTGGGTGGTATCTCAGTTTCAGTTGTTCCTAATTTAACTATTCAGAAAGAGAAGATTTCGGTTCAACCAGCCGAGTTCTCAATGGATGTTTATCAGGATGAGGATTTCCTTCAGACGGTAACTGTAACGGATTCTGCTGCGCATCTTCTTTCTGACAATGCAACCGTTTCATTCTATTTGGAAGGTGAATTGAAGAAAGAAAAGAGTGCTTCAAAATACACTAATTACCAGTATCAGATTGCGAAATCGGTTGCTGAGAATGGTTCTGGAAATGTCTCTTATTGCTTGACTCGCACGGTGAAGACAGAAGATGCGACTTGTGTCTCAAAACCTTATTGCGGAAACATTTCAATCGAGTCGGGATTCGACGGAAGATTGGAAGTGAAGGCTAATAATGAGTTCTATGACTCCATTCGTGTATGTTCTGATGATAAAGTGGTCTTTGATTTCGACAATCTTCCACTTTACAATGGTGAGGAGTTGAAGGTGAGCGATACGAATGTGTCATTCCGTTGGAAACGTCGTCCAGCAGATGCAGTCGTTTGGTCTGTGTTGAATGGTGAAACAGCTGAGAGTCTGACGGTTACACCAATGGCAACCGACTATTACTATGCGTGCGAATTGACTTACAAGACGAAAGCAGGCGTTTCTGTAAAGACTTTGTCTAACGAGGTTCTTGTTATCGGTTATAAAAAGCAGACACCAGGCATTGTCTACGGTGCAGAGAGTTATTCAATCTGTCGAAACGAGCAGGTGAAGGTAGTCGCCAGGTATTTAGGCACTGCGGGTGTTGGCGGACAGTATCAGTGGCAGATGTCAACCGACAATAAGACTTGGAAAGATGTTGTTGAGGACGAATTTGCAAATGGTACGACAACCAAAGAGTTGACTTACAAGAACACTTTTGAGCAGACGACATTGTTCCGTTGTGTCGCAACAGATATGTGCGATAACGAGGTGGTTTCGTCAAATGTGGTTCGTGTGGATGTCAATAATGGAGGTGAAATCAAGGCATCGGATATCAGAGTTCTTTCGGATGTCATTGTATATTATCATGACACTTTGAAAACCATAACCTTGGGTGCTCCATTGGATGGAACGCACACCTATGTGTGGTATTACACAGAGGGTAAGGATGCTGTTGGCTTGGAGAAGAATCGTGTCACTTTCCATTATACGGATGATTATATTCCGAATAAGACGGAAGGTGAAGTGAAGAGTTTCTATAAAGCGGGCGATCATACGTTGAATGTATATAAGGTATCAAAAGAAGGTTGTGTTTCTGATACGATTCCTTACACATTCACTGTTTATGATCAGTTGCGTGTGCAAACTATCGCAGCCTCGAACGCTAATGATACTGCTTGTGCAAAATATGTGGCAGATAACACGTCTTTCTATCTCACATACGAAGGTGGAAACCGAGAGAAATTGGCGAATGTTAACTGGTATTACAGGTATGAAAGTATGAAGGATGCTGCGCTTCTAACGCCTCAGTTGGCGAAGGAGTGGGGTTGCACTTTCGATACGATTTCACACGGTGATTACCCAATTTTTGAATTGAAATGGGTTTATAAGCAGAAGGAGACACTCTACATGTATGCTGAGGTGTCAAGTCCGGATTACCCAGGTGATGCAGCAAGAAGTATGGTCGTTCGTGGACCGTTAATCTACTCTTCTGTCTATGCTGGTTCTATCGCATACGGCGAGAAAGAGATCTGTTATGGTGGATTGCCAGAAATTTCAAATACAGCTTTGGCATCGGGTGGTATGGCTACCCAAGATGGTCGTTACTCCTACACTTGGATTAAGTCAACTGAAGGTCCAAATGGCCCTTGGACGAAAGTCAGTGGCTATTCAGGAGCCTCTTATCGTCCGAAGAAGGATGAGTTCCGAATCTATGAAAACACATTCTTCCGTCGTGTCGCAACTGATATGTGCGGAATCTCAGACACTACATCGACTTACGCTATGTTCAGCGTGGGTGATAAGGTGATAATGGGTTCTGACGAAATCAAGGGTACTGATATCGTGGATAATGGTTCGACTGCTGTCTTTGTCGGAAGTGAGGAGTACAGTCGTTATGTCTTTTTCGATGAGACTGGTTACATCGTCCTCGACACAATCAATGGTGGCTTGTCAGATCGTTTTGTCTCTGAGCCTCTGAAAGATGAGACTGTCTTCTTCGTTCATAAGATGAACAGTTTAGGCTGTTTGAGTACGAACGATACAATGTTGAATGTCTCTGTTCGTCGTGCTTTGACAGGTGGTGTCATCGCTTGGGAAGACTACGAAGGTCTTGCTTGGGTATGTAGCGGTCAGTTGAGCGGTAAGATCTATGACTTGGAAGAGCCAACAGGTGATAACCTCTCTTTCGTATGGGAGTATTCTCCAACTGAGAATGGTACTTACACGCCAATCAAAGATCAGTATGGCAACACGGTTACTACGCAGTCTATCAATTTGGATACCTGCAAAGTGAACTTTGTGAATACCGATGGAAAAGTCAAGACTTTCTTTGTTCAACGAGTAACGAAGACTTCTTACTATTCATACACGTTAGACAAGCAAGTAACAAAGTCTGTTATGTCTAACAAGTTGGAAGTCAATGTGATACCTACACTTCAATCTATCAATGACAAAGAGATAGATGGTTTGGCAGGAACACTTTCAGTGGACAAAAAACTCTACTGTTTTGGCGATGAAGGCGAGAATATTAAGTTGACGGTACCTGAAAATGTGGAGCATGCTTGGTTTAGCGACTCATTAGGTGCAAGTCTCTATGGAAACTCGTTGACCTGGCAGTGGGAGCGTGTAAATGGTCTTTACACTACCAACAATGCGGCTAAGAATGCTGATTGGCAGACTATCCGTGTTGGTAACTTTGATTTGAACGCTTACCAGAAACAATATGCGTTGGATGAGGTGAAAGACTCTACATCCATTCGCTTTACATTGAGCGATGGTTGTTCATCCATCTCAACTACACCAGTGCCACAAGTGGTAAGTTCGTTGGGCGAGATTGACGATTCTTTGTTCGTCATCACTCCAATAGGTGCGGAAGAGGGCGATAATATCCGTGTCGTCTATAACACGCCAAACTACTACGAGGTATGGAACTGGTTCTCTGACGAGTTGGCTAACGACACGTTGGGTCGTAAGAATGGTTTGACACTGACGAATGTCTCAATGATGTCTAAATTGTTCTTGCAGTTGGGCGACGGTGTCTGCACAAGTGATTTGACGCAAGTGCCATTGACCATCTACCGCAAGAGCAACGGAGGAAAGATTGCTTCAGACCAAAAGGTTTGCAAGGGTGGTTCTTTCTATGGTATCAGAAGTGAAAAACGTGCGTCGGGTAGCACCGGCTTCTTCACTTACTCTTGGCAATATGCGACAAATCCGTCATCGGAGAAGTCGTGGAGAACGGTTGAAGGTGCAACTGAAGACGAACTCTCTGCGGATGCAGTCAATGAGGTTGTACAAGGTGAGAACACTTACTTCAGACGTTTGGCAACCAACGAGTTCGGTCGAACAGTCTACTCAGACACAATCTATCTCGCTTACTTTGATGATTTGACACCAGGTGTTTTGTCTTTCGAAGATGATAGGAGAACCCATTTCTGCCAGACGGACACTTTGCCAAATATCGTAACGACTTTGCCTAAGGGTGGAATGTCGGATGCTTACGGTTACGCTTACAAGTATGGATGGGATGTCTCTTTGGATGGAACGAACTACACTACGGTGATGGATCTTTCTTATATGTCGGGAACGATCTTCCGCACGGCTGAGCAACTCACTAAGGTGGCTTACAACACCGACGAGGATAACACCTTCTATGTGCGTGTCCACTATGCAGACGAGGCTTGCGGTGATGTTTATAGCGAACCATTCGTGTTCACACTCTACCGCACGGCTGAAAAACCATCTGTTCGTCAAGAAAAGACCACTTGTTCTTCAGATACTGTAACGGTTATCGCTGAAAATCAGTCTGATTACTCTTATCGTTGGTTCGTTATGGATAATGACCAACAGACTTGGGAGGAGACGGGTATCTACAAGAAGAATCTTTGCAGAAGCAACGAGTTTAACGTTACTCAGTATGGTATTCAAGGATTTGATGTACAGTCGGGATGTAAGTCAGAGATTCTCTATTTCAACCTCGACTCGATGCCAGAGTTGTCGCAACCAGAAATCTCTCCTCTGACAGAACCTCTCTGTTTCAACTCCGATTTGACGATCGAGGCGAAAGAAGCAACCGGTGGTGTTGGAACTCGCTCATACCAATGGCAATTCTCGTACGATGGTGAGGAGTGGAAGAATGATGACAATGCAAAAGAAGCATCTTACTCAACTTCTAACTTGAAGACTACCACCTATTTCCGTCGTTTGGTTTCTGATATGTGTGATGAACATGCCAGCGAGCCAATCAAGGCTGAAGTGCTGAAACATGTTGAACCACAAATGGATCTTTCATTCGAAGACCATGGTTGTGCAAATCAGAAGTTTAAGGTAAATATCAATGGCGAAAAGGTTTTATTTGTAGATTCTGCTACAAACTATACCTATAGTCAAGATAAAGTGGTTATGGTAGAGAAGTCTCAATTCAGCCAATCGGATGCGAAAGCCGATTTGTTGAAGGGAAAAGACTTTGACGTAACGGCTAAGAATTTCTGGTATGAAGGTTTTGAGGATCAAGAAAAAGAGTTTGTCTTTGCAACCTACATTGTGGCAAACAATGCTGATTTGAATATCTCAAAACAGTGTTATTACGCTGAAGATACGCTTGTTCGCATGGTCCGCAATGCGGCTCCTTTCGATGCTGACAAGAACGAGTTGAAAGCATCTGAAACTGCGCCTTGCAACGGAACTGTAATCTCAATCAATGGAGATGCTCCTGTTGAGAATGGTTTTGAACCTATCAATTACAGTTATACTTGGTATCTCTCAGTGGATGACTCAACTTGGACGGATATGTCGGCTAAGGATTCGGCTTGTCTCGAAATTGCTCACGACGACACTTTCAGAGTGAAACGTGTGGCCTCAAATGGATGTGATAGAATTGAGTCTGAGCCAGTTACTATCTACGGACATCCTGCTGTCGCTGTGGATTATGTGGATGAGTATCGCATGAGCATCACGACAACGCAGAAAGAGAATGGCGAGTCGGAAGTTGCATTATATATAGGTAATAAGAATATGGACTTTACAATCGACGGTGATGGTTTATTGCCAGAACTCTCCTACGGAACCAATATTCTTCCTTATACGGCTGAGACTTATAAAGACTCTGCTCTCACTTTGCAGAAAATCGGTAAGTGCTATGTTCCATTTGATGTGAAGCCAATCTCTGGTGGACGAATCTATTTGGATGGCAATGCGGTTGTCTGCACGAAGGCTGATACGATGCCAACTTTGCGTGCAACCAATGTCGCAGGTGGAGACGAATCGGAAGAGTTCACTTATTTCTGGCAATACAAGAATGAGTATGTCTCTGAGTTCATGACCCTCACCGATAAGAATGCGAACGAAAAGGATTACACGCCGAAGTTCATCAACGTGAAGACTTGGTATCGTCGTGTTACGAAGCGTTCGGACAACTACATCTCTTATAGTAATGTGGTGGAGATTGACGTGATGGACAAACCAATCATCAGCAAGATTGCTACCATGCAACCTCAAGAGTACTTCGACGAACTTGAACTCATGTCGAAGGATTACTACTTGCAACGTAATCAGAAGATGGTAGTTGATTTGAAGGCTACTTCATACTATGCAAGTCTTGTGAAGTGGGAGTTCAGTCATGACATGACCACTTGGACAACGCTGTACGAGTTTGATCAGAATGGTGTGCAAGATAGTTCTTCTATCTCGGTTGAGGATAATTCAGGTTGTGTCTACTATCGTGCAATCGCATACAGTGAGTGTGCATCCAACGACACATCGAAGGTCTTCACTGTCTACACCATCGACCTTCCAGTCATCTTAGACGAGGAGTTCACGATTGAGCAGTCTGAGTGTTCAACCAGCTGGATTACACTGACTATGTTGGATCGTTCTAACTACTACTATGCATACGAGGTGGAAAATGCAGATGCATTCTCTACTTTAGAGATGACTTCCGTAGAAAAGTCAGTAGTTGAGAATGGTGTGAAGTTCACCAATGGTGTGGCTAAGTTCAATTCTATCAAGGATTCGTTCGTGGTTAAGGTTACTCGTCTCGATATTCGTACGAAGTCAGAGACCTCGCGCCTTGTCCGCATCACACCGAAGTTCTACAATGTAGATTTCACATTCACAGTCAACGGTATCACTTATCCAAGCACTACGGACGAAGTGGAAATTACTCCAGGTACGAGAGTCCAATACAATATCAATGAAGACGTTGATGTTACCGATTGCAAGGTAGAGTGGGGTATTCTCACCTCTCGTACCTTCTACGATGGTTGGTCTGGCTACTACAACTACGATGAAGAGTATGAACTCACTTCCTACCTTTTGTCTCCAGTATGTTACTACTATCAAGCAGGACGTCAAAATGTTTGGTTGAAGGTAACAGACAACGAAGGATGTGAATCGAAAGCCGTTTCAGGTTCATTGTATGTTATCTATGATGGAACCGTTAAGCATTACGCTGGAGAAGGTGCGATTTGGGCTGATCCAGAGTCGCCTGCGCCAGTTGACATGACAGTCAACGTTTATCCAACCCTCTTCTCGGATGTTCTCTATGTTGAGGCTGGAAAAGATGCGCAAGAAGTGCTTGTCTACAATGCACAAGGAGTCTTAGTTCATCGTATGACGGTAGAAGGAAAAGTTGAAATTGCCACGTCAAGTTATCCAACAGGCGTGTATATGGTACGTGTTGGTGACTGGATGTTCAAGGTGATTAAAAAGTAGAAAAACGAGGAAATCGTAAGTTTGTTTAGAGGAAAGTCTGGTAGAAAAGTTAGAGATAACGCTATCAGACTTTCCTTTTTTTGTCAAAACTATGTGAATAAAAGTAAAAAAATGCTATCTTTGCAAGTTCTTTGGAGAAAACTCTTTGAAGCAAAAAATATAAAACATTAATAATTAACCAATTAAAGAAATGCAAAACAAGGGATTTGTTAAGTTGATTGCAGTGGCCTTTGCGCTTATCTGTCTTTTCTATCTTTCGTTCAGCCTTGTATCTGCTTATTACACCAATAAAGCAGAAAAGTTGTATGGAGAAGGGACGCCAGAGTGTCAGGCTTACCTTGATTCATTGTCGGGAGAGAATGTTTGGCTCGGTTGTTACACCTTGAAAGAGTGTCGTGAGAACGAGTTGAACTTAGGTTTGGACCTCAAGGGTGGTATGAATGTGGTGATGGAGGTTTCTGTTGCCGACATTTTGAAATCTTTGGCTGGTACACAGAGCGATACTGAGTCGTTTGGTAAGGCTATGAAGTTGGCAAAGGAGAAGCAGTTGACAAATCAACGTGATTTCGTAGACCTATTCGCTGAATCATTTAAAGAGGCCAACCCAGGTGAGCCTTTAGCTTCTGTCTTCTCGACTTACGAGTTGCGAGACAAGGTTAACGCCGCTTCATCTGACGCTGACGTAGTGAAAGTATTGAAAGATGAGGTTGCTGCCGCAATCGACAACTCTTTCAACGTGCTTCGTTCTCGTATCGACCGTTTCGGTGTGGTACAACCTAACATCCAAAAATTGGATATCGCAGGTCGTATCTTGATCGAGATGCCAGGTGTTAAAGAGCCAGAGCGTGTTCGTAAACTCCTCCAAGGAACTGCTGATTTGGAGTTCTGGGAGACTTTCGAGTTTGGCGAAATCTACAACTCTATCGTCGCTGTTAACAACATGGCAAGAGACCTCTCAAAGGTTGGAAATTCCGACAATCAAGAGGCTGCTGCCGACACTGCTGCAAAGGCTGTTGAGGCTACAACTGCTCTCGATAGCTTGATGGCTACCAACAACGCTGATACTACTCAGATGAGTAAAGAGGCTCAAGATTGGGCTAAGGAAAATCCTTTGTTCTCAATCATGCAAATGAACGTTGACGCTCAGTCTGGCCGTGTAGGCGCTGGTCCACTCATCGGTTATGTTCACGCAAAAGATACTGCTAAGGTTTCTGAATATTTCCGTTTGGCTAAGGAGAGAAGATTGCTCCCTAACGGTTTGATGCCAAAGTGGTCTGTTAAGTCTATTGATGAGACAGGCAACTGGTTTGAGTTGATCGCTATCAACTGCAAGAAGAGAGACGGAAAAGCTCCTTTGACAGGTTCTGTTATCACAGACGCTCGTGCTGACTTCGCACAATACTCTTCTGCTTCAACAGTAAGCATGGAGATGAACCAAGAGGGTGCACAGGCTTGGGCTCGTTTGACTAAGGAAAATATTGGTAAGTGCGTTGCTATCGTTCTCGATGGTTATGTATATTCTTACCCTCGTGTAAATGACGAGATCACTGGTGGTCGCTCTGAAATCTCTGGACGTTTCGATGTTCAAGAGGCAAAAGACTTGGCTAACGTGTTGAAATCTGGTAAGATGCCTGCTCCTGCACACATCGTACAAGAGGACGTTGTTGGTCCGTCTTTGGGTCAAGAGGCTATCACTGCTGGTTTGATTTCATTCGTGGTTGCCTTCATCATGGTGTTGGCATACATGATTTTCTACTATGGAATGGTTCCTGGACTCGTTGCCGATATCGCTTTGGTATGTAACGTGTTCTTCATCTTCAGTGTCTTGGCTTCATTCAAAGCCGTTTTGACATTGCCTGGTATTGCAGGTATCGTGTTGACTCTCGGTATGGCAGTCGACGCTAACGTGTTGATCTACGAGCGTATTCGTGAGGAACTCCGCACAGGTAAGCCTATCAAGCGTGCGTTGAGCGAAGGTTACAGCAATGCATTGAGCGCGATCATCGACTCTAACGTAACAACCGTTTTGACTGGTTTGATCTTGTTCGTATTCGGTACAGGTCCTATCAAGGGATTCGCCACTACGTTGATCATCGGTATCTTCTGTTCTTTCTTCACTGCCGTGTTCATCTCTCGTTTGATCTTCGAGTGGTTGTTGAGCAAGGAAGGCAAGTATGACGATTTGAAGTTCATCACCAAGATTACTGAGAACTGGTTCCAAAATACGAAGATCGATTTCTTGGGTAAGAGAAACATCTTCTTCGGAATCTCTGGCGCATTGCTCGTTATCGGTTTGATTTCATTGGGTGTTAACGGAATGAAGAAGGGTGTTGACTTCTCTGGAGGTCGTAACTACATCGTTCGTTTCGAACAACCAGTTTCAACTGTTGAGGTTGCAGATATGCTCCAAGGTCAATTCTCTGAGAGTGGCGTTTCAGTCATCACAATCGGAGATCCAAGTCAGGTTCGTATCACAACCAACTTCAAGATCAACGAGACTGATCAAAACATCGATGCTCAAATTGAAGGACTCATCTACAATGGTGTTAAGAGCCTTTTGAATGAGAATGTAACTGAAGAGATGTTTGTTAAGCGTTATGTTGTGGCAGATGGTTCAGTAAGAATTTCAACAGCTGACGATGTTTCAACATTCGGTTTGCAAAGTTCTCAGAAGGTCGGACCAACCATGGCAGACGACATCAAGACTTCTGCAGTTTGGGCAGTCTTGCTTTCTCTCATCGTTATCGGACTCTACATCTTGATCCGTTTCCGCAACGTATCATTCAGTATTGGTGCGGTTGTTGCATTGGCTCACGATACATTGTTCATCTTTGGTTTGTTCTCACTCTTGCAGAACATCATGCCATTCTCAATGGAGATTGACCAATCATTTATCGCTGCTATCTTGACTGTCATCGGTTACTCTATCAACGATAAGGTGGTTGTCTTCGACCGTATTCGTGAGAACGTTGGCTTGCATCCAAACGCAGAGATTAGAGGTACAATCAATTCAGCCTTGAACTCAACTTTGAGCCGTACGTTCAGTACTTCAATGAGTACCTTGGTCGTATTGATCGTAATCTTCTTCTTCGGTGGTGAGACCATCCGCGGATTCATCTTCGCAATGTTGGTGGGTGTCATCGTTGGTACTTACTCTTCATGGTTCATCGCTACTCCAGTTGCGTATATTTGTTTGAAGAAGTTTAAGAAAGCCCCTAAGAAAGAGGCAGTTGAGGCAGAAAGTAAATAGTTTTATTTTCCATAATCGTTTTTAATGAGGGAAGGTTGGCCTTTACGGTCAGCCTTCTTTTTCTTTGTAAATGAGAGATTAAGCATTAACTTTGTCTTGATTATGTGCTAAAACAATCGGTCATGAAGAAATGTACGATAAAAATCGGTCAATATCAGTTGGAGGACGAGTCCTCAACACTATTCTTATACAATCGCAGAAACACTATACCCGTGAAGGTCGGACGTATCGCTATCGGTGGTGAAAACCCCATCCGCATACAGTCAATGGCAAATACTGACACCAATGATACGGAAGGAAGCGTCGACCAAGCGCTGCGTATCGAAGCCGTAGGTGGAGAGTTGGTTCGCTTCACCGCTCAAGGTGTGAAAGAGGCAACCAATCTGAAAAACATACGCGAGGAATTGAACCGAAGAGGTTCGACTGTCCCTTTGGTTGCCGACATCCACTTCAATCCACAAGCTGCCTTTACAGCCGCAGAATACGTTGAGAAAGTGCGCATCAACCCTGGAAATTTCGTTGATAGAGTGCATACGCAACAACGATTCGACTATACCAAAGAAGAGTATCAGCAGGAGATTGAGAAAATCAAAGAGAAACTCTACCCACTGTTGGATATCTGCAAAGAGCGTGGAACAGCCATTCGTATCGGTGTGAACCACGGTTCTTTGTCCGATAGAATCCTCTCGAAATATGGAGATACTCCGCAAGGAATGGTGGAGTCGTGTATGGAGTTCTTGCGACTCTGCGTGGCTTACGATTTCTATGCCGTGGTCATCTCAATCAAAGCGTCGAACACGGTGATCATGGTGGAGACTGTCCGTCTGTTGGTCGACACGATGAAGAAGGAAAACATGAAATTTCCGCTCCATTTGGGCGTAACCGAGGCAGGCGATGGCGAAGACGGTCGTGTGAAATCCGCTTTGGGAATCGGCGCGTTGTTGCAAGACGGAATCGGTGATACCATCCGAGTTTCGCTGAGTGAGGCACCCGAAAATGAAATCCCAGTGGCACGAAAATTGGTCGACTACATCACCACGACGGCAGGTGTGCGTACCAATCCCGATGAGAAAATTTTCAAACCATCCAGATTCTTTAGTCCATACTCATACAAAAGAAGAAATACGAGAGCGGTCGGAATTATCGGTGGCGACCATGTTCCCGTGGTGATTGCCAACCAAGAAGGAACGCCTGCCGATTTTGCCCTCGATAAAAATGGCATGTTGACACGCGATGGAAATGCTTGTCCCGTAGTGCCGATAGCGACCATTCCTATTCTCTTTGGCGACTATAAAGAACGTGTGAAATTTGCAACTGCAACTATTCACGATTTGCACGAAATGAAAGATTGGTCGTTCTTGGACGAGCAGACTGTCATTGTATTGGATGCTTACGGTTATCCTATAAAGCGCGACGGTATCAATGGTCAGCGAGAGTTCATTCATAAGATGATGGACTTGGGCTTGAAGAATCCTGTCATCATTCGTCGTCGTTATGCCGAGGAGAACGATTTGGAGGAGTTGCGCATCAAGGCAGCAGCAGACTTTGGTCAGTTCTTCATTGACGGTTTAGCAGATGGAATCTGGATTGAAGCACCGCAGATAGATCAAAAAGAGGTAACTTCATTGATGTTTGCGATTCTGCAAGGAGCGAGAACACGATTCTCAAAAACAGAGTATATCTCATGTCCAAGTTGCGGTCGAACCCTTTTCAATTTGGAAAAGACCATTGCGAAGATCAAGGAACGAACCAATCATTTGAAAGGCTTGAAGATCGGTGTGATGGGTTGCATTGTCAATGGTCCTGGCGAGATGGCAGATGCCGACTATGGCTATGTCGGAGCAGGACGAAACAAGGTTACCCTCTATAAAGGGCAGACCCCTGTAGAACGCAACATTCCAGAAGAAGAAGCCGTTGAACATTTGATTCAGTTGATCAAAGACAATGGCGACTGGGTAGAGCCAGCATAGTTTGAAAAGTTGAATCATAAAAGAAAGCCCCTGACCCAGTCAGAGGCTTTTCTCTTCATAATAGCAAATGTGAATGCTTTTTCGTGAATTGTTTAAGATCCCTCACCGCAGAGAATGGAGATGACAATGTAAATGATAAGTGATACCATAATGTGAATGAATTTAAAGATTAACAACTTGTTTGTTTTCAACAAACTTTACTTTCTCACTAAGAAGATGTTATTCAATCAAGAACCCTCAGTGATTGCTTTATAGATATGATAAAAGATTGAATAACAAATGAATGTGATGATAATTGACAACATAATTTTTATTTTTAAAAGTTAATACTCCGTTTTTTGTAACCTTTTTCGTTTTGGTTTACGATGCAATATTAGCAGAAGGGGCGATGATATCAAAGTGAAGATTTTTAAAAATCTGAAAATTTTATCTGTTGTGATGCTATTTTGTTAGATGTTACAAAACGATGTCGGATTTTGCGTGGTTTTATGAAGAATATTAGGGTCTGTCAGTGATGGAGTAGCGGAACTTTCCGCATCGAGTGACGTTAAAACTGCCGAATTTATTTTATCTAAAATAATGTTAAAAAATGTTAAATTAGGGGGGTAAAATGCTTTCTATGTAATTTTGAAAGAAACAATAAGACTGTCTGTTATTAGAGATGGCCTTTTGTAGAATAAGACAAAAAAATAACAAACAAAGGAAGAATATATGGTTAAGACTCAAGAAGAGATACTTGCGCTGATATTAGAGCGCACGGAAGACAATCCAGATAAGGATGTCGACGAAGTGGTGAAAGAAGTTTATCAGGAGTTGGGACTTTCGCAGAATGACTTTGACGACTATAAACAATCAGCAGAGTTAATTGACAAATATACAGAAAATCAGAAGGAGATTCAAAAAGCCAAGAAGGAGGAAGGTCTGACCTTGAAGGAGTGGTTTATCAGAAAGTGGAAAAAACTCACTTCTGTTTTATCCCCAGAAAAGAAAAAAGAAATGGGAGATGCGATGGTTCAGACTTTCGGCACGGAATTAATAAACAACGTTGAAGGCGAGGAAACCTCTGCTTCTACGAAAGAAAAAATGTTTGAAGAATCTAAGGGAAAGGAGGCAGTCAATGGCATTGGATGATAGAGCGTTGTTTGTTAAGGATTGGAACGACTATACTGAAAGTAAGAATCTTGAGACTTCGGATGCACGCAATGCGCTTGCAAGTCGTGTGAACGAATATCTTAAAACCTCAACGGCATTTCTTGCGGATAAAGCAGGTGATTGGTTGAAGCAGAGTGCCGAGACTGTTACGCCAGTAAGTGAGACTCCTCAAAATGAAGTTGCGGTTGCTTCTCCGAAAGCGCAGAAGGCGATGGAGCGTGCGTTGAATGCGAAGATCTATGACGATTCGGAGAGTAAGATGAAGAAGATCTTTGCGGCCACTACGACCGCTGCAGACAAATTGGGACTGTTGGAAAAGACGGGTTTCACCCCCACAGAAATCTCCACAGGTGCTGATGTCGCATTTATGGAGATTAAAACAGCCTTTCAAGTGGGCAATGGCTTGCTGACGGGTCAGGAGGCGACTGATATCATGGTTGATGCGGCGGCTGCAAGATTGGGTGCTTCATTGGAAAAAGCTGTGAAGGGTGTTTTTCATGGTGCAGCCGAAGCGGTAAATGCGTTTGTCGCAGCCCATTGTCCTCCTGCTACCGTAATCACCAGACCTTTGTTAAAAATTGCTGCTTCTTGGGCAGGATCTAAAGTCGGTAAGGCAGTGAACAAGGGTGTCCAAAAGATTGCGGAACATGTGAAACCAGTGGTGCGAGAGGTGCGCGAAACTATAAAAACATATGCATCTCGTGCAGTTGAAACTGTAAAATCTAAAGTTTCAAGTGCTGCGTCAAAAGTCAAATCTTTCTTTAAATCAATATTCTAACATTATATGAATGTACTAAAATACAGAACGAATGCTAAGCCTGTCGCCTTCAGTATAAAAATTGGAGGTGTGGAGTGTTCCAGTATGTCTTCTCTGTTAAACAATTTCTGTGCGAATGACATCCTCGAATATATGAAGAAGGAGGACGATACTCGTATGCAGAAGTGGCTGAAACGGAACGAAAAGGGAAATCTTGTAAGTCAGTTTGAAGAGGTTCATAAAAGGTATGCGGAATCCTTATCTAAGACAGACGGAAAAAATCCTCAACGGATTGACGAGAAGACCTATTTGAATTTGATTCAACTCTTTTTTAGTGATGATTTTGAAAATACGGAAGTGTCGTCTTTGCACGATGTTCTAAAAAGGTGGAAAGATAACTGTTCAGAGGACAGTAAAAAAGTGGATTATTTGCGAAACTATCTTTGTGAAACGGAAGAGGGTTGCAAGAAAGTTTGTGAATATTTCAAATCAAAGCAGACCATTGGTGAGTTATTTGAGTACTATAAGAAAAGAGCGTATTCTGAAGGTTGTCTCTCTATATATGAGAAATATTACGAGGAACATCCCGATTGGGTGGATTGCGACGAAGTGTTCAACATCGCTTCTGACTTGTATTGGAAGGAGAAACAACCATCGCATTTGTTTGTTGTAGCTAAACTCTTGATTGAGAGGTTGGCTAAGGGGAATAATGCCAAGGTCAGTGTCGGTATCTCTTGCTTGATGAAAGCGGTGGAGCAAAAATATGATCCTGCAACGAAATATCTGAAAAATGACAACTCGCATGCGGATTTGATTTGCCAATCGGAAGAGGGGTGTAAAGCCTATTTCGATAATAAGCCTTCGGTGGAACGATTCAAGAGATATTTTGACTTTTGTGTTCAAAATGTGCGAAAATCGTGGAGTGAGGAGGACTTCGCAAAATGCGAAACATTAGTGAACGACAATAAAAAGTTTGCTGATAACAAAGAAATTCAAGAGGAGGTTCAAAAGGATATGTTTGATATTGCTTCGGAACTCTTTTGGAAGAACCAACAAAATGCGCATGCACTCTATTATGTGGCTCAATATTTAATGAAGAAATTCAAAACAGGAGATAATCGTAAGGTGGCAGACGAGTGTATGCAGTATGCTGCGGAGCAATTGAAATATCAGCCTGCGGTGGACTCTTGGAACTCTTCTAACAAAGCAAATAAAGACTTGAAAAAAGGATCCTCTAAATAGAAAGTGCGATGAACAAAGATGTTATATCACAATTCCAAAAGTTGTTGGATGTCAACACCCCGATTATCTATATCAATGAGTATGATTTCATGCGTGCAGATTCCTACATCGCTGAGGTTATCAATAGTAGAAATTCAGATCAAGAACGTTTCTATGAGTGGAATCCAGGGGCTGGTTGCATTAATTTCTTTAACAAAGAAGTCCGTGGAGCAATCTCTCTGCATAACTTTTTGAAAGAAGAGTATGAACGTGTTTTCGATCCTGAGGATGGCATTCATTATATTATTCTTCGTGAAATTCAAGACTTTATCGAAGAACCTGAAATCAAGAACATCCTGCAACTTATTGCCACAAAAAAGTTGTATGACGACAAATTCAATACCACTATCATCATTGTGTCGTCTGTTATCCGTGTGCCGAATGAGTTGAAAGAGTTTGTCTCATACGTGGAGATTCCGTTGCCGACTGACAAAGAAATCAGTGCCTTGATTGATGAGCATTATGAGGTGAATGGTAATGATAAGGCTAACCTAAGCGATGAATTGCGTAGCAAATTGATGCCATCGCTGAAGGGACTCTCTTTCTATCAGATAGACAGGATGTTGGACATTGCGCTGAGTCGAGATGGAAAATTGGACAAAGAGGACACGGAGATGCTCCGTAGTCAGAAAAAATCAATTGTTAAGAAGTCGGGTTTGCTCGATTTAGTGGATGTTGATCCAAATGCTAAAATTGGTGGATTGAAGGCTTTAATCAAATATCTTGATAACAAAAAGATTGTCTTTGATAATTTGGGTAAAGCACAAGAGTTTGGAGTGGACACTCCGAAAGGAGTTTTCTTACTTGGTATGCCAGGATGTGGAAAGTCGCTTTGTGCCAAGGTGGCATCTCAAAAGTTGGATGCGCCATTGCTGAAGTTTGATATGGGAAGTTTGATGGGCAAGTATGTGGGTGAAAGTGAGGAACGCATGCGATCTGCCATCAAGATTGCCGAAGCGGCTGCTCCGTGTGTGCTTTGGATCGATGAGATTGAGAAAGCATTCTCGGGTGCGGATGGCTCTGGATCGTCAGACAGCGGACTCTTGCGACGTATGTTCGGTTATTTTCTCTCGTGGATGCAGGAGAAGAAGAGTAGTGTCTATGTGGTGGCTACTGCCAATAGCGCCAGCCATTTGCCCCCTGAACTGAAACGTAAAGGACGATTTGATGAGATTTTCTATGTCGACCTTCCGCAAAAAGAGGAGCGTGAAGAAATCTTTAAAATCCACTTGAAGAAGCATAAACAGGAAGGTAAAATCACTGATTTCAAGGAGATTAAGGAGCAAACTGACGGTTATAGCGGAGCTGACATAGAGTCTGTTGTGAATGAGGCGGTAGAAACCTGCTTTATTGAGAAAAAATCGCTGACAAAAGATATTCTGTTGGATGTGATAAAGAAAACGCAAAGCATCAGCAAAACCTGCCACGACCAAATCGACGAAATGCGTAAGGAGGTGGCAAACAGCAGTTTCAAAGATGCCAATACAGGTGAAGTGAGTAAGAAATCTAAAACAAACGAAAAATAAAAGATATGACAGTTGATGAATTTATAAAGAAATGGACGGCGGAGAATCCGTTGGAAAAAGCGGCAAAAGGTACGTCAGATGGCGCGTTGTGTGGTGAATTCCTTATTGGAGAAAATAAAAAAATAAGATTTTCAAAGGGAAACTTACAGTTTAATGCTTCCAAAGGAACTCATAAAACCGCAGATGATAAGTTGTTGCAAGGAACATGGCAATTCGCAGAGCATCAGTGGGATGTTATTGGAAAAGGTAACGAGAAAATCAGTCAAAGTTATAATGGTTTCATAGACCTTTTTGGTTGGGGAACTAGCGGATGGGCAAGTGGTGCAAAAGCATATCAGCCATGGTCGACATCAACTTCGTATGATGATTATTATCCTGGAGGTGATCGAAATAATAGTCTCATAAACGCATATACAAAAGCCGATTGGGGTCAATATAATGCGATTTCCAATGGCGGAGATAAACCAGGAAGATGGCGGACGCTGACAACGCAAGAGTGGAGATATTTGTTTCAACATAACAAGTGGACGGTGGGAAAGATAGAGGGAAAGATGTGTTTTCTTTTTATTCCTGAAAAGGTATCAGGTCTTGTTGAGTTGTCTTGTGAAAAAAGTGAAAGTTGCTCGTTTACAGAGTCTGAATACGGAAAAAATAAATTTACTGCAGAGGAATTTAAGAAATATGAAGATCAGGGCGTGGTGGCGCTTCCTTGTGGTGGCTACCGCAATGGTACGTCGTTGAACTATGTCGGGTCGTACGGCTACTACTGGTCGTCCTCTGCCTGCAATGGCAACTACGCCTACGACTTCTGCTTCCGTTCAGGAGGAGTGAATTCGAGCGACAGCAGTTATCGGGACTACGGTTTCAGTGTCCGTCTTGTCCAGGATCTTAAATAGCCAGTGAGGAGCCCATCTTATCAAGTGGGCTCCGGGGAAAAGGAATCCCCGCCGTGCGGGAAAATTTTTTAGAAAAAAAATGACATGTTACATTTGTAACATAAAGAAGAAAATAATGATATGACGCTGAAAGAAGTTTTGGCAGAAGAGAAATCTCGCCCTATTCCTTTAATTTATCTATACAAGGAAGGAGCATTTTTTGAGGCATACGAGAAGAGTGCGTTTTATCTTTGCACCGAGCGAGGATTAAAACCTACGAAGCGTTGGTGCAAATCGCTTGAATGCGAATACGTTACGGCGGGATTCCCATTGAAGAGCGTGATGAAGTATCTTCCAGAAGCGATCGTCAGTGAAGATCATTGTCAATATGTTGACGAGGATTGGGGATTCATCCTCAACGATCGAGATCGTGAGTTCGTCAAATGGAAGGCTGATTTGCCACTTCACATTCCGAAGAAGAAGGAGGAAGTCGAGAAAAAACCGCCAATGGCTTCTGTCGAAGTTTTGAATGAGTCGAGCAACAAAAAGTCGTACGAGATGCTCTCTGTGTATAAGCATATCTACGATCTTTTATTGCGTTTCACAAAACAACGAGCCCATCTCGACCGCGAGTATCGCTACACTATTGGTCAGTCAATCTTCGAGCATCTTACTAATTTGTTGATGAACGTTTATAGAACGAATGCGGCAAAAGAAACGGAAGAGAAACTCTCCATCATCAAAAAAATGATGGAAACGGTTGTGGAGATGAAAATTTACTTTCGTCTGCTTTGCGACACCAAACAGATTACTGTGAAAAGTTTTGCTCATACCACCAACGATGTGGTGGGGATTGAGAAAGAACTGAAGGCATGGGCGTCATATCAGAAAAAGAAATAATTTTTTGCTAAAGCCGAGGCGATAGCAATTTGAAAACACTCTTTTCCAGAATACCGCCGTCCGAGTGGAAAGACTGTCGGCGGTAGCGTGAATAAAAAGAGTGCAAGATCGGTAACCCGTCTGCCTCTCTTTGTGAGAGGTGGATATGTCAGAGAGAAGCATGGGTAAAGGGCGTAAAAACGACCGTAGGCTCTGGAGTAGAGCATTCCGAAAACAGCGTGTTTCGGCAGGTTACGGCGTAGCATGAACTGTGCGTCGAAGTCTGGTTGTAGCGCACCTTCAGTGGTGCTATACCTCCATTCAAGCAGGTGGTTACTAAAGGGCGTGGTGGCGCTTCCTTGTGGTGGAAACCGCAATGGAACGTCGTTGAACAATGTCGGGTCGAACGGCTACTACTGGTCGTCCTCTGCCAACAATGACAACAACGCCTACGACTTCTACTTCCATTCAGAAGGAGTGAATTCGAGCGACAACAGTAATCGGAACAACGGTTTCAGTGTCCGTCTTGTCCAGGATCTTGCAGAGGAGTATTTTCTAAACAGAGGGCGCACAAGAAAATGTGCGCCCTTATTGTCTAAAACAAGGAGGTTGAAAAATGGATTTATTGACAGATTTGTTCAAAGCCTATTATGATGCACGACGTAATAAACGCAATACGCCGTCGCAACTCCGTTTTGAGTGCCATTTGGAAGAGAACCTTATTGAGTTGTATGAAGAATTGCAAGATCACCGATACACGCCACGACCTTGTTCCTGCTTCGTCATCGAAGACCCTGTGAAACGAGAGGTGTTCGCAAGCGATTTTCGCGACCGTGTGATACATCATCTATATTACAACTACGTCGCACCCATTTTTGAACGCACATTCATCTATGATTCCTACTCCTGTCGGGAGGGGAAGGGGACGCTCTTCGGCATTGAACGGTTGCAGCATCATCTGCGTGCTGTTACCAACAACTACACACAAGAAGCGTATGTGCTGAAACTCGACATTCAGGGCTATTTCATGAATATTCGCCGTGACCTATTGCTTGAAAAAGTACTTGGAACGCTCAATAGATATTGGAATCGAAAAATTGGAAGAATTGGTATCACGGATTATAAACAACAAACATGGTCAGAGATTGTGCCTCGCGACCTCATCGAATGGTTGAGCTGTGTCATCATTCTTAAAAACCCACTCAAAAAGTGCCATGTGTGTGGCAGTGAGAGTGATTGGAATGGACTGCCACCTTCTAAAACGCTGCGTTGCTCACCTCCCAACGTTGGTTTGCCGATAGGAGACCTCACCTCGCAGCTCTTCAGCAATGTACTGCTCAATGACCTTGATTGGTATGTTACACGCACGCTCGGCTTCACGCATTATGGCCGTTACGTTGATGATTTCTACCTCTGTTCAACAGATAAACTTGCATTGAAGAGGGCAATAGGAGAGATACGAACATTCCTGGCAGATAGAGGATTGACATTACACCCAAAGAAGATTGTCCTACAAAGAGCAGATGAACGCATCCGATTCCTGGGGGCAGAAATCTTTCCCTATTACAGATGGGTTCGCAGTCGCACGGTGTCTAATTTCAACAAAGCCTACAATGAAATTATGCGTCAAAAATCTCAAAATCAGTTTGATGACGAACAACAACGATATGCTGTTTCTGTCCTCAATTCCTATTTAGGGTATTTCTCTCATTTCAGTGCAAAACACCTTTCATCGGTTTTGCCAAAGTGGATTCTTTGATTTTGCGAAAATCTAATGCCATAAAGTTCCGTCTTTGAGAACTTTTTCGTACCTTCGTAAAGTTGTATTCACATTCGTTTCATCGGTTCTCACTCTGAATATGACAAAATTAAGGGATACAATCTGTTTGAAAGATAAAGTCTGCACACAGGTGGGCGCATAGTAACTTTATGAGTACGAGGTAGATGTCCATTTTTTGTTAGTAGAATTTTTTGATTTGTGATTTGTAGTATTCAATGTAATTCAAAATGAGCTGACCCTTGGAAGATAGCCAGAGATAGTTGAAATTTTGTCGGGTCATGTTCAAATCGTTCGCCATGTCTTTCTGCTTTTTGGGGTAAAGTATGGAATGATAGACCGCTATAGCTTGCTTGACTGTCCACGACGAGATGAGTTCATCTGCGAAACGTGTTAAAAGGTCAATGTTATTGTTGAAATCCTGCCATGGAGTTGACATGCATAGTCGTCTTTTGCCGATTTTATCGAATGCTCGGCCTGACAGTCTGAATGCTTCACCATCGCAGGTTGCGATATTATCACTCTCAAATGGAATCTCGCCAATGCCTATGGACAGCCTGGCATCCCAAATTTCAGACTCTTCTGGAGTGGAGGCTCTGAGTTTTGCCCTCAAAGCGATTGCCACAGCCAAGGTGTACTCAGGTTTGTCAACAATTGCCTGAAAACTGTCTCCTCTGTACATCTCTAATTTAACATCAGTAAACGGTTTAAAGTCAGCTACGCATACTTTTAAGACATTGGTTACCGTTTGTCTCCATACCGCTGCGATGTGTGTAGAGTTTACCAAATCTCCTGTGATTACACCTTTAATCATATACGTACCCTTATTCTGATGATGCAAAGGTATTCCTTTTCTTTTGTAAAATCAAACTAATTCCTTTGATTTTTAAAAATCAATCATTTCCGTTTGATTTTACATCCTTTAGTCGCACTTCGCTTAGAAAACGTATATGATTTAGCGTGATTGATTTCTTACTCTCCTGTTTTCGTCACTGGGACACCCAAAATTTTATTTTTCTCCGTTTACAAGTTTG
>CAVJCT010000008.1:0-2049 GCA_963648205.1 Flexilinea sp.
GAAAAGTTTTCAACAGGCATAATATTTCCCCCATAAAACCTGACATTCTTTGCCGACAAAACACGCTCACCCCGTAAACAACAAAAGAAGAGAGGACTACGAATCTCTTCATGTCCTCTCTTCTTTCAAGTTTATAAAATCTTCCAACTAAACCGACATTTCGCCTGACATAGTTAGAAATGCCATTTTTATTTTCGCGCGACTATTATTCAAAATTCACCTCAACGGCTTTTTCTGCACCCTCTGTGGCTTCGAAATAAGAGCGTGCAGACAATCCTGCGACAGAAGCGATGATGTTATTCGGAATTCTGCGGATAGCAGCGTTAAACTCTTTCGTCTTGTCGTTGTAGTTCTTACGAGCCACAGCGATGCGATTTTCCGTGCCTTCCAACTGCGCTTGAAGTTCGATGAAATTCTGACTCGCCTTCAAGTCTGGATAAGCCTCGGCAACTGCCAAAAGTTTGCCCAACGCACCCGACACGCCATTCTGCGCCTCCTGGTATTTTGCGAACTCCTCTGGGGTTACCTTGCTCGGATCAATGTTGATAGAAGTCGCCTTTGCACGTGCATCAACCACCTCTTGCAACGTCTCCGACTCATGTTGAGCATAGCCCTTTACGGTGTTAACAAGATTCGGAATCAAGTCCGCCCTACGTTGATAGGTTGTTTCCACGTTCTGCCACTCTGCCGTTACAGCCTCGTCTTTCGACACCAAAGAGTTGTAGGCGAGGAAAAACCACCCTACAATCACGATAACGACAGCAATCACTACAATACTTACTTTACTCATACTAATCGATTATAATGGATTATTATTAATTTTCATCCCTAAATAGAATCTGAAAAACAGACCCTCAAAACCTTGCACCCTCATCGTTACATTCAAACAACTAAAATACAATCGTTTAGAAGAATCTGTCACGAGTGCTAAATTAGGCAATTTTTCTGACCCCTCCAAATTTCCAAATCATCATTCTTTCACTTGCCACTCCCCAATCGTTCCCGTCTCCGAAGAGAAACTACAACCAATTTTGTAGAGTTTACGAGTGTCCGAAGCATACTCACGTGCATAGCCTTTCTCTTCGATTTGCTGCAAGGCCTCTTCAGCCGTGCCATCCAATTTAAATTCAAAGATGTAAATAAACTTGTCGGTTTCAATGACGCAGTCTACTCGGCCTTGGGATTGGCATTTTTCCGTGTAGACAATAAAAGTGCTTATCAAGCGAAGAATGAGATAGAATGTATAATGGAAGAAACGCTCCGTTTTCTTCTTCGGGTGCATGCTGTATGGAATGGACGATAAGAATTGCGTTAGTAATATCTTAAACTGCTCAGTATCACCAATTTTCAAGCATTTCACCATCTCGCCGATAGGTGTTTTCATTGAAGTGGAGACCGAGAAATAATCGTTCATCAACAAAGGAAGGAAACTTCCTCGTACCTCATTATTCGGAATGTCGAGCAAGTAAAAATTCATCTCAGCATCATACCCCTTTATCGTCAAATAACCACTTTGATACAACATTGGGAGTGGGGCATCTCGATCCATCTTGAAATCCATGAACTCTTCCGCTGGGTAATATTTCCCTGCCAGTTCATCCATATTAACATTATCACGATCCAGCAAGTTAACCAAATAGGTTGGCGTAGCACTCGAATACCAATAGTTTTCCACATTCCCCAATGCGAAAGCATTCAACAAGCAGAAGGGATTATAAACTCCCCTCAATCGCTTACTGAAATTATAGCCATCATACCTACGGCGAAGTTTGGCACGCATCTCGTCGACAGACACACCCTCTGCCAAGGCAAGTTCTGCCACAGACGACTGGAAATACTGCTCCTCTTCCTGCATCGTTATACCACAAAGCGTGTCATATTTTGGAGAGAGGCTAATATCCATCGGCTGGTTGAACCCGCTGAAAACGCTCACTTTAGCAAATTTTGTAACACCCGTTAGGAAAACAAACTGCAAGTCTGCATCTGCCAATTTGAGGGTGGAATAGAACGCTTTCATCTTGTCTCTGTTTCGTTCTTCCAAAGTAACAC
>CAVJCT010000009.1:0-13666 GCA_963648205.1 Flexilinea sp.
ATAAATATGTTAAACAATCAATAGCAATGACACTGACGACGAACAAGAAACCATCGGGCAAATCTCCTAAAGGATTAGGAATTAAAATTCATTTAACCACCTTATTATCGGATTCTAATGATTAGAAGTTACAAAGACATCATAAAAGAACTTTTGGAAGTAGCTCCAGAAGGATATGTAGAATTGGCTGTGCACCGTATTTGTGAAAGGCATCTTTTAGATAACATATCACTACGAGAATACAGAGATGGGTTGCTTCGTGTCTATTTAGAATTAGAAGTAACAGCGGATGGATTTGACGGAGTTACCCCAAATTTTTCTTTGTTCAAACACAGTAACTGCTCTGATTGTGAGTTCATCCTCGAAACCGCCTATAACAAAGTAGAAGATGAACGTAGACGAGAAATCACCGCTATTTTTCACCAAGACGACGAAGTGCAAGAGGCCTTTTTATTCAATTTAGAAGAGGACAAACTATATCGATTTACCAGACAAAGTGATAATAGCTTCATTGAAGAAGAGAATAGTTACTCTCGCAGATTCAAAAAAGACATCCGACATTTCTTCGGTACTTCTTTAGAAGTTGTAGAAAAAACAGACGATTGCATATCAGACATATACTTAGACTTAGAAGAGGGAGAAACAAGGGAAGGCAACAGAAAGATAAAAGAGGAGATTCGCAAACTCATATTCAAAGATCGTTGCGAAGAATACGCATACCGCAACAATCTTGATTACCTCCCCATCACCCAAGACGTTCACGCTTGGTATAGCAAACGAATCTACGACAAACTTTCTTCTGAAATTTTAAACAATAAAGATTTCAAAAAAGATTTGCTTTTCACCAACGCTCCCGTCTACTCAGACTCCACCGGCACACTAAGAACAGACATTGCCACCTTCAAATATGTTCTCAAACCAGAAGATGGCAACTTCCCCACCTTCAAATACGCACTTTGGGCAGTTTCAATCGTTGGCGAAGAAGGATTAAAGAATGCGCAGAAAAAGATGGACGATATTCTCAAAAAAGTGGTTACAATAAACGAAGCATTCCTCTTCGACCCAACAACAAAAAAATGGATGCGATACACTCGCCAAGAAGACGACAGTGTCATTGTTGAAGAGAAATCTTATTCGAGGTATCTGCAGAAATATATGGGATCGCTAATTTCATAAAACAGAAAACGCAATTGATATGATAACATGTAAAAGCACAAGTAGAAAAAGCAGAGGCAGGAAGCCGAATGGGTTAGGAATGTCAACTCCAGCAGAGCCTCATTCTTGGGTTTGCAAACGACTGTATGATGGTCTTAGTATAATAACAAGAGAGA
The DNA here is from genome assembly GCA_963648205.1 of Flexilinea sp. GTDB lineage: Bacteria > Bacteroidota > Bacteroidia > Bacteroidales > Paludibacteraceae > UBA1181. The sequence continues at coordinate 1,332 of CAVJCT010000009.1, forward strand.
AGAACAAGTTGGAAATAAGCAATTTAGACCGTGAAGCCCCCGTATACCGTTGGGAAAAAGTGGGAGAAATAAAGCCAGACATCGCCTACTTTTCTTCTGTTGAAAAAGCTAGTCTGATGGATGTTTCATACACGAAACCGATTTTTGAGATTGAGGTTGTCAACAATCATGGCAAAAAGCCTTCTTTCGAAAACATCAAAATAGTTCTCCAAAACGTGGAAAGTATGCAGGAAGCCTTTCTGTACAATTATCAGACTCAAAAATGGACTCGTTACACTCCCTCTGGTGAATTAGAACCGAATAAAGAGGAATCCGACTACTCAAGCGTATTCAAAGTTCATTTAGACGCACTACTTTCAGATTAAATTGCAAGTTTCAAAGAAGTGCGAGAGTACTCTGTTCTGAATAGCATTGTATTACGACGAAATTCGTACATTTGCAGTCGTTTACAGTGCATGTTAAATTCAAATAAATTATGATTAAAAAGATTTCATTAAAAGTATTTGCGACTGTTGCTTGTTTGTTCATTGCGTTCGCAACACAAGCACAAAACGACCGACCAGTCAAGTTTGGCTTCGACCTCGGATTGGGTTATGCCAACCAATGGGGCAACGCCTACGATGCCTATCACAAGACAGGTCTCTTCAGTTTCACATTTGGTGCGGACATTGACATTCGTGTCAGCGAGAAGCAGTTCATCGAGGTAGGTGCCAACTTCAACCGTAAAGGTTGCAAGATAGAAGGACACCAATGGGTCAAAGACGGCGGTCCGTGGAAATTCTACACCGACAAAGACAAATCCACCATCAATATGTTCTATCTTCAAGTTCCCGTCATGTATGGTTTATGCTTGCCGATTGAACACCAAGTGTCATGGAAATTGATGGTCGGACCTTACTTTGCCTTCGGACTCACTGGAGATCGTCGCAACGAGTACAAGAGTGATGAGGTCGTAGCCTATAATGTAGTAGCAGATCGCGAGTCGACCGTCAGCACCTTCAACGAAGAGCCTAAAGACTTCAGTTTCAAGCGTTTCGATGTCGGAGCAAAGATTCAAACCGGAGTAACTGTCGACCGTGTTTCATACATGATTGCCTACGAACTCGGATTTTTCAACACCTTAAGAGAAGCCGAAGGTTCAGACTATGGCTATAAAGCACGCAACAACAGCATTATGGTAATTGTTTCGTTTAGATTCTAAACATCATATACTTCAAAAATCAGGGTGAGTTTCTCATGAAACCCACCCTGATTTATTTTACACATATTAAACAATCGCCTTACTTCTCCCATCCATCAAATACATCCTCACCATAGACGTCGTTCTCGTCTGCTGAGTGAAGTGGATACCACACTTGGGCAAAGAATGGATTGCCTTTGGCTATCTCACCATAACGCCATGGTGTCGGCATGCACTCGGGACACCAATGTCCTCCCAACAAAATCAACGATGGAGAGGCCTTGAAACGATGTCCGAACTGGCACTCCCACTCCAACTGTGTGGCACGGTCGCCCTCCGTCATCGTCTCACTCAAACATTTACCGCCACGGAAAATAGCAGCGACCTTCATATCCTCGATATTCCACTCACTGACAGGCTTTTTTTCGTCATATCCGTGATCCAAATAGATTTTCTTTTCCGACGGATGCGACAAATCCTGGTGCTTCCAATCTGGGATCTTCTTCCATCTTTCAACAGAACCATAATATGCCGCAATTCGTTGCTTCTCATTATGTTTGATCCACCACTGCGTACCCCACTTCTTCTTGTATGCCATCGGACGCATAGCCAACTTGATGATCCACGCAGGCACAATCGCAGCCAATGAATAGAACCAAGGCAACGATTTACCCATTCCCTTGAAATACTCATCTACTGGAGTGTTGGCACGGAAATGGAGATAATTTTCCAACACGTCTGAGTCTAAGTACCACTGTCCGTGGAAGTTACGAAGCACAAACCATTCAGGATTGAAAATCTTCTCAGGACGGGGGCAATGAATCGCATCCAAAAGTTTACATTCAAACTCATAGTTGCTCAAGCGATATTCTGGTCCGCTACCGATATTGTAGAATCGATTCCAAAACTCCACAGGGACGTTGTCTTCGCAGAGGTTAGCCAACACCCGACCGCTGTCCTCCACCGTACACCACTCTAAGACGCCACGCAAAGGAACGTGGAACATAATCGGGTCATAGTTCTTCAAAATCGCAGGATACAAAATGCCAGACTGACGAAGGCACACCCAGTTCTTGATACCCGACTCTACGATGACACGCTCCGCATTGGTCTTGCTGATTGCGTAATGGTCGTACACGCTGATGCTGATCGGATCGCCCGTTCTACCCCAGTGGATAGGCTCGTTGCGGTCGGACGTTTGAGCCACCGAACCGATGTAGCACACCTTCATATCATCCGCATTAGGCTGAGCCAAAACAGCCCTTGCCACATTCTCGGCAGCCAAGACGTTGACCTGACGAGTTTTGTTTGGGAAATAATCCGCAGACGGAGAAACCATACCACCGACGTGAAGCACATAATCAGCGCCACGAGTAGCACGTTCCACATCCTCATAATTAGTGAGGTCGCCCCATACGATGTTGATTTTATCAGAATATGGTTGCAGTTTCTTCTTGTTTTTTTTGCTTGGGCGAGCCAAGATGGTGAGTTCGAAACGGTCTAAACGTTGCAAGAACTCCTGAAGACCTGCCGAACCCATAGTGCCAGTAGCACCCGTAAGAAACACTCTCTTTTTCATATAAAAAGCAAGATAAATAAGAATTGAACGTACGAGAAACAAAAAAGCCACACTCATAAAAGTGTGGCTTGCGCTCCCTCTTGGGCTTGAACCAAGGACCCCCTGATTAACAGTCAGATGCTCTGACCAACTGAGCTAAGGAAGCATTGTTGCTTTGTTTCTCAAAAGCGTTGCAAAGGTACGACTTTATTTTTGATATGCAAAGTTTTTCGGGAAGTTTTTTCAACATTTTTTTACATCACATTTTTAGCACATTCTCTGGCAAGAAAATCGTCATCTCTTCCGATTGTCTCAAAGGTTTTTCTTTTAAGAAAAGAACAACATGCACAGTTTGATTGGGTTTGACAAATGGCAAATACTGCACTTTCTGTTCCAACTCATAACGCAAACGCTCAGCATCCTCTTGGTGAGTCCATTTACATTCCCCTATCAAAAGATGTTTTTTGTCGAACGACTCTGCCACGACATCCAACTCCACCATTTTGCCCTCTTTATTCTCGGGAGGAAAGATTTTACCCCACCAACGAGACGCTAAGTCATACGGAATTCCGTCGATGACATTTCCACTCACATAGTTTCGACAAAGTTCTTCCCAACACAAACTCACATATCGAGGAAGTTGTTCTTCAACAATTTTCATCACCATATCCACACGACCCAATTCTATGATTGAACGATATGGAACAATAAATTGGTAATAAAATCGCAGCAAACTATCATTTATATGATATATTCCCTTCTTACTTTTCTTTGGATCTTCACCGAAAGGCACTTCCCGATAGACATATCCCAAGTCGCGCAATTTTCCCAAAGGTTCTGAGATTTGCGTGGCATTCTTTCCTGCACGAGTTGCTATCTCTGTAAGTTTATTAGCTCCATTACCGATGATAGTGAGAAGAGTTACCGTCTGCACAGTATCTCGCATATCATCACGCAACAAACGTTGAGGCTCCTCAGACAGCGGTCCTTGAGGGTCTAACACGACCTTTTTTATTGCCGTCTCAAAATCCACATAATCATTCCGCAATTCCCAATAACGAGGGATTCCACCCCACACTGCATATTCTCGCACCGCCTGTTCCGCATCACATTCAAGTGCTTCTGGCACAAAACCAGCAGGGATAGGAGTCATTCTAATTATTTCATTTGCAAGTCCGTACAACGGAGATTGGCGGTTCAAAACATAGCCATGCATCAGCTGTTGAGAAGACCCACAAAGTATCAAATCGAACTTAAGGCATTTTTCATTCATCAGCTTTTGAATAATAGAAGGTAAAACCTCGCAACTCTTCACCAAATAAGGGAACTCATCCAAACAAACCGTGATTCGTTCTTTCAACTGACTGTTCATCGAGCGGAAAAGAGTTTCCCAATCAGGATAGACCACCTTATCAAACCCTTCGATGACGGTTGCAACCATCTTCGCAAAAAACGACCTTTGAACGTTCTCCGAAGAAGTGTCGCTCAAGAAATAAAGGCTTCCCGACAAACTCTTCAGAATGTGTTTTATCAAAGTAGATTTGCCAATTCTACGTCGACCATAAACAACAATAAATTGAGGAGTCTGCCTTGACAGTGCATCGTTAATACGTTCTATTTCCGCACCTCTATCTATTAACTTGTTGAATTTCATATAGATAAAATTATCGTTCACAAAGATAATCTTTCTCAACCATAATCTTACAAACAATCCATAAAATATTTTCAGAATACGAGAATGACACATATTCTTCATACTAGTTTCAAAAAAAAGGAAACAGAACATCCTCTGATTTCACAAATTGCTTGTATCTTTATAGCAATGTTTGACTATATAAGAAACGCTATGAGCCACACAGAAGACCGTTACATTAGTTTGCTGACCGATTTCGGGTTTAAGCGCATTTTTGGCACTGCGCCAAACAAAGACTTGTTGATTGATTTTCTAAACTCTCTTTTCGATGGAGAGCAAGTTGTCACGGATGTTACCTATCTCAATAGTGAGAAAATTGGAGACATCAGCATCGAGCGAAAGGCAATATTTGATGTGTATTGCGAGAATGAAAAAGGAGAAAAATTCATCGTGGAGATGCAGAATGCTTTTCAGCAATTCTTCAAAGATAGGTCATTATATTATTCCACATTTGCGATTCGAGAGCAAGCTCCCAAAGGTATGAACTGGGATTTTTCATTGTCTCATGTCTATGTTGTCGCTTTAATCAACTTCAACATGCACGAGGAATCCTTCTATCCTGATGATATTAACCATGATGTTGGATTACTTGACAAAAAAACGCACAAAGTGTTCAATGACAAGTTGACTTTCAAATATGTGGAAATTTCAAAATTCACAAAAACTGAAGACGAACTTGAAACGCCTTTCGACAAGTGGCTTTTCATTCTACGGAATCTATCCAGACTTGATTCACAGCCTGCTGCTTTGAAAGAGAAAGTGTTCACTAAACTTTTCAAAGAATCAGAGATAGCCAAATTCAACAAGGTCGAACTTCACGAATACGAGGATAGTGTGAAAGTCTACCGAGACTTAAAAAATTCTCTTGACACTGCTTTACGGCAAGGTCGAGAGGAAGGTCTTGCAGAAGGATTAAAAAAGGCTGATGCCAAAATCAAAGCAATCGCCCACTCTATGCTTGAAAAAGGGATGTCCAAAGAAACGGTTGCAGAGCTCACTGGACTGTCGATAGACGAAATACAATAACAGACATGAATAAAAGCCAATATCAAGAGTACATTGATTTATTAAAGGAAACTCATAATCTCGTTCTCACGGGTGCACCAGGAACTGGCAAAACCTTTATGGCTCAGAGGATTGCAGAAGAGATGGGTTGCACGAAGGAGGAAATGGGCTTCGTACAGTTTCACCCCTCTTACGACTATACCGACTTCGTGGAAGGACTGCGACCCGTCGACAAAGGTGACGGTCAGATTGGTTTTGAGCGGAAAGACGGCGTGTTCAAAGAGTTCTGCAAGAAAGCCATCAAAAACTTGATCGACTCTAAAAAGTCAGTCGAAAGTTTGACGAAAGAACTTTCTTGGGAAGAAAATTTAAAACAGTTTGTGAATGACGCAATAGAAAATGCGACTCTATACAAAACGTTAAAAGGGAGTGAATTTACCATTGTAGATATAAAAGGACGAAATATCATCGTCCATAATGAGCAGAATGAAAAAACTTCTCAAATTCCGGTCAATATGGACGAGATAATTGCCATACTCACAAACGATATACCTCTAAACATAGTTAGAGATGTGAAAAACTATTTTCAACAAGAACATAGTCGACAAGCCTATTCCTACACCTTTGTTATCGTCAATAAAATACGAGAGATGAAAGGTTCTGAAAAGGTGGAATTGGCGAATAAGATTGATCGCAAGCCATTCGTTTTCATCATCGATGAGATAAACCGTGGCGAGGCTTCTAAGATTTTCGGCGAACTTTTCTACGCCATCGATCCTGGCTACAGAGGCAAAAAAGAGGTGCTTGTTCAAACGCAATATCAAAATCTCGTACCCGAATCGGACACTTTTACAGAGGGTTTCTATGTGCCTGAGAATGTCTACATTCTTGCCACGATGAACGATATCGACCGTAGTGTGGAGAGTATGGACTTTGCCATGCGTCGCCGTTTCACTTGGCGAGAGGTTACGCCCGACGACACTCAATCAATGCTCGACGGTCTTAAATGTGCCGACAAAGCGAAAGCCACAATGTCAAGACTCAACAAAGTCATTGCCAACACAGAGGGATTAGGTGCAGCTTACCAAGTCGGTCCTTCTTATTTTCTCAAATTAGGCGGAAACGGTGGCGACTTCACCAAACTTTGGAAGATGAACATTGAACCACTTCTCCGAGAATACCTCCGAGGATTCCGCAAGGTCGACGAAATTATGAAGAGGTTGAGCAACGCCTACTTTGGTGTGAAGACCAATGATGGAATAGGAGTGGACGAGACGATGGACGAGACAGAAACGGACAATGCGGATTGATTTAACCGACAACAATAATAAGCAAGTCAATGCTGGGATATTTCATCGAACGGATATTTCAGCACTGTTTCCGTTGACTGACAAGACAATCGCACAACTCTGTCAGGCGAACGAGAACCTGTTGGTGTTTCCATACAGTTTGAGTGAAGCAGACGACAGAGTCGGCAACTCTCCCATCATGAGCATTCTAAACACAGAGGATCCCGACAAAGTGAGCATCGCAACTGGGAACGTCATGGGCTTCATCGGAGTTGGCGATCTTCAAGTAAAGATTAAATCAAGATTTGACAATGGTAGAAATGATTATCTGCTTCACTATATGTTACAGAGAGTACTCTCCGTCAATCTTTTTGATTTAAATCATAACAATGAACGAGAGGATGTGTTTGATTTCGTTATGTTTATGTTTTCCCATTTTCTGAGGAATGCGATGCGACAAGGCATTTATCGTGAGTATCAGAATTTCAAGCATAACGATGCGAATGTCAGAGGCTCGGTTGATTTCGGAAGGCACATCACACGCAACGTTCCATTCGTCGGCAATGTGGCATACTCCACTCGCGAATACACCTTCGACAACGACATGACGGAACTCATCCGCCACACGATAGAGTTCATGAAATCGAAACGATACGGACAGGCGATACTCAACATAGACCGTGAGACAGTCGAGAATGTGGAGGCAATCGTCGAGCATACTCCATCCTATTGCAAGAATGAACGGAGTGCCATCATCAGTAAGAATCTTCGCCATAAATGTCATCCCTACTACACTGAATATCAACCACTTCGCAGTCTTTGTTTGCAAATCCTGAGAATGGAAGAAATCCGATATGGCGAGACGGACAATGAAATCTATGGCATTCTATTCGATGGTGCTTGGCTATGGGAAGAATATATCAACACTCTATTGTGCCACAAAGGTTTCATTCATCCCGAAAACAAAAAGCAAAGAGGAAGAATCGATTTGTTCGAAGACCATACAGGACCACGTTATCCCGACTTTTACAAAGAAGGCATTGTTCTCGATGCGAAATATAAACGACTGAACAATTACGAACACGTTTCGAAAGTTGACCGCAACGACATTCACCAGTTGATCGCGTACGTTGCCAATCTAAAGGCTGACAAAGGAGGCTTTGTCGCTCCCCTGTTCAAAAAGCAGTCGGAAGTACCCAATTCCAAGTTGAAAAATCTTCCATCCACATTATTCATTTTCGGCATAGAAATCTGTCAATCAGCCAATTCCTACAGCGATTTCTGCCAACAGATGAAAGAAAACGAGCAGGAGTTTTTGAGGACAGTGGAGGGCGAGTATTAGGCTAAGAGACCTTTACTGCGAAGGGATTTCAAGGCATTATAAATAGAAGATTTCTTTCTGTTCAATTTCTCACACAACTCCTCCACTGTCGGCTTCACGTCGGCAGTCATCAATTTCATCACTTGCTTTTCAAGTTCTGTCAATTCTGAATTTTCCGTTTTCACACTTTTTGCACCCTTTCTACGCAAAATAATGTTAAACATACCTTCCGTCTCATACTCAGGTTCAGGCAAGCCCGCATTTACCATTAATTTGTGCATTCTTCCGATACCAGACCCAACATGCTCAACCATATTCATCCGCATAAAAAGGCTGAAAACGAATGGATTTCGAGACAAACTTTTCCTTCCAAAATGTTTAGCCACCAATGGCAACAGTCCACCAGGATTGTTTATTTCCACCCTATCATCATAAACCTCAACATTTGTAAACGCTCCCTGTTCATAATAATCTCTATGAGCAAGTGCATTGACCAAAGCCTCACGAAACACATCCAAAGGCATTTCCCAAGACTCAGTTCTTGGTCCAGTCCCCTTTATTTCATATTCTACCCTTAATTTATCCTGAATCCAATTAAGCGACTGTTCATATTGAAACACAAGAGGACCTCCGAATGTTTTATCATCGATAATATTTAGTTTGTCAGTTCCTTTAAACTGAACACATCTTACTACCGCATGGAAGAACAAATCTTCAGGGTGCTTCGCAAAAAAGAGTATCGTACCTCGTTTAACGTCCCCTTCCTCCGTAAATGCCTGTATGTTCTCGAGCAACTGTTCATCATCAACACTATTAGAGATAAAAGATTCACGACGAAACCGTTTCATCATATCCGAATCTAAATGGGTATAAATATCATACTTTTTAGTCGGAATTGAATCGTAATATATTTTTTCTGCTTGCTGAAACAGTTCACGGATTTCTTCCACATTTGTAAGTTTTTGACTATTAGCACCTTCTCTTACAAATACGCTTCCGCCAAAGAAATAAGGCACTTGTTTTCCAGCCGGCACTTCCACGACCCAAACCTCTTTTCCATCAACGTCCACCGAATACAGTTCGCAATGCAATGCAGGAGATATTTCTCCAATAGAACCTTGAATGGCAGAACGCTTTGAATTATCTATTGTTGTTCCTTTTATGTCTCCTCGATCATCCACTCCAATTAAAACATAGCCACCTGCCGCATTTGCAAAACTGCATACTTCCTCGGTTATCTCTCGAACCTTCTGAGGTACAGTCACCTTAAAATCAACATTATAAGACTCACCTCTTTCTGCTAAATTCTTTATTTCTTCCGCTGAAATCATTGTAGAACCCGAATTTAAAATTCCACCCCAAATTATAAGTTTCCAATGGAATTTCCAACTTTTCCATTGGAATTTCCATTTTCCATTGGAATTTTCCAATTTTCCAATGGAAAAACGTTGGAAAATACTCTTTTGAGCGGAGTTTTCCAATTTTCCAATGGGAAACGATCCCTACTCCACCAATAATTTCAGACTGCGAACGCCCTCACTGGTTCTGATTTGCAATAGATAAACGCCACTTGTAAGGTTTACAGCGTGTTTGATTTGATTTTCACCCGACAAAAGACTTTCAGAGAAATCGGTTTGTTTGATTCCATGCATATCCACAACAATGGCGTTGCAATAATCAGATTTGTCGCTGTTGATAGACAAATTCAAATCTCCGTCATTGTAAAAGGCTGATATACTTTGCTTTGCAATTTCGGAATATACTGGTTTTGAGGATGTTTCTGTGGAATCGGTCTTCGGCAACACAACGTGAATTGCTCCCGTCTTTTTAGCCTCCGTGTCTGAGCCACTGACAGAGGTAACAGTGAACCAGAAAATTCCAGCCTCCGCACAAGTGCCCGAGAACTCCACTTTTGCCAAGTCATTGTCAATCTTCACCTCAATACCCTCAGGCAAATGTGGATTCCACGTTACATTGACTGTCTCCGCATTAAACCAATTATAATAGAAATAGGTAAGCGAAGAATCCTTCATCACCTCCTGCTTTGAACCGCCTGCTCCATGTTTCACAATTTCAGGCAAGACACGGTCGACTATCAGTTTTCCTTCTCCGGAAATGAAATCGGGATAATCTTCCGCAGTGTACTCTCCTGGCTTAAGGGATTTATCCCCTAATGTTGCATTCTCAACGATTAGATTTTTGTTCAGCACCAATTTAGCACTGTCTTTCACCGCAACCATTTGTGTCTCAGCGGCTACATTCACCTCCAACGTGCCTGCATCGACATAAACGCCCATCGTACCAATCGCATCTTCGTTATCTATAGCCAATGTCCCTCCGTTGACCGTCCAATAGCCCGACCACTTGGTTCCGTCTATATTGGCTGACAGTTTAGACTCTCCCTCCTTTTTCAAATCGCCACTTCCATAGAGTTTGCCATCTATAGTCATCGCACTATACCTTCCTGCCACACTAATGACAGAAGAGGTATCAACTGTGATATTGGCATTCAAAACAACCACACTATTCTTCGCTCGTAAATTTCCACCTTGTAAAATCAAGTTTTTAATAGAGGATTCATTAGCAAGCCGTAGAACACCTGTTCTCTCTACCGTTACAGGCGCAGTATGATTGATTCCATCTACAAAACAGTTTCCGTCATGGACAATAACCGTATCGTTAGTATCAGGGATACCTTTGGGACTCCAACAAGTCGTATCTGTCCACGGCAACTCCTGATGATGATTGTCGTAAACATAAGTTGAGGCTTTCTTTCGCCAAGCAATCGTCAAAATGCTATAAGGTGGGCAGTTGACGGCTGGCAGACTTTTATAAGTGCCAATCGTCTTACTCATATAGTCCTTCAGCGGACGAGACATAATCACCGTTGCCTCCATTCCCGCAGGCTCAAGATCCATCGTAACAGTCTGACTCTCACCATGTCTGTTCACCAAGACAACGGTGTAGGCATCCTCTTCTGGACTTTTAAACGCACACACAATCAGCGAATCGGGATCAGTGGTCTGCGCATCGATATTTTTCCAACCTCGCTCTATGAATTTTGAAAAATGGCGCACTGCATGATAATCACCACTGATAGTGTATCCTGCATCCGTTGTATATCCTTTCTCCGAAAATTCCAAGTTAATCAATCCATCTTCCGTATCGCCCCAGATCAAATTCCAATGCAGATAGGCAGAAACATGGTTGACTGAAAAAGCGTAGGCAAGGAACGTCGCCGTGTAAATGGCATCCATCTCCTGATGTTCGCGCAGTGTACTGTTTTCATCCATATACATTGGTTTCTCACCTAAATAATCGGTGGAGAGTTGCGTCATAGCTGCCAAAAAATCTTCTGGATAGCAATAACGCAAGGCGCGCGCCTCATGGGTCTTCAATCCACTGTGATAGTAGTGGAAATTATATCCGTAAATAAGACTTTTATCAATCTTGTTGACATACTTCTGAACGTTGTTCCAACCGATTCCGAGTACTTCCGGACCGAGCAGTTTAGGTTGCTGATTCATTCCAGAAATAGACTGGGCTACGGCTGTCAATGCTTTCGGATAAGAGGCATATCCTTCCGACTCATCAACCTTCAAAACCATTGATTCATAGTCGGTTTCGCAGTCGATTTCATTCTGAATGCTGACATAATCTGGATACACGTCCACCGCCTGATATTGCAGAAGTGAACGTTTCCACCACGCAGCAAACTCATCATACACATACTGTCCATTCACCTTTTTCAAAGTGCCTTTTTCGGAACTGTTGCTATCAATTCCAGAAAGCGAATTGTTGGCTTTCAGAGATGCTGGTGCCGTCCACGATGACATTGCCAAAAAGCAATCGTCGCCTCGTCTACGCTTCACCTCCTTTACGATTTCGGCATCATACGTCAAATCGGCATTCTCCTCTTGCGCCCAGTTGGCAATACGGAAAGCCGTCAGCCCCAATCCATTGACCAGGGTGTCGTACAACTCGGTTTTGTTTTTATGGGTCGTCAGCCAGTCTAAATAATAGACAATACTACCGCCTATGCCGTCGATGGTTTGAAACTCCTTTGTAGGCGTAATCGTTATATCCACTGCCGAGTGAAGAGGCATGGATAACAAAACTGACATTATGAATAAAATGGTTTTGTAAAATTTACTCATACGCACTTATAGGTTAAATGTCTCGCAACCTCAATTGGAGGATTGCGAGACATGTTATTTACTCTTTCAAAAACTCTTATTTCGAACGCAACAACGTGAAGTGTCCCGTGTAGACTTTCACGATTTCTGGAA
>CAVJCT010000010.1:0-23952 GCA_963648205.1 Flexilinea sp.
GACGCTGTTGGCTGTGAGACCTCATACGACTTCTCACTTTCTGCACCAAAGATCATTGTTCCAGACTACTTCACACCAAATGGTGACGGTATCAACGATACTTGGGAAATCGGAAATATGGTCGATGTTTATCCAGAAGCTAAGATTCAAATCTACGACCGCTACGGTAAACTTTTGGCAGAGTACAAGGGTTCAGAAGACGGTTGGAATGGAGAATACAACGGTACGAAGTTGCCATCAACCGACTACTGGTATGTGATCGACATTGAAGAGATTGATATGCAATACACAGGTCACTTCACACTGCTGAGACAGTAATCAATCTTTCATGATTCATAAACTCACTACAGAGGGGAAGGAACAGTCTATCGGACTGTTTACCTTCCCCTTTGCTTATATTCCTCATCCCCTTTGCATCGATGCGGCCAATCAGGTGAAAGCCTACCTGAAGACGCAGTTGCGTTGGTCGTATGAGGTGTCGGAAGGAAAAATGTTCGGTGTCTTGGTCGTTAAAGACACGAATGGTGGAATCGGCTTTCTGGCGGCCTTTTCTGGCCAGTTGGGAGGCTCATACCTCCACGATTATTTCGTGCCTCCCATCTATGACCTGAACGCTCCATCTTCGTTCTTCCGAGAAGAAGAACACAAGATTGTCGAGGTGAATAATCAAATTGATGCTTTGGTCTCCTCGAAGGATTTTGAACAAGCACAATTCCATCTTGCCACAGTCGAAGAGCAACTCCGACAAACTGTTGCAATTTGGAATGAAAAACTAAAGACAAGCAAAGAAGACAGAGATTTCCTGCGTGAAACTTTGCCTCCTGCATTCTATCATTTTGAAGAGTTAGAACGAGAAAGCCAGTTCCTAAAGGCAGAGGCAAAACGCAAAAAGAAAGAGGTAGAAAACTTTGTGGCAGAGGCTAAAAGGAAATTGGATTGCCTCGAATCTCAAATTGCAGAGTTGAAGGAAAAACGGCGCAGAATGTCCAAAAATCTTCAAATCCTCTTGTTCAATCAGTTTGCGATTTACAATGCTCGCAAAGAAAAATGCAGTCTGAACGACCTTTTCGCATCCAAACTACCTCCCAGTGGAGCAGGCGAGTGTTGCGCCCCAAAATTGCTGCAATACGCCTATCTGAACGATTTACAGCCCCTTTGTATGGCTGAGTTCTGGATGGGAAAATCTCCCAAAGATATCGTTCGTGTGCAAGGTCAGTTCTATCCTGCCTGCATCGCCAAATGCAAGCCCATTCTCGACTTTATGTTGCAAGGTTTGAATGTAGAACCCAATCCGCTTGCAACGCAGTCTGTCGACGAGAAAATTGACATACTCTATGAAGATGCTTCTCTGCTTGTGGTAAACAAGAAATCAGGTATGCTTTCTGCTCCTGGTTTGGTTGGAGGTAGGTCGGCCGAGGAGATATTGCAGGAACAATATCCATCGAACACGATAAAGGTTGCTCATCGTTTAGACATGGCAACGTCGGGTATTTTGTTGGTGGCTAAAAACGAAGATGTATATGCTAATCTGCAACAACAGTTTGCCAATAGAGAGGTGAAAAAGCGATATTTCGCTGTTTTAGAGGGAGTTGTGAAACAAAATTCAGGTGAAATCAATCTTCCTCTCGCTCCCGATTGGGACAATCGTCCTTGCCAGAAAGTAGACTATGAAAATGGCAAGTCGGCTTTGACGAAGTATGAGGTGATTGAAATCGCCAACGGCAAGACAAAAATCTGGTTTTATCCGCAGACGGGGCGAACTCACCAACTTCGTTTGCACGCTGCTCATCCCGAGGGCTTGAATGCCCCGATTGTGGGTGATCGACTCTACGGAAAGCCTGCCGAGCGACTCTGTTTAGTGGCTCAGAAAATCACGTTCCATCACCCCATATCGGGCAAGGAGATGACCTTTGAAGTAGAGGCGAAGGTGGACGATTAATAGTCCACGCCCACCTTATTCTCAGCAGCCAATTTCTTGAGGTTGATCAGTGCGTAACGGATTCTTCCGAGTGCCGTGTTGATACTGATGTTCTCAGCAGCCGCAATGTCCTTGAAACTCATCTCTTTGAAGAATCTCATCTTGACGATAGTCTGCTGATTCTCAGGTAATTGGTCTATCAAATCAATCACATCGTTGATCATATTCTCTTTCTGCCAATACTCTTCCAATCCGTCGTCGCACAACTTGATGTCGTTGAGCAAGTCAACTTCGTAATCGTCGTTCGACACGGTGTTGTCGTTCTTGATCTTGCGAAAAGAGTCAATGACAAGATTATGGGCAATTCTAAGGATCCACGGACCGAATTTGCCCTTCTCTGTATATCCGCCTTGTTTGATTGTGGTGATTGCTTTAACAAACGTATCTTGGAAGATATCGTTTGCTATATCAGAATCTTTGGTAGAGGCATAGATATAACTAAAAACTTTGCTTTTGTACCTTCTGAGTAACTCGTCGAACGCAGAATTGTCATTCATTGCGTACAACTGTACCAATTCCTCATCGGTTCTATTTTGTAATTCCATATTTCTTAATTTTTAATTAAGTAGGAATGTTTCGATAGGCAAATGTGTTTTAGTTAATACTATTGTTTTTTCAATGTTCAGTATCTTATCGCTTCGTGCTTTAAGACAACGACAAATGTAACTTTTTTCTCGTAGTCGCAAAACTATGTTCTACGAAAAAATCTAAATTTTAAGAAAATTTAAACTGTTCGATGTTCTTAAATCCTCTTAAAAACTCTTCTGCGGTGATTCTCTTCTTGCCTGGCATCTGTAAGGAAAGAATGCGGATGAATCCAGATTCAACGGCTACGTCGAGTGTTTTCTTGTCTGCTCGGATGGTTCCGAATGGCAAAGTGTGTGCTTCGTTAATCGCTTGAGTGTCAAAGATTTTGACATTGTATTCTGTGCCATTACCATCGGTTAGAATGCTCCATGCGGCAGGGTAGGGCGACAATCCTCTGACAAGGTTGTGTATCTCGATAGGAGTTTTGCTCCAATCTAATTTGCAAGTCTCTTTGAAGATTTTTGGGGCAGGTTTGAGTTCTGCTTCATTGGTATAGAACTCTTTCTGCTCCTTCGTCTCTAATTTGCCTTCGATAAGAAGGTCAACGGTTTTCAATACCAAATCAGCGCCGATCAACATCAGTTTGTCGTGTACTGTGCCGACATTGTCGCTATCTTCAATCGTGATTTTCTCTTGAAGTGCAATCTTTCCAGTATCGATTTCTTCCGTTAAAAAGAAGGTGGTTACACCAGTCTCCTTCTCCCCGTTGATGACTGCCCAGTTGAGCGGAGCAGCACCGCGATATTGAGGAAGAAGGGCTGCGTGTAGGTTGAATGTGCCATATCTAGGCATGTCCCAAACCACTTTCGGCAACATACGGAAGGCAACTACAATCTGTAAATCTGCTTGCCAAGCCTTGAGTGATTCGAGAAATTCCTCATTCTTTAATTTCTCAGGTTGCAACAATGGAATGTTATGAGCCACGGCAAAATCCTTCACGGGGGAAGACTGGATTTTATGCCCTCGCCCTGCTTCTTTGTCTGGCATCGTAATACATCCTACGACATTGTAGCCGTTTTCAACTAATCTCTTCAGAGGTTCTACCGCAAACTCGGGAGTACCCATGTAAACAATTCGTAGTGATTTCTTATCCATTGTGATCCTTTTTTATTAAAGAAAAATTTTACAATAATGCGTATCTCAAGATGAAGAGTACGCCAATGACGATTGTGCCAACGTTCAATTCTCTCCATTTGCCTGTGAAACAGTGCAATAAGACGTAGGTGATGACTCCTAAAAGGATTCCGTCTGAAATACTGTAAGCCAAAGGCATCATGATGATGGCGACGAAACAAGGTATCGACTTGACATAGTCTTTGAAATCGATTTTTGTTATATCGGTGATCATCATAACTCCCACCAAAACGAGGGCTGCAGCGGTCGCTTGTGATGGAATGGAAAGGAAGAATGGCGCAAAGAAAAGCGACAAGATAAAGCAGATGGCTACCACAAAGGCTGTGAGTCCGCTTCGTCCGCCATCGTTCACACCCGCTGCACTTTCAACGTAGGTCGAAACAGTGGATGTTCCTAAAATAGCACCTGCAGTCGTACCGATAGCGTCTGCCATGAAGGCTTTGTTCATGCGAAGTGGATTGCCATCTTTGTCAATCAAACCAGCTTGATTGCTTACTCCCACGAGTGTTCCGATCGTATCGAACATATCTACGAAAAGGAAGGTGAACACGCAAATCAGCATGTCGAAAGAGAGAAGTTCGCTCCAATCCATTTTGCAGAAAATTGGTTCGATAGATGGCGGTGTGTCGAAAATTCCTCCGAATTGTGTTACATTCAAAGGAATACCGAGAATCGTGGTTACGATGATTCCGATGAGCAAAGCACCTTTCACCTTCAAAATCACCAATACGGAAGTGAAAAGAATTCCGAAAACGGCTAATAAAACGGAAGGGGTGTGCAGGTCTCCTAAGGTTACGAAAGTAGCCTGACTGCTCGTAACGATTCCTGCATTTTTCAATCCGATGAAAGCGATGAACAATCCGATACCAGGGGCGATTGCCGAGCGAAAGGTTCGTGGCAAGGCTTCGACAATCAGGTTTCTTAACCCTGTGATAGTGAGGATGATGAAGATGACACCTTCAATGAAGATGGCTGCCAACGCAAATTGCCAAGTATGACCCATTGCGAGACATATGGTGAAGGCAAAGAATGCGTTCAAGCCCATAGCAGGAGCCAAGGCGAACGGTAATTTCGCATAGAACGCCATCACGAGGGTGGCAACAACGGCAGAAATGGCAGTCGTCGAGAAGACAGCGTTTTTGTCCATCCCTGTGGTCGAAAGTATGTCTGGATTGACTGCCAGAATGTATGCCATCGTCAAAAAAGTGGTAATTCCAGCGATAATCTCCTTCCTTACCGTCATTGTACGGGCATCAAAGCCAAATAGTTTCTCTAACATAATCGTCGTTATTGGTTATCTTGTTTTACGATTTTAGAAGATATACTTCACTGCCAATGTTGGGTTGAAGAAGAAGGCTTGGTCGCAACCCTCAGATGGCCAAATCATATTGACTGAATACTCCAACTCCGTACCGACACTGAACTTTTTGTCAGGTCTGTTTCGTCCGATGATATTGAACCAGAATTGAGGCTCAGATGAGAAATTGATACCTTTCTTCTGCTCTCCGTTGTCTTTGAACTTTGGAATATAACAGTAGCAGATATCAAAGTATCCTGCGAATGTGCAGAGGTCTTTTGCAAACGAAAGACTCCATACGCCAGTGAGTTGGAAACTTGGATGTGCCTCCAAACTGCCTTGCTTGAAGTATTGTTTGTACATCAACTCTACCGAAACAGTTTTCGTGTAGTCGTTGCTGTTCCAACTCCAAGCCGGACCGACCAACAAACTGTGCTGATAGCGAGATGCATTGTTTGTGTACTTGTTGATGCCCAATCCGCCATCATACTCGATGTGGCCTGCAAAGGTGTGGTTGGTTTCACCGATTTTCGCAAAGTTAAACTCACGGTAAACTTCCCAATAGGCAGCACCCATTCCGTCTGAGTAGTAGTCCATATCTACAAAGAAGTAGTTGTTTCCAAGTTTGTCGGCCTTGAAAAACTCTACTGTAGAGGTTACATACGGACGAGTTGATTCTGCGTCGGGGTAAAGCAAACGACCGAAGTCGTAGTGCAACTGAAGATTTACTTGCGCCATTGTAGCGATGGTGAAGAAAGCCAAAATAGGCAAAAGAAGGAAACGCTTCACTTTTTTAGGATTTAGGTTAATTTATAGGTTCTTAGTTATTTTCTAGTTCCGGTTCCCCACATCAGTTTTTCTCTAAGGTTATTGAAGAAATCATGATCTTGCTGTCTGAGAATCTTTGTGGTGAAATTTGCTTTTTTGATTTTGAGCGGTATCTGCTCGTTGAATACGTTGTTCCGTCCGTCGAGGGCGATGAGGTATTGTTTATTTCTACTTTCCACACGAAGGTCAATTTCCCAATCGTCTGGAATGATGATTGGTCGCACGTTCAGACTGTGAGGTGCGACAGGGGTGATGATGAAATTAGAGGCTTGAGGCACGAGGATGGGGCCGCCGACACTCATTGAGTAGGCTGTAGATCCAGTCGCCGTGGCAATCAGCAAGCCGTCTGCTTGGTAAGAATTGATGAATGTGCCGTTTGCCCAAGCGTGAATGGTGATCATGGATGAGCAGTCACGTTTCAAAATGGCAATTTCGTTCATTGCGTAGTTGAAATCGGTATAGTCGCGTTCTTCCGTGAAGAGTCGAAGCCACGCATGCTCTTCAGTTCTGCATCGACCTTCCAAAACGTTGGTGAGGCAGTTTTCAATGTCATTGCCTGGCACGTCGGCTAAGAAGCCTAAGCGACCTGCGTTGATGCCCATGATAGGGGTGTCTTTGCGACCAATTTTGGCAGCGGTGCGGATGAATGTGCCATCTCCACCGATGCTGATTGCTAAGTCAGCCTCGAAATCACTACCTTCTATGACGGTGTGCTTAAACGAGAGGTCAACACCTTTTTCCACCAAGAAACGGCAAAATGCTGGCTCTAAAAGAATTTCTGCACCACGATCTAATAATAAATCGACTACTTCGCGCGTATATTCCGCAACTTCGATTCTACGTTTGTTCCCGAAAATCGCAACCTTCATCATTCTATGAATTAATGGTTAAAAAAAAGGACGTCTACCGTAAAGTAGACATCCTTGTATGTCTTTCCAGAAAAGACTCCCTTCCTCAGTTCACGCGACATACCTGAAACGGTTTTCAGCGGAATTTTGGAAAGAAACACGAATGTGAATTATTTCTTTCTGTTTCCGTAACGGCTCATGAACTTGTCCACACGACCTGCAGTATCGATCATCTTTGACTTTCCTGTGAAGAAAGGGTGTGAAGATGAAGAGATTTCAAGCTTTACGAGTGGTAAAGTCTCACCATCGATTTCAATAGTATCTTTTGTAGCTACTGTTGAACGTGAAATAAATGTGTCACCGTTAGACAAGTCTTTGAAAACAACTGGACGGTAATTCTCTGGTTGAATTTCCTTATTCATTTTTTATAAGTTTTTAATTTACACATTAATTTGTTGGTAACCTATGCAAATGGCGGTGCAAAGTTAAGAGAAAAAATCTTAAAAAAAAACATTGTGGCTTTTTTTTAGTGATTGTGGAAAACTTCTTGTAATTTTACGGTCTCAAAATGAGGGTGGAGTATTGTCCCTTTTATATATGGTATGAAGATGAGAAAAAAACTTATAAGTGTTATTTTATCAATTTTGACGTGTATGGCATGTTGTGCAGAGGGAGCAAAGACTCCTAAAGACGTGGTTGTTGAGATGAATACAAGTCTCGGCACGATGAAAATCAAGTTGTATGGTGAGACACCTCAACACCAGGCTAATTTCTTGAAACTGGTTGAGCAGGGTTTCTACAGCGATTTGTTGTTCCATCGTGTAATCAAGGATTTCATGATTCAAGGTGGTGATCCTGAATCAAAGGGTGCTAAGCAAGGCAAAATGTTGGGTGCTGGCGACGTTGGCTACACCATCCCTGCCGAGTTCGTTTACCCTAAGTATTACCACAAGAAAGGTGCGTTGGCTGCCGCTCGTCAAGGTGACCAAGTGAATCCAAAGAAGGCTTCTTCAGGATGCCAATTCTATATTGTTCAAGGAAAAGTGATGAAAGATGCTGAACTCCAATCTATCGAGATGGGTATGTTGGGCAAGGCTAAAGAGGCTCGCTTCTATGAAATCGTTCGTGAACGCAACGACGAGGTGAAAAAACTTCGTATGGCTCGCGACGCTGAAGGTTTGCAAAAATTGCAGACTGAAATCGTAGCGCAGATGGAAAAGGAGTTCGAGAGCCGTGCTGATGAGTTCAAAATGCCTGAGAATGTGAAGGCAGACTATAAAACCATCGGTGGTACGCCATTTTTGGACAACGACTACACCGTCTTTGGTGAGGTAATCGAAGGGTTAGAGGTTGTTGACAAAATCGCAGCCGTAGAAACTGCCCCTGGCGACCGTCCAAAAACGGATGTCAAAATTATTTCTGTAAAAGTGATTGACTAAGAGCCACATTAATATAGACTATGAAATCTACCAAATGAGATCTGTCAGTTAAGATCTGCCAGAATTTTATTATAGTAGAATGGAAGAAAACGCAATGCGAGATTTTTTGCATTGCGTTTTTTTTTGCTATCTGAAAAACATCTCTGCCACCCACTTCCATATAAAATAGACTGCCACGATAAGTGAAAGTCCTGTGTTGCAGATAAATCCGATGAACGAACCGATGCCTGATCTAAATGCCAACTTTGCATCTTTATTGAAAAGTAGCTCTCCAACAAATGCTCCAATCATCGGTCCGAGGATGATGCCGATAGGACCGCCAAACAAACCGACAATCAGTCCGATAGTGCTACCTCGTACGCCCCATTTCGTGCCACCTAATTTCTTGGTGAACAAGATCGGGAAATAATAATCTGCTATCTGCGTAATGATGGTTAGCACCAAAAACAGACCTAATTCTGGATAGGTGAACTCCACTCTGTCGGTGAGATGAAGCAAAACTAAACCAATAAATGAAACTGGAATGCCTGGCAAAACAGGAACGATACATCCTGCGAGACCCACTAACACACAAATGCCACTTATAATATAGAGTGCAATTTCCATATTTATTTAAATGAAATGATGATAAATACTAAGTTTATAACGTGGCAAAGGTAAGATTATTTGGCCTACTTCCTTTGTGAATTAGGCATAGAAATGGTGAAAATAATGAAGAAGGAAAGATGAAAAAGCGACAACAAAAAATAAATTCTTGCAAAAAGTTGTTAAATAAAACTTGTTTGTAAATGATTTTCACTAAATTTGCCTTGTTGCTGTATGTATGTCGGGTATGACATATAGAAGCAGTGAAGTGGAAATATAAATGTCGTTTTGATAAAAAACAAGTATGCAAGAACAGTTGAACCCTCAAGATTTGAGAGAGGTTAGTGAAAACGAAAGTGTTCAATCGCCTGCTTTGGATAGCACAAAGGAAGAACAGAACGGTGAAGTTTTGCCGACCTCTGAGGCATCTCAAGAAGAGAACGAAGAGCCAACCATTAATTACAGTGAATACACAGAAGGTCAGTTGGTTGAAGCTGCGAAGGAACTGATGAAGAACGTTCCTGATTCGTACGCATCCATCAAGGGTCGTATGGACGCTATCAAGCACGCTTTCTACAGAAGCTATAAGGCAAGGACCGACGAGGCTTTGAAGAAATTCTTAGAGGAAGGCGGAAAGAGAGAAGACTTTGCAGTTGCTCCTAACCCTTTGGAGGAGGAAATTCGTGAGTTGATGAACCGTTTCAAAGAGAAACGCACCGCTGAGGCTCAGAGAAGCGAGACGGAGAAACAACAAAACCTCGCTGAGAAGAAGAGAATCTTGGAAGCAATGAAGACTATCATCGATTCTGAAGATCCTTCTGCTAAGATTCAGGATTTCAAGAAATTACAACAAGAGTGGAAAGAGGTTGGATTGGTACCTGCTTCTGAAGTGAACAGCATCTTCAAGACTTACCAATTATACAACGAGAATTTCTACGATAACGTAAAGATAAACAACGAGTTGCGTGATTACGATTTCCGCAAGAACTTGGAGTCGAAGTTGGCTCTCTGCGAGCAAGCCGAGAAATTGGCAGAACTCAAAGATGTTGTCGCTGCTTTCCGCAAATTGCAAGACCTTCACGACGAGTGGAGAGAAATCGGACCAGTGGCTCGTGAGAAACGTGAAGAGATTTGGACTCGTTTCAAAGATGCTTCTACAATTGTCAATAAGAAACATCACGACTATTTCGACCAACTTCGCGCTTCTGAGGTGGAGAACCTCAAGAAGAAAACCGCTTTGTGCGAGCAGTTGGAGTCTATCGATTTGACGACTTTCACTACCTACAAGGAGTGGCAAGAGCAAACCGAGAAGATTTTGAAATTGCAAGAAGAGTGGAAGCAAATCGGATTTGCTCCTAAAAAGGACAATACGACGATTTTCGAACGTTTCCGTACCTCTTGCGACAATTTCTTCAAGGCTAAAAACGTTTTCTTTAAGAATACGAAAGAGCAGTTGGTTGTCAATTTGAACAAGAAGATCGCTCTTTGCGAGAAGGCTGAGGCTTTGAAAGACAGCACCGACTGGAAGAAGACTTCTGACGAGTTGGTTCAGTTGCAAAAAGAGTGGAAGACTATCGGCGCAGTGCCTAAGAAACAGTCTGAACTTGTTTGGAAACGCTTCGTAGAGGCTTGCGACACCTTCTTCAATCGTAAGAACGAAGAGTTGAGTGGCGCACGCAAGGAGCAAGAAGAGAATCTCAACAAGAAGAAGGAGATTATCGAGAAGATCAAGGCTTTGGATGTGTGCGACGGCTCAGAACAATCATACGCTGACTTGAAGGCACTTATCGCTGAATGGAATGCGGTTGGACACGTGCCTTTCAAGGAGAAAGATAAAATCCACAAGAAATATAAGGAGGCTATCGACAAGCAATTTGACAAATTGAACTTGGACAAGGCTTCTCGCCGTGTAGAGGCTGTTAAGGAGAGTGCGAAATCACTTTCTCCAAAAGAGCAACAGAGAGTATTGTCTGACGAGAGAAGAAAATTGATGAAAAAGTACGATGCTCTCAATTCTGAAATCGCCACTTACGAGAACAATATCAGTTTCTTTGCATCATCAAAGAAAGCAGATTCGTTGGTGAAAGATTATGAGAATAAGATAGTTAAATTGAAAGGTGTACGCGACAATTTGCTTGCGCAGATTAAGAACTTGAATGCGGCATCTAACGATAAGGCTTAACAAGATATAGAATAAGAGCGAGTCGGCTGAAGAAGCCTGCTCGTTCTCAGAAATATAAAATAAGTAGATTATAAACTAATTTGTTTTGACAGTATGAAACCTTTTGACGAAGATTGGCAGGATGATTCCGTGAGGAACTACAATGCAAAGGAGAATTCAGATTCACAATCTGGTAGAAAAAGTTACAACCCAAATTTCACTTCAGATAATAAGTTGAGAGGTGGTGATGGAGATGCTCCTCGTCGCCCTCGCAAGCGTGTAGGTGAAGCAACAAGTTACACTCCACAGGAGAGTGAGTACTCAAGCCGTGGAGGATATCGTCCTCGTAACAACTACAATGGTGGTGGTTATAACAATGGTGGCAATCGTGGCGGTTATAGCAACAATCGCGGTGGCTACAATGGCGGAAATCGTGGTTACAACAACTACAATAACGGTGGTAACGATGGTGGTTACGGTAACAACAGAAACTTTGGTGGCAATTTCAACAATGCTTACAAGTTCGAAGTGAATTTCGACGAAGACGGCAACAAATCAGAGTCTTCTGAGAAACCACAATCATACAATCGTGGTGGCTACAACAACGGTGGCAACAATTACGGAAACAACCGTGGCGGTGGCTACAACAATGGTGGCAATCGCGGTGGTTACAACAACGGTGGCTACAGCAACAATGGTGGCAACCGTGGCGGTTATAGCAACAACGGTGGCAATCGCGGTGGCTACAACAATAATAATGGCGGTAACCGTGGTGGCTACAACAATAATAACAACAACGGTGGCAATCGTTCTAACAATAATTTCCGTGGCAACAACAAACCTCAAGGTGGCCGTCCAAACGGAAACAAGGGTGGTCAAAACCGCAATTTGACTCGTCCAATCGAGTACAAGTCAATCGTTGAAGATCCAAACGAGGAGATTCGTTTGAACAAGTTCTTGGCTAACGCTGGAATTTGCTCTCGTCGTGAGGCTGACGAATTGATTCAGACAGGCGTTATCTCAGTAAACGGACAAGTCGTTTCTGAGTTGGGTGCTAAGATCTTGAGAGGCGACAAGGTGATGATCCATGACCAGTTGGTCTCCCCAGACAAGAGAATCTATCTCTTGCTCAACAAACCAAAAGATTGCGTAACCACAAGCGATGATCCATACGCAAAGACAACCGTTATGGACTTGGTGAAAAACGCATGTCGCGAGCGTATCTACCCAGTAGGTCGTTTGGACAGAAACACAACTGGTGTTTTGTTGCTCACCAACGACGGCGACCTTTCTGCTAAGTTGACTCACCCTAAGTACAACAAGAAGAAGATTTACCAAGTAACATTGGATAAGCCTTTGGAACAAGAGCATTTAGACCAAATGCTTGCAGGTATCGAGTTGGAAGATGGCGAGATCAAGGCAGACGATTTGCAGTTTAACGACCCAGAGGACAACCGCAAGGTCGGAATCGAGATCCACTCTGGAAGAAACCGTATCGTTCGTCGTATCTTCGAGCATTTCGGTTACCGTGTGATTCGTTTGGATCGTGTTTACTTCGCAGGTTTGACAAAGAAGAACTTGAAACGTGGTCAATGGCGTTTCTTGACCGAGAAGGAAGTAAGCATGCTTCGTATGGGCGCATTTGAGTAGTATCCTATTTCAAATAAAGAATAATATATGGCAAGTGTAGATGTATTATTAGGATTGCAATGGGGTGATGAGGGTAAAGGTAAGGTCGTTGATGTCCTTACTCCGAATTACGATGTTGTAACTCGTTTCCAAGGTGGACCAAACGCAGGTCATACTTTGGAGTTTGAAGGACAGAAATATGTTCTTCGCTCAATCCCTTCTGGAATTTTCCAAGGAGGTAAAATCAATGTGATCGGTAACGGTGTCGTTCTCGATCCTGCTCTCTTCAAGAAAGAGGTTGAGGAGCTGGAGAAAACAGGCCACGACTTGACAAAGCGTTTGTTCATCTCAAAGAAGGCTCACTTGATTTTGCCTACTCACCGCATTTTGGACGCAGCCTACGAGTCTGCTAAGGGTGCTGGTAAGATTGGAACTACAGGTAAAGGTATTGGCCCTACATACACTGATAAGGTGAGCCGTAACGGTTTGCGTGTCGGCGATTTGCTCTGCGGATTCGAAGAGAAATATGCAAAAGCAATCGCTCGCCACAAAGAGATCTTGAGCCATTACGATTATCAATACGACTTGGAACCTATCGAAAAAGAGTGGTTCGCAGGTGTCGAGAAATTGAAACAATATCAATTCATCGATAGCGAGTATGTCTTGAACGGACTTTTGGACGATGACAAGACCATCTTGGCTGAAGGTGCGCAGGGTACGATGTTGGATGTTGACTTTGGTTCATATCCATTCGTAACCTCTTCAAACACTATCTGCGCAGGTGCTTGCACTGGTTTGGGTGTCGCTCCTCGTAGAATCGGTGATGTTTACGGTATCTTCAAAGCATACTGCACACGTGTCGGTTCTGGTCCATTCCCAACAGAGTTGTTTGATGAGACTGGAAAGACCATCCGCGACTTAGGTCACGAATATGGTGCTGTTACTGGTCGTGAGCGTCGTTGTGGTTGGATTGATTTAGTTGCCTTAAAATACGCTGTAATGATTAATGGTGTAACAAAATTGATCATGATGAAGAGCGATGTTTTGGACGACTTCGATACCATCAAGGCATGTGTCGCTTACAAGGTTGACGGAGAAGAGACTGACGAGTTCCCATTCGACATCAAGGAAGGTCAAATCGAGCCTGTATATCAAGAGTTTACAGGTTGGAAGACGAAGATGAGCAAGATGAAGAGCGAAGATGAATTCCCAGAGGAGTTCAACGCTTATTTGGATTACTTAGAGGATTACTTAGGTGTTCCTATTAAGATTGTCTCTGTTGGTCCAGACCGTGAGCAAACCATCCTTCGTTATGTGAAATAATCAAGAATGATGATAAGAGAAGCCCTGGAAGCCTGGTTGCTTTCGGGGCTTTTTTATTGAAAAAGGGGAGAATATGGAAGAAAAGACAATTAGCGAACTTTCACGATTTGTAAATCAAGAGTTGGGTGCTGACCATTCCGGACATGGCGTGCAGCATGCCCAAAGAGTGGTGAACAATGCTCGTAAGATTTTAGGAAACGAAAAAGGAAACGAGAAGATTGTCGTAACGGCTGCCTATTTGCACGATTGCATAGATCATAAATTGTTCAGTGATAAGGATTTACAACTGAAAAAGATTGCTACGCTCCTGCATAATCTTGATTATTCAAAAGAAGAAATTGCGGAAATTTCTGACATTATTCAGACCATTTCATTTTCGTGTGAGAAAAGTCGAACTCTGTCGTCCCTCAATGCTCAAATCGTCTGTGATGCCGACCGTTTGGATGCGATTGGCGCAATGGGAATTATCAGAACGATAGAATATGGTGCCAGTCGAGGACGAAATTTTTATGATGAAGAAGATTTAGAAAAGGTGCAACGAGGGGCGTTCTCTCAAATTGATAAAGCTTCGACATTGGCTCATTTCTATGATAAACTCTTATTACTGAAGAGTTTGATGTACACGCAAACCGCGAAAGAACTTGCAGAGAAGCGTACACTTTTTATGAAAGATTTTCTGACGGAATTTTACGAAGAACTCGATTTTAATTTGTAAATTTAGACTTATGAAAAATAATAGTTTGTTAGGGAGTTTGATTGGTATTGCTTCCCTGTTTTTTATATCTGTTTTTGCTCAAGCGTCTGACGATAATCTAAACAATTTAGATTATACGTTGAGTAATTACATGCCTTATGAAAGTCCAAAAGTGGAATATGCGAAGCCTCCAAAAGGGTATAAACCGTTCTATATCAGCCATTATGGACGACATGGTTCGCGTTTCCATTATTCATCTTCCGACTATGAGAAGATGTACAAACTCTTTCAGAAAGCAGACTCTGCAAAGGCGTTGACGGCGCAAGGAATGTTGGTGGCAGATCGCTTCAAAAAGATGTACTTTGAGTATCATGACAGAGCAGGTGATTTGACTCCGTTGGGTGTGGCTCAGCATAAGGCGATCGCTCATAATATGATGAAGAATTATCCCGAAGTCTTTGCCAAGGGTTCTGTGCTTGACGTTAAATCATCCACTTCCACACGATGTATTTTGAGTATGGATGCTTTCTGTCAGCAAATCAAAGAAGAAAATCCAGAAGTTACGATTCATAATGAGGCGAGCAAACGGTTGATGTACTATTTGTCTTCTCCGAAGAATGCAGGTAGAGATATTGACCGTCGACAGAAAGACTCGACGTGGCAGGCAACGTTTGGTGCTTTACATGCAAAATACATTCACCCGACCCGAATGGTGAAACAGTTGTTCAAAGACAGCGCGTATGTTGCCAAGAACATTGACACCATTGCCTTTATGCGTGATTTCTACACCTTGAAAAGCAGTTTGGCGAGTTATCCGACGGACATTAACTTCGATGATGTGTGGTTGCCAGAAGAGTTGGATGGAAACTGGGTGGTTCAGAATGCGTGGTGGTATGGTGCGTATGGCCCTTGCACGATGACGAAGAATGAGAGTCGATTCTTTGAGGTGGACTTATTGAAGAAAATCATTGAAGAGGCTGATGTGGCTATTCAGAAAGGCGATGTGCAAGCCAATTTGCGGTTTGGACACGACACTGCCTTGCTGCCGTTGACCACCTTGATGGGACTAAGTGGCTGTGATGCCAAAGTGACGAATTTAGACACGTTGCGCTATGTTTGGAACGATTATAAAATCATTCCAATGGCAGGCAATGTGCAGATGATCTTCTATCGGTCGAAGAAGAGTGCGGATATTTTGGTGAGGGTGATGTTGAATGAGCGAGATGTAACGATGCCGATAGAGAGTGAAAATGCCCCATATTATGAGTGGAGCAAGATGAAAAAATATTTTAATGATATTTTAGCAGAGCAAAAGTGAATGTAAAAGATTGTTAAATGTTTTTTTATCATTATATTTGCGTGATTTATAAGATGAATTTTTAGACGAAAAAAGAAAAAAGATGAATGTAATTACAAAGACGGTTGCATTGCCAGATGGAAGAACCATTTCTATCGAGACCGGAAAATTGGCAAAACAAGCCGACGGTGCGGTAGTTGTTCGTATGGGCAATACTATGTTGTTGGCAACTGTATGTTGCGCAAAAGATGCTGTTCCTGGCACGGATTTCATGCCATTGACTGTAGAGTATAAAGAGAAGTATGGTGCATTTGGACGTTTCCCTGGTGGATTTACTAAGAGAGAGGGAAAGGCATCTGATTATGAAATTCTAACTGCACGTTTGATTGACCGCGCATTGCGTCCGTTGTTCCCAGATAATTTCCACGCAGAGACATTTGTGAATGTCATCATGATTTCTGCTGATGGAGTGGATCAACCAGATGCGTTGGCTGGATTGGCAGCTTCTGCAGCTTTGGCTGTATCAGATATACCTTTCAATGGCCCTATCTCTGAGGTTCGCGTGGCTCGTATCAATGGCGAGTTCGTTATCGACCCTACTTTCGAGCAGTTGGAGAAGGCTGATATGGACTTGATGGTTGGAGCAACCTACGAGAACATTATGATGGTTGAAGGTGAGATGGACGAGGTTTCAGAGCAAGATTTGCTCAACGCCCTCAAGGCTGCTCACGAGGCTATCAAACCAATGTGCTTGATTCAGAAAGAGTTGATGAAAGAGGTTGGCACTGAGGTAAAACGTGAATACTGCCACGAAGAGAACGACGAGGAGTTGGAGAAGGATGTTTGGGCTAAATGCTACGACAAGGCATACGCTTTGGCAACTTCTGCTAACACTGATAAGCACGACCGCGAGAACAAGTTCCAAGGTGTGAAGGACGAGTACATCGCTTCTTTGAACCTTTCTGATGAGGAGTTGGAGGCTAAGGCTGGAATGATCGAGCGTTACTACCACGCTGTAGAGAAAGAGGCTATGCGCCGCTCAATCTTGGATGAGGGTAAGCGTTTGGATGGTCGTACTACTACTGAGATTCGTCCTATCTGGTGTGAGGTTGGTTACTTGCCTGGCCCTCACGGTTCAGCAATCTTTACTCGTGGTGAAACTCAATCTCTCACAACTTGTACTTTGGGAACAAAGAACGACGAAAAATTGGTTGACGACGTGTTGACTCATACAAAGGAGCGTTTCTTGCTTCACTATAATTTCCCTCCTTTCTCAACAGGAGAGGCAAAGGCACAAAGAGGTGTTGGTCGTCGTGAAATCGGACACGGACACTTGGCATGGCGTGCGTTGAAGAGAATGATACCTGCAGATTATCCATACTGTGTACGTGTCGTATCAGACATTATGGAGTCTAACGGTTCTTCTTCAATGGCAACTGTATGTGCTGGAACTTTGGCTTTGATGGATGCTGGTGTTAAGATCAAGAAGCCAGTTTCTGGTATCGCAATGGGATTGATTACCGATAAGGGTAACGTTAAATATTCAGTTCTTTCTGATATCTTGGGTGATGAGGATCACTTGGGTGATATGGACTTCAAGGTAACAGGAACGAAAGATGGTATCACTGCTACTCAGATGGATATCAAGGTTGACGGTTTGTCATACGAGATCCTTGAAAAGGCTTTGAACCAGGCTAAGGAAGGTCGTCTTCACATCTTGAACAAGATTACTGAGACTATCGCTGAGCCTCGTGAGGACTTGAAGCCACACGCACCACGTATCGTAACATTTGATGTTCCAAAGGATATGATCGGTGCAATCATCGGTCCTGGCGGAAAGATCATTCAAGATATTCAAGAGAAATCTGGTGCTACAGTAACTATCGAGGAGGCTGATGGTAAGGGTCATGTAGAGGTTGCTGCTACTAACAAGACTTCTTTGGATGCTGCCGTTTCTCGTATCAAGGGTATTGTTGCTGTTCCTGAGGTAGGTGAGGTTTACGATGCTAAGGTGAAGTCAATCATGCCTTACGGTGCGTTCGTTGAGTTCATGCCAGGTAAGGAAGGATTGCTCCACATCTCTGAAATCGAATGGAGAAGAATCGAGAAGATGGAAGATACCGGTATGAAGGAAGGCGATATGATTCAGGTTAAGTTGCTTGACATCGACGCTAAGACTGGTAAGTTCAAACTCTCACACAAGGCTCTTTTGCAACGTCCACAACGTGAAGAGAAAAAAGACTAATTGTTGAGGAAGTAAAATATATTTTCATATATTTGGAAAGCGTGGTTTTATTGTAAGCCACGCTTTCTTTTCTTTTGTGAAGTCGACAATAAGGAAGAAAAACACATTAAATGAAAATGCCATGAAAAATATATTTTACATTATAGGAGGAGCGGTGTTGCTCGTTGTTCTGGTTGTCGTGATATTCCTCGTCTTCTGTACGGTCGAGGATTATAGACCGAAGTCGTGTGAACAAATCTCAAAAGGAAAGTCTCATCAGACAGTGCCAGATACGTTCTCAGTCTTCACTTGGAATACTGGTTATGCTGGATTAAATCGAGAGATGGATTTTTTCTACGATGGTGGTGTTCAGGTTCGTCCAACAAAGGAGAAAGTAGAGGATAATCTGGCGAAAATAGCCACGTTGATAGGCACAATCCACGCCGATTTCAATCTTCTACAAGAAGTGGATTTGCGAGCCAAACGAACCTACCATATTGACGAATATCAATATTATCAGAATGCCTTCCCTGATCAATATGCTGCGTTTGCAATGAACTATCAGGTGGCGTATGTGCCGATGCCAATTCGTGAGCCGATGGGAGGTGTTGAGGCTGGAGTGGTAACGTTAGGAAAGTATGAATCGACAGAGACTACGAGGCATGCCTATCCGTTCAATTTCTCATGGCCATTGCGAATTTTTATGTTGGATCGTTGCTTCTTAGAGACTCGCTATCCAACGAACAATGGTAAGGAGTTGGTGCTGATAAACACTCATAATTCAGCCTTCGACAGAAACGGAAAACTGAGAATCCCAGAGTTGAGTATGCTGAAAGATTATATGGTAGGAGAGTATCAGAAGGGAAACTATGTGATAGCAGGTGGCGATTTCAATCAATGTCCAGTAGGTTTGAAACCATCGTTTGAGGGAGAACTCTTTGATTTTGACGAGTTTATTACGATACCCGACACGCTTTTCCCAACCGAGTGGAGTTTCGTTTACGACAATTCAGTGCCGACGAATAGAAGGGCGAATATTCCGTATGAGAAAGGTAAAACGAAAGTGACGTTGTTGGATTTCTTCATTACATCCCCTAATGTGGCGTGTGTAGAGTGTGAAGGCATTGACTTGGCCTTTCAGAATAGCGACCATAACCCTGTTGTGGCAAGATTTGCTTTGAAGTAGGGTTGTGCGACTGTTGTAGTTTGCAAAAACGCGATAGTCTTATTGTCGGAGAATTTTCCTCACGGTTTAGTAACAACAAAATAATAAGGGTTGAGCAGAAGCCCAACCCTTAAAATTACTGAACAATCTCTAATGAGAATTATTTCAACTTAGTGTAACCGTATTTAGCAGTAGCACCCAATTCCTCCTCGATACGGATCAATTGGTTGTACTTAGCCATACGATCGGTACGGCTCATAGAACCAGTCTTGATTTGGCCTGAGTTAGTAGCTACGGCGATGTCAGCGATAGTGGTGTCCTCAGTTTCACCAGAACGGTGAGAAGTAACTGTAGTGTAACCGTGACGGTGAGCCATTTCGATAGCGTCCAAAGTCTCAGTCAAAGAACCGATTTGGTTAACCTTGATCAAGATTGAGTTAGCAGCACCCATTTGGATACCCTTTTGGAGGAACTTAACGTTAGTTACGAACAAGTCGTCACCAACCAACTGGCATTTGCCACCGATAGCCTTAGTGAGTTCAACCCAGTCTTCCCAGTCGTTCTCGTCGAGACCGTCCTCGATAGAGTCGATAGGGTATTTGCTAACCAACTCTTCCAAGAATTTGATTTGCTCAGCAGCAGAAAGTTTCTTTCCGTTAGGATCTTTCTTCTTACCGTCTTTCAATTGCTTGTAGTCGTAGTACCACTTACCGTTCTCGAGAGTAGCGAACTCAGAAGCAGCACAGTCCATAGCGATCTTAACATCGTCACCTGGTTTGTAACCAGCGTCCTTGATAGCTTGAACGATGCTTTCGAGAGCGTCTTCGATGCCGTCCAATGCTGGAGCGAAACCTCCCTCATCACCAACTGCAGTAGACAAACCTCTCTTCTTGAGCAACTTAGCCAAAGCGTGGAATACCTCAGCACCCATACGGATAGCCTCTTTCTCGCTCTTAGCACCAACTGGACGGATCATAAACTCTTGGAATGCGATAGGAGCATCAGAGTGAGCACCACCGTTGATGATGTTCATCATTGGAACTGGCAAAGTGTATGCGTTAGCTCCACCGATGTAGCGATACAAAGGAATATTCAAAGATTTAGCAGCAGCTTGAGCAACAGCCAATGAAACGCCTAAGATAGCGTTAGCACCTAACTTGCTCTTCGTTGGTGTTCCATCCAATTCCAACATCTTGTAGTCGATAGCACGTTGCTCGAGTACGTTGTAGCCTTTCAAAGCTGGAGCGATTACGTTGTTTACGTTGTCAACAGCCTTCAAAACACCCTTACCACCGAAACGGTTCTTGTCGCCATCACGCAACTCAAGTGCTTCGTTCTCTCCTGTAGATGCTCCTGATGGAACAGCAGCACGTCCTACAAGTCCGTTCTCAAGTGTTACGTCAACCTCTACTGTTGGGTTTCCGCGTGAATCGATGATCTCACGCGCATGGATTTTCTCGATTTTCATTGCTTATATTGTTTAAATTGGTTATGCCTTGAATGGCTATAATTTCACTCTGCAATTTTAGCGAAAAAATTCGACTTTTCGATAATGTTGTTGATAGTTATTTTCAACTTTAACACCTCTTAAACTTCATTTTTCGCTAATTATCGCTTTCTGTTATTTCAGACTTTATTTTTCGGCTTTTTCATCCAACAATGCGAAGTCGGTTACTTGCTTGATGTCCTCGACATAGTGGAAGGTCAAGCCTTTCAGATACTCTTCTGGAATCTCC
Source organism: Flexilinea sp. (assembly GCA_963648205.1). GTDB lineage: Bacteria > Bacteroidota > Bacteroidia > Bacteroidales > Paludibacteraceae > UBA1181. The sequence goes on from CAVJCT010000010.1 coordinate 20,927, forward strand.
AAAATGTCTCTCTCATTCTCCTTGCAGAGGATGAGGTCGGTGATGCCTGCTCGTTTGGCTGCCAAAATCTTCTCGCGAATACCGCCCACTGGAATGACTTTGCCTCGAAGGGTGATTTCTCCCGTCATGGCGAGGTTCTTTCTCACTTTGCGTTTGGTGAGCGAAGAAACCAACGAGGTGATCATCGTAACGCCGGCTGATGGTCCGTCTTTAGGAACGGCTCCCTCTGGAACGTGGATGTGGATGCTGTACTCCTCGAAGATGTTAGGGTCGATGCCCCAGAAATCGGCGTGTGAACGGATGTATTCTAAGGCGATGATAGCAGACTCCTTCATCACGTCGCCTAAGTTTCCTGTCAACGTCAGTTTCGGTGTTTTCGACTTGCTGAGACTGGATTCCACGAAGAGAATCTCGCCTCCGACGGAAGTCCACGCCAAACCTGTAACGACACCTGCGTAGTCGTTGCCTTGGTATTTGTCGCGTGTGTATTTGACTGCGCCCAGAATGTCTTTGAGGTCTTTGTCGTCTTTCAGAACGATAGGGTAGTCCTCGTCGGCGTATTCTTTTGTGGCGATCTTGTAGGCAAACTTGCGCATAATCTGGCTGATTTGCTTGTCCAACTGGCGGACTCCCGATTCGCGAGTGTAGCCTTCGATGATTTTGTCGACAGCAGACTCATCGATTTTGAGTTGCTCGGGTTTGATGCCGTGGTTGTTCATTTCGTTCGGAATGAGATGGTCTAAGGCGATACGCACTTTCTCCTCTTGAATATAGCCATCCACCTCGATGACTTCCATACGGTCGAGCAATGGTTTGGACACTTGGCTCAAGTCGTTGGCAGTGGCGATGAACATCACTTTTGAGAGATCGTAGTCGATGTCGAGGAAGTTGTCGTGGAATGCGACGTTCTGCTCGGGATCCAATACCTCCAAAAGGGCTGCTTCAGGGTCGCCTTTGTAGTCGTGGCTCACCTTGTCGATCTCGTCCAACACGAAGACTGGGTTGGATGAACCTGCCTTCTGCAAACCTTGGATGATTCGTCCAGGCATGGCTCCGATGTAGGTACGACGGTGTCCGCGGAGCTCTGCTTCGTCGTGCAATCCACCTAACGAAACGCGAACGTATTTGCGGTTCATCGCTTCGGCGATTGACTTTCCTAAAGAGGTTTTACCGACACCAGGCGCACCCACCAAGCAGATGATTGGCGATTTGAAGTCGTGTTTCATCTTCAAAACTGCCAAATGCTCGAGGATACGTTGTTTCACCTTCTCCATGCCGAAGTGGTCTCGATCCAGAATCTTCTTGACATTCTTCAAGTTGAGACTGTCTTTGGTATATTCGCCCCAAGGCAACTTGACAATCGTGTCCAAGTAGGAGAGTTGAACGGAGTATTCGGCACTTTGCTGAGACATACGCTCTAAGCGACCTAATTCCGTTTCAAAAGTCTCTTTCACCTCCTTCGTCCATTTCTTCTTGGCAGCTTTCGCCTTCAAGTCTTCGATGAATTTAGACTGGTTGTCGCCCAATTCATCTTGGATGGTTTTCATTTGTTGGTGAAGGAAATATTCACGTTGTTGTTGGTCGATGCCCTCGTGCGTTTTATTTTGAATCGAGAGTTTAATCTCAATCATCTGCATCTCTCTGTTGAGGCACTCCAAGAGGTGGTAGCCACGTTGCATCAACTCTGAAATCTCCAGAATGGCTTGCTTCTCTTCAACTGGCAAACCAAGGTTGGCTGCTGCAAAGTTGATAAGGGCAGCGTCTCCTTCAATATTGCGGATGGCAAAAGAAGTCTCAGGAGGCATGTTACCTGAACCTTTGATGATGCGGTTTGCCGTCTCTTTGATGGCTTCCATCAGACCAGTGAATTCTTTCTCGTCCTCTTCGGAGGCTTTGACATCGGCGATTGGGGTAACGTCGGCACGGTAGAAAGGTTTCGTGGTGACGATAGTGTCCAAAGAGACACGATGCTTGCCTTGGAGAATGGCTGTGGTGTTTCCGTTTGGCAATTCGAAAATTTTGACAACGGTAGCGACCGCACCGATCGTGTAGAGATCCTCTTGCGTAGGCTCTTCTACCTTAGCGTCTTTTTGTGTGAAGACGGAGAGAAACGTTTTATTCTTGTAGGCGTTGCGAACGGCTGCCAACGATTTTTTACGACCTATAGTAACAGGTAGAATCACGTCGGGGAAAAGAACGACATTACGAAGAGCCACCATAGGGAGGTTCTTTGTCTCTTCTTCTTTCAATTCGATAGGTTCTTCGCCATCAGTGATCATCGGTAAGAAACCTGCACCGCTGGGTTCATCTTCGATTAATGAGATTGGAAAATTTTTATTGATCATAAAAAATTGAAATTTTTTCTAACTAAAAATAATTACACAAAAGTTGAATGTCCACACTCTGCCAAAAACTGACATTTTGTCTTGTTTTCCCTATTTGAAAGGTTTAAAAGACATTAAACTTCCGTTTTTTTCATTCGGATACAATTTATTTTTCTTCTTTCTCTTTTTCTAACATTCATATTATCAGAAAGTTATGTGTATCTAAATTGCTTCTCGCTACTATATTATTTCAATAGTCGTGCCAAACGTAGAAGGCTGACATTTTTGTCATATAGAAATCACAAAAGGGAGGTCAGTCCGTAGACCAATCCTCCCTTCTGCTTATGAAAAAAAATTTAAAAATTGGGCTTTGTTTGTGTCAGATTACTGTCTGATCAATGTGAAGTGTCCGGTGTACTGCATATCGATTTCCTCGATATTGATCACATACCAGTAGTCGGTTGAAGGCAGTTTAGTGCCATTGTACTCTCCGTTCCATCCATCTTCAGAGCCTTGGTATTCTGCCAAAAGTTTACCGTAACGGTCGTAAATCTGGATTCGTGCGGTAGGGTAGACATCGACCATATTGCCAATCTCCCAGGTGTCGTTGATTCCATCGCCGTTAGGGGTGAATTGGATTGGTATGCTGATCTTTGGTGCAGAAAGTGAGAAGTCGTATGAGGTCTCACAGCCAACAGCGTC
>CAVJCT010000011.1:0-24302 GCA_963648205.1 Flexilinea sp.
AGAGAGCGACGAGTGCGTCGTGGGTATCGCCTGCGCAATAGTCGTAGCGGTTGCCTGTGGTGTCTGGGGTGGCAACGCCGTAAACGCTAACGGTTACTTTTCGTTTACCACTCTCAGCAGCATCTGTGCCTGTTGATTTCTGAGATACATAGTAAACAGTTGCACCTGCGGTTTCTGTCGATGGAGTTGGCGCAGTTGCACCAATCAGTTGATTATCAGCATCATACCACTGCAATGTGTATTCAACGGTTGGATCATCACCTGCGGATGCCTCAGCCTCCAACGCTTTAGCCGTTTCGCCTACACAATAAGCGACATCTTCAGCCTTTGGATATGGCACACCGATAATCGGAACGGTTATCTTCATAGGGTCTGATACACAGCCATACATATTCTCAACCGTCACATAGTAGGTGAGTTCCGTACTTTTTCTATCGGCAGGCATCGTTGGGATTGGCTCGCCATCCAACAGATTCATATCCTCATCATACCACTTATAAGTGAGTTTTCCGTAGAGAACATAGTGGGCAGCGTCATCCAAACGGTCCAAGTAGGTTGGGTCTATTTCGCCCAATGTTTTGTCGAACGTTCCGCTTGCAGTAGAGTCGCTAATGAGATATGAAACGGTGAACGTTCCTGTTGGATTTGCCACTTCCGAAACTGCCACTTCAACGGTTTGCGTACCAGAGCAAAGTCCTTTTGTAACATTCAGTGTATACGTTCCTGCCTCATCAACAGAAAGGGTTGCATCAGTCGAACCGTCATTCCACTCGTAGGTGTCATACTCCGTTGTTGGGGTAATCGTATATGGAAGGGAAGACTTGCAGACTGTAGTGTCGCCACCCAAGTCGACCTCCAACTCCTCCTGTACTTTCACCTCTGCGGATGCTGTGCTGACACATCCTACGCCATTCGTAACCTCTACAGAATAAACGCCTGCAGTTTCAGTCTTCAGCACTTGATCCGTACTTCCATCGCTCCACTTGTAGGTCCAGACATCCGTAGCATCCTCGCTCGCACCTGGATCCATAGCCGATTTTGTATTTTGGCAAATCGTCTCGTCTTTCAATTCAATATTTGCCGTATCTGCAACCGTGAAAGTGATATGGAACGAATCGCTCTTACAGCCTGTCTTCGTTTCAATATTCAACATTCGATAGTCGTACAATCCTGGCTCTAAAGATGGAACATCGATAATTGACGGAATCTCAGAGAAAGCTCCAATCTCTTCGCCATCAGGATAATACCATCTAACCTGACGACCCAGAAGCACCTGAGCCACAGCATAGAGTGCCAACTGAGAGAACTCTGCATTTTGTTGGAGGGTCTGATTTTTACAAACCGTACCGAAATCATAGTCTTGACCAGTCGGATTTTCATTCACCTTCAACGTTACTGCCGAACTGGTCTTCGTGCAGGTCTCATCCGTCGTACTGGTTACTACGACTTTGTATTTTCCACCTGTCTTGACAATCAAGGTGTCATACTTAGAAGAAGCGAGTTTTTCATCATCCAAGTAATAGGTATAGGTGTATGAACCTTTGGCAGTGGCAGTTGCACGCAAGATCGTAGAATCACCCTCGCACAAGGTTTCGTTGTCTAATGCCAATGTAACTTTTGTCAATTCACAACCGACCTCGCCACACTCGCTGACAGCTTGCGCACGAATCTCACTGTCATCATGTCCCTCCAACTGAACGTAAGCAATGTTGATGATGGACTCGTTACACTCTTTTACCTTTCCTGTCCATGTTACGGTATATTTCGTTCCGAATGGAATTGGATTTTCTATTCCATACTCAAAATTCCAAACGATTTCGTCATTCAACAATTCTCCGTCATTATCAGCCTCAACAAATTCTATTTCCTCAGGTTTGATATCATGGATAGAGAGGTTGTATGCGTAATCGGTGTGGACGTGGATATTTGAGATTGTACATGTTCCATTGTTTGGTGCTTGGATTCCGAAGTAGCCTTCTTCCAATGAAACGCCTTCATCCACAGTGAACCCTGCAATCGTCGAGGTGTCTTTATCCAACCAAACTCGGATAATGTCTTCATTGATATCGAATTTCAAATCAAACTCTGATTTCTTCGTCACAATATCCGCGCTCTTAATCAACGTATTGCCTTTATAAGCGTTGATTACCAAAGCTTGTCCTCCATCGTAGTTCAGATAGAAGCCAATCTTCATATCGTTTCTGAAGTAGAAGATGGTTTCAGAATCGTTAGTGGAACTTCCACGAGGCATAGAGGCATGCAAGGAAACGAAGAGATTCTTTGACTTTGAATAATTAAACTGAGCCTTACTGCCACCTCGACCGAGCATCAATACGCCTGAAGCATTAGTTACATCTCCTGTATTCGTCCAATCGCTCGGATAGTTTTCTGTAGCGTTATCGAAGATAGAACCGTGGGTCTGCTCATACTCAAGGGTATAGGTAACGTCATCGCCCACAGCGTATTTCTCTTTGTCTGCTGTCTTCTTCAAAGTGGTTGGCACGATAGGGTCTGGCACTTTCGCACAGGTTACCGTGATTTTGGCAGTGTCTCCGATTTGCGAGTTCTTATCTGCCATGATATAAGCGGTGTTGATGATGTCCTCATCGTCTGTGAGACACTCTGCACCTGACGGGAAGTTAACCGTCGCACTATACTTAATCGTACCTTTTTGTTTCACCTGCATCTTCGGACTGTACCACTCAATCACCTCACGACCATCGGCAATGGTGTAATGTCTGAGAGTCGCACCCATTTCTTCCAACGGACAGTCGGTAAGGAAGTCGCCGAATGTCAAGCCCTTTGGCAAGGTATCACGCACATAGACATTCTCGACATCACGACCAGCCATTGGTCCGTTACCCAGAACACGACGCCAAACATAGCCATCATACTCCTCTACCAAGATATTGTCTACTGTCACGTCCGATTCCGTACAGCCGCAAGTCAACCATTTGTTTATAGGCTCTTCGATGGTTTTTCCATTCTCGTCCAATTTTTGCCAAGATGGCGTGATTGGATAATAGATGCCTCCATCATCATCAGTATATTTTGCACCATACGACCAGTCGTCCGACCAAACCACCTTATCACTATAATTATTTCCATTCACCAACCAAACGCCACGCAAAGGATAATCTCCTCCCTTGTGGATTGTACAGTTTGGATTTCCTGTATTCCATGAAGTAACCATCGTTGTCGTTACGAGAAGTGGTGCGAACTGAATCATCAAACGCTGATTCCACTTTCCTTTCTCATCCGAGCCTTCGACTACATCTTCATGACTGACCGTTACACCTGTTTTCTCTCCTCCTTCATAAATAGATGGGTTGGCAGCCCAACCGCCATTCCCAAGTCCAGTAACCGAAGCATCAAACAGATAATAGGAAATTCGATAGTTTCCATAATTGATATACGATTCAATTGCATCGTTGAACAAACGAATCTTCATTCCTGCTTGATTGCCTTGGTCTTCGAATGCCCAAGAGACATTCACACGCGGACGACCACCATCGATCCATCCAGCTTCCGAACTGTTCTCGAAGTTAATAGTATAAGTGGCAGCATTACCTGGATTGATTTTCTCACGATCGACCGACTTTTCAATCTTCAACGAACGTTTTACCACATCCACGCAGTTACGCTGCATGGTTGCCGTAATGTAGTTCGGATATTCGTTGGAAGTCCATCCCAATCCATTTGTACAAGTGATGTCCGCTGTCGTGCAGTAGCGACCTGATGCATTTGGACCAGCCATTGCACGGTAAGAGACTTGTCCGATAGTAGCCTTGAAATTGGCATTCGTCTTATTCAACGCCGCACCTGCCTCATTGCCATCACTGTGATATCCTTTAACACTTCCGATATTCCAGGTGATTGTATGAGATGCTTTATCATAGATACCGCCATTCTTCACCTCAGTAACGATGAAGTCTTCTGGCACACGCTCCACAATCTTCACACCTGTCGCATCCACCGAACCATAGTTTCGATAATCCAACAAATAGGTGATGGTATCTCCTGTATAACAATAGGTTACACTATCTTTGATGGCACGGTAAATCTTCATATTTGCTTCGCCATTCATCGCAGATGGCGCAGGATAGTTTCCTGACAATGTCATCATACCCAACTGGCGAGCCCAGCCGTGCATATAATTGGATGTTTTTCCTAAATTACACGTTTCACCTGCAGGAACGTCAATACCAGTCGCATCTCCTTTTGTGTCCCATTTGATGTTACACTCACGGTATGCCAATCCCATCAAATCATAGTCTTGCGCACCTACGGCAGCAAAAGATCCCGTACCTGTCTGCAAACTCAAAGAGCAGTAGAAATCCTGTCCAGCAGTACGAATTCCCGTGTTAGGGTCATTTTGCCAACGAATCGTCGACGGACCACTATACGGCACGTATTTACACACAGAACCATAGGATAAACAAATAGAACCCGAGTCTTTTGTGTTCCAGTTAGATGGATCGTTCATCCATTTTGCCATTCTCACACAAGCGTCATACTCGTAGGTGTTAGAACCTGCGTTGGCTTTGTGCGTCGTAGGATCCCAAGTGAGGGTTGGATTTCCATGCCATACATAGTTAGACAAGGTACGCCAAGAGCAACGATAGTCCTCACCTTGGTTGAAGTTAGTGAAGGTACATTTGTTGTTTTTATCAATAGCCACCCAACCGGCTGTTGGAATAGAATATTGACTTTGACCAATCAACTCGCCAATCATCCAATCGGAAGAAGCCTCTCCACGTTTAAACTGCTCAATCTCGAAATTCGGAATACCCTCCTCTTTGGCAATCTGCTCGAACAACTCCCAAAACTCACGGTAGTAAGCTGGCGCATTATAGTCAATGTGTTGCGTTACTCCACTTCCATATTCTGGGTAGATCAACGTTCCTTTGGCAATGGTCGTCTTCACATCGGCAGGCTCTCCTGTCTTCGTCATATCATAGATATCGAAGTCCTCTGCCAACGCCATTTTATTATCGGTTGAATAGGTTGTCTGGTCATTCCAGGTATCTCCACCTTTAGGATAACCATCCAAACCAATCATACCTGTGTTGACACGCATCGGGTTCTCCGTTGGGAATCGGGTACTCATGGAAACCAAACCACGAATCACCTCAATCATCGCCTCTTTATAAGAGATTGGATTACCACACGCATCGTTCAAAATCGTTCCGTCGGGTTTGCGCATAAACTCACCCCACTGTTTATAAGCCACATAGAGTGCCAATGCCACATCAACATCACCATCAGCAGCGGTGTTCGAACCAGCTCCTGTATCACCCAAATTGAATGGACCATAACCATAATCCATCGCATTATCCGAACAATCGGCATACTTTTTCGTTCTACTTCTACGTTTATCGTGCGTACACATCCAATAACCATTGAAGGTTACGGCATCAGCCATATAAGCGGCAGCAAGCAAAGCATATCCATCGCCCTCGGTACAGTCGTAAGCCGATTTGTAGGGAGTCCACAGATAGTCGTAACCGCCCCAGCTTTCGCCTGTGGCAGCAAACTCGTTGGCATGCACCTGATAGGCGTCACGAATATCCTGCTCCATCTCCGCATGACAAACGCCCTCTGCATTCTGCGTAGCCAAGTTACCCAAACTATGGCTCGTACCATAAACGTACGGCAAGAACTGAGGGAACGGATAGGCTGGATTACCCGAGTTGATATGCACTTTCACAGCGCATACCTGCAACGTTACGCCAAGTGCCAAGGCACAAGTCGCAAATAATCTCATTATCGTTTTTTTCATGGTTTCCATATTTTCGTAAACCCATTTATACTAAATACACTATACAAGGCAAATGTAATAAAACGGAATCGAAAATTTGGAATTTTTAACATAAAAAAAAACCGCACGTCCATCGCTGAACTCGCGGTTTTTCAATAAAATTTTATTTAACTTCTAAAACTGCCTTTTCTAAACATTAATTTGGGAAATAGAAACGGCATGCGCCTACTCCTGCCAACTGCTCGCCCGTCTCAACAGCCGAACCATTCTTGTAGAGATAGAAGATACTGTTGGTGATGAATCCTTCTGAATTGGCAGTGTAAATCTCCAATGTCTTAGGGTTGACACCAAAGCCGTAGAATCCGTTGCCTGTTGCCACCTTCGTAGAGGTTGCATTATCCAAATTGTAAGCAACAACACTATTATTCTCGTCGGCTGCACCTGCTCCGCCATATTGATTGTCGGTGGTGAGGTAGTAGACGGTATTGTCAACGATGTAGATATGTCCGGCGTAGTTCAAACCTTCCAAAGCAATGTGGTTGGTCAAGGTCTTAACTCCGTCATTATCAGACAATTGATAGAGTCCTTTGTTGCCTTCATAGTATGAGGAAACGGACAAGTAAATATTGCCGTTGGATGCCTTCGCAATGTGTCTTGAAACGGCTCCAGAAACGGTTGCTTCCCCACAATAGGTTACCGTGTTGTCGCTCTCCGAAACGATTGCCACACCGGTTGAATCATTACTGTAAGTGGTTGAGTTATAAGCCCATGCAGTGGCAACATAGAGTGAACCATTGTCCTCAATAATGCCTTCTGGCTGACCTTTCACTGGAATGGTTACTTCAATCTTCTTGCTGTTCATATTGATTTTGTAAACTTTTCCGTCACTTCCATACCAATCAGTTACAGAGGTTACATACAAATAACCATCTTTCACCACACCGTAACGGGGAGTGGTTACGCCTGTCAACACACCCACGCTCTGGAAAGTCGTTTTGTCGATCCACTCGATTTTGTCTGCATTGTTGCACAACAAAGCCCACGACGTACCGCAATCTACTGCCGACTCGATGATGGAAGCCAACTTCTCACCGCCATTGGCATTCTCATACACTTGGTTCACCACTTGATTGTTTTTCCACAACGAAACACTTCCGTTCGACTCACTGAAGTTTCCTTGGTTGATGATCAAAGCGTCGTACTCGTAGGTCAACGCATCCACACTCTGACCATTCTTCTCCGATTCGTCATCGTCTTTGCTACATGAGAACAATGCTACTGAAAGCAATAGTCCTACCGCTAATCTGAAAAATTTCTTCATCTTTTTATAGTATTACATTTATTGATTTGATTTATAGACAAATAACCTCACAGTGAAACACCACGAGTTCTAAAAAAACAATATGATTTTAATCAATTTTGTCGCAAACAAACGACATACACAAAACAAACATTATCAGCCTTGGACTGACAACGTATAGGTTAGACAAACTATCTAATAAAACACTTTTTTCTAAACCGAACTGGAATCGCTCTGAGCGACACACTGAAGAATTCGGTTCGTTTCCTGCTTTGATGTACAGCGCACCTCTGTTCGAAGTGGACTGGAGTCGTACGAGGCTCTTCAACATCCTGAAAACCGCTTTTCTCATTATTTACAAATTTTACATTCACAGACCGCTCGTCTGCTACTTAGATAACAAAAACTTTGCAAAGATAACAAAATTTTGTTTTGGCATAGCCCTAAATGGCATAACCTGATACTCCATTCCTAAAATATTGTTAACCTGCGCCCCTAAATCCAATACCAAAGGGTTCTTTCTTCTTCTATTTTTGAAATGAATCTCATAATCTGCCATCACATTCATCACAAAATAGGAATCCAAAATGTCGAAAATATCGGAGGAATGTCGTTCTCCCACATATTTTCCTAAAATGGAACAGTTGAAATGCTGAATACTGCCCCACAACGTTGCCGAAAAGGTATGCTCGGGAATCAACGCCACCTGTTGCCCCACAAAAGGCTTCATCTCAGCAAAGCCCTCCATCACCTCGGTATGGTTGAAGGCATAGTTCACCAATAAGTTAATCTCTTTATTCTCTCCCTTAAAACCTTGTTCTACAGAGAGTTCTATTCCCTTCGCCTTGACTCGCGCAATGTTCAGCGGTTTCCAAACATTTCCTCTGGGAATCCACAAAATCCAATTTTTGACATTGTTGCGATAGAGACTGCCTTGAAATTTCAACGCATATTTCCGCACTGACAAACCATATTTCAAGCCGGCTTCGATATTATTTCCATTCTCCGTCTGCAAATCACGATTGCCCATTAATCCCCAATATTTATCATTCAGAGAAGGCACATTCACGTTCTTGGAATAGTTCACAGAGAGCGAAAGTTGCTGTTTTTCTTTTTTTAATAAGAAATACGACAAACCTGCGGAGGGGGCAAATGGCACATCGGTATGCGAGACATACTCTTTCCGCAGATTGAGGGTCAACAACCAACGACTTAGCAGGTCAAATTTCGTCAAAACGTAGGCGGTGTGGCGATACTCGGTCTCGTTGGTGAGGTAGGCATAGACATGCGGAATGATGGCTTGGAACTCATAACCCGCCTTCGCACGAATCTTCAGATAATCATTGGGAAACCAATCATGCTCCACGGTCGCCTGTGCCAACCAAGTGTCCGTTGCAATCGTATCTTCCTCATAAACTTGATCATCTCCCATCCATCCACCTCGAATTTTCCAAGTATATGGCGATAAATTGGCATATTCCACAATCACTCTGGATGAACGATTGGAGATGGATTCGTATTTCGTGGAGTCGTTATTCTGCTGCATCATCGGCTGAATTTCCCGGTCGTAAAAGGTATGCCAGAGATGTCCCGACAGAACAGATTTCTTCTTCAATCGAATGGATAGGTCTTCCAAAATACCATAATCATGGAACGATGCATTTTTCTGTCGCTGCGTCTCACCCCGATAATCAAACTTAAAATCGTTGTCGGATCTACGATAGAAAAAAGCGGTATGCGAGTGGACATGCTCCTCGCCCACCACCATCTTCAGACCTTCGAAAAGGGAATTGTTTGAGCCGTAAGTCGAATGAAGTTGCAAACGAAAGGTATCGCGAAAGGTTCTATCGCTTTGTAAGTTAACCGCGCCACCAATCGAACCATTACCGAAAACCGCGCTTTCGCCACCTGGATAGACCCCCACCTTGTCGAAGAAGAAGAGTGGCATCTGGTTGAAATCGACCTGCCCCATCGTCTTCGAATTGATGTTGACCCCCTCCCAGTTGACGTTGGTGTGCGATGCGGAAGTGCCTCGCATTGAGATAGTTGCCAACATACCGTTGCCCGACTCCTTCATAAATATCGGTGTCGTACGGGTGAGCAAATCCGACAGGGAGGAAGTCTCCATCTGCGTCTTCACCACCTCCGGCACTTTCCACTCCGTGCCTTGCGAGAAAGGCTTCTCACCCACCGCATTCTTCTCGCCCTCCACCTGCACCTCATCGAGCATACGATTAGTTGTCTCCGCCCAAACAGGCAGAAAAGAGATCAAGATAAATATGCGAATGAAGTGTTTTATCAATGGTCCTGAAAATTTGTTCTGACAATTTTCAATTGCTCTCAGAAAACTATTTTCTACCGAAAAGGGCGCGACGTTCATCCTCCGACAGCGAGTCGTAACCGCTCTGTTTCACTTTATCAAGGATTCGGTCGATATTGTCGCTTTCCTGCTTTTTGCGCATGTTATACTCCATATCCGACTCTCGTTTTGGATCGGGCTCTTTACGATTTTTGTCCTCGTAGGTTACTTTCATCTTTGGCTGTTTGGTGGTGATTTTTTTGAACAAATCGACCACCCAGTCAATGATTTTACCGATCCAAGCCGTGATATTCGTACCTCTTTTATAGAGGACGGCAAAGAGGAATCCTGCCAACGCTCCACCGATATGAGCGCACTCACCGCCTCCGTTCGAGTCTGCCAAACTCAAAATGCTGATCAACACGTATGCCACTGCCAACCATGAGAGTTTCACACTTCCCACCAAGAAGAGTTGCAAACGATAGTCGGGCGAATAGGCAGCAGCAGCCAACACAATCGCCATCACCGAAGCCGAAGCTCCCAAGAGTTGCGACCACTCAACATAACTCTCGAAATAAGGGAAGATATTGAAAATCAGCACATAAAATGCCGCACCAGCCAATCCACCAATCAAGTAAACGCCCACCAAATCACGCTGCGAGTAGAACATCAAGAAGATTTGACCAAACCAGTAGAGCGTCAGCACGTTAAAAAGGATATGCACGAAATCGACGTGCAGAAACATATACGTCAGCACCGACCAAGGTTTGTGCAGCCAAGCCTCAACATTGGAGGTCATCGTCAGCCAGTAGAGCCAATCCGTCGGAATAGCGCAAAGGGTGAAGATAACCATTAACAACTTGACGACAACGAAAAAACCAAGATTGATAAAAATCAACTTAGTGAGCATTGACCCATCTTGAAAGGATCTTTTTATATCAGAAACAAATGACATTCGTATTCAACAATTAAAATCTGAGCATTCCACGTTTCCACATTATGCAGAGAATAACGCCGACGATAGCACCGCCGAGGTGAGCGAAGTGAGCGACATTGTCCCACGAGAAGTTCTGCACACCGCAGAAAAGTTCGATAGCCGCATAGCCAATCATCACATATTTGGCTTTGATAGGAATCGGAATAAACATGATATACATCGGCTGATTAGGGAAGAGCATGGCAAAACCAGCAAGCAGTCCGAAGACGGAACCCGACGCACCCACTGTTGTAAAGCGGTTGTAGTAAGACTCATGCACCCATTGCGTCAGTTCATCCACCGAGTAGACGATTTTGTCATGCACGTTCAGTCCGTTAGAAAGGTCGGTGTTCATCCACTTCGTAATCTCCTCTGCAAACGGACGAAGGTCGTACATCCACGTCAGCTCCTGCAGCACGCCAGCACCCAAGCCAGCCACAATGTAGAAAAAGAGGAAAAATTTCGTACCGAAATTACGTTCCAGCACCGTTCCGAACATCCACAAAGCGAACATATTAAAGAAAATATGGCTGATGGACAAACTATGCATAAACATATAAGTGAACAGTTGGTAGACATGGAAGTCCGTACCCTTGAAGTAGTGCAATCCCAGCACCTGAAACAAGTCGATTCCCGAGTTCGATTTCAGCAGAGCGAAGGTCGCCAGCCACACCAACACATTGATAATCAGCAGATGTCTCGTAGCCGGAGGAAGAGACGAAAGAAAACCAGAATCGTTATTAGATTGAAATTTTAGTTGCATAACGGGTTATTTTAAGGTAATCGGGGGCAAAGATAAACGTTTTAATGCGAAAAATAGAGACTATGAAGGCGCAACAATACTATTTAAGGCAAATAAGATATTTCTGAACCATCGAGACAAGGTCTGCCTCACCCAAGAAATATTCTTATTTTCACCTATCCAAATGACAGGACGAGTCTTCACACGATATTGACGATTATGCTTCAGATAAACATTGAGAAGAAGTTCCGACATAAAGCCAAAAACTCTTGCCTGATTGGGATATTCCGAGATTTTCACTCGCTTCTCCACCTCAAATAAAATGGAGAAAAGCCATTCGGAATAAGCATCAAAAATTGTTTTTTTCGCGATGATCATATTCCACATACTGCATTTATTATTCTTTGTCATCACATACAAGAAATCCTCATAATAATCAGGATAAAGTTCTTTGACAACCTCTTCCAAAATATCATAATCTTCCACAATATGCCCACAGCAGTAATAGTCCTTCATCGACATCACACACACTCCAGACAAGGGAACGATTACATCCGCATCTTCCAAAAATTTCAAATCTACATTATTCGAAATTTCCGACTCCGAAACACCTTTGTTTGCCTTCAGCCATTTATTCCCAACTAAATTGAGATAACGACGATAATGACACAAACCAACATACTCCGCATCAGCATAATTTTTCCAAATCCAATAGTGAGCCGTCAACTCACAATAGTTTTTGTTCTTACTACTAATATTGTCGCCCATATCATCACCCAACATATCCAAAGACACATTGCTTATAGCACGCCCAGCCTGAATGGGTTCGTAAACATCACTTTTCAAACAAAAACCCTTCTTATGGCAACACACGAATATCTTTAATTTCTGCATAATCCTCAAAATTTTCGTTTCACAATATCAATCAAAAACAGCATAGACTCGTCCTTCGTCTTGTAGGCAATAAGAAGGTATGCTACCGCACTCACCAAAATACCGACCATTAACTGGAGAATCAAACCATCAAACAATTGCACGAAGCAATAGCATAACAAACACATTATAAGCGAGTTAAATATAATTGGAAGATTACAACGCATCTGTTTGAAAAATCCCAAATTCAAGAATTTTCCAGAATAATAACAATTAAAACAATAGGCAACAAAGCAATAGATGGCTTGACCAACGCAAATCCATTTCAAACCGAACGGAATCGTCGCCAACAGAAAAACAAACGCTATCGGCTTTTTGATTATCTCCAATTTCAAAACCAAGTCGGTTCTGCCTTTCACATACAGAACATTCAAATTCAAATGGGTTAACGGTTCAAAAAATGTTCCCAAACATAGAATTTGAAATAGTGGAACTATCGGAAGCCATTTTTCTCCAATCAAAACAACGATGAATGGTTTGGCAAGCACAATCAGGCACAAAATCACTGGGCATAGCAAGAAAGCCGACATTCGCAAAAATTTCATATACGCTGCTCGCAATCGCTGTTCCTCGTCTTGAATTTCCGACAATACGGGGTAAGCCACTTTCATAAACGTATATAATAAGGTAGTCGACGGCAGTTGGGCGAAACTATTGGCTCGCGCATAATATCCTACTGAATTGGCATTGAAACATTTTCCAATCACCAACGTATATATATTATTGTATATCGTGTTAATCAAACTTGAGCAGAGCAGTTTCGAACCAAACGAGAAAAGATGTTTGAAGGAGTTCATTGAGAACGACAATTTCGGATGCCACCTCATACAGATTTCTATCGCCAAGAAATGTATCGCACCGAAACTAACTTGCTGAAAAACCAATGCCCACACGCCATAGCCCATATATGCCATAGCCAATGCGCCAAAACCAGACACCAATCGTGTTACTATCGTGATGAGCATAATCTCCTTAAACCTCATTTCTGCCCGCATCTTGGCAATCTGCGACACGCATAAAGAGTTGAGCATCAAGGCAATACCAATCACTTTGACAATATCATTCAGTATCGGAGTATCATAAAAATCGGCTATCAAAGGAGAAGTAAACCATAATATAAGGTATAAGACGACACCCACTAACACGTTGAAATAGAAGCAAGTAGAATAATCGTCCTCATTTCGGTCTTTCTTTTGTATCAACGCACTGCCGAAACCAGAATCAATAAGCACAGACGATATTGCAATAAAGATAGTGGTCATCCCCACCGTACCGTAATCTTCTGGCGAAAGTTGGCGCGACAAGAGAATCCCAACGACAAACTGAATAATCAGTTGTCCCGACTTCTCGAGCGACGTCCACACGAGCCCCAACACCGTCTTTTTTTTCAAAGACTCACTCATCGGCATTGGCTTCTAAGGTAACCTTTTCGCGTTTCAGCAGACAAATTCATACGATTATATCATTTATAACCTAATAGTCAACATTTTATTTGTAAAGATAGGCAAAAAAATTTGGTAAGTGAAACTTTTGTATTACATTGCAGTCCACTTATTATACATAAATTTTTTTCTAATGAACAAAACAGAATTTGTTGCTGCAGTTGCTGAGAAATCCGGTCTTTCTAAAGTAGATAGCCAGAAGGCAATTGAGGCTTTTCAGGATGTTGTTGCTGAGGTGCTCCAAAAAGGAGACCAATTGGCACTTTTGGGTTGGGGTACTTTCTCTGTAAAGGAAAACGCTGAGCGTCAGGGAATCAATCCTCGTACTAAAGAGAAAATCACAATCGCAGCTAAGAAAGTCGTAAAATTCAAGGCAGGAGCAAAGTTGGAAGACGTGATCAAATAATTGATTTCGTGCTTTCTAACCATTGCATTGGCGAAAAAACATGGGGAGGTTGTCTATACCTCCCCTTTTTGTTGTATTTTTGTACTCTAATTCATAGTATAACGATATCGTACTAACATAAATATGAACGTAGAAGAAATTGTAGCCCAGTCTGCTCAAAAGGTCATCGAAAACCTCTATGGACAACCTGTCGACAGCAAGTTGATCCAACTGCAGACCACTAAGAAGGAGTTCGAAGGCGACCTCACCCTCGTGGTGTTCCCCTTCGTGAAAATGTCGAAGAAAAAGCCCGAAGAGACTGCTGAAGAAATCGGTAACGCTCTCGTTGCTGCCACCCCTACTATAGAGAAATTTAATGTCATCAAAGGTTTCCTCAACCTCGTCATCGCTCAGAACGTTTGGGTGGACACACTCAACGCCATCTTAGCCAACGACCATTTCGGGTTGAAAGAGGTGAAGCCAGACGCTCCTCTCTATATGGTGGAATACTCTTCGCCAAACACCAACAAACCACTCCACTTAGGTCACGTCCGCAACAACCTGCTCGGCTACAGTCTCTGCCGCATTCTCGAAGCCAACGGTCTGCGTGTCATCAAGACAAACATCGTCAACGACCGTGGAATCCACATCTGCAAGTCAATGCTCGCTTGGCAGAAATTCGGTAAGGGTGAGACACCTGCCTCTTCTGGCAAGAAGGGCGACCACCTCGTAGGCGACTACTACGTTGCTTTCGACAAAGCCTACAAAGCAGAGGTCAACGATTTGATGGCGAAAGGTTTGACTGAGGAAGAGGCTAAGAAACAAGCCCCTATTCTTCAAGAGGCTCAAGCCATGCTGAAGAAATGGGAAGACGGAGACCCTGAAGTACGCAAACTCTGGGCTGAGATGAACAGCTGGGTGTACGCAGGATTCGACGAGACCTACAAACGTCTCGGTGTCTCTTTCGACAAGATCTATTACGAATCAAAAACTTATATAGATGGTAAGGCAAAGGTGAACGAAGGACTCGAGAAAGGTCTCTTCTACCGTCGCGAGGATGGCTCTGTATGGGCAGACTTGACCAAAGACGGTTTGGACGAGAAACTCTTGCTTCGTGCCGATGGAACTTCCGTCTATATGACACAAGATATTGGAACTGCCACCCAGCGTTTCAAAGAGTTCGACATCACCAAGATGATCTATGTGGTGGGCAACGAACAAAACTACCACTTTCAAGTGTTGTCAATCCTCCTCGATCGACTCGGATTCTCATGGGGAAAAGACTTGGTTCACTTCTCTTACGGAATGGTGGAGTTGCCTGAGGGTAAGATGAAATCGCGAGAAGGAACCGTTGTCGATGCTGACGATTTGATGGACGAGATGATTAACACTGCCAAGGAGGTATCTTCTGAATTAGGCAAGATGGACAACATCTCGGAGGAAGAAGCCAACGAGATCGCTCGCATCTGCGGATTGGGCGCTTTGAAATACTTCATTTTGAAGGTAGACCCACGCAAGAATATGCTCTTCAATCCGAAAGAGTCAATCGACTTCAACGGAAACACGGGTCCGTTCATTCAATACACCCACGCACGTATCTGTTCTGTTCTCCGCAAGGCTGCAGAGCAAGGCATCCAGTTGGGTAACAGAGTAGACAGTAGCGTGAAACTCTCTGATACAGAGGCAAATCTGATTCAATTTGTAGCCACATTCCCAAGTGTAGTCGAGCAAGCAGGAAAAGAATACAGTCCGGCACTCATCGCCAACTACATGTACGAATTGGTGAAACAGTACAACTCGTTCTACCACGATTTCTCAATCTTGAAAGAGGAGAACGAGGCATTGCGTAATTTCCGTTTACTCCTCTCAAAGAAGATCGCAGCCGTTGTCAAGACTGGTATGGGATTATTAGGAATCGAAGTTCCAGAGAGAATGTAAACACATAGAAATCAACTGAATAGAAGAAAAATAAATAGCATATAAAATTATGGCAATTCGTAGAACAAGAGTTGTGGAGGCATTGAAATCCACAGCATACGGAGAAGACATCAATGTAAAAGGTTGGGTTCGCACCAAACGAGGTAATAAAAGTGTCAATTTCATCGCCTTGAACGATGGTTCGACCATCAATAATATTCAGATTGTAGCCGACGTTACCAAATTCGACGATGAACTGATGAAGACCATCACGACAGGCGCATGTTTGAGCGTAGTCGGCAAGTTGGTCGAGTCAATGGGTGGCGGTCAGGCAGTTGAAATTCAAGCCACTTCCATCGAGGTGTACGGAACGGCAGACAACACCTATCCATTGCAGAAGAAAGGTCACACGATGGAGTTCTTGCGTGAGATCGCGCACTTGCGTCCACGTACCAACACTTTCAGCGCAGTGCTTCGTCTTCGCCACAACATGGCAATTGCCATCCACACCTTCTTCCATCAGAAGGGATATTACTATTTCCACACCCCTATCATCACAGCATCCGACTGTGAGGGTGCAGGTCAGATGTTCCAAGTAACCACGCAGAACCTCTACAACCTCAAGAAAGACGAGAACGGCAACATCCGTTACGATGACGATTTCTTTGGAAAACCAACCAGTTTGACCGTATCAGGACAGTTGGAAGGTGAGTTAGGAGCAACCGCCTTGGGAGCTATCTACACCTTCGGACCAACCTTCCGTGCGGAGAACTCCAACACGCCACGTCACTTGGCAGAGTTCTGGATGATCGAGCCAGAAATCGCCTTCATGGATCTTCCAGAGTTGATGGATTTGGAGGAAGAGTTCATCAAATACTGTGTCAACTGGGCATTGGAGAATTGCCAAGACGATCTTCAGTTCTTGAACAAGATGATTGACAACGGATTGATTGAGCGTTTGCAAGCCGTTGCAAAATCAGAGTTCGTCCGCTTGCCATACACCGAGGGTATCAAGATTTTGGAGGAAGCCATCAAGAACGGTAAGAAATTCGAGTTCCCAGTATATTGGGGTTGCGACCTTGCCAGCGAGCATGAGCGTTACTTGGTTGAGGAGCATTTCAAACGTCCAGTCATCATGATCGACTATCCGAAGGAGATTAAGGCATTCTACATGAAGATCAACGAAGACAACAAGACCGTTCAAGGAACAGACGTACTCTTCCCTCAGATTGGAGAGATCATCGGCGGAAGTGTTCGTGAGGAGAACTACGACAAGTTGATGAGCAGAATCACCGAGTTGAACATTCCAATGAAAGACATGTGGTGGTATTTGGACACTCGTAAATACGGAACTTGTCCACACGCAGGCTTCGGTTTAGGTTTCGAGCGTCTGATGTTGTTCGTAACCGGAATGCAGAACATCCGCGACGTCATTCCGTTTCCACGCACACCAAAGACAGCAGACTTTTAATAGAAAGGATAAAGAAGATAGCGAAAGGATTCTGGGGGACTGGAATCCTTTCGCTTATTTTATAACAAGCACTTCTACATATCGTTTTCGATGAATCTATTATTGATATAATATTCAGTTGCATTATCACAGTGTTTAATAGAACACGGGTTGCCGACGACGATAGAATGTGAAGGGACATCACAATTAACATAATTGTTCGGAGCAATCAGCACATCGTCACCAATTGCAACATTTCCGACTATCGTTGCATTCACACCAATCCAGACATCATTGCCAATTTCAGGAACTCCCATACGAGTTCCCCTATTCTCTTGACCTATGGTTACCCCCTTGTGAATATTACAGTTATTGCCAATTCTGACTTGATCATTAATGGTAATTCCGTACGCATGACCGATATATAACCCATATCCAATTTTAGTTCTCCAAGAAATTTCTATAGCCCTTTTAGAACAAAGATACCTATAAACGCTCCTGTAGATAAATTGCAAAAAGCCTTTTGAACTTGCACATTTCCTCATAAACACCTGAAATAAGAATGGGCGTCTTCCGATACGATAACGATCCGACTGAATATATTTATCCATAATTTCTAAGATTAGCCTTTCAAATTTACAAACATTTCCTCAATCTGCTCATTATCCAGCCTCCTCGTCTGTTCGAACGCTCCACCTCTCTTCATCAACCAAAATGCATCACAATATTTTTCTGCCAAATCGATTTCATGCGTGCAGACAACAATTGCGACATTCTTCGCGTGTGCCGTTCGTTGCAACAGTTCCATAATCTCACGTCTCGCCCAATAGTCTAAATGCGAAGTTGGCTCGTCCATCACAATCACAGGAGTTTCTTGCGCCAACGCTCGAGCAATCTCCACTCGCTGAAACTCGCCATCCGAGAGTTCACTCACATTGCGCTGAGACAGTTTATCTATCTGTAAATCAATTAATAACTGTTGAATTTTCGTTTCTTTCTGTGCATCACACTGTCCCATCCAATTTGAAAATCGATATTGACCAATCGCAACATAATCTAAAACAGACATTATGGGTAAATTCGTCCTTCGTGAAAAGACGACACTCACCACAGATGCGCAAGCCTCAACAGACAATGAAGACAGTTCTTGCCTTTTTCCATCTTTCCAAACGATAACATCACCCGATAGTGGGGGCAAAAAGCCCGTCATTGTTCGCAGCAAAGTAGATTTTCCCACTCCATTGGGACCCAAAACGGCAACAAAATCACCTAACGCCACCCTCGCATTGACGTCACTCATCAGTGTTTTTCCGTCATACCCTATCGACAAATTTTCTAAAGAAAGAACCTCAGCAGACATTTCCATGGGATTTTAGAAAGTGAACGCGCGCGTTCACTTTTCACTTCACCACTCCCTCCAGCATAGGGACGAACGCACAACTCTCAAAAAACTCCGACTGAAAATCGGTTTCACTTTTTCGCTCTATACGGCACAATCGGAGTTCACCAGACTTCTCTATCGGCAACACCATAATGCCACCAACTGCCAGCTGACCTAACAGTTTCTGCGGAAGTTGCTTACAACCTGCTGTGATGATAATGCGATCGAACGGTGCGTAGGTCAACCATCCTTCATGTCCATCGTCTTCCTTCAAAACAGGAGTATAGTCTAACTTCACCAATCGTTCCTTGGCTTGTTGGTGCAATGAAGAAATGCGTTCGATACTATAGACTCGGCAACCGCACTCTAAAAGCACTGCCGTCTGATAACCCGAACCCGTACCAATCTCCAACACCTTCTCCTCGCCTTGCAAGCAGAGAAGATCCGTCTCCCGAGCCACAGTGTAAGGTTGCGAAATAGTTTGCTCCGCACCAATCGGGAACGCTTTGTCTTCGTAGGCTAATTCCGACATAGAAGCAGGCATAAAACGCTCGCGTGGCACCAACTGAATGGCAGTCAGCACACGCTCGGACGTGATGCCTTTCTGCCTCAACAGTTCAACCAACCGCTTTCGACGAGCAACAAACTTATTTCCAAATAATTCTACCACAACTCACTATTTTACGATTGGAACATAAACTGCCTTCTTCGTCTTGAAATACTCCTCACTGAAGAAATCGCTTACATCAAAAATGCTTGCCATCTTTCGGTAGGGTTGCACCTCCGCAGCCAACTCGCCACCCTTCAAACAGATAACACCATTCGGCAGCGCATTCTTCGGATTTTTGGTGATGATGTTCTTCGTTACCAACCGCATCAAATCACCTAACGGCATCACCGCGCGACTGACAACAAACTCAAATTTTTGTTTTTCATCCTCCACACGCTCGTATGCGAAAGTCACATTTTCCAATCCGATAGCCGTTGCCACCTCAGTAGCCACACGAATCTTCTTGCCGACCGAATCCACCAAATGGAAATGGCAAGATGGGAAAAGTATCGCCAATGGAATACCTGGGAAACCGCCACCCGTACCCACATCCATAATCTGAGTGTCTGGTTGAAAAGTAATGATTTTCGCAATCGCTAAAGAATGAAGCACATGATGCTCATAAAGATTCTCGATGTCCTTACGAGAAATCACATTGATCTTGCTATTCCAATCGGTATATAAATCATAGAGGGCAGCAAACTGCTCCTTCTGACGATCAGTCAAGTTGGGGAAATATTTCAGTATCTGATCCATACGTTTTTCAATATTCTATTTTCTAACAAAGATAATATTTTCTCTCCGATTATCTGCGACTAAACCAAAGACCAACATTCAAGTTTCTATTTCTCGTTTTTAACGATTTTCCAAAGCACCTTGAACAAGCCCATCAAACTGCCCCAACCGTATGAAAAATGCAGGGTGAAAAAAGCAAATACTAAACGAAATACACCACACCGTTTTTCAATGTTCAATTTCACACTCGCAACTATTATTAATATAAGGTATACAAAGAGAGAAAAAGCCGACAAAATTCCGAAGAGTGGGTTTACCAACATCATCAACGTGGGAACTATCAATGACAACACAAACAATAGCGGAATAAAATGGCGAAGAGAAAGTGTGGAATAATTCCGCGTATAATATAAGGTAAGAATATTCCACAGTCCATTGTCAAAATTATTCTTTACCAATGCCGAATAGGTGGAGCGTGCCTTGTATTTTATTTGCAGGTTGGGCAGCAGATAAATCTTTCCTCCCGACTTACGAATCCGCTCATTCAACTCAATGTCCTGATTACGAGTGAGTTTTTCGTTGTAAAGTCCGACCTTCTCAAAAATGGATTTTCGGAAACAACCGAAGGGAACTGTGTCTACTTCTTTGATTTCTTTTGCGCCAATGCGAAATGAACCATTGCCCACGCCCAAAGGATGAGAGAGAACACAACATATTGCCTCCGACACTTTCGAGTTTTTCAAAGGAGTACAATGAAACACGCCCCCCACATTTTCCGCACTCGGCAATGTCTGCAAAGCCTCAACCAATCGACTGCAATAATCGTTCGGATATTCACTGTGCGCATCGATGCGGATGATAATTTCACCTTGAGCACGAGCAATACCTATGTTCATTGCGCAAGGGGCAGTTCGCTTCGGGTTCTCCAACAGATGAATAAAAGGATGGTTTTTCAAGTAAGGTTGAATAATCGATACGGTTTGATCCGTACTTTTACCATCCACGAGCAACAACTCGTAGGGTTCTTTCAAATCCTGTTGCAGAACAGAATCGATGCACCGAGCGATATGCGCCTCTTCGTTGTATATCGGACAAATTATGGATATCATTTTCCGCAGTTTAGAGTCGCATATCCACGAGATTTCTATCCAAAAATCCTTTCACATCATAAACCACAGCATTCGATTTCTTCAAAGATTGAATGTCGATATCAAGGAAAAGTTTGTGCGGAACTGCCAAGATAATCGCGTCAAACCGCTCTGTAGGAATCTCTTTCTGAACTGCCACACCATATTCGTGCATCACGGCTTCTGCGTTTGCCCAAGGGTCACACACCATAATATTCTCGGTATACTCTCGCAAGGTATGATAGATGTCCACCACTTTTGTATTTCGAATATCAGGACAGTTTTCTTTGAACGTTACTCCCAAAATCAAGATTTTGGCATTCTTCACCAGAATGCCCTTTTTGTTCATACATTTGATGGTCTGGTTCGCCACATAATCGCCCATGCCATCGTTGAGGCGACGAGCAGACGACATAATGCGAGGCAGAACACCATACACCTGCGCCTTCTGAATCAAGTAGTAGGGGTCGACAGAGATGCAGTGGCCACCCACCAACCCAGGCGACATTTTTATGAAATTCCACTTTGTGGAAGCCGCCTCAATCACATCGTGCGTGTCGATTCCCATCGCATTGAAGATTTTCGCCAATTCATTCATAAAAGCGATATTGACATCCCGTTGCGAGTTTTCAATGATTTTCGATGCCTCTGCCACACGAATAGAGGTGGCTTTGAACGTGCCATTCACCAGCACCGAATTGTAGAGTTGATCCACCACCTCTGCAATTTCGGGGGTCGAACCACTTGTTACTTTTTTGATTTTTTCTACCGTATGCTCCTTATCGCCGGGGTTGATTCGTTCAGGAGAATAACCAGCAAAGAAATCCACATTGTATTTCAAACCGCTGACACGTTCCACAACGGGGAGGCACTCCTCTTCCGTAACACCCGGATAGACGGTCGACTCATAGATGACAATGTCGCCCTTCGAGATAACCGCCCCCACCGTCTCGCTTGCCGAAATCAGAGGACGAAGATCCGGGCGGTTGTTCATATCCACAGGAGTCGGAACGGCTACGATATAAACATTGCAATCCCGAATATCCTCCAAGTTGGAAGTACAACGGAACCCATGATTACGAATCGCATCCATCAGCAGTTCGTCGGACACCTCGCAAGTAGCGTCCTTACCCTGCATCAACGCATCCACCCGTTGGCTATTCATATCATAGCCAACCGTCTCATATTTAGTAGAAAAAAGGCGAGCCAAGGGAAGTCCCACATAGCCTAAGCCTATAATGGCGAGTTTTTTTTGCATTTCAGTTCAAAAGCAATCAATTTCAGTAACAAACTACAATATAAAAGGAATTTTTCAATTTATTAGTCTGGTGTCCCCACTATTTCCGCAAACTTTTTCCTCGCCCTTCCTGCCGAAAATCGTTTCCGACTCTCAAACGCGACTCGTTTCATCTGCGATAATTCAGTTTCATGTTCTAAAAGATACACGATTTTTTCTTTTAGCGCATCCAAGCAATCGCCAAATGGAATGATGAAACCATTCACCCCATCTTGTATGAACTCGTATGCATACTGCCATTCCGTTATTATAATAGGTATACCAGCGACAAACGCATCAATGACAGTGCCAGGGAGACCTTCCCCCGTGTATTTTGTCGGCAATACGGAAACATCATATTTTGAAAGCGTTGAGGCTATTCTCTCTGGTTTTAAAACACCTTTGTATTCTACATTAGGATAACTCTGAACGATGCCTTTCCACTCCGACTCAGAGGAAGGAATCTTTCCATACACATCCACTGAAACCTGATTGGGATATTTTTCGTGAAAGAATTGAGTCATTTGCAAAAGTGTTTCGATTCCCTTTATCCGTTCCACTCTTGCACAAAAAACGACTTTCAAAATTCCTTCTTGATGATTTTCAACGAACGAATTGTCAAAATAGCGATAATTATCAAATCGAATCACATTGTCAAAACCATATTCCGCTTGCAACCTATTTTTCAGCAAGTCGGTTTCCGTGCAGATACGCTCAATACGCTTCAACATCCAACGATGCAGTGGTTTGTTTTTTAGATATTCTGCCAACCACCCACCGATAACGAAATAATAGATTTTCGTGTGGAATAATTTAGAAAGAATAAAAATCAGAGGAAAAATCAACAACAAATTTCGTTGTGCTGGCAGATAAACCAGTTTATCAACTCGACAAACATTTCGGAACATTTTAAAGACACTCCACCAATTTTCCGCAAAATCTTCCGTGTCATAATATTGAAAGTCAAGTTTCAAGTCCGACATCAGTTGAATCATCATCTGCGTCTTCACCGTCTGACCATCCAAATTGTGAGCCTTGCCACCTGCATTGCCTATGAGATAGTATTTATCCATGTATCAAGTCTAAATATTGATTTATAAAAGTGTCAGGAGAAAATTTCGACTCAATGATTGCTCTACTTTTTCTGCCCATTTCTTTCCTATCTTCTTCCGACAAGTGCAAGATTGAAATCAATTTCTGCGTCATATCTTCAACATTATAAGGCTCAAAAAGTACTGCATTTTCACCATCTTCTACAATCCTTTCATTATCACAAACCCGACTGCAAGCAATCGACAGTCCACATGCCATCGCCTCACAAACCACATTGGGGAAGCCCTCATAGAGAGAAGGCAAGCAGAAAACATCCGCATTCCAATAGGCTTCCCTCACATCTCGAGTAGAGCGATGAAAAATAAAGATGTCGGTTAAATTCAATGAGTTTATCCCATCACAGCACGTCTTATAATAGTTTTCATCAGCAGCCTCACCATACCAATCCACACGGATTTTCAGTCCTGCATCCACCACATTCTTTATCGCTCGAATATAATTGATTACATTTTTCTGTTGACTAATTCGAGCGACCGTCAGAATCCTAATCAAATCACTTTTTTCCTTCAAATTCTCTTTTGGATGGAAATATTCTGCATCTACGGAATTGGTGATTACATGAATTTTATCAGTCAAAGATGGATAGTTTTGTCGGATAAACTCGCTTTGCGTATAGGAATTTGGGACGATTGAATCCGCAAATCGATACAAGAAAAATTTGATTTTGTCTCTCCTGCTTAATTCCTGCGTAACATTTCTTTCCGACACAATCAGTCTAAAATCTCTTCCCAACATCCTCAAAACCAACTTAGCCACACAAGCCATCACGCAGGCCGTGTCTAAATAAGCCACCACAGCAGATGGGCGTTCTTTATACAACTCCCGAATGATTCTAAGCAATCGTCTTCCCCGAGAGAGTCCATTAGCCACACATCGATATGCCACCTTGGCTTGGTTCAACAAAGGCAGATAAAA
>CAVJCT010000012.1:0-6935 GCA_963648205.1 Flexilinea sp.
AGTTTGGATCGAAAATATGACACTTTGTGCGGTATATCAGAGGATGAAATCGATATCTTCTTTCAAGAATCTGTTGCGGAGATGGCAGAGGATATGGGTGTCACGCCGTCTGAGGTGAAGGAGGAACTGAAGAAACAGTATGATGGCTACCATTTCAGTCGCCGATTGAGCGAGGTCTATAACCCATTCAGTCTGCTTAGCGCATTTAAGAAGAAAAATATTGACAATTATTGGTTTGCGACTGCCACCCCGACGTACTTGGTTAACTTGTTGGATCGGGACAATGTCAATCTTGACGAACTTGTTGGAAAATACTATACTTCATCGGAGTTTATGGACTTTAAAATGGACCGAGATGCACCATTGCCGATGCTCTATCAAAGTGGCTACTTGACAATTAAGGGCTATGATAAAGAGATGAATATGTATCTGCTCGACATTCCGAATAACGAGGTTCGTGGTGGTTTCCTTCCTTTATTGATGAACGACTACTTTTCGGTCACCACTTCAATGGAAACGCCTATCGGTGAGATGGTAAAATGCTTGAAAAATGGTGATACTGAGCAATTTAAGGTATTGCTAACACAATTCTTATCGTCCATCCCATACAGTATGCACCCCAAGAAGAAGACTGAGCGTTTCTTCCATTATACATTCTATCTCATCCTTCGCTTAATAAGCACTTTTATTGTCTACACGGAAAAATGCCAATCCCAAGGCAGAGTAGACTGCGTCATTGAAACTGAAAAGTTCATCTACATTTTTGAATTTAAATTAGATGGCACGGCAGAGGAAGCCCTTCAACAAATTGAAGAAAAAGGCTATGCTCGAGAGTATGAGTCTGACGCTCGCAAGATTTTCAAAATCGGTTGTAGTTTCTCTTCCGAGACGGGGGACGATTGGGGAGTGGATGGTGAAGGAAGAGTGAAAATTCGAATGCGGAGCGATAGTGATTGTTGATAAAAAATGGTGCAAGTGTGCCGTCTTTCAGAAATAATCCATACCTTTGCGCCATAGCAGAAAAACAGAAACTATTGAGCGTTTTAAAAAGAGAAATAATATTCACATTGGGGAGTCTAAAATGGACTGGAAATGTGCAGGTTTTGATTAATGTCAATACCCCCCCCATATATTCAGAAATTATGCAATTTTAGTGATAAATATGAAGGCTGCTTTGGGGCAGTCGTCTTGGTGTCGTCATAGGCTTTTATTGGGTCTATGGCGTTTTTTTATTGTATGACGTATAAGGACAAAATAAATTATTAATCTTTAAAAATAAAGGCTTATGAAAGGAAGCAAATTTACATCGTTATTAGTGGCGTTAGCTTTCTGCACGGCGATATTCGCGGTGGTGCAGACGGAGATGCGCATGCACGTGTTCTCTAACGGGGACAACGGAATGAACATTGTCAAGGCGTTGACAGATGTGGATAGTGTGAAATTCATGAACGACACGTTGGAGTTCAAGGTCTCGTTCGTGAATTGGGACGGCACGGAGTTGCAGTCGGGCATTCTACAATCTGGTTCGATGCCGGAGTATAAGGGCGCGAAAGACCCAGAACGTGAGCAGACGGCGAAATGCACTTACGCCTTCAAGGGCTGGACTCCCGAAATAGAGGAGGTGCAGAGTGAGGCAACCTACACGGCAGACTATGACTCGACCATCAACAAATATATAGTGGTGTTTATGGCTCAGAGTGGTGATATCCTTCTCACAGACTACATAGACTATGGCGCAATGCCAAACTACACTGGCGAGCTTCCAACCAAGGAGAACACCAAACTCTACGACTACACGTTCGTATGGAAGCCAGAGATAGCAGAGGTGACCGGAAATGTAACCTACAAGGCAGATTTCGACAGCACGAAGCATAAATACACCTGCATTTTCAATGACTACAATGGCAAGGAATTGGTCAAGACGGAAGACACTTACGACTATGTGTTGGCCATGCAGCCAACCCGCAGCGAGGATTCTGACTACACATACGAATTTAAAGAGTGGAGCCTCGATGAGAGCCGGATTGAAGACAACATCCTGGTCTACACGGCAGTGTATGATTCCATTCCAAACACGAAGAGAA
Organism: Flexilinea sp.; assembly: GCA_963648205.1. Taxonomy (GTDB): domain Bacteria; phylum Bacteroidota; class Bacteroidia; order Bacteroidales; family Paludibacteraceae; genus UBA1181. Next base: position 2,085 of record CAVJCT010000012.1, read on the forward strand.
ATGGTGCATTGATCAAGGCATCCTACAAGGTTACTTCTGCCAAGAGTGTCTATTTCTCGCAAGGCAACTTGCAGTTCACAACGCAAGGCTCGCACAAGACGGCAGACAGCACTGCAAAAGGCACTTGGCGATTCGCAGAGAACCAGTACGATTATATCGGTTCAGCCAACAGCAAAATATCGGAGACCTACGAGGGTTGGATTGACCTCTTCGGATGGGGAACAAGCGGATGGAACAGTAAAGCAACATGTTACCAACCGTGGTCTACGACACTGACAAATTCATATTATTACCCAGGCGGTAGTTCTTCTAACGACCTGACAGGCACTTACGCCAATGCGGATTGGGGAGTTTACAACGCTATCTCCAATGGTGGCAACGAGCCAAACAAATGGAGAACATTGACTACGTCGGAGTGGCAGTATCTCTTTAAAAACAACAAATGGACTTTGGGATATATCAAGACGACTGAAAAAGATTCAAGTCTGTGTTTCATGTTGATTCCAGAGACGTTCACTGCTCCAGAGGGAATAACTGTGACTGCCTTAAGCACAACCACGACGTCAACCTATTTGAAAGGTTTGACTGTTCCATCAACGAATAAATATACAACCGAGCAATTTGCATCTCTCGAGAAATTAGGCGTTGTGGCGCTTCCCTGCGGTGGCTTCCGCTTTGGTACGTCGATGCGCAATGTTGGCTCGCGCGGCAACTATTGGTCGTCTTCTGCGTACGACTCGTACGACGCTTACGGATTCTACTTCTACTCTACGTACGTGGATTCGTACTACTACGGCAATCGGACCTACGGTAGGTCGGTCCGGTTGGTCCAGGATGTTCAATAATGTTGGAATTTTCAAAGTAATCAAAAATGAAGAAGATTTTCACATCGTTAATGGTCGTGCTGGCTTTCTGCACGGTGCTATTTGCTGCAGTGCAGACTGAGATGCGTTTGCAGTGTATCGCAATGGAGACAATGGTCAGAATCTGTTAATAACGGTGTCGGAGGTGGACAGTATGAAGTTCTTCAATGACACGTTGGAATACAAGGTTTCGTTCGTAGATTGGGACGGCACAGAGTTGCAGTCGGGCATTCTACAATCTGGTTCGATGCCAGAGTATAAGGGCGAGGAGAATCCGACTCGCGAGCAGACGGCGAAATGCACATACGGTTTCAAGGGTTGGACTCCCGAAATAGAAAAGGTGCAGAGTGAGGCAACCTACACGGCGGTGTATGACTCGACCATCCGCAAGTATGGGGTTGTGTTCTTGGATATGGATGGAGAGGTACTCTCTACGGAGTTTCTTGACTATGGCACGATGCCAAGTTACAGTGGTGAACTTCCATCCAAGGAGAGTACCAAACTCTACGATTACGTAATTGCTTGGAAGCCAAAGTTGGCAGAGGTGACGTGCAACGTAAGCTATAAGGCGTATTTTGACAGCACGAAGCATAAATACACTTGTATTTTCAACGACTATGATGGAACTGAACTGTTCAGAACAGACTCTGGCACATACGACTATGTGTGGACGACACAACCAATTCGGGCTGAAAATATAGATTACACTTATTATTTCAAAGAGTGGAGTCTCGATGAGAGTCAGATTGCATCCAACATACTTATCTACACGGCGGTGTATGATTCCACTCAAAACTCGGGAAAAAATGGTGCGTTAATCATAGCATCCTACAAGGTGTCCGATTCAACGAGCGTTTATTTCTCACGGGGAAATTTACAGTTTAACGCAGGGCAAGGAAAACACGTTACGGCAAGTAAAGATACGGTTAAAGGTACTTGGCGTTTCGCAAAGAACCAGTATGACTATATTGGCTCAGCTAATAGCAACATCTCAGAGACCTACACAGGTTGGATTGACCTCTTTTGTTGGGGAACGAGCGGTTGGAAAAGCAAGGCGAATGCCTATCAACCATGGTCAAAATCAGAATCATGTTCTGATTATTATCCAGGCGGAAGTGAATCCAACAACCTGACTGGCGATTTCGCCAATGCGGACTGGGGTGTTTACAACGCTATTTCAAACGGCGGTAACGAGCCAAACAAATGGAGAACTTTGACGACATCGGAGTGGCAGTATCTATTCCAAAACAATATGTGGACGTTGGGGTATATTATGGATAGTACTAATTCATATCTGTGCTTTATGCTGATTCCAGAGACGTTTGCTGCACCAGAAGGAACAACCGTGACTGCCTTAAGCACAACCACGTCTTCGACTTACCTGAGTGATTTGACAGTCCCATCCACGAACAAATATACTACTGAGCAGTTCGCTTCTCTTGAAAAATTAGGCGTTGTGGCGCTGCCTTGTGGTGGCTTCCGCAGTGGAACGTCGATGTACGATTTTGGCTCGAACGGCTACTATTGGTCGTCTTCGGCGTACTACTCGTACCACGCTTGCGGATTCTACTTCAGCTCTACGTACGTGAGTTCGAACGACAGCCACAGACGGGACAGCGGTAGGTCGGTCCGGTTGGTTCAGGATGTCCAATAGGTGATAAGAAAATTGACCTTTATATGGTCTGTTTCTAATAAAAGAGAAGTGTGCTTCCATTATAGAAGCACACTTCTCTTTTATTTATACCCTGGTAAAATCAAATCTTCACAGTCATGGTCAATCGGACAATGGGTCGTGACTATGAAATGGAAATTTACTGCATCTTTTTAATCGCTTCTTCATTCAATTCCCTGTCATTCTTGGTTACAATGCCGTCTTTGTCAATCGACCATACGAACTTTATTATGTTGAGGGAATTAACCTGTTTTACCAATGAATCTCCCGTTAACGTCTTGCCTTCTTCTGAGTTAATGTTGTTGGATTCTGCAACGTGTTTATCAATATATGATCCTTCTGTTGTTAGTCGAAGAGTGTCCTCGAGTACATATTGTTGCTTAGTGTCTACTCCTTCTTTCATACTGCTGACAAGACAAAATTCTCCGCTCATTGGAAATTGATCTACTGTGAACGAGCGAACGTAGTTACTTGTTATAGTGTCTATGTGTTCCGCACCAATAGAATCGGTGTACCTGACGGCGATGTCTGCCACTTTGAAATAATCCTCCGTAAGAAAGACTTCAAATTTCACATATTTAGCAAAATTTGTGTCTTCTGAAGTGTCTTGTGTCGATCTGCTGTCGTCATCGCTCTCTTTGTCGCATGATGCGAGTGTTGCACTGAAGCATACCGCTAAAGCTGCAAGAACAAGGAAAAATTGTTTCTTCATGATTGTATGGTTTTATTTAATGTCGGTTTCGCTGTATTATGTAAAGATAGAAAATAGGTCTCGTTGGACAAAAAATTTCGAGAAAAGTTATATGAAAATGTCCCCCTTTTCGCATCGCACCTCTCGTCATTCTTAATTATTGTCTATCTTTGTAAAGAACACCCCGCCTCTCTGCGTGGATAACTCGTGTTAACATATTTATTTTATATGCTTACAGAAAAACAACAAAAAGCCGCTGCTGCTGATTTTGCCTCTCGCTGGCAAGGCCGCGGCTATGAAAAAGGCGAGAGCCAGAGCTTCTGGATCGACCTCCTCTCCAACGTCTTCGGCGTGGAGACTCCTACGGAATTTATTCGCTTCGAACAACAGGTGATGCTCGACCACACCTCGTTCATCGACGCTATGATACCTGCCACGCACGTCATGATAGAACAAAAGTCTATCGGCAAAGACCTGCGACAACCTATCAAACAGAGCGACGGCACACTGCTCAAACCTATCGAACAGGCGCAACGCTACAGTGTCCACATCCCTTACTCCGAACGCCCTCGCTGGATCGTCATCTCCAACTTCGCCGAGATCGACGTCTACGACCTCGAACATCCGCACGACGAGCCTCAACATATCTTGCTCGCCGACCTTGAACACGATTTCCACCGTCTGCGGTTCCTCGTAGACCAGGGTAGCGACCATATCCGCCGTGAGGAACAGGTGAGCTTGGAGGCGGGCGCCATCGTGGCTCGCATCTACGACGCGTTCCTGCCTGCCTACGGCGATGAACCGACTGCCGAAGACCTCCGCCAACTCAACATCCTCTGCGTGCGACTCGTTTTCTGCCTCTATGCCGAGGATGCGGGCATCTTCCCGAAACACGAGCAGTTTCACGACTTCCTCGCGCAGTTCCCCACTGCCGACCTCCGTATGTGGCTCGCTCAACTCTTCCAAACACTCAACACGCCGGCTGAGAAACGCGACCGCTTTATGCGCGAAGACCTCATGGCGTTCCCTTACACCAACGGCGGACTCTTTGCCGAGACCGTCAACATACCGCCTTTCACCGATGAGTTGCGCGACGTGTTGCTGACGCACGCCTCGCAGGATTTCGACTGGAGTGCCATCTCGCCAACCATCTTCGGAGCAGTGTTCGAAAGCACCCTCAACCCCGAGACGCGCCGTAGTGGGGGGATGCACTACACCAGCATCGAGAACATCCATCGCGTGATTGACCCGCTCTTCCTCGACGACCTTCAACACGAGTTCGACGAGATCATGGAGACGAAAGACTTGCGCCGCCGCACCGTCAAACTCAAGGAGATGCAGCAACGCATGGCAAGCCTTACCTTCTTCGATCCCGCTTGTGGTTCGGGCAACTTCCTCACCGAGACCTACCTCTCGCTCCGCCGTTTGGAGAACAAGATGTTGTGCGCCATCAACCAGGTGGAACCCTTCGATATGTTTGTCAACCCCATCAAAGTCTCCATCCACCAGTTCTATGGCATCGAGATCAACGACTTTGCAGTAACCGTTGCCACCACTGCCCTCTGGATCTCGGAGGCGCAGACTATGCAAGAGACCGAGAAGATCATCCACCACGACATCGACTT
>CAVJCT010000013.1:0-65439 GCA_963648205.1 Flexilinea sp.
GTCCACTCCTACTGAAAAACATGCAGAGAGCTGCGGACACTCTCTCAAAAAAATCAGGACTCCGCAGTGCAGTAATCTTGGAGCCAACACACTTGTATGTTCGTTTCCTGCCCAAAGACTCTGCCGAGTACGAGCAACTCGTAGCAGATTCAGTCTTGGATGTTACTCCATATCCTTTGGACTACGAACTCACCGAGGGAACTGTCTACCACGACAAATCTCTCCCCTACGACTCGTACCAATGGCAGTATGCTGTCGTCCCTGTTGACTACGACATTGCTGCAGTCGGAATCCAATCTGAGAAGTTGGAGGAACTCTACATGCCCGACGGCATATTGGACGAAGACGAAGAGGATGACGAGGAGACTAGCACGCTACGAAGTGCATCTGTGTCTCCTTCCACTGAATTTTCGCTCAGTCAACTTCTGAACGAAGCAGAGCGACAGACTGGAAAAGGCGCAACGACTTTAAAATCAAAATGGAGGCCAGGAGCAACCATAAAAGCCTACGATAATGTCGTTGGTGGTATGATACCTCTAAGAGGAGTCAAAGTGAGAATTTGCGTATTAGCTTTCATTAAGACTCACAAATACACAGACGAGAATGGTAACGTCTCCTTCAGCAAACGAAGACGAAGTGCTTCATATAGCATAGAATGGGAGGATAACAAGTGGGACATTCGCGATAATGGAACACAAGCATACTACAATGGTCCAAGACAAGAAAAGTGGTGGAATCTAAATATTGGAACAGGTACGCAAAAATCACTCCACTATACTGCCATCCACCGCGCCTTATACGAGTACTACCATGGCGACAACTGTGGCTTCACAAGACCAAGCAAAGATTTAAAGATTTCATATAGGGAAGGTAGCGACCCTGATGGGAAAGCCTCTGGTTCTACCACACAAGAATGTGTAAGAACATGGGGTTGGATTGCGTCTCCAATAAAAATATATGGGACAAGTGTGTACGGAGGTGCTTATTCTGTAAGTTCTATCCTTCATACAACACTGCACGAGCTGACTCATGCCTCCCACATCTTAAGAATGTCGAAGAAAGACTATGATAAAGTAAAAAAATATATTAGAGAAAGCTGGGCTGATTTTGCCTCCTGGAAGATTACAACAACAATCTATAAAAGGTTAGGAAATAATGGTGAACCAGAATATTTTACAAAACATACCTACCAAGACCAAAAATGGGATTATAAAAGTGGAAGTTCATATTCTCCAATATTTATTGATCTATATGATAATTATAATCAATATAACGAAAATAATCCCTCATTGTTCCCTAATGATAAAGTGTATGGATTTTCAATTCTTTTGTTAGATAAAAATCTCTGCAATTTCAAAAACATTTCAGATGTTGAAACTTTTGTGAAGAAAAGTTCTAACAAACCATCCAATGTTAGTTTAAATCAAATTACAGATTTAATCAATTTTTATAAAGGAATATGGAAGGAATAACGAAAATAATATTTTGGTTGCTAGTAATCATTCCCACATACTTTGTAAGTTGCTCTGAATGCGAAGACTGCGACCCAACAACGTGGACTGAAGAGTTTCACATCGCCAATAACACTAGCATGACAGTTAGTCTGACAGAGAAAAATGGTAAATCACACACAATCACACCTCATGATAGTCTGATAATTAAAATTGATAATATTACAGGCTTCCAATATATGGGACATAAACCTTTTGAATCCCTATCCTCCATTAAATTTAATGATTCGGTATCAAATAATTTTACAATTACAAATGATTTTGACCTGAATAACGATGAGAACTATGTCCTAATTGGTTCAAGTACAAACTACTATGTGTATCGTTACGAGGTAACCATTGATGATTATAATTTTGCGTTGGAACAATCGCAGAAGAAATAAGCTTTTCTCTCATACGGAAGCCATTCTTTCCCAGAATGACTTCCGTTGTCCAAAAAGCCTATACTTTTTAAAAAAATATCCCTACCAATAGGGATATATAAGAATAAATTACAACAAAAGATATTGAAACATTAATAAATTACTATAAAACAAGATGGGAAAAACTTTGAAACTAATATGTTGCGTTCTATTCACCCTATTTTTTCTTCCAAACTGCTCTAAGGATGACTCTGATAGCAATAAGAGGAAAGAAGAGTATCGAATCATCAACGAAAGCAACTATTCTGTAAAAATAACAGAAGAAGTCTTTGAGGGAGAAAAAGTTCATACTATCGCCAAAAACGACTCTTTAATCGTTGTTATTGAGAAGGTAGCAATGGAGGATTATATAAAACGACCTTTTCAATATGTCACCTCAATGCTTCTCGATTCAGTAGAAGTTCCAATGCTTGAAAAAAATAAATTTAGTTTAAACTACGACGAAAATTTCACATTGATTTCTTTTTCAGAAGAATACAGAGTTTATCGTCATGTGATTTCAAACGACGACTACCAATATGCTGTAGAACATAGATTACAAGGTGTATCGTTACGAGATAACCAATGATGATTATAATTTTGCGTTGAAACTAACAATAAAAGAATAAAATTCTTCCTCCTCACGAAAGCCATTATCTTTTTGAGAATTGGCTTTCGTTTTTCCTTCAAAAATTGGTATTTTACTTTCTCTCAATATCTAATTATTAGCTATAAACAAAAAAGTCTCCATTCTTTTCAGAATTGGAGACTTTCTTACTTTTTCTGTTACTGATTATTTCTTTACCAAATCCAAAGTATCTGAAGCAATCATATACTCCTCGTCGGTTGGAATGACAATAACTTTGATTTTTGATGATGGCGTACTGATAGTGCCTTCCACTCCACGGATCTTCTTGTTCTGCTCCAAGTCGAGGTCAACTCCCAAACCTGAAAGACCTAAACAAACAGCCTCACGAATTGGTTGGTTGTTCTCGCCGATACCTCCTGTGAAAACAATCGCATCAATACCGTTCATAGCTGCAATGTAAGCACCAATGTACTTTCTTACGCGATAAACGAACATATTGATTGCCAACTTAGCACGGTCGTTTCCTCCGTCAGCTGCAGCTTCAACCTCTCGCATATCTGAAGAGACTCCTGAGATACCGAGCAAACCACTCTGCTTGTTCAAGATGTCTGAAATCTTCTTAGCGTTGTAGCCCTCGCGCTCCATCAAGTAGGTTACCGCACCGGTGTCAATGTCGCCAGAACGAGTACCCATCATCAATCCCTCCAACGGAGTCATACCCATTGAGGTATCGAATGATTTTCCATCTACAACGGCAGTGATTGAACCACCATTACCGATGTGAGCGGTGATGATTTTAGAGCCTTCAGCCTTCATGCCCAAGTATTCGAGCGCACGCTTTGAAACGAAGCGGTGACTTGTACCATGGAAACCATAACGACGAACTGCGTCCTTCTCATACAACTCGTAAGGAACTGCGTAGAGGAAAGACTCGCGAGGCATAGTCTGGTGGAAAGCCGTATCGAACACTGCCACCTGAGGAATGTTAGGCAAGAGAGACTCAACTGCCATGATACCCTTGAGGTTGGCTGGATTGTGAAGCGGACCAAGTGGGAAACAAGCCTTGATTTGCTCTTTCACACTATCCGTAACGAGGCAACTTTCAGTAAACTTATCACCTCCATGGAGAACACGGTGACCCACTGCATCCAACTCAGAGAGCGATTTGATGCAACCCTCCTTAGGGTCGGTCAACATGTCGAAAATCCATTGGATACCAACTGAATGGTCTGGCACGTCTTTCTCTAAAATGGCTTTCTCACCATTACTCTTAGTGTATTTCAAGAAAGAACCTGGAATTCCGACTTTCTCAATGCCTCCCTGGGCCAACACTGTGCGGCTACTCATATCAAACAACTTATACTTGATAGATGAGCTACCACAATTGATCACTAATATCTTCATATAAACTCTTTAAATTCTTAGTACTTAGATAGTTGACTGAAAAAATAATTTGTATTAGATCAAACCTTTTGCAGCCAAAGCCTGATTAGCCGTGATGGCAATCATCTTAACAACATCCTCGACAGAGCAACCACGAGACAAGTCGTTGATTGGTGCTGCCAAACCTTGCAACAATGGTCCGAGTGCATCACATCCAGAGAGTCTCTGAACAAGCTTGTAACCGATGTTTCCAGCATCCAAAGAAGGGAATACCAAAACATTTGCCTTTCCTGCGACTTTGCTATTTGGTGCTTTCTTCTCGCCTACAGAAGGTACGAGAGCAGCATCTGCCTGCAACTCACCGTCGATAGCCATGTCTGGTTCCAACTCTTGAGCCATCTTAGTAGCCTCAATCACCTTGTCAACCATCTCGTGCTTAGCACTTCCCTTAGTTGAGAATGACATGATTGCCACTTGAGGAGTCTCGAATCCGTAAATCTCCTTAGCAGTGTGTCCACTACAAACAGCGATGTGAGCCAACTCTTCAGCCGATGGATTTGGAGTCGCAGCACAGTCGGCGAACAAAAGCATACCGTTGTTACCGATATTCTTATCTTTGAAGATCATCAAGAAACAACCCGAAACGACACCCACACCTGGTTTTGTCTTCACGATTTGGAAAGCAGGACGAAGCACGTCGCCAGTGAAATTCTTAGCACCCGCAACTTCACCGTCGATGTCGCCGTTCTTGATCATCAAACAAGCGAGGTAGAGAGGATCTTTCACCTTTTCTACAGCTTGCTCCTCGGTCATTCCCTTCTTTTGACGAAGTTTGAAGAGGAGGTCTGAGTATGTTTTGCTGTTAGGATTGTTTGCAGGGTCGATAATCGTTGCCTTTGCAATATTCTTTAAGCCATATTGATTAGCGAGAGCCTCGATCTCACCCTTATTACCTAAGAGAGTGATTTGAGCAATTCCTTTTTCCAAAGCAATATCGGCTGCTTTGAGTGTGCGCTCTTCAGTTCCCTCTGGGAGAACGATGCGCTGAGGGTTAGCCTTAGCCCTTTCGATAATACCTTCAATCAATTCCATTTTGGATCTATTTTTAATGATTTATTTCAGGAAAATTTCTGTATGGTAGCGAAGCCAAAACGCCCGCTAACTTATCCAACATTGGCTGAAGTTTCGGCTTGATCATGCCCTCTAAGAACATGTTCATATCCGACTTTACGGTCAATTTGATTCGCGTGTCGTTATCGCCAACCTCTTTCATCTGGATCCAGAAGTTGAAATCAACTGGAGATCCATCTGCACCGAACTTGACGGTCTTGCACTCTTCACGCTCCACAATCTTCACACCCACCGTCATTGGCGCGCCCAACGGACTGACACTGAACTGGCAGGTGTCTCTATCAAACTTGAGGTCTGATATCTTGTCTTGCGGAACTTTATCCTTCAAAAGTTCAAGGTTGCGAAGGTCAGACAGCACTCTGAAGACCTCCGCACTGCTATAGTTTGCTTTAACGACTTCGCTTTCGATTTTTAACATTTTTCAAATCTGGGTTTGAGTTGTTTGAAACTATTTTCCCCACACTTCTGGAGCCTCACGCCACTTCTTCAAAGTCTCCATTTCTGCATTTCCGATTTGCTTCGTGTCGAGCAAATGTTGCAAAACAGCGTTGTAGTTTGAGAGTGTAGTCAACTCGACATTTGCCTCTGCGAACTTCTCTGAAGCAACTGGGAATCCGTACGTGAAGATGGCAACCATACCCAAAACTTCAGCACCTGCATTGCGCAATGCACCGACAGCCTTCAAACTGCTACCACCCGTTGAAATCAAATCTTCGATGACAACGACCTTCTGTCCTGCCTTCAAATCACCCTCGATGAGGTTCTCCAATCCGTGATCTTTTGGAGATGAACGAACATAGACAAATGGTTTTCCAAGTACCTCTGCTACCAACGCTCCTTGTGCAATAGCACCTGTAGCAACACCAGCGATAACGTCAGCGTTCGCATATTTCTGACGAACGATCTCAGCCAACTCATTCTTAATCAAAGAACGAATCTCTGGGTAAGACAAGGTCTTACGATTGTCACAATAAATAGGGGATTTCCAACCTGATGCCCATGTGAAAGGATCCTGAGGCTGAACCTTAACCGCTTTGATGCTGAGCAACTTCTCAGCCACTTTATTTTCTACTTGGCTCATATTGCTTATTTCTTATATAGTTTACATTTCTTTAATTGTCCCAAAGTTAAAAGATTTTTGCCATTTTATTTGCCTATTATCACGCTAATTTTACCTACATTTGCGATGAACAAGAGATTATTTTTCTCTACATTGTTTTTTTGCTTATGAACGAGAACCTGTTACAATACGCTTGGCAGTGCAAACTTTTCAGTTTCAAGAATCTTCACACCACCGACGGTTCGTGTGTCGAAGTCATTGATGTCGGTCAACTCAACCACGATGCGGGTCCAGATTTCTTCAACGCCAAAATCAAAATCGACGATACTTTCTGGGCTGGCAACGTCGAGATTCACCGCAACGCATCCGACTGGTTTAAACACCACCACGAAACTGACGACCGCTACGACTCCATCATCTTACATGTGGTGGAGAAATCTGACACGCAGATTTTTAGGAAGAATGGTGAAAAAATTCCACAAATGGAACTATCTGTGCTTCAGGATGTTAAAGAGAAATATGAAAGGATAAAAGAGGGAGAAGGCTGGATTCGTTGTGAAAAATTTTGGAGTACGATAGACCCGATTTTCTTGAAATTTCAGATTTCTCATTTGGCTTACGAACGTGTTTTTCGAAAGGCTGAAATGATACAAGATGCTTATCACACAAACCAAAACGACTGGGCTTCAACGTTTTATCAGGTTCTTTGTCGTGGTTTCGGAATGCACACTAACACGCTACCTTTCGAACTGTTGGCGAAGTCGCTCCCCCTCCACGATCTGGCAAAACAGAAAAACAACCTCACCGAGTTGGAGGCACTTCTGTTTGGTCAGGCAGGGTTACTTTCCATTGTTTCAGAAGACCAATATGAACTACTTTTAATGCAGAATTTCAAGCACTTACAGGCGAAATTCTCACTAAATCCTATTGACGGTAGTCTGTGGAAATTCTCCAAAATGCGACCCACAAACTTTCCCCATATCCGTTTGGCTCAATTAGCTTCATTGATTCATCATTCGGAACATCTCTTCTCGAAAATCATTGAAACTGAAGACCTTACAACTATAAGGAACTTGCTTCAATGCACACCTTCTGCCTATTGGGACACCCATTATCGGTTTGGGAAAGAATCTTCTAAGAAAAGCAAACCATTGACCCTATCAGCCATTAACAGTCTGATAATCAATGTTGTAATTCCGATAAAATTCGCTTATTTGGGATACAAAGGGGATGAATTGGCTCAAGATGATACTTTACAGTTGTTAGAGAAAATTCCACCTGAAAAAAATAGTATCATAGAGGGTTGGGAACATCTCGACCTGCTGAGCAACGATGCTTTCACCTCGCAAGCCCTCATCGAGTTGAAAACGCAGTACTGCGACCTTGGTAAATGTCTCAGATGCCAGATTGGACACCATCTATTGCAGCGACCACCCCATCCAAAGGAACATCCCACGGATCCAAGGGTAGACTTTCAACTATCTGACAATCAAAGCAAACCCCTATCTTACGACACTTCAACTGAGGAAGAAGACGGTCATAAAAACCCCGTCCACGACCCATGCGAAGTCCACCGCAAGTAAACGCCATGCCTGGGATAATAGCAAAATCAATCTCCGAGAGGTCTGAAAAACTTTCACCAATAGGTTCTAAAATGTCAAAAGCACCTTTCTGCATCTGCGCAACTCCTTGATACTGACGGAGTTCCAAATCATCGCCAACCACTACTGGCAAGATGATTTTCTTCTCTTGATACCAACGTTCATTAAACTTGTGCGTTGGTATCTCATCGGGTAACGACCAAAAAGAAAAAACAGTCTTTGCTTGCTGAAAAATAGGAGAATTTTCAATCCTCTCGAAAACGATAGAAGACTGATAATCACGCTGTTCCAACGTCAAAAGTTTGACCTTCTGCTTGATTTCCTTTCGTAAAGATTGCTTTTCCAACACGGCTGATTACTGTTTCAGAAGTTTAATTTTTTCTATTTCATTTTGATATTGCACCTCAATGATATAGACACCTTGAGGGTAATTTCTCAAGTCTATCTTATAACTTAAATCATTGGGAGTAAATGAATTAAGTCGAACTCCTTGTAAATTATAAAGACAAATTGACAATGGTTTTTCCGTAAAAGACAGGGTGATTTCAGATTGCGCAGGGTTAGGATAAACCAACGTTTGCTGCTCCGCTTTAACATCCTCTGTACTCGTAAATTTATGAGGGAGCAACTGTGGCTCTATCATCAAAGAAGAGGCAGATGCCATGATTGGATGCTTCGTAAATGATTGCCACTCACCATCTTGCTTGAAAAAAGCCGTGTTTTTTGAGTTTCCACTCGTCGCATAAATTCCGAAAGAGTTCTGTGGCGACTCAGGGACAGAAACCGAGACGAAGAAGACAGAATCCACAGTAACAGGCGTGTCGAAGTGGAGGTAAAAATCACGCGAAAGATAGTATGACGGCGTATCAGTTACGAAAGAAGAGCCAGAATAATGAGTATCCGTAATACGAATACGTTGCTGGTAAAGCAGTTTTTCCGGCTTGTCTTCACCCGAATAGACATTCATCATCACCTCATCGTCTTCACTGTATTTTCCATATTCAGGAATGAAGAAAACACCATAAAGAGTTCCTCCAGTAGTTTCATATCGCTCTGCATACTCATTGATACTCAACGAGTTATTACCTGCAACATACTCATCTTTGTTCGACTCGTACAACGCTGTTCCATCTTCATAATTTGAAATCCTATTGCAATGATACTCGTATGGCTCAGCCCCTCCAAAAAGGGTTACGCCAGAACTATTAGGGTCGAGAAACGGACTCAAGGCACTCGTTTTTATACGTCCCTTCCACACGGTGTTGATGCGATAGAAAGCATCTCTATTTTCTTCATCGCAACCAGATGGTTCGTAACCACCTGTCAATGAACCAATTATATGACCTTCACTGTCGAAAAGAGGTGCACCAGAAGAGCCTCCCTCCGTAACACCATTTTCCCAACCTTTTACAATCCAATGAACATTTTTTGAAAGATCAATAGAAGAACTCGTGAAAGTTCCTTTCACTGGCGTAGCAGTCGATTTAGTATATTTCTTGACATCTCCTTGCGGATGATGAACCGTATAGACCCCAGAACCGACTGATTCTGAAATGTTCCATCCCGAATAATAGGTGTTATATTCTAATGGCGGTTTTTCATCTAACTTCAAGAGTACCATATCGTTAGCACTCTGCATCGCCACTAAAGTTGCTCCCGAAAGACTCATCTCAAGCGTTCCTTGGATGGAACTGAAACAGTGAGGCGACTCATAATTAAAGTACAAAACACAAGTTTCTGCCAACTCCGCACTCGTTTTTTTGGACGATGTCAATGTGAAACAGTGGGCTGCCGTCAAGAAATAAGGCGTTCCATCACCACTCGTATTGTTGATCAACGACCCACTGCACATATTCGAGCCATTGATCATCAACATCGCAACACTGCGACGAGACAAATCATTGACACCCTCCACACAACTCACGTCCTGCAAGCAAGAAGCAGCTCGCCCGAACGAAGGCAAAGCACGGAAATCTCGAAAGGCGTGATTCACACTTCCAACCGACAAAACACCCGACGAACCAACCGGCTCAACATACTCCACAACTATCTCATCTCCATCAATCGGAGTTGTCGCAAAAACACTGTCCAAACGATTGTTGGCAGAGGTAAACGCTCCTAAAACATTCTGCCTTTCAGGGTCATATAAGAAAACCTTAGCAGCGCCCTCTAAGTGAAATTTATCAAATATCAAATTGATAGACAAGGCATTAAGAGAACGAATCTTCAAACGCCATACCTTCGTGCCATCCTCCAAAACAGAAACAATTCCCGAATTTTCTGGTGTCAAATTGACCTCAAAAGGATGCGCAAACTGCCAACCTCCAATACGCAACTGTAACGAGTCCTGCTGCACCATCGACATATCAAAAAGAGGCATTTCAACCCACTCGTCGACGATGCTCTTCAATACCCCACCCCTGAGAGGCAGTTTCTCAGGCATCGGAAAGCCACCCTGACTTCTCTGCGCCATTCCGTACACAGAAACAAGGATTGAAATTAATATAAACAGATATTTCTTCATTTCATTAATTTATATTTTCCTTGTTTGTAAATCCTCTGACGAGACAAAACAAAGTCGCTCTAACTTATACAAATCCAAGAAGATAATCTTCGGTGAATTAGACTTTAAGTTCCTCAAAATCAATGGTTTCAATAGTTTTAAAGTCCAATAGACAGGCTTCAAAAGATGATTCTTGCGTAATCGTTCAAAACAACGAAGCACCCTCACATCCTTGACAAAATCTACGGGGTCATCCACCTTTTTATATATCATCCAAAGATTCTCGGCGGCATCGTGAAGTTTTCGAAGATAAACATCAGTCGAATCTAAATCCACTTGGCGTGCAGGATTATCTATATGGCTGATTTTGAATCCATTATGTTTCAAAAGCCATCCAAAAAGAGTGTCTTCATGACCATATTTACGAAGGGATTCGTCAAAATTCACCTTGTCGAAAATCTTCTTTTTCGCCATAAAGTTGAAAGAAGAAAACGAGCAGTGCGAACGTTGATTTCTCACCTCAATATTTCGCTCCTCACGCTTCTTTCCATAAAGCCAACGAAGATAAAGTGTTGAATCAGAAGGTTTTTCATCAGAATAACGATAACCTCCAATCACCACATCCGCCTCGTTTTTCTCTATTTCTTGAATGTAGCGAGCCACAAATTTGTCATCCAACAGAATCGCGTCGCAGTCCAAGAACAGAAGCCAATCATACTGCGCCTGTTGTGCCAGAAAATTTCTAATAGCTGCACGACCCATATTCTGCGTCAGTTCCTGATACTTCACGCAAGGCAACGTCGCAATTTGACGATTCTCTTCCTTATAAAGAGAGGAGCAATCGTCGAAGACCAATATCTCATACTCGATAGATGCAGAAACACACTGCTGTGCCAAGGCTCGAATCAAAGTTGTCGAGTCGTGGTTAAAAATCGGTATGCAAAAAGAAATCTGCATCTTCAAGTCTTCTTATATCCTATCATCAAAATTACTTACCCACCTTGTAACGCATCCAGACAGTACCTTCGCCCACCTTATCAACGCTTGTCAACTGCAATTTAGTAGGTTTTGTCTCCATCGGCAATCCATCGAATGCTGCAGCCATTCCACCACGACCATCAATGCCGGGCGCATACATCATGCTCACCTCGTCGAGCAACCCAGCAGCAAGGAAAGAGGCGTTGATATGTCCGCCACCCGTCACCACCATACGCTCCACTTCAAACTCCGTGTAGAGAATGTCCATCGCCTTGGCAAGATCAATTGAATTTTCACCAACGGCAATCCACGATATATGCTTCTTATCCAAATCGTCCAAATACTCTTTTGGACATTTCTCGCTGGTAACGACAACAAGGTGCTGACCGTCAAACTTGTTTTGCGACCATTTGAGCGTACCCTTGGTGTCCATCGCAACAAGGTAACCCTTCGTCTGCAAAGCAACGGAAAAACCAGTCTGACCGTATGGAGTACTGTCTTTCGCAACAAACACCCCATCTGCATAATGCATCTGCATCGTTGTGCGCCCCATCAACATTGTTGGGCAACTCAACTGACTCAAAGCATCGTAATATTCGTCTCCATTTTCAATTTGTTCGGTCATGGCACAATCGATACGGCCATCCAATGAAGCCATCATATGGCAAATAATATAAGGTTTGTTCATATCTAAAATTTATTCTTTGTTCTTGCTATATTCTTCTTCCATCTTGCCAATAATATCCTCGTACTCCTTAACAAAGTCGAGAATCAAGTTGGAAACAATGGTGGTAGCCGTGATTGATTTGTTGCACTGAGCCAAACGGCGAATCGGTTCATAAACAGACTCTGGAAGGAGCATCGACTTGAACGTACCGTTGTTCTCCATCATCTCGATCGGACGCATGATAGCGACACGTTTAAACTCACGCACCCGCTTCTCGTCAAAATCTGCACCACCGATCATCACAGAACTCTTCTTTTTCTTTTTTCGCTCGACAGGCTTCTTCGTCTCTTTCGGTTGAGAGGGCTTCTCTTCAATAGTTTTCTCCTCTTCCACTCTTGTAGAAGAGTCAACTTTCTCAACCACAGGTTCTTGTTTCACCTCTACCTTCGGCTCTGCAACGACCACTTCTGGCGTGGCAACGGAAGACTGAGCAGAAATGAACTCTTCCTTTTTCGGTTCAACCTCACTTTTCTGAGACTCTTCCTGAGGTTGCGATTTCTCGGGCGAATTCTGTTCCAATCTCGTGGTTACGTTCGAAACCATCGAATTGAGAGCATTTAAATCACCTGCAATTTTTCTTGCCATACTACTCCTTCATTATAATGTTACACATCTCGGTCAATGTTTCGCCGATATTTCCATATTTCCACTGCTGAGCGAATGGAGGCAAGATAGTGCTTTTGCATTTTTCATTTTCGAAAGCACTTGTCTCTGCGATCTTGTTGTTCAGCATCTTCATATTAGGCAAATCGGTAGCCAACTTCTCGTTCAGTTTCGCATAGAGCTGCTGACGAAGGGAAGCGTCGTAGCGATTCCAAAAACCGTACATCTCGTTCAACTGGCAGTCGGCAGGCAACACCTTGTCGTGCACCGTTTTAGCAAAACTGTAGTTGGAAGAAAAGACAAACTTAGAAACTGTGAAAGGAACAAACACCACATCGCAGAGGGAAACGATTTTGAAATTATCCTCATTTGCGACGTGACCAGGAAGGTCGAGAAAGACATATTCAGCACCATCCGCCTCACGTTTATCGAGGACATCCATGATAGCGTTGACATCCTCGCTACACTTCACAATCTCATACATTTTTTTCTGTTGTTGGATGAAAGCGTTATACATAGTATATTGCTCCACCATCATTTCTTTTTCACCATTCTCGTTTTCACGCTCGTAGGGTTTGATCATCTCGATATCGTCGACACGACATTGAGACATAGACTGTTGGTAGGTATCACAGTCTAAAGCCACCACATTTTTACCGTATTTATATGCCAGCGTACTCGCCAACATAATCGTTATGGAAGTTTTTCCACAACCACCCTTCTGTCCTATGATTGAAACAACTTTCATACTCATACTTATAGTTTACCTTTTCTGCAAAGGTAGTAAAATAAAATGACTATAATAGAGGATATAGGGAAATATATTTTTGAGAATATTATATAAGCAATATATTGGTATGGAGTTATAACTATAGTAATTTATATAGTCGAAACTATAGTTTTAACTTTCATAAACATCTATACTTCAACACATTGAGAAAAAGCAACATCAATTTGTATAGAAAAAGTCGGGTTAAAGAACTCGACTCCAAATCAAAAGTATATGAATGTATCGTATTTACCTTTCGATAACTTTTTTATTTTTTATCAATATTCTAAAATAAGGGCACACTCCATTGATAGACAAGTCTTTACCATCATCACCCTTACGAAATTTTATAATTTCAAATTGGTCAGGATTGAATTTATGAAGGAAAGTAATAGGTACACCAATAAAGCCAGCATAATCGTATGGAATATCTTGTGTTTTATTCACGTTGATTCCATCACAATTATCGTAATGCGGATAGTCGGTTTCATTCCCAAAATAAGTTTTCCTTAGGACTATTTCCTCTCGACGCAAAGGAGTCTCTAAATTTGTTAACCACAAACAATTATTAGGCGAAATTATTTTACATCCATTACCATCAATCTCTGTCTCTGTTCCGTATAAATCATAATAATTTGGCACAATAAAACCAGAGATACCTCGTCCCATATTACAGCCCAACCAAACCTTGTCCTCTTTTATCAGATTGAAAATTTCCTTATATGTGATAGCATTAATGTTACCAATAATTAAGAACTTCTTCTCATATCTAATAAGTTGAGATACAAACTCACGGAAAAGAGAAAATGGAGGATTTGTAACAATTATGTCTGCCTTTTTTAGCAACACAACACTTTCTGCACTCCGAAAATCACCATTACCCTTGAAATAAATAAGATCATCATCCGATGGAAACATTTTCTCCTCCGCTAATCCATTGTATTCATAATAAAAGCCAGATACAATATCTACAGTAGAAAACAAATCTTGTTCGCCATCCTTATAACACGCAGCAATAAGCTTTCTCAGACCTAATTTTTCAAAATTTAGGGCAAAATATCGATAGAAATTACTGGTTTGAGGATCATCGCAATTGCAATACACCACCTTATCTCTGAACTGTGACTCATAGTATTGTAGTTCACGTTCTATATCTGGCAACAAAGTATAAAACTCATCGCTCTTTGCCTTCTTGGCCTTTTGAAGTAATGTATTAGATGCTCTTCTTGGCATTATCTTGCTCCTTTCTTCTTATTCTTGGTTATCTGCAAAAACAAATCCGCCCCCAATACTTGCAACGATGTTTCTGCAATCTCATACATTACATTCAACATCTCACTCTTCTTCCATCTACCCCCATTCCCTTGTGTATAAATGGACGCAGATTGCAACATTATCATTTTATTCTGATGTTTAACAAAGCGATTTTTGCAGAGATTTGAATTTAAAGGAAGTCCATAATTAGCTGCCGTCAATTAATCATTTTCCACCCCTCTCGGTGCATCAACCGGACCCACTTCTTTTCCAAAAAGAGCCAACACTTGGTTTACCTTGTCTAATCGCAGTGTTTCTTTCCCCTGCTCCAACTCGCGCACAAAACGCAATCCGACACCCGACTTAGCTGCCAGATCTACCTGCGTCAGTCCACATCGATGACGCATCTCTTTGACATATTTTGAGAGATTGCTACTCATTTGTTTCAGTGATTTTATACCCTTTCGGGTGCAAATATAGTAAAAATAACGACGAATACACCCGATAAGGTATAAAATTATTTCAACTTCTTTCCATCAGAAAAAGCGTTTCCAACACGGCAACCCAACTCGATATAACCGTTGTGGATAGGGTCGAACGTGATGAGGTGCATCTTCTCAACATCTGGCTTACCGTCTTCTGCAAGGAATTTCTCGTCGCAAACAATATTAACGATCTCAGCGACAATGTAATAACCCTCTGCACTCTCGTCAATCTTCTGTTTAATGCGACATTCCAACGTCATTGGAAAGTTGGAGAAGATAGGGGCATTCACCTTTTCAGCCTTGACTGCCGTCCATCCTGTCTTCTGCATTTTATCAGGGTCGTTCTTAGCACTGACGATACCCACAAAGTCGGAAGCGACCATCGTATCCTTAATTGCGAAAGCCACAGTGAAGTCGCCATTCTGATTGAGGTTCTCTGTTGTAGCGTGGCTACCCATCGCAATCATGATCTCGTGAGCGTCCCACTGACCGCCCCAAGCAGCATTCATCGCGTTCGGAGTACCATTTTTATCGTATGTGCCGATAATCAACACAGGTTGTGGCAAGAGCCACGCTTTAGGAGTGAAGTTTTTCATATCATTTCGTTTTTGAGTCATAATGGATGCAAACTTATAGAAAATAATCTACCCATAGACAAAACGGTTTAATATAAACAAGGACTTTTCCATACTAAATTACTTCTTCAAAAGAACGTATAATCACCAAGATTTACTAAATTTACACAAATGTTTGTTCAAGTTTCTATGGTAACCTTTTATAATATTTCAGACTGGGAAGAAAAAGAGTACTTTAACACGGGAGGAACTCGTAATAAAGTTGTTGTTGAGAATACAAAGGATGAAAAGTCATATTTTTTTAAGACATCACTCAATAAGAAAGAGAAAAACTATACCTATGAATTTTGGTCAGAGGTCATAGCCTCGGAAGTTGGTCAACTATTAGGGTTTAACGTTCTTCAATATGATGTAGCAGTGAATAAGCAAACTCTTGGATGTCTATCAAAATCAATTTTTGAATTATTACGAAAAATCGCACAAACAGGATATAAGTCATTCATAGCGGAAGAAATAAACAGAATCCGAAAACTATATGACAAAGAGAAACTTAAGACAATCATCCACCACATAGACGACTGTCTTCCAAAATCTTTCGAAGCGGAAAAAATTCCCGAAAATCGGAAAAATTTATTAACAAAACTCCTAACTTTACGCATTGAACGTTTGTTGTCTGAGACTCTAAGAATAAAGGTATCGCACATATTTATCTTGCTTGGCGCAAAGGTGCAGGTTTTCAAAGGATTATCGTCGGAGTAATAAAACAAAAGGCTTCCGGCATAACATTCCATTACATAAAGGACGGCGTTGAAAAAGCTAAGAAAGATGGGTTCATTACATATACAGAGTTTCCTGAAGAAAATAAAATTTATACGGATGGAGTCTTGGACATATTCGGATTAAGACTTAACAAATCCGAAAGAGCAGACATCCAAAAATACTATGACTATTGGGAGATTGACCGTAAACTAAAAAACGACAAATACTATCTTCTTGCCCAAACCCAAGGGTTACTACCAACCGACAATTTTGAATTTTTGGCGGATTTTAACCCCACAAAAAACATCTCGTTCACTAGCGAACTTTATGGACTCACCAAATTGCAACTTTCTCGAGATATATTAAACGAAGGAGACACTCTTAGATGGGAAAAAGACCCCAATAACCCCTTCGATAAATATGCTATCAAAGTTTTTAAAGGAAATACATTCGTTGGTTATATAAAAAAAATCCATTCTCGTATCTTCTACAAAAAATGCAGAGGCAAACTAAAAATCATAGTAAAAAGTCTGAATAGAAACGGACACTTAAATAGAGCATTCATCAAAATATCTTTCTGATTTCTATGTACTTATTCTAAAGTGACTTTCATTCCCCCACATAAACAAAGCCGCGACCTCTCCAGTCGCGGCTTCTCTATATCAAAAACAGACAACCTTCTATCTATTCTTCTCAATCCACTTCTTAGCGTTCAAGAAGGCTTCAATCCATGGTGTAACCTCGTCTTCGTGAACACGATCTGCTGGATAGTAAGCCCACTGCCATGGGAAGATGGCACGCTCCAAGTGCGGCATCATTGCCAAATGGCGACCGTCTTTTGAGCAGACTCCTGCCACGTTGTACATTGAACCGTTTGGATTGGCTGGATAGCCCTCGTAGGTGTATTTTGCAACTACATTGTACTCGCTCTCAGCGTATGGGAAGTGGAACTTGCCCTCTCCGTGCGCTACCCACAAGCCCAACTTGCTGCCTGCCAACGAACCGAACATCACTGAGTTGTTCTCTGGAATCGTCAATCCAACGAAGTTAGACTCGAACTTGTGCGAGTCGTTGTGCAACATCTTTGGTCCTTCGGCATGCTCAGGGTAGAGAAGTCCGAGCTCGACCATCAACTGACAACCGTTGCAGACTCCCAAACTCAAAGTGTCTTTTCTTGCGTAGAACTTAGCCAATGTCTCTTTTGCCTTCTCACTGTAACGGAAACCTCCCGCCCATCCTTTGGCAGAACCCAAAACGTCTGAGTTAGAGAATCCTCCACAGAAGACAATCATATTGACATCTTCCAAAGTCTCACGTCCTGAAGTCAAATCGGTCATGTGAACATCCTTCACATCGAAACCTGCCAAGTAGAGTGAGTATGCCATCTCACGCTCGCCATTCGTACCTTTCTCACGAATGATAGCAGCCTTGACACCTGATCTTCCTTTGCGATCAGCAGTGAGTCCGAGAGCTGAGAGTTTGCCTTTGAATGAGTTCTTGAACTTAATCTTCAAAGGTTGTTTCTTGTAGTTCTCGTAACGCTCTTTAGCGCACTGCTCACCACTCTGGCGACGATCCAAAAGATAAGAAGACTTGTACCAAACATCACGCAAAGCGTCAATGTCGAATACCTCCTTCTGATCGTTATGCTTAACAACGATTTCTCTCTCCTCGGTAGTCTTACCAATCTTAGCGAAGCCGATACCTGCGTTCTTCAAAATCTTCTCAACCTCACCCTTGTCTTCTACCTGAATCAAGACTCCTGGGTTCTCAGCGAAGAGAATCTTTACTAAATCTGGCTCTGGGATATCTTTAAAATTGATCTTCAAACCGCCCTTCGTGTTAGCGAAACACATCTCCAACAATGCGGTGATCATACCACCTTCAGAGATATCGTGTCCGGCTAAAATCAAATTCTTGTCTATCAACTCTTGAATAGCCTCGAAAGCATCTGCGAAGTAGCCTGGGTGAACAACAGTTGGCACTTCATCGCCCACCTTGTTCAAAGTGGCAGCCAAAGCAGAACCACCCAACTTCAATGAGTCGAATGAGAAGTCGATATGATAGATGTACGACTCTTTGTCTGCCAATACTGGTGAAACGATTCTGCGAACGTCTGAAACCTCTGCACCTGCCGAGATAATGACTGTTCCTGGAGAAAGTACCTTATCGCCGTCATATTTCTGAGTCATTGAGAGGGAGTCTTTTCCTGTTGGAATGTTGACACCCAACTCGCAAGCGAAGTCGCTACATGCTTCTACTGCTTTATACAAACGTGCGTCCTCTCCTGGGTTTTTGCAAGGCCACATCCAGTTGGCACTCAACGAAACGCTGCGCAATCCGTCTGCCAACGGAGCCCATACGATGTTGGTCAATGCCTCGGCTACTGCCATCACTGAACCTGCGCATGGATCTGCCAATGCAACAGCAGGCGCATGTCCGATAGAAGTGGCGATACCGCTCTTTCCTCTGTAATCCAATGATACAGCACCTAAGTCGTTCAAAGGCAACTGCAACTCACCGGCACATTGCTGACGAGCAATCTTACCTGTTACGGAACGGTCTACCTTGTTGGTCAACCAGTCCTTACAAGCAACAGACTCCAACTGGAGGACATCGTTGATATATTCCTGAATCTTCTTAGAATCAGTCTGTACAGGTTGGAATTTCTCCTCGACAGTGTTGTCTGTGATGACAGTGCGAGGTGGTTTTCCAATCATATAATCCAAACGGAGGTCGATAGGTTTTTCACCGTTTGCACGCTCGAAGACGAACTGCATATCGTCAGTTGTCTCTCCTACTACATACATAGGGGCGCGCTCTCTGTCGGCAATCTTCTTGATAAGGTCAACATCCTTGTCCTCAATCAAGAATCCCATACGCTCCTGACTCTCATTTCCAATGATTTCCTTGTCGGAAAGTGTAGGGTCGCCGATTGGCAACTTATCCATATCGATCTTACCACCCGTTGCTTCAACCAACTCAGACAAACAGTTCAAGTGGCCACCAGCACCATGGTCGTGGATAGAGACGATTGGGTTATTTTCAGATTCTGCCAAAGTACGAATCACGTTAGAGACACGCTTCTGCATCTCTGGGTTGGCACGCTGAACGGCGTTCAACTCGATAGCGTTAGCGTAAAGTCCAGTGTCGACAGATGAAACGGCACCACCACCCATACCGATGCGGTAGTTATCTCCACCCATCACTACGACTTTCTCTCCTGGCTTAGGGTCGCCCTTCAAACTGTCTTTCTTCTTAGCGAAGCCGACACCACCTGCCAACATGATCACTTTATCGTAAGCGTATTTCTTACCATTCTCGGCATGCTCGTATGTCAACAAAGAACCGCAGATGAGCGGTTGACCGAACTTATTACCGAAATCGCTCGCACCATTAGAAGCCTTGATCAAGATCTGCTCTGGTGTCTGATACAACCACTTACGAGGATCGAGAATATCCTCCCAGTGTCTGCCAGGTGCTGTGCGAGGATAAGCCGTCATATAAACAGCCGTACCTGCGATAGGCAAACTTGCCTTACCACCACCTAAACGGTCGCGAATCTCACCACCCGTACCTGTTGCAGCACCATTGAAAGGCTCAACAGTTGTTGGGAAGTTGTGTGTTTCTGCCTTCAAAGAGATGACAGAGTCGATTTTTTTCACCTCGAAGAAATCTGGCTTATCACCGCTTGCAGGTGCAAACTGCTCAATCACAGGACCTTCGTTGAAAGCGACATTATCCTTATAAGCAGAAACAATCTTGTTAGGATTCTTCTCGGAAGTCTTCTTGATGAGTTTGAAGAGGGAACTCTCCTTCTCCTCGCCATCGATGATGAAGAGACCGTTGAAGATTTTATGACGGCAGTGTTCAGAGTTCACTTGAGAGAATCCAAACACCTCACTATCAGTGAGTTTTCTGCCGATTTTCTCGCTCACGCCATTGAGGTATTCCATCTCTTGTTGGCTGAGTGCAAGACCTTCTTTTTGGTTGTAGGCAGCCAAATCATCGATGTAGACGATTGGATCTGGCTTTTTGTCAATCGTGAAGATGGTTTGATCAAGACCATTATAAACACGTTGAAGCATAGGGTCATGCTCAGAGTCTTTGCCCTTAGCAGCAAAATACTCCTCAATACGGCGGATACCTTTGAGTGCCATGTTTTGTGTGATCTCCACAGCATTGGTACTCCAAGGGGTGATCATTTCGCGACGTGGACCGATGAACCAGCCCTCCACGCTTGTCTTGTCGGTGAACTCGGCACCACTGAAAAGCCATGTCAGCTTCTCAATGTCCTGCTCGCCAAACTTTTGGTCTGCGTCCACAGCGATAAACCCTGCGTCCGCCTTTTTGAAAAATAAAACCATTCGTTATTATTTTTTTATTTCTGAATCTCGTTTATCAGTGTTCTCTCCTACTTTTTTTTACAAAAACTGCTCTAAAGCATGCGCCAACTGGTCGGGACAAGAGGTTCCTCGTCCTCCGCAATCAATGCCTTTCAATCGCTCAATTGCATCCTTCACACGCATACCTTTCGTCAGTGCAGCCACCCCTTGGGTATTGCCCGGACAGCCACCGTAGAATCGTACACTCTTAATAATACCATCTTCAACAGAGACTTCTATCACCTTCGAGCATGTCCCCGTACATTGATATAGTTTCTTCTGTTCCATTTTAGACAAAGTGAATAATATTTTCTTTTTTATTTGATGCTCAGGAGTGCCTGCAAGAACTCTTCGCCCTTCAGCAATCCGTATGCACCTTTCTGGGCGGCAAACTCGTCATATACCTGAACTGAATCTGGCTCAATTCCAGGGTAATAGATGAGGAATGGAATTGGCTCTGCCACATGAGTCTTCAAACGACAAGGGGTCGGATGATCGGGAAGAATAGCGATTGCCACTGGCTCATCCCATTTTGAAACCTCTTCGTAAATTGGTTTCACAACACGGTTCTCCAAGTATTCAACAGTCTTCTTCTTCAACTCAACATTACCTTCGTGTCCGGCTTCGTCGCTCGCTTCAATGTGAAGATAGACGAAATCGTGGGTGCGAAGTGCGTCGATAGCGGCTTGTGCCTTTCCTTCGTAGTTGGTGTCATACAATCCTGTAGCACCTTCCACCTCAATCACCTCCAAACCTGCGTAAACTCCGATACCGCGAATCAAATCGACTGCCGAGATGACAGCGCCACTCTTCAATCCGTAGAGTTCCATCAAAGTCTTCATGTTAGGTTTGTAGCCGGCAGACCAAGGCCAGATGCTGTTTGCAGGGTCTTTACCCTCTGCCACACGCTTCTTGTTGACAGGATGCTCAGGAAGAATCTCCATTGATTTGAGAATCAACTCATTGAGCAATTTGGCAGTCTCCTCAGCAGCAGGAGTATCGGCTTTCACCAACACATCTTTGTATGGAGTGCCTGGCACATCGTGAGGGGGTGTGCATGAGACATGCTTGTCTCCACCCTTAATCTTCAACAAATGGCGATATGAAATGCCTGGGTAAAAACGAACTTTGTCGTTACCCAATTTCTCGTTGAGATAATCGATCAACTGGTAAGCCTCTTCATTAGAGATATGGCCTGCGGAGTGATTCTTAATCTTTCCGTCCTGCACGCAAATCACGTTGCAGCGCATTGCCATCTCACCGGGTTCAATGTCCACACCCATACTGGCAGCCTCCAAAGAACCACGTCCTTCAAACACCTTGTGAACATCGTAACCCAAAACCTCGAGGTTGGCAATCTCACTGCCTGGATGGAAACCAGCAGGGACAGTTGCCAACATTCCGCTACGACCCTTGCGTGCCAACATATCCATAGTCGGCGTCTCTGCCGCTTGCAGAATCGTTTTGTTGCCTAAAGATGGAATTGGCTCGTCTGCCATTCCGTCTCCTAATATAATCAAATATTTCATCACTCTGTTGTTTTGGTTTCTTAATTCAGTGGCGAGAAGCCAAAAACGAAGTTCTATAGAACTTTCAAGTCTATGCTTTCTCGCTTAGTTTCTGCTGCCATTTCCATGCGGAGAGCAGCGTCTCACCCAACGTCTCCTCGGCTTTCCAGCCCAACTCTTTGTTGGCGTACGATGGGTCTGCCCAAATCTGCTCAATGTCTCCCTCACGTCTTGGCGCAATCTTGTAAGGGACGTTCACACCCGTCACCTCCATGAAGGTTTTCACCAACTCCAAGACAGAGACACCACGACCTGTGCCTAAGTTGAACACTTCGACATTCGACTTTCCTTTCTCCTCAACCAAACGATTGACTGCCACAACATGCGCCTTTGCCAAATCAACCACTCCGAGATAGTCGCGGATGCAACTGCCATCAGGTGTGTTATAGTCGTCGCCAAAGACACTCAACTCTTTGCGAATACCTGCCGCCGTCTGTGTAACGTATGGCAAAAGATTGTTAGGTACACCGTTTGGCAACTCGCCAATCTCAGCACTTGGGTGCGCACCAATCGGATTGAAATAGCGCAAAAGAACGACACGCAAATCAGGGTATGCAAGGGAGGTATCACGAAGGATATCCTCGCAAATCTGTTTCGTGCGACCGTAAGGTGAAGTGGCAGGCTTGATAGGAGCCTGCTCGGTTACTGGCAACTGGTCGGGCTGCCCATAGACTGTGCATGATGATGAGAAGACGATATTCTTGATACCGAACTTGTGCATCAACTGCAACAGATTAATCAACGAAACGATATTGTTTCTATAATATAATAGCGGTTCTTTCACCGACTCGCCCACCGACTTGGATGCGGCGAAATGTGTAACTGCCACAATCTCAGGATGTTTCTCCATGAAACGCTCCAACGAGTTGTAGTCTTTACAATCTATATTTTCATATACAACGGGTACACCGATGATCTTCTTGATTCCTTCCAAAACACCAACATTGGAATTGGACAAGTTATCAATGATAATCGGCTCATAGCCAGCATTATAGAGTTCAACGACTGCGTGTGAACCAATATAGCCAGTTCCGCCCGTTACTAATACTTTTCCTCTTGACATAATTCTTCTTAAAAAAGTTTTTCTGGGTAGACACCCGACTTAATCAGACTTTCGATTTTTGCAACCACTGATGGACGATCTTCTTTGTAGGTAACGCCAAACCATTTGCATGGAGTGTCAAGCACCTCAATGGTCGCTATCTTACTCTGAATCAACTTGTTAATCATCGTAGGGATTCCATATTCAGCCTTAATATTGCCGACGTTCTCTTTCAAGAACACTTTGAAATCAGCCTCTGAATGAACGAAATAATCGGGAGTGAGTCCCCACATATTCATAGAGACTGGCAAATTCTCGTCAATCTCGTCGTACGCGCCTGTCTCTTGGTTTTTGAACACCACCACTGCGCCCTTACGTTGCACCTCATAGTGTTCAACTACGGTTGTCAAGTGGTTGGCAGCATCCGTATGGCAGACACCGCGCGAAACGTGTCCGCTCTCAGAAAGCGTATTGCCTAAACGATAGCCCACCATGCAGTATTCGTTCTGTTTGCCTTCCAACTTTTTCAATGCATCCGCTAAGATTTGGAAACTCTCTTTTCCGTAGAAATCATCGGCATTGATAACAGCGAAAGGTTCGTGGATTGCCTTCGCACCCATCATAATGGCGTGGTTCGTACCCCAAGGTTTTTCACGACCTTCTGGCACTGAGAAACCCTCTGGAAGAGAATCCATCTCTTGATAAACCAACTCTGTGGCTACTATCTTGCTATATTTCTTTGCAATTTTCTCCTGAAATTCGCTGTCGAAAGAGCGACGGATGACGAAAACGACCTTTCCAAATCCTGCTCGCACCGCATCGTAAATGGAGTAGTCCATAATCGTCTCTCCATTCGGACCAAGTCCATCCAACTGCTTCAGTCCACCATATCGGCTACCCATACCGGCAGCCAAAACCAATAACGTAGGTTTCATCTATAATCTTTTTCTTTTATGTCGAACAAATATATCGTACAAAAATAGCAAAAAAAGAGAAGAGCAACTTAGTTATTGGTTCTAAAATTTATAATCGCTCCGAATGCACCTGTTTTTCAGCCCATCTTCCCTTTGCGGAAACTTTGTAATCTTTCTATGGTTGCGGAAAAATTGTCATCTTTCAACTGCGGAAGTTTTGTAATGTTTACGGAAAATCAGTCCACTTTCCATCCTCAAAAGATAACATTTCTTCCGCACCAACAGGATTTAAAGGTTCACTTGCGGAAAGATTGTTATGTTTTACTGGGTGAAAAGCATTCTGAGCGTCTAAACCTATCATTTCTTCCGCAGAGGAAGGCGGAAATTTAGCCATTCTGCGAGCAAACCTTTCATTTTTTCCGCACTAACAGTCCTTGATTCGCTAATCATTACTATGTAATGATTATTTTATGTATTTTATAAATAACTGATATTCAATATATTATGCATTTTACTGCGGAAACTTTGCAATCTTTTCCTTTCTTTTGAGCCTGTCCCCCCTCTCCTTTTCCTCTATACCTTATATATAAGATAACATTTTTTCCGCACTTGTTTTATTTAACTTATTGATTATTAATAAATTACGTTCAAAATGCGGAAAGATTGTTATTTCTCTGGTCATTAAAAACATTACAATTTTTCCGCTATGTGGGGCAAAGGCAACATTCTTTCCGCATCAAGGTTTCATTTCTTCCGCAATCGAGATAACATTTCTTCCACACAAAGGCAACATTTTTTCCGCACAGAAGTGGCGACAGCCCTTTGTTCATCGCACTTCTCGCCTCCTTTTAAAATAAAGAAATAAAATATTTTATAAAATCATATATATATAAGAAGGGCAAAATTTTTTTTGTTTTAAATTTTTTCCTCACTGTGTGAATAATGGTTGGCAGAAAAGAAAACATTTCTTCCGCAGTGAAATTTTCTATACCTTATTATATTATACACAATCGTTAATCCCTTTTATTTACTTGCTTCTTAGACCATTCTGTGCGGAAAGATTGTAATCTTTTTTGGCGGTGAGTGCGGAATAAATGAAATATTTTTGCGGAACTATTGTTTTGTTTCTGCGGAATAACTGTTATATTTGCTCCGAATATAATACTAATTCAGTGAATTATTAAAAAATGAAAGAAATTGTTGCTGACAATATCGACCAGGTTGCGGAAGGCGAAGACTTGAAGAAAATTCAAGAAATCGCCTATCAGGTTTTGCGTAACCTCGCCGATTCTACCAATGCCGTTTGCAAAAAAACAAAAGCGAGTTTCATCATCGACAACTGCGTGCCTTACTCTTTTCGTTCGGATGGCGGTCTGAACTTGTACGCCAAACGGTCTGTCTTTGAAATGTTTGAAACGGATGGCTCTGAGTATCAATATTTTGCACCTCTATACAGTGTGCTTGAAAAGTATCGTCCTATCTATTTTACCTTCTATGATGACGATATCAAGAAGGAGAATATGACGGAGTTTCAACGCAACATTTACTACAACATCCGCCGTCCGATGGAACGCTACTACTCGAGTTACCAGCGGTCGAAGGCGGGCGAGGAACTGTTCGACCAGATGCAGAACCAGGATTTGAGTTCCGTGACGGATGTTACGTTCTTCCAAAGCAATCGTTTGACTCAAGCGCGTATGAAATTTACATTGATTCAGAAGAAGTTCTTGAGTTATGTCATTGCGAATTTCCAAAAGCACAATAATCCACAGATTTTTGGTGGAGCGAGTATGGATGTGCCAACTGCCGAGTTGGTGAATATCGGATGTGCCAACAGTAATCTTTCCCTCCGTCGTAGTTTGGTCGATTTGCAGAAGAAACTGATTGTCGAATTGATTGACGACAAGGGAAACTGGCAGTCGATTGCTCTTGTAACGAAATTTGAAATTCCAAAGTGGGGCAAGTCGATTTATGTGGAATTGAGTCCGACGATGGTGAGTTTGGTGAACCGAATTTCCGCCTTGGGCAACTACACAACGATGAACCTCAGCACGACGATGAAGACTCGTTCGTACACCACCCTGCGTTTGTATGAACTTTGTTCTCAATATAAGAATAGCGACAAGTTGATGGTGAACATCACGGATAAGCACTTGCGCGAGATTCTCAATTGTGAGGATGGCTACACTGACAGTTGCGATTTCGAGCGTTACGTCATCAAGCCGGCACAGGCGGAGTTGAAACGTATGGCAGATGAGGGTGAGAGTGAACTCTACTTCAATTACGCTATCGGAAACAAGGTGTCGGTGGCAGGTCAGAAGCGAAGAGCCATCACCAACTGGGTTTTCTTCATCAAAGTGGTGGGCAATACTTTCCGCCAGAATCTTCTGAAGATGAACCAGTTGGATAAAGAGAAACTCTGCGTTGACTTTTATACAGAAGTGGTTACCTCTTTTTTCCCGGACAGCAGTATGCAGACCGACTATATCCGAAAGTTCAAAAGTTTGGATTACGAGACGCAACTCAACTATGTCGAGGAGTTGAATACGGTGTTGCCCAACATGAAGGAGCGTGAGGCTAAAGAATTTTTGGGAACCTCGTTGAAAGCCAAGTTGAAGCAGAAAATGGAAGGAGAAAGTCTTTTTAACTGAGCATTTTTGACTGTGCAGTATCAAAAAAGGGCAAAAAAGACCTATCTTTGCCAATAGTAGATTTGAATTCAAAGATAGCGTATCATAAAAAGTATGGGAAAGTCTGAAGAGCAAGAGAATATTTTTGAGGAGACGGTTGAACCTAATTCGTTGAGAGCGTGGATTTTAGCTGCTCGTCCTAAGACTTGTGCGGCTGCGGTTGCTCCGGTGATGGTGGGTTCTGCTATTGCAGCTAATCATCACGGTTTCAAGCCGTTAGCTGCGTTGTGTTGTTTGCTGTTTGCCATTCTGATGCAGATTGCTGCCAATCTCATCAACGACCTTATTGATTTCAAGAAAGGAAGTGATGGTGAAGACCGTTTAGGTCCGCTTCGTGCCACTGCGCAAGGTTGGATTACCCCTAGAAATATGCAAGTGGGCATCATCGTCGTTGTGGCTTTTGCGTGTCTGATAGGTTCGGTTTTGCTCTTCTACGGAGGGTGGCAGATGATATTAGTAGGTATTTTCTGTGTCATTTTCGCCTATTTCTATACTTCAGGCCCTTTCCCATTGTCTTACAATGCGTTAGGAGATGTGGCAGTAGTTCTCTTCTTTGGTGTCGTCGCCGTTGGTTTTACCAATTATGTGCAGACTTTGGAGTGGGACGAGATGACTACTTTCTGCGGAATCGCCACAGGATTAGTCGTCAATGCGTTGTTGGTTTTGAACAATTATCGTGATAGAGATCAAGATGCAAAAACAGGCAAACGCACCTCCATCGTACTTCACGGAGAGCGTTTCGGTCGTTATTTATACCTCTTTATGGGTGTTATTGCCGTTTTCTTGACAGTACGCTATTTCTTCACGTTTTCGTATATTAGTTTGCCGAAGAAGTTTCCCGAATTTTTTGCTTCAATAGGAGTTTTCTCGGTGATACTGAGGGCGTTCGTCTTTCCGATTTTGATTTGCCTTTATCTCCTACCCCACATTAAGACGTGGAGAAAAATGTGCCAGATCAAAAGTGGAAAGAAATTGAATGAGTTGATTGGTGAAACATCAAGAAATATGTTGATTTTTGCCTTGTTACTCTCATTTGTATTGGTAAATATTTGAAATAAATAATTAAGAAAATAAGATTATGCAACCTAATATTCCAAAGTTAAAATATACCGATTCTCGCAATTTCTTCTTATTGGCGGGACCATGTGTGATTGAAGGTGAGGAGATGGCTTTTCAAATCGCAGAGCATATCGTTTCATTATCAGAGAAATACAAGATTCCATACGTTTTCAAAGGTTCTTATCGCAAGGCCAATCGTTCAAAAATTGACTCTTTCATGGGCATTGGCGACGAGAAAGCGTTGAAAATTTTGAGAAAGATTTCGGAGACTTACGATATTCCAGTGGTTACCGATGTGCATGCGCCTGAGGAGGCAGTGATTGCAGCCGAGTATGTCGATGTTTTGCAGATTCCTGCTTTCTTGTGTCGTCAGACCGACCTTTTGGTGGCAGCTGCAAAGACAGGTAAAGTGGTGAATATCAAGAAGGGACAATTCCTTTCGCCTGCCGCAATGTCGTTTGCCGCGCAGAAAGTGTTCAACTGTGGCAATGATAATGTGATGTTGACCGACCGTGGTACATCTTTTGGATATCAGGATTTGATTGTCGATTATCGTGGTATTCCGATTATGCAGAAAGTGGGCGTTCCTGTTATTTTGGATTGCACCCATTCGTTGCAGCAGCCTAACCAGTTGTCTGGCGTTTCGGGTGGCGACCCAGAGATGATCGAGACAATCGCCAAAGCAGGCGTTGCAGCAGGAGCCGACGGACTCTTCATTGAGACCCATTTCGACCCATCACATGCTAAGTCAGACGGAGCTAACATGTTGAAATTGGACAAGTTAGACGGATTGCTGAAGAAGTTGGTTCGTATTCGTGAGGCTGTGTTAGAAGATTAGTATTAAACAAAAAAGGACAACGAGGATGAGAAAAATCATCATGATGGCACTTTTTGCTGTGATGGCAGTGATGAGTGTGAGTGCAGCGAAAAGGTCAGAAACCCCTAAAAAGTTGGTTTACTGCGATTTGATGGGTTGGTCGATGCACTATGAATTGACCAATGAAGGAGATAAATTCAGTGAGTTCAAGATAGATTTTGGCGACGAAATCTTCAAGAAATATCCTGAGTATAAGAAAGATGACTTGAAAACATTGAATTTCCATTCTTTGATGGATGCCCTCAATTATATGGCAGAGCGCGGATGGGTGTTGGATCAAGCGAAGACTTGGTCGGTAGGATATGACAATGTCTATCATTTCATCATGAAGAAATATGTGACGGAAGATTACGAGATTTTGAACGGTATTGTCGTTTTAGGTGATTGAAGCATGGCTTGAAAAGCCGTAGAAATTAAACTTTTTCGTAACTTTGCGCATTTGTAGAAAATAATTGTAGACTTTAATATGGGCTTATCAGAAGAGATAAAGAGGAGAAGAACTTTTGCCATTATCAGTCACCCGGATGCAGGTAAAACCACCTTGACCGAGAAGTTGTTGCTTTTCGGTGGTGCGATTCATATTGCGGGTGCAGTAAAATCGAATAAAATCAAGAAGACGGCAACGTCCGACTGGATGGAGATAGAGAAGCAGCGTGGAATTTCCGTCGCTACTTCCGTAATGGCATTTGATTATAATGGCTTCAAAATCAACATTCTGGATACCCCTGGTCACCAAGACTTCCAGGAAGATACATTCCGTACGTTGACGGCTGTTGATAGCGTAATCATCGTGGTCGATTGTGCGAAGGGAGTCGAGATGCAAACCCGCAAACTGATGAACGTGTGTCGTATGCGCAACACGCCTGTTATCGTGTTCGTCAACAAGATGGACCGTAACGGAAACAATGCGTTCGACTTGATGGATGAGTTGGAGAAGGAACTCGCAATCCATGTTCGTCCCCTCACCTGGCCAATCAACCAAGGAGACAAGTTCAAGGGTGTCTACAATATCTATGAGAAAAAATTAAATCTCTATACGCCTAACAAGCAGATTATTACCGAGAATGTTGAAATCAAAGATATCAACAGCAAGGAGTTGGACGAGCATGTAGGCGAAGAAGATGCTCAACAGTTGAGAGATGATTTGGAGTTGATCGAGGGCGTTTACCCAGAGTTGAACATCGATGATTATTTGGCAGGAAAAGTCGCTCCAGTATTCTTCGGAAGTGCGTTGAACAATTTCGGAGTCAAGGAGTTGTTAGACTGTTTCTGCGAGATTGCTCCTAGTCCGCAACCCACTCAGACAGAGGAGCGTGTGGTTAAGCCAGAGGAGACTAACTTCACAGGATTTGTCTTCAAGATCCACGCTAATATGGATCCTAATCATCGTAGTTGTATCGCTTTCGTTAAGGTATGTTCGGGCAAGTTCGAGCGTAATGTCAACTACAAGCACGTCAGAAGTAATAAGATGTTGAAGTTCTCAAGTCCGACTTGCTTCATGGCGCAGAAGAAGGAGACGGTTGACGAGGCATGGCCAGGCGATATTGTCGGTTTGCCAGATTCAGGTGGAACATTCAAAATCGGTGATACTCTGACCTCAGGAGAAAACATCCATTTCCGTGGATTGCCAAGTTTCTCTCCAGAAATGTTCAAATACATTGAGAATGACGACCCTATGAAGGCAAAGCAGTTGTCGAAGGGAATTGAGCAGTTGATGGACGAAGGTGTTGCGCAAGTGTTTGTCAATCAGTTCAATGGACGAAAGATTATCGGAACGGTTGGTCAGTTGCAGTTTGAGGTCATCCAATACAGACTTTTGCACGAGTACAATGCGAAATGTCGTTGGGAACCTATCAATCTCTACAAAGCATGTTGGATTGAGAGCGATGATGCCGAGGCGTTAGACAATTTCAAAAAGAGAAAATATCAATATATGGCGAAGGATAAAGAAGACCGTGACGTCTTTTTGGCTGATTCTGGCTATATATTGCAGATGGCACAAACGGATTTTCCAAAGATCAAATTCCATTTCACATCTGAGTTCTAAGAGATTGATTACTAAGAATATAGCGATATAAATCAGACAATATGGAAGTCGGACAATCACTCGTTCAAACCTTTACGGTGAGAGAGCAGGATGCAGCAGTTGCGATGGGTTCGGGTAGCCTTCAAGTGTTGGCAACCCCAGCCTTAGTGGCTTTTATGGAGAATACGGCGATGAATTTGGTAGCCGGTGAGAATCCAAAAGGAAGCACTACCGTTGGAACGGAGATCAATGTGAAGCATTTGAAAGCCTCTGCTATCGGTGCGAAAATAACAGTAACTGCCACGCTCACCCTGTTCGACGGAAGAAAGAGAGGATTCAGTATCGAGGCAAAAGACGAGAACGGCAACGTTGTCGGAACAGCCGAGCATCAACGATTTGTTGTTGATATTGAGCGTTTTATGTCAAAATTAAAGTAAAAAAGCAAATGAGGATCGATATTCTATCAGGTGTCCCCGAACTATTGACCAGTCCTTTGAGCCATTCGATTTTGAAGCGTGCTCAAGAGAAAGGGTTGGTAGAGATTGTGGTGCATAACATTCGCGACTATACCTTAGACAAGCATAAGAAGATAGACGATTATGCCTTTGGTTTTAGTTCGGGTATGGTGATGCAGATTGAGCCGATAGACCGCCTCATTACCCATTTGAAGTCGGAGCGCGATTATGACGAGGTGATTTACACTTCGCCAGATGGTGAGGTTTTCAACCAGAAAACAGCCAACTCGCTATCCTTATATAATAACATCATCATTCTGTGCGGTCATTACAAGGGAATCGACCATCGAATCAGAGAGCATCTGATTACGAGAGAGATTTCTGTGGGCGATTATGTTCTGACTGGAGGAGAATTGGCAGCGTGCATTATGACAGATGCCGTTGTTCGCCTCATTCCCGGAGCGATGAGTGATGAGCAGTCCGCTTTGTCTGACTGTTTTCAAGATGACCTATTAGCACCACCCGTCTATACCCGTCCTGCAGAATACAAAGGATGGAAAGTTCCTGATATTCTCTTGTCTGGCAACGAAGCCAAAATCAAGGAATGGGAATATGAGCAAGCCGTCGAGCGTACGAAGCAATTGCGCCCCGATTTGTTGAAATAACGTGCGAAGTGTGCTATTAGAAAGTATATTATAAGAAGATGAACGTGGAATTAATTTTTAATAGTTAATTTTGCGAAACTCTAAAAAGAGAAAAATTACAATAAATAAAGGTATGAAAGTTCTAAAATTTGGTGGAGCATCCGTAGGTTCCATAAAAAACTTGCAGCAGGTCAAGAAAATTGTCGAGGGGGTAGATGAACCCGTAGTGATTGTCGTTTCAGCAGTTGAAAAAGTCACAGACATGTTGGTCGAGACCACAACCTTGGCTGTGCAAGGAAATGCTTCCTATACCGAGACTTTGGATAAAATCATTGCCATCCATACTGAGTTGATAGAGAGTTCTGTCGGCTCTTCTTCCCGGTCGGACATTCTCAAAGAGGTTGAAGTCCTCCATGATGAATTGAAAAATATATTGAAAGGTGTCTTCTTGATTAAAGACTTGACTGCCAAGACGGAAGACGCTATCTTGTCATACGGCGAGAGAATCTCATCACTCGTAGTGAGCCGTTTCATCGACGCTCAGTGGTTGGATGCTCGCAATTTCATCAAGACCAACGATTGCTTAGGACACGTCAACGTAGATTTCGACTTGACCTATAAATTGATCAAGGAGCAGTTTGCTAAGGTATCTGCAAAACGTATCGTTGTGCCAGGATTCATCGCTTCAGACGCTGAAAATAACGACGTTACGACATTAGGCCGTGGTGGTTCTGACTACACCGCAGCATTGATCGGTGCGGCTTTGGGAGCATCGAAGGTGGAGATCTGGAAGTCAGTAGATGGATTTATGACAGCCGACCCTGCCGTAATCAGCAAGGCTTACAAGATTGAGCATTTGAGTTATTCTGAGGCTATGGAGTTGTGCAACTTCGGAGCATCCGTATTGTTCGCTCCTACCCTCTACCCTGCATACGTGTCGAACACACCTATTCAGATTATGAATATCAACAAACCAACCGAAAAAGGTACTCTTATCTCTACCGACATCAAGGATGAGAAGACTATCAAAGGAATCTCTTCAATCGGAGAGACTGCCTTGGTAACTATCCAAGGAATGGGATTGGTGAACGTTCACAATGTGAATGGTCGTATCTTTATGAAGTTGGATTACAACGACATACAAACCTTCTTCGTATCGCAAGCATCATCAGGAAGTTCAATCACTATCGGTGTACAATCAGACGATGCCGAGTTGGTGATGGATCTTTTGAGCGATGAGTTCGCTGAAGAGATGGCAATGGGCGCAATCAACTCAGTCTCTGCTGAGAAAGATTTGGCAACCATCGCAATCGTTGGCGATAACATGAAACAAGCAACAGGAACAGCAGGCAAGTTGTTCAATGCGCTTGGACGTAACAACATCAATATCATTGCGTTAGCACAAGGTTCTTCAGAAACTAACATCTCATGCGTTGTTAAGAAAGCCGACTTGCGCAAGGCTTTGAACAGCATTCACGAGTCATTCTTCTTGTCTGAGTATCAGCAGTTAAACCTCTTCGTTGTTGGAACAGGTACTGTTGGAGGAAGTCTGTTGGAGCAGTTGTACACTCAGAAGGAGTTGCTTTTGAAACAAAACAACCTCTTGGTGAAGGTGATTGGTATCGCAGACGTGAGCCACTACATCTTAGACCGTGATGGAGTTGACTTGACAACCTTCCGTGACAAGTTGAAAGACGGAATGACCTCGACTCCAGAGATCATCAAGCAAGCGTTGATTGACCTCAATATCTACAATTGCGTGTTTGTCGACTGTACCGCAAGTGGTGCGATTGCAAATATTTACAAAGATTTATTGCTCCACAATATCTCCGTTGTCGCTGCCAATAAGATCGCTGCTTCTGGCGATTATGACAACTATATGGAGTTAAAGAGCATCGCTCGTCAGAGAGGTATCAAGTACTTGTATGAGACGAATGTGGGAGCCGGGCTTCCAATCATCAATACAATTAACGACTTGATTTTCAGTGGAGATAGAATTGTGAAGTTAGAAGCAGTTCTTTCAGGAACATTGAATTTCATCTTCAATACAATCAGCAAGGATGTGCCATTGAGCAAGGCGATTCGTATGGCTATGGAGGCACGTTTCGCAGAGCCAGATCCACGTATCGATTTGAGTGGAAAGGACGTGATCAGAAAGTTGGTTATCTTGGCGAGAGAGTCTGGTTTCAGAGTTGAACAAGACGACGTTGAGAAAAACCTCTTCATCCCGAACGACTTCTTCGAGGGAACATTGGATGACTTCTGGAAGAAGGTTGAAGCCTACGATGCTGAGTTTGAGGAGAAGAGAAAAGTGGTTGAAGCAGAAGGAAAACACTGGTGCTTCGTCGCTAAGTTAGAGAATGGCAAGACAAGCGTTGGATTGCAAGCCGTTGCACCTTCGCACCCATTCTATGATCTGCGAGGCAGCAACAACCAGATCATCATCAACACGGCACGTTATCAAGACCCAATGATGATCCGTGGATACGGAGCTGGAGCCGCAGTAACCGCTGCAGGAGTCTTCGCCGACATCATCAGTATTGCAAACATTCGATAATAGAATATCAAAAGAAAAAAGAACGAGGTGTGCTGAAGGGTACACCTCGTTTTTTATAAGTTTCGTAAATGTTCATTGATGGACACAAAAAAAGGAAGACCAATGTCTTCCTCGAATTTCGTGGGCCCAACAGGGCTTGAACCTGTGACTCCCTGATTATGAGTCAGGTGCTCTAACCAACTGAGCTATGGGCCCTTTTGCAATTAAAACTTATTTTGTTACATTTGCAAAAGCGTTGGCAAAGTTAGAAAAATTAAGCGACTTGCAAAATTTTTGTAAGGTTAAAAGTTATAATTTTTTCTTTTTGTTGTTTATTTTTAACGAATGAAGATTGTTAAAGACATAAATATATTACCTGAGAAGGATTTAGTCCTGACGATGGGATTCTTCGACGGTATGCATAGAGGTCATCGTTTTCTCATTGATCACCTTTGTGAGACGGCTGCTGCCGAGGAGTTGGGTTCATCTCTGCTCACCTTCTGGCCACATCCTCGCACGGTGCTGAACGTGGCTTATCAACCTAAACTACTCAATACGATTGAAGAAAAAAACGAATTGTTGCAGCAGCTGCCGATTGATTATTGTTATCAGATACCTTTCACCCTTGAGTTGTCGCAGTATTCCGCCTTCGATTTTATGAAGAGTGTTCTGAAAGAAAAACTAAGGGTGAAACACCTTATCATCGGCTATGATCACCGGTTTGGACATAATCGCAGTGAAGGTTTTGACGATTATTGCGAGTATGGTAGGCAGTTAGATATTGAGGTTACGCATGCCCCCAATTTCTCTCCAGATGGTGAGCATGTCAGTTCGACAGCCATCCGCAAACTCATTGATTTGGGAGAAGTTGAGAAGGCAAAAAATCTGTTAGGTTACACCTATTCCATTCATGGGAAGGTGGAGCATGGCAAGCATATTGGTACGACAATAGGATTTCCAACAGCCAATGTCTGTCCATCATCCATCAACAAAATCATTCCAGCAGAAGGAGTTTATGCTGTGCGCGTTGTTGTAGATGAAAAAAAGTATGATGGAATGGCGTGCATAGGCAATCGTCCCACCTTTGAAGAAAATGGAAGAGAGACGATAGAAGTTAACCTTTTCGATTACAATGGAGACCTCTACGGCAAGGAAGTGGAGGTTGAATTTGTAAGTTTTATGCGAAATCAATACAAATTCTCGTCGAAGGAATCTTTACGAGAAGCGTTAGAAGATGACAAACGGAAAGCGCAAGATATTTTAAATGCTTAAAATATGGTGATTTCGGTGGACGAATGCAAGACAAAACCAATAATTCGTGAATTTTTGCTACAAATGCGGTTTTATCTGAAAAAAAATGCACCGAAATAGTTAATGTTGCTTGTATTTATGTTAACTTTGTACGAGAAATATGTAATTCTAAATAGACTATTTATTAGTTATGGCAAATGTTGAAGAATTAGACCATGTGGTGGTTCGTTTTTCGGGAGACTCCGGAGACGGAATGCAGTTGGCGGGAAATATTTTCTCAACTATTTCCGCTACAGTAGGTAATGACATCTGTACGTTCCCAGATTATCCGGCAGATATTCGTGCCCCACAGGGTTCGTTGACAGGAGTTTCTGGCTTCCAGGTACATATTGGTGCAGGTAAGGTGTTCACTCCAGGTGATAAATGTGATGTTTTGGTTGCTATGAATCCTGCTGCGCTCAAGACGCAGTATAAGTTCTGTAAGCCAACTTCTGCAATCATCATTGATACTGACTCTTTCAAGGAGGCAGACCTTAAGAAAGCCAATTTTGAGACCCTCGACGCAGTTGCTGAGATGGGTATCAAGCAAGACGTCATCGCCGCTCCTATTACGCAAATGGTGAAGGATTGTTTGGCAGACTCCGGTATGGAGGCAAAGGCGATCCTCAAATGTCGTAACATGTTCGCTCTCGGTTTGGTTTGCTGGTTGTTCAACCGCGACATCGAGATTGCTTTCAACATGTTGAAGGAGAAATTCGCTAAGAAGCCAGGTGTGGCTGAATCAAATATCAAGGTTATTCAAGCAGGTTACGACTACGGTCATAACACTCACTCTTCTGTTTCTCATACTTACCGTGTTGAGACTAAGGACTCTTCAAAGAAGGGTCGTTATATGGACATCAACGGTAACAAGGCAACAGCATACGGTTTAATCGCCGCTGCTGAGAAGGCTGGTTTGAAGCTTTACTTGGGTTCTTACCCTATCACCCCTGCAACAGATATTCTTCACGAACTTTCTAAGCATAAGTCGCTGGGGGTTACCACAGTACAATGTGAGGATGAGATTGCAGGATGTGCTTCTGCAGTTGGAGCTTCATTCGCAGGTGCTTTGGCAGCCACTTCAACATCAGGTCCTGGTATCTGTTTGAAGTCTGAGGCTATGAACTTGGCAGTCATCATGGAGTTGCCTTTGGTTGTTCTCGACGTTCAACGTGGTGGACCAGCAACAGGACTTCCAACCAAGTCTGAGCAGACTGACCTTTTGCAATGTCTCTTCGGTCGTAATGGTGAATCTCCAATGCCGGTCATCGCTGCAACATCTCCAACCGACTGTTTCGACGCTGCCTACATGGCATGTAAGATTGCTTTGGAGCACATGACTCCAGTTGTTTTGATGACCGATGCCTTTGTAGCAAACGGATCTGCTGCATGGAAACTTCCTAAGTTGGCAGAATATCCAGCCATCAATCCTCCATACGTTACTCCAGATATGAAGGGAACATGGACACCATACCAAAGAAATGAGCAAGGATCACGTTACTGGGCAATTCCAGGAACAGAAGGATTCTGCCACATCCTCGGAGGTTTGGAGAAAGATAGCAATACAGGTG
Source organism: Flexilinea sp. (assembly GCA_963648205.1). Lineage (GTDB taxonomy): Bacteria > Bacteroidota > Bacteroidia > Bacteroidales > Paludibacteraceae > UBA1181. The sequence continues at coordinate 37,387 of CAVJCT010000013.1, forward strand.
CGATTTCAACAGATCCTGAGAACCACAACTTGATGACTCACCTTCGTCAGGCTAAGATCGACAAGATTCAAGTGCCAGACGTAGTTGTTGAGGGCGACAAGGACGATGCAGAGTTGCTCGTTGTTGGTTTCGGTGGAACTTACGGACACTTGCACGCTGCTATGGACGAGATGCGTGCTGCAGGTAAGAAAGTTGCTTTGGCACACTTTAAATACATCAATCCATTGCCAAAGAACACATCAGAAGTGCTTAAGAAGTACAAGAAGGTGGTTGTTGCAGAGCAGAACTTAGGACAGTTCGCTGGTTGGTTGCGTATGAAGGTAGACAATTTCGCTCCATATCAGTTTAACGAGGTAAAGGGACAGCCATTCGCTGTAGCCGACCTTGTAAAAGCGTTCGATGCGATTTACGAAAAATAACCGTTTAAAGAGAAAAAGAAATGAGCACAGATATCAAATACACAGCAAAAGATTTCAAAAAAGGACAGCCACGTTGGTGTCCGGGTTGTGGTGACCACTTTTTCTTGGCATCACTCCACAAGGCTATGGCCGAGATAGGAATTGCCCCTCACAACGTAGCGGTTATTTCAGGTATTGGATGTTCAAGTCGTTTGCCGCACTATATGGCGACATACGGTATGAACACAATCCACGGTCGTGCAGCTGCTATTGCAACAGGTGCGAAAGTTGCCAACCCTAATTTGACTGTTTGGCAGATTTCAGGTGATGGTGATGGTTTGGCTATCGGTGGAAACCACTTTATTCACGCTAACCGTCGTAACATCAACCTCAATATGATTCTTTTGAATAACCGTATTTATGGTTTGACAAAAGGACAATACTCCCCTACTTCACCTCGTGGATTCGTCAGCAAGTCGTCTCCTTACGGAACAGTAGAGGATCCATTCCGTCCTGCAGAACTTTGTTTCGGTGCAAGAGGACATTTCTTCGCTCGTGCCGTTGCGACCGACGCGCCTGGTACGGTAGAAATTTTGAAGGCTGCACAGCAGCACAAGGGAGCTTCTGTATGTGAGATTCTCCAAAATTGTGTTATCTTTAATGATGGAACACATGAGAGTGTTTACAGTGCAGAAGGAAGAAAGAAGAATGCCATCTACTTGAAACACGGTGAGCCAATGATTTTTGGTGAAAACAACGAGTTCGGTTTGATGCAAGATGGCTTTGGAATCAAAGTGGTTAAGATTGGTGAGAATGGTATCACAGAGAAGGATCTCTTGGTGCATGATGCTCACTGTCAAGACAATACCCTTCAGTTGAAGTTAGCTTTGATGGAGGGTCCAGACTTCCCAGTAGCTTTGGGTGTCATCCGTGATGTAGAAGCACCTACATACGATGATGCCGTTACAGAGCAGATTGAGGACATCAAGGCAAAGAAGAAGTATCATAACTTCGAGGAATTGTTAGAGACCAACGACACCTGGGAGGTTAAGTAGGTTATGCGTTTGTAATGTCAATAGATTGGATATTTCATTGGGGTGGGGTCTCTGGGAAGAAACCTCATCCCTAAATTTTTATGTTATGCAGCAAATACATGGACATGAAGTTCTGGATATGATGCAAGGCAATTCATACCAGACAACAGAAGAGTTAAGAAAGGCGATTATCGCCAAGTTTGGAACGGAGACGCGGTTTTACACTTGCTCTGCGCAAGATATGACTGCGGACGAGTTGATCGATTTCCTCGTAGCACGAGGTAAGTTTATGCCTACTGATGATTCGGGATTTACGGTTGATATGAGTAAAAGATGCAATCATTAGACTCAATTTAGGCGGACGTTTTTTGAGTGTTGGATTAATGGAAGACTCAGAAGCAGAAGTGCTTGAGAGTTTAAATTAAGTATTTTGTAAGACTACTTTCGTTTTGTATTTTTGCAGAAACTCTTATCAAAGATTTTAGGAGGATTTACTATGGCAGAACTCAAAGATAGATATATACGATTCGATTGGGCAATCAAGCGGTTGTTGCGCCAAAAGGCAAATTTTGGTGTGTTGGAAGGCTTCCTCACCGTGTTTCTCAATGAGAAGATTAAGGTGTTGGAGATACTCGAGAGCGAGGGCAACCAAGCGGCGGAGGATGATAAGTTCAACCGAGTGGACATTAAGGCGAAGAACAGCAAGGGCGAGATTATCATCGTGGAGGTGCAGAATACCAGCGAGTTATATTACCTTGAACGAGTGTTGTACGGCGTGGCGAAGGCCATTACCGAGCATATCAACCTTGGCAACAGTTACAAGGAGGTGAAGAAGGTCTACTCCATCAGCATCCTCTACTTCGACTTGGGCAAGGGTTCTGACTATATCTATATCGGTCAGAACAAGTTCATCGGTATGCACACCAATGATGAATTGATTGTCAGTGCGAAAGAGAAGGATAATCTTATTCGCAAGTCTCCTTCGGAGATTTTCCCGACTTATATCTTGATTCGCGTCAACGAGTTCAACAAGGTGGCAAAATCACCATTGGAGGAGTGGGTGAACTATCTGAAAAATGGTGTCATCGAGTCCGACACGAAAGCTCCAGGACTGCAAGAGGCTCGTGAGCGATTGAAATACTACGAGATGTCTGACTCTGAGCGTCACGCCTACGATGAGCATTTAAACGCCATCATGATCCAAAATGATGTGTTGGGCAATGCCAAGTTGGAGGGCATCGCAGAGGGAATGGCGAAAGGTATGGCAAAAGGAATTGAGAAAGGTCGGGCAGAAGGTAAAATCGAAATCGCCAAAACGATGCTCGCCAAAGGAATGTCTGTTGAGATGATAGCGGAGATTACAGGACTGACGGAGGAGGAGATTAAGGGATGACATTTTCTACCCCCCTCCGTTCGTGTTTAGCCTCTCTTTTTTGTAACTTTGTATTCTCTAAAATTTTTCGGATGGCTAAAGATCCTCAATATACTATCATTGACTTATTTTGTGGCTGTGGTGGCCTGTCCAAAGGTTTTGAAGAGGCAGGATACAAGACTTTGCTTGGTGTGGATATTGAGCAAAGTGCTCTTAATACTTTCGAAAAAAATCATAAAGGAGCGATAGGACTAAATTTGGATTTATCTGCTCCTGATTCGTTCGATAAAATTGATGAAGTTATTGCGGGGCGGTCAGTCGATGTTATAGTTGGAGGTCCTCCGTGTCAGGGTTTTAGTTTGACTGGACCGCGCAATTTTGAGGATAAAAGGAATAAACTTTATCTTGCGATGATTGAGACGGTGCGTCGTTACCAACCTCAAGCATTTCTTATAGAAAATGTGCCTGGTATGGCAAACCTTTACAAGGGTGCAGTGAAAGATGAAATAATCAGAAGATTCACAGAGATGGGGTATAATGTGAACTGTAAGATTGTATGTGCAGCAGATTATGGTGTGCCTCAAATTCGGAAAAGGCTTGTGTTTGTTGGCTTGAAGGATAGTGCGGTGAAATATGAATTTCCACAGGCTATATTAACAGAAAAAGATTATATCACTTGTAAACAAGCCATTTCAGATCTTCCACCTCTTATTGAGGAACTGGGAGAAGAAATATCTTCGTATGCGCAAGCACCAGAAACTGATTTCCAGAGGCAAATGCGTGGAAATTGCAATATTTTATATAACCATGTTGCTGTGAACCATAAAGATTTTGTCAAAGAGGTGATTGCACAGGTTCCCGATGGCGGAAATTATAAGGATTTGCCTGATGGTGTTGGTGAAAGCAGAAACTTCCACATGGCGTGGACGCGATACGCAAGTGATAAGCCATCACGGACAATAGATACAGGTCATCGCAACAACTTTCATTACAAATGGAATCGTTGCCCAACGGTGAGGGAAAGTGCAAGATTGCAGTCTTTCCCTGACGATTTCGTGTTCACTGGAAATAGAACACAGCAGAACAAACAGGTTGGTAATGCTGTCCCTGTGTTATTGGCATACGCTTTGGCAAAGAAGATTTTAGGCTATCTTGATTAAATGATTCAGAAACTGCATACTATAGAATTATTCGCGGGTTGTGGTGGGCTTCTCGAGGGTTTCCTTCAGGAGGGGCATTTTGACACATTAGCATGCGTTGAGTGGGAAGAGTACCCTTGCTTGACCCTTGCCAACAGGCTAAGCAAGCGGTGGAATCATGCAAACGCTCAAAATGAGGTTGTCCGTTTTGATATACAGAGGACGGATGAACTCATAAACGGATATGAGGATGCAGAGTATGGAAAGAATGGTGGACTCGCAAAATTGATTGGTAATCAATCGGTTGATGTTATTGTAGGTGGTCCGCCTTGTCAAGCGTATTCCCTTGCAGGACGTATACGCGACGAACATGGAATGAAGAATGATTATCGTAATTATTTGTTTGAGAGTTACGTTAGAATCGTCAAACATTTCAAACCCAAGTTTTTTGTTTTTGAGAATGTTATCGGTTTATTGAGTGCTGCACCAGATGGCTACCCTATCGTGGATCGTATTCGTGAAACATTCTTGAAGGCTGGATATAAGGTGGCAGAAAATTTCAAGGAAACGCTTTTCGAGGTGGCAGATTATGGCATTCCACAACATCGTAAACGTGTGATAATCATAGGAATACGAATGGATATGTTTGATAAACAAGGTGCTTCAGAGTCTGTTACTGATAAGATGATTTCAGATTTTTACAAGGAAATCATGCCTTCTCTTAAAAGAAAACAGAGAACTGTTTTTGATGCGATTGGCGATCTTCCGAAAATATACCCTGTTGATGAACCTCTTAGGGTAAATGGGAAAAAATATTCGCATGCGCCCATCTGTTCGGAAGCGGTGCTAAATCATGTTCCTCGCTTCCATAGCAAAAGAGACATTGAAGTTTTTCGTTTTTTGGCGGAAGATATTCGTTCTGGCAGAAAAGAGTATGTGAACATTGAGAAACTGAAAGAGTTATACACGAAAATCACGGGAAAGCAGAGTAACATACACAAATACTATGTTTTGCGAAATGATGAGCCGAGCAATACAATTCCAGCACATCTGTATAAGGATGGAATGAGACATATCCACCCAGATCCCGATCAGGCGAGAAGTATAACTGTGAGAGAAGCGGCGAGACTGCAGACTTTCCCAGATGATTTTGAGTTCTTGGGTCCTAATATGGCTCAGTATAAGATGATTGGAAATGCTGTTCCTGTGGATTTTGCGAAGATTGTTGCGTCAGCATTGTATAGATTAATAGAGAAATATAATTAAATTAACAATATAATATGTTATACTGTAAAAATCTAAAAGAAACTGTTTTGGGGATGCGGGGAAATCTTATTTCCTCGAATAACATCATAATTGTTTCGGGATATGTTGGTTATCAACCCATAAAAGATTTGTGTGAGACATGTAGCGGTGTTGACATCACGATTATTTACGGAATGTATGGGTGCGAACGTATAAAACAACCTTTGCATAAGGCTTTGGTAGAGATACAGGAGACTTATCCCAACGTAACGATTCTTTATTCAACTATCCCTGTTCACTCTAAAATCTACATTTGGAATTGCGATGATTTGATTAAACGTGCGTTGGTGGGGTCGGCAAATTTCTCTGTGAATGGTTTGATGAACGACTATAAGGAGATTTTGTCCGATGTGGAAAGGAACACGTTTCCTACGCTCAAAGCGTATTGTGATTATGTTGAAGAGCATGCTATAAACTGCAAAAGTATGGAGGTTGAGGTGAGCAAAATCTCGAGTGCGTCGGGGAAAAGCAAACAAGAGCAGCCTTTGATAGCTCAAAACACTTGTCGCATTTCACTCACAGACAAAGACGGAGAGGTGAGTACGAAGTCGGGCTTGAACTGGGGACTAAGCAATGGACATGTAGCCCAAGGCGACGCTTATATACGCATAACAAACGACCTCATTAAACTTTTCCCAAATCTTTTCCCTCCAAAGAAATATGTTGGTATTGAGAATGTTGACTCGAAAGGGAGGAAGAATCGAGAGAATGACGAGATAGAGTTGATATGGGACGATGGAGAGAAGATGATGGGATTATTGGAAGGACAGACGGGTCCGATAAATGGTTTGGTTTATCCTAAACAGTTGAGTAGCAGTCCGAAGAAGTCTATTCTTGGCAAGTATCTCAGAAAACGATTAGGGGTAGGTCTTGGACATACCATTACCAAATCTGATTTAAAAAGGTACGGTCGCACCAACATAGACGTAACATTGATTGGCGAAGGGATTTATTACTTGGATTTTTCGGTAAAAAAGTAGAATATGGCAGAAGCATCACCAATTTGCAGAGGTAAAAATCTCACAGTAGAAACAGTGTTGGCATTTATAAATGCAATGCCGTTAAATTCTATGGAAAAGAATGCATTTCATAGTGCCTGTGAATCAAAATTGAAGGGTTGGACTCAGACCCATTCTCAGATAGCAAGGCAGCTTGCCTTATACTATGAAGAGGCAGGTATTTGTTATCCTAGATTTTCACATAAAGTAACATATTCGGAAGTTGTGGAGTATGTTGTAAATTGGGCTATGTTATATTGTGTTCCCAATCCATATACCCCAAGTCTTGTTTCGGAAGGTAGTGAGATAACTAATATTTATGCGTTTGTCAAGGAAAAAGTGAAAGAAGGTCAAACTTCTTTTGATAGTATTTGTACGGAAATCTTTGGAATTGAACTAAATAACACGGATAAGGTACGAGTTTATCTTAATAATTTTACAGATTTGATTATTAGTGATGATGTTGTAACAATCAATAAAAATCTTGTTGATTTACCTCTTCCAACAATTCATCCTAATGTTAAATTTGATAATGGGAAGGAATTCTTTGGTTACTTTACGAAAGAGAAGAGGGAGAGAAAAAAGTATGTAGCAGATTATAATTCTCTCCCCCTCCAACAAATCATCTACGGAGCCCCCGGTACTGGCAAGTCCCACACTATCAAGGAGCAGACGGTGGGTAGGGAGGTGATTCGAACTACTTTTCATCCGGATAGCGACTACAGTACGTTTGTGGGAACTTACAAGCCGACAACTAAGTTTATTCCGGTTACGACGGTGATCGGCACTAAGGCTGTGGCTGTGGAGGATGAGGATGGTAACAAGATAAGCGAGGATAAGATTGTGTATGAGTTCGTTCCTCAGGCATTCCTGCAAGCGTACGTTTCGGCTTGGCAGAAGTATGCTAACGTGAAGGAGGGGGAACAACCTGAGGAGGAGATTCTGGTGATTGAGGAGATCAACCGTGGCAACTGCGCCCAGATTTTCGGCGACCTCTTCCAACTGCTCGACCGTGGCGATAGCGGTTTCTCGGAATACCCTATCAAGGCGGATGCCGACATGAAGAAGTTCTTGCAAAAGGCATTCGCAAACATCAGTTTGGATGGCGTGAAAGACACTTTAGAGGCTTTTTATGATGATACGGACATCGCATCGCAGGTGCTGGCAGGCGATATCCTCTTGCTCCCTAACAACCTCTACATCTGGGCAACTATGAACACGAGCGACCAGAGCCTCTTCCCTATCGACTCGGCCTTCAAACGTCGATGGGACTGGCAATATGTGCCTATCAACAACGCAGGTCTGAACTATGTGATCGAGGTGAACGGCAACCGATATGATTGGTGGCACTTCCTTGAGGAGATTAACCAACGTATCTACAAGGTAACCTATTCGGAGGATAAGAAGTTAGGCTATTTCTTCTGCAAAGCTAGAAATGGTGTGATTGATACCGACACGTTCGTCAGCAAAGTGGTGTTCTACCTCTGGAACGGTGTGTTCAAAGATATGGAGTTTGAGGGCGATGCATTCCGCGATGGCGAGAATGGCAAACTCACCTTCGACAAGTTTTATACTGTCGAGGGCAATAAGACGAAAGTGGTGAGCGAGAAAGTGGAGGTGTTTTTGAAGAATTTGGGGTTAGAGGCATTGGACAATAAAGAATAATATATAAAATTTCAACTATGGAGAAGGAAAAACGAAATCCTGATTGTGTGCAAGATTTGCGTCCGACGTTTGACGAAATTAGGCGGACGGATGAGAGTGGCAATGAATATTGGAGTTCGCGCGACCTATGCGTTGCTATGGGCTATTCTGCCAACTGGAAATTTGAGCGAGTGATAGAAAAAGCGATTGCCATAGCCAACCAAAAAGGTATGAAAATCGATGACCATTTCAACCCTGGGGAAGAGATGGTGAAGTTGGGAAGTGGGGCTTTTCGCAAGGTCAGTATCATGCGGTTGTCGCGCATGGCATGCATGATTGTTGCAGCAAATGCCGACAGTAAAAAGGTGTTGGTACAGCAGGCAAGAGACTATTTCCAAAATACCGTCCCTACTGCTGAGTTGGTTTGTAACTCGTTGGAATCCAATATCTTACTTTATAAAACCGCTAATGGAGAGTGCAAGGTTGAGGTGATTTTCAACAACGAAACTTTCTGGATGTCGCAGAAAAGAATGGCGGATTTGTTTGGGGTGGATCGGTCGACAATAACCTACCATCTTTCTCAAATTTACGAGTCAGGTGAACTCACAAAAGAGGCAACTTGTGGAAAAATTCCACTAGTTCAACCTGAAGGAGAACGTGATGTAGAGCGTACTCCTCTGTTTTATAATTTGGACGCTATTATCGCAGTGGGTTATCGAGTGAATAGTTATCAAGCCACACAATTTCGTATTTGGGCAACTTCCGTTTTGAAGGAGTTTGTCGTGAAGGGATATGTGTTGGATGATGAGCGATTGAAGCAAGGAAGGCACTTCGGCAAAGACTACTTCGACGATTTGTTGGAGCGTATTCGAGAAATTCGTACCTCCGAACGGCGTTATTACCAGAAAATCACGGACATTTTTGCAGAATGCAGTTCAGACTACGATGCCAATTCTGACAACACTAGAAAGTTTTTCAGAATGGTGCAGAACATGATGCATTTGGCGGTAACCCATCAAACGGCTGCTGAGATTGTCTATCATCGAGCTGATGCTGAACAACCTCACATGGGACTGACCTCATGGAAGAAAGCCCCTAATGGTAGGGTGCAGAAGTCCGACACCGTAGTTGCAAAAAACTACTTGTCCGACAAAGAGTTGGATGACTTGAACCGAATCACAAGTTCGTTTCTTGATTTTGCCGAGTCGCGCGCTAGTCGGCATATCATTACAACAATGGAAGATTGGCAGAAGCGTCTTTCTCAGTTTTTGGAGACGATGGACTATCCTTCTGTTGTCTCTTCAGGAAAAGTATCACAAGAAGAAGCCCAAAATAAGGCTTACTCGGAATATGAAAAGTACAAGGTGATACAAGATCAACTGTATGTCTCTGATTTTGATAGGTTTAACAATGAAGAACCTTTGCTTCCTTTTGACCTTCATCCTAAACAATAACCTCTATGCGCATCCTCATAGAAGAATACCCCTATAACGCTGCCGATGTGCATGACGTGCTTCAAGGCATTGATGCTTTGGAGAACGTGTCGGGTAAGGTGTCGCTCTACTATGTGGGATATTTCTTCTTTGTGCTGAAAAACATACACGCAGGGCATAACAAGATTAACTGGACACGGACGATATCCACTACGCCGGCAATCGTGCAAGATGATGCCACTGTCTATCTGAACCCAGTGAACAAGAAGCGAAAAATCAATTTCGACGAGGAACTCCTCCTCATCTTCTTTTCAATCCTCAATTATATTGGCGATTCGAAGTACTACAAGATGGGTAACGAGTTGGGCAAGGAAAGCGTTTTCAAGCTATATACCTACGCTCGTAACGTGATTCAGTGGAATCTTGATATCTTCAACAGTGGGCGCACACCCTTGTCGGGCATCAAACTGCGTGACGAAGAGACTGAGGGCTACAATATTTCGTTGGCGCTCGACAACAATGAGAAACAGAAGGTGGACATTGACGTTACTGTCAAATTAGATGCGACACAATTGCAATGTTCAAAGAAGGGTTATTCACCCAAGACAAGATACGATGCGCAATATGCCGAGTTTGAGAATCTGCAAGCAAACAAAAATTGAACAAAACGCATAATGGTTTTTCAATGATTTTATCCAGTTTTTCCGCTGAAAATTAATTAATGCCTTTATAATCAGTAATATACTATGTAAAATAAGGCAATTAGCACGTTGAAAATTTGTAAAATAGTGCAATCACGGCGGTCGAAATTTGTAAAATAAGGCGTTGAACCTTCTCCCGCATACAAAAAAAATCTGATATTATGAAAAAATAATCTCTTTTTAACGGAAAAAAGATTATTTTTGCGCCCGAAAAAATATTAAAGATAATGAGACAGCTGAAAATTACCAATTCCATCACCGTGCGTGACGCTTCTTTGGAGAAGTACTTACAAGACATTTCAAAAGAACCTTTGATCGGCACAGATGAGGAGGTAGAGTTGGCGCAGCGAATCAGAAATGGCGACGACAAGGCTAAGGATAAACTTGTACGCGCTAACCTCCGTTTCGTGGTGTCAGTTGCTAAACAGTATCAAAATAAGGGTATGAGCCTTACCGACCTTATCAACGAGGGTAACCTCGGCTTGATTAAGGCTGCCGATCGTTTCGACGAGACGCGTGGTTTCAAGTTCATCTCTTTTGCCGTATGGTGGATTCGTCAATCCATCCAACAAGCCCTCTCTGAACAGTCGCGCATCGTGCGTGTACCGCTCAACCAAGTGGGTTTGCAGAACAAAATCAAACGTGCCATCTCTTCTTTCGAGCAAGAGCATGGTCGTCGTCCTTCTGTCGAGGAACTTTCTGAGGAGATGGACGTTCCAGAAGAGAAAATCGCTGAGGTTTTGGAGATTCCAGACCAGATCAAGTCGTTGGATGCACCTTTCGGTGAGGATGGCGATGGTTCTTTAGGCGATGTCTTGGAGAATACCGATTCTCCTCGTGCCGACAGTAGCGTGATGCGTGATTCTCTTCGCCGTGAGATCGAACGCGCGCTCTCTACCCTCACCGAGAAGGAGCGTGAGGTGTTGAAGATGAGCTTCGGTTTGGGCGAGTATCAGGAACTCTCATTAGACGAGATCGGACTTCGTTTCGACTTGACTCGTGAGCGTGTTCGTCAAATCAAGGAGAAAGCCATCGTGAAGTTGAGACAAAATTCTTCTAACAGCTTGTTAAAGAGCTTCTTAGGATAAGTCTAAGATAAAGATTTTACTATATGAACGCATTAGTAAGTATAATCATGGGAAGCACGTCCGACCTCCCCGTAATGGAAAAAGCGGCGAAGTTTTTGGACGAGATGGAGATCCCTTTCGAGATGAACGCATTGTCTGCTCATCGTACACCAGACGAGGTGGAGACATTCGCAAAAAATGCTGAGGGCCGTGGCGTTAAGGTGATCATCGCAGGTGCTGGTATGGCGGCTGCTTTGCCTGGCGTTATCGCTGCAAGTACTTCATTGCCAGTCATCGGAGTGCCTATCAAAGGTATGTTAGACGGCTTGGACGCTATGCTCTCAATCATCCAAATGCCTCCAGGAATCCCTGTGGCTACGGTGGGTGTCAATGGTGCGCAGAACGCTGCTATCCTTGCTGCTCAGATGATTGCACTGTCCGACAAGCAGTTAGCCCAGAAGTTGAAAGACTACAAAGAGGGACTGAAAGGCAAAATTGTAAAAGCCAACGCCGAATTGGCAGAGGTCAAGTTCAAATTCAAAACGAATTAAAGAAAACGAAATAAGGGTGTGCGAAAGTACACCCTTTCGCTGATTTATGGCACAGGTTTACATCGGTTTAGGTTCTAATTTGGGAGATAAGAAACGGAATATCACCAATGCAACGATTCTTTTAGGGTCTCTGATGGGTGAACTTAAAGTTCTCTCCTCTCTCTATGAAACGGAGCCTTGGGGTTTTCAGTCGGACAACAAGTTTCTCAACGCAGCGATTCTGTTGGAGACTGAAATCGAGCCGCAGACCTGCCTTGAAATGGCAAAAGCAATCGAGCGTGAGTTGGGTCGTGTCTACACCCATGAGGGCTACGAAGACCGAGTGATCGATGTGGATATTCTGCTTTACGACGATAAGGTGATGCAGACTGAGACTTTGACACTCCCCCACCCTCTGATGCACGAGCGTGATTTTGTGTTGAAGCCTATGGCGGAGATTGCGCCAGACCTTCAACATCCCCTTTTGAAAAAGACTATGAAAGAACTGTTGAGTGAAATAAACAAATAAAACGATGATATACTATCAATCTGAGGACATTGCAATGCCCCATATCGCCAAACGAAAGGTGACGGCTTGGATTAAAGAAGTTGCTAAAAGACATGGCTACAGGGTTGGTGAAATTTCTTACATTTTCTGTAGTGATGAGAAGATATTGGAGGTGAACCGTCAGTTTCTTCAGCACGACTATTACACGGATGTAATCACTTTCGACGATACGGAAGACACCACTATCAATGGCGATATTTTCATCAGTCTTGACACTGTGAAGAGCAATTCCGAGCAGTTCGGTAGTTCGTATGAAGAGGAGTTCTATCGCGTTGTGATTCATGGTATCCTCCACCTTTGTGGCATCAACGACAAGGGTCCGGGCGAGCGTGAAATCATGGAGCAGCATGAGAACGAGGCGTTGAGCATCCGTGCGGAGTTCCTCGCATAATTTGTTTGCAGTCAATCAATTGAAGAATGACTACGTCGAATAAGACATCTAAACCCAATCAGAATCAGAAGCGTAGGCAAGGTACTGCGCAGAAGTCTCAGCATAGGCAGAAGACGACGATTAGACTGTTAGACCACTTCACATGGAAGGCGGGTCTGGTGGCTGTTTGTGCCGTCCTTTTGCTCTCTGTCGGACTGACGTATGTCTTCAAACCCTACACGTTTCGGAAGGCGTATCGTATGATTGAGAAGTCTATTTATAAAAATCCTTCGACGAGCGATGTCGTTTTGCCCAATAACGAGATGGTCGGTATTGACGTTTCCTACTATCAAGAAAACATCGATTGGGAGAATGTCTCTTTCCACCTCCACCCTATCACCAATACCCTGACGAAAGATGCTTCATCAACCAAAAGAAAGGTCGATTTCGTGATTGCCAAGGCTACGGAGGGAATCACAATCACTGACCCTAAATATGCGCAGAATCGCAAAGGTGCGAAGGAGCAAGATATCCTCTTTGGAGCTTATCATTTCTTTTCTGTAACCAGTGATGCGAAGCAGCAGGCACTTCATTTCATCAAGGAGGCGAAGTTGGAGAAAGGCGATTTAGTGCCGGTTTTGGATGTGGAATATCAAGGGCGACTCTCCTCTTCCGAGTTGCGCAAGCGTGTGTTGGTCTGGTTGAAGACGGTAACGGCGCATTATGGCAGGAAACCGATCATTTATACCTACGCAAAGTTTCACGACGAGATTTTCGACACAGACGAGTTTGCAGACTATAATTTTTGGATGGCACATTACGGGGTTGACAAACCCGAACACGATTGCAAATTCTGGCAGTTCACTGAAGAAGGTGTGGTAGTCGGTATCAAAGGATATGTGGATATCGATGTCTTCTTCGGAGACAAAGTTGAAATCCAAGAGATGCTTCTGAAATAATAATTAGGCACACTCTCCTATTAATTAGAGACTAACATTACACAGTAAGGACGCTATAGTGTTCTTTATTGCTTGCTATATATTGCACCCTATGTAACCTTCTATTGCCCTGAATAGAGTCTTGTATATTGTCCTATCTATTGTTCAGTCTATTGTTCTACTTATTCTCTTCACTATTGCATTGACTCTTATTCTTCCTATTGTCTTGACTCTTGTCTACCCTATTCCCTCGCCTATTGCTCTTCCCATTGCCTTCCGTATAGTTTCCCCTATTGCTGGATCTATTGTCTACTATGTAGTCTCAAATATATTCTACCCTATAACGACTTATGTAGTAGATTATGTGGTTTTTGCTATTGTGAATTATATATTCTTTCATATAGACTATAGTATAATGTTTGCTATAGTCATTTGTGTTGTTGTTTATATATATAGAACTATAAACAACACTATAAATAAAACTATAGTTTTAACTATATAAAATTATATCATTAACTATATTGTTCCTCCTATTAATTACATTATATTATTAACAATATAAATTACTCTATTTTCTACTATATACTTTACTATCTTAACTACTATTGTTAGAACTATCTCTTATGATATATATAATACTATGTTATAATATATTATCTCTACAATAGGCTTTTATATGGTATGATATATATGAATTACTATTGTCAGAATACTATTGTGTTTTATAGATAGTTATATGATAATCAATGTAATACATTATGTATTTTGCTATATGGTTTCGTATGTAGTTTATTATGTAGTTGTCTATGGGGTAGAGAATGTAGAGCAAGATGTAGTCGGAGAAATAGGGTAGGGTATATTTCATTCTATAGGATGTGCTATTTAAGAGAATGGAATAGTGTATATAGGGTAGAGTGTAGTCTTCGATATGATTCATTATATATCCCGCAATATGGTTGCTGTTATGATTAGCGATGTAGTTGGATATATAGAATAGGGTATAGGTTGTAATGTAGGTGCGACTATGGTTTGGCGTGCTGTGAATCGAGCGAGGAAAGTCGCCAATAATAGCGGTTCTTGCTCTGGTGTGGTGTGAAAGTGAGTTGAATAAGAGTATAAACTATAGTATGTAATATAATGTAGACTATAGTTTCGCTATATTTAAAGTATTGAATAATAGTTATTTATGTTTCTAATATAAATTTATAATCTAAATCATACATTTTAAGATGAAAAACTGTTATCTTTGCGTTGTCAAGATGACGGAGTTCGCCTGTTTCTGCTGTATGGTTTTGTTTGAAAGAAGCGAAAAATCAAGTCGGATTGAAGAGTGTTTTACAAACTAAAATTGTTTTGTTATGCTAAGTAAATTTTGCAAAAAAGCGTTCAAAGATTTTTTCTTTTTCTCGAAAGGAGAGAGGAATGGAATTTGTGTCCTTGTGTCGTTAATCACACTGATGTTTTCAGTGAATTTTTGTTTGCCAATCCAGTCGCCAGAAGAGATAGAGATTGTTAAAAATTTTCAGAGTGATTCTACTAAAAATTCTGCTAGTTATTCTCAAAAATATTCGGAGAATTTTTACGAGAGAAATAAGAAAGAAAATTCTAATTGTGATGTAGAAAAAAAAGACAAAAACTATGAAATGAATTTAGAAGATGATAACTCAAAAAATTATAAGGAAAATTCCGAAAAAAGTGAGAGAAGATATTCTACAAAAGGAGAGAGAGATTCTGAAAAAATGTCTGATGCATATTACTCACAGCGAGCGTATGATAAAAAGAAAAAAAAGTGGGAAAAGAATGATAATGAAAAATATGCTGGAAAAAACTATGAAAATAGAGTAGGGAAGTCGTACAAAAAATTCAACTACGACACGGTTCGTATTTATGTCAACTCGGCAGACACAACAGAGTTGAAACGGTTGCGAGGAATCGGCAGTGTGTTATCTGCAAGAATCGTAAAATATCGTGATAAGATTGGTGGTTTCAAATCGTTGGAGCAAATTCGGAAAATTTATGGTTTGTCGGAGGAAACGTATCAGCAGATTTTGCCTCACTTGATTCTCAATCAATAATGTGATTTTTTCAACCTCCTGAAATAAATATTTCTTGAGAAAAATCGTTTGAAGGTAGAAAGGGTAGTGGAATAATGGCTTTATCCCAAAGTTTTGAGAGAAAATAGTCCAAACCGCTCGCAAAAGTGCCATAAAGCGAGATTTTTTCGCTATCTTCGCAACTTGCTATTGTTTACCCGATTATGATCGGTGCGGTGGCAAAAATGACTCACGAAAAAATAATAAAGTCATATACATATATTAAATGAAACGTTTCAAGTTGTTAAACAATGTTGTCGGATGGGTAGTTTTCGCCATTGCAGCGATGACCTACTTGCTGACAATTGAGCCAACAGCCAGTTTCTGGGATTGTGGCGAGTTTATTTCTACAGCAGACAAATTGGAGGTGGGTCACCCACCGGGAGCACCGTTCTTTATGTTGACGGCTCGGTTCTTCACACTTTTTGCATCCGACCAGGCACACGTCGCAATGATGGTGAACGCCTTCTCGGCTTTGTGTAGTGCCTTGTGTATTTTGTTCCTCTTCTGGACAATCACACACTTGGCTCGTAAATTAGTGGTGTCCAATGAGTCTGAAATTTCTATAGGGCAAATCATTGGTATCTTGGGTGCTGGTGCGGTAGGTGCATTGGCATATACTTTCTCGGATACATTCTGGTTTTCGGCAGTAGAGGGCGAGGTTTATGCTTATTCTTCTCTCTTCACCGCTGCTGTGTTCTGGGCTATCCTCAAGTGGGAGGATGCGGCAGACAAGCCATACGCTAACCGTTGGCTCGTCGTGATTGCCTACTTGATGGGACTCTCCATCGGTGTCCACTTGCTGAACTTGTTGACCATTCCAGTTTTGGCTTTGGTCTACTATTATAAGAAATACACTCCAACGACAAAGGGTACATTGCTCACCTTGTTTATTTCGTGCGTGATTCTTGGTTTGATTCTTTACGGTATCGTTCCAGGATTCGTCGAAGTGGCAGGTTGGTTTGAACTCTTCTTCGTGAATGTGTTGGGCTTCAGTTTCAATATCGGAACCGTTGTCTACGCTATCCTTCTTATCTCATGCCTCGTTTGGGGAATCTACGAGACGAGCGAGAGCAAGAAGGTTGCCTACGAAAAAGCCAATGCTTCGTTAAAACCTGGTCAGCCTAAGAAATCTTACACGAAAGCCAACATTGCTTTCATTGCTGCAATTTTGCTCTTGGGTATTCCATTCTTGGGTGGTCGACTCAACACTTTTGTTGGTTTGCTCATCACGGCTGCGTTGGCATTCGTTTTGTTCAAGAAACAAAAATGGGTCAACCTTGCGATGCTCAACACCATCTTGCTTTGCTGCACGGTGATCATCTTGGGTTACTCAACCTACGCAACGGTGATCATTCGTTCTGCTGCCAACACTCCGATGGATCAGAACTCACCAGACGATGTGTTCGCTTTGAAGAGTTATTTGAACCGTGAGCAGTATGGTGATACCCCATTGCTTTACGGAGAAAGTTATGCTTCTGATCTCAAACGTAAGAAGACGAACTTAGGCTGGGAGGTCGACATCACCGAGGGCGAGGCTTACTACGCTAAGAAGGTGAAGGAGTCGGAAAACGAGCCAGACTCATACGTTGCCTACGATCATAAGAAGAAGTACAACTATGACAACTGTATGTTGTTCCCTCGTATGTACAGTAAGCAGGATTCGCACGTCGCTGCATACAAGTCGTGGGGTGATATCAAAGGAAAGAAAGTGCAGTACACTTCGATGGGGGAGACAAAGACGAAAATCGTTCCAACCTTTGGCGAGAACTTGCGCTTCTTCTTCACCTACCAAGTTGGCTTTATGTATTTCCGTTATTTCATGTGGAATTTCGTAGGAAGGCAGAATGACATCCAAGGTCATGGTGGAATCCTTCACGGAAACTGGGTGAGCGGAATCAGTTTCATCGACAATTCCCGTTTGGGCGACCAAGACTCTTTGCCAGATGAGTTGAAGAATAACAAGGGACATAACGTCTACTATTTCCTTCCGTTCCTTTTAGGAATCTTGGGAATCCTTTATCAGTTCTCAAAGAAGGAGAAAGGTCAGCAGAGTTTCTGGATCACCTTCATCTTGTTCTTCATGACGGGATTGGCGATCATCCTCTATTTGAACCAGACACCATACCAGCCTCGTGAGCGTGACTATGCGTATGCAGGTTCGTTCTATGCTTTCTGTATCTGGATCGGTTTAGGTGTGCTTTTCATTGCCGACCTTTTGGAGAAGTTCTTAGACAAGCGAATTGCAGCAACGATTGCGACGTTGATTTGTTTGCCAGTGCCAGCCTTGATGGCTCAGCAAAACTGGGATGATCACGACAGATCAGGTCGATTCACTTGCCGTGATTTCGGTCAGAACTACCTTCTCTCATTAGAGCCAAACGCGGTCATCTTCACAAACGGTGATAACGATACATTCCCATTGTGGTACAATCAGGAGGTCGAGGGTGTCGGAACGGATGCTCGTGTGGCTAACCTTAGTTACCTCCAGATGGGTTGGTATGTTGACCAGATGAAGAGACAGGCTTATACCTCAGATCCACTTCCACTTTCATTGGAGCCAAAAGACTATATGAATGGAAAGATGGATGTGGCATACCTTACAGCAGGTATTCCTGAGATGAGTGTTGAGTTGGCTTTGGATGTGGCTAAGAACCCATCAAAATATGCGAAGTTCAACCCATACCGCGACGAGAACTTGTGCTTCATCCCATCTAAAAATTTCTACATTGATGTAGATAAAGAGGAGGTTGTTGCCAATGGCGCAGTTTCAGAGGCTGATAAGAATCGCATCGTCGACAGAATGGATATGAGATTGGGTGGCAGGGGTTACCTTGGCAAGCATGAGATGATGATCATGGATTTGCTCCAGAACAACCACTGGAAACGTCCAATCTACTACGCTGTAACAGTCGGTGGCGATAGCTATTTAGGTCTTGGCAAATATTTGTCGTTGGAAGGAATGGCTTACAGAATTTTGCCTAAGACAGGTGGCGTACTCGCAAGAGGTAACGAATATGTTAACACGGAGAGAACGTATGACAATTTGATGCATAAGTTCAAGTGGGGTGGAATTGCTGAGAATCCAGACATTTATATGGATGAGAACAACCTCCGCATGACTTCTACGTTGCGTTATATATTCGTCAGACTTTGTGACGCACTCACGAACGAGGCACATCGAGCTGAGTTGGAGAAAGACTATTGCGATGTGTTGCGTTGGGCATTGACACAAGACCCTGTCAAAGGTCCGAACAGTGCTTCCTACATGAACGCCTACAGAGCAGAGTCGAGAATCTATTACGACAATGATAGAATTTCGAATAACGCTGCATACTCTGACTCGTTGTTGTTGGCTAACGCACGTTTGGTAGCTGCTGAAGTGTTGTCAGTTCCAGCATCAACTCCAGTTGACGAGATGATCAATAAGTTGCAGGCTAAGTCAAACAGTTACGATTCAGTTGCAGTGGCTAAGATTGTTGCAGAGAAATATCAGAAGGTAGAAGAGGCCTTAGACTACTGTCAGAAGGTCCTTCCAATTCCTCAGATTCCGTACACGACAGCCAACTTGATGATGGCTCGCAACTACATGCAGATCGGCAAGAACGAGAAATCGTTGGCAATCTTGGATGTGATGCAGGAGACTTCTTTGCAGTATCTCAACTGGTTTGCAAAGCTCAAGCCACATATGTTTTCTACAGTTCGTGAGGACTACACGGAGCAGTTGTCCATCTTCTCCGAGATTTTGCAAATGAAGCAGGCGATGGGTAAAGAAGACCAGTCCGTCATGGAAGACTACAATCGTTTCATGTCAATCTACAGACGACATTTGTGATGAAAAATGAAATAGGAGAATCTTATTTCAAAGCATAAAGCAAGGCTCAGGAACTGTATTATCTATGATAATGTGGTTTCTGAGTTTGCCATAATATCATTGGGAGATGTTAATCGAGCAAGTACCAGAATTTATCAGAAAGATATATCCGAATACGATTTGGAGACTACCCAAGCAGGAGAAAACGGTTTATTTGACATTTGATGACGGACCGATTCCTGAGGTAACGCCGTTTGTGCTGGATCTTTTGAAGCAGCACGGCATCAAGGCGACTTTTTTCTGCGTGGGCGAGAATGTGAAGAAGCACCCTGATATTTATCAGATGGTGTTGAATGACGGTCATTTGGTGGGCAATCATACTTTCAACCATTTGGCTGGTCTTACCAATTTCGAGAAGAAGTATCTTTCGAATGTGGAGAAGGCGCACGAGTATATCAACAGTAAACTCTTTCGTCCCCCTCATGGTACGTTCAGGTATGGTCAGTTTATTTTTCTCCGACACCATTACAACATTGTCTTTTGGGATGTCGTAACGCGCGACTATAACAATAAGATCTCTGGCGAGAAAGTGTTGTCGATAGTGAAGAAATATACGCGAAACGGTTCGATTATCGTGTTCCATGACTCTCTGAAGGCAGAAAAGAATATGCGGTATGCCCTTCCAAAGGCGATAGAATGGCTGAAAAGCGAGGGTTATCGGTTTGAGCAACTGACGGAGGAGAACATAAAAAATTATTCAAAATAGTGTTTAACACTCACAGAGGCGACGAGCGTTGTGAGATTTATATCGGAATATATGAATATCTTATTATTAGGATCAGGTGGACGTGAGCATGCTTTGGCGTGGAAGATTGCACAGAGCAAGCGTGTCGACAAACTTTTCATCGCACCAGGTAACGGAGGTACGCAGAATGTAGGCGAGAACGTCAATATTTCAGTGAACGATTTTCCTGCATTGAAGGATTTCGCTTTGGCTAACAAAGTAGACATGGTGGTTGTCGGTCCTGAGGATCCATTGGTGAATGGTGTTTACGATTTCTTTGCTAACAATGCACAGTTGAAGAACATCCCTGTGATTGGTCCGTCAAAGAATGGTGCTCAGTTGGAGGGTAGCAAGGATTTTGCAAAGGGCTTCATGATGCGCCACAATATCCCAACCGCACGTTACAAGAGTTTCAACGAGTCTACCTTGGCAGACGGATTGAAGTTCCTCGAAGAGTTGTCTGCCCCTTACGTTTTGAAGGCAGATGGTTTGGCTGCAGGTAAGGGAGTGTTGATCATCAACAATCTTGACGAGGCAAAAAGTGAGTTGAAGAACATGCTTAGCGGTAAGTTCGGCAAGGCCAGTTCGACTGTTGTCATCGAGGAGTTCTTGGATGGAATCGAGTGTTCAGTGTTCGTCTTGACAGATGGTAAGAACTACAAGATTTTGCCAGTAGCCAAAGACTATAAGCGAATCGGAGAGGGCGACAAAGGTTTGAATACTGGCGGTATGGGTGCCGTTTCACCAGTTCCGTTCGCCAACAAACTCTTCATGCAGAAAGTGGAGGAGAAGATTGTTAAGCCAACAGTAGACGGATTAAGAGCAGAAAACATTGACTATAAGGGATTTATCTTCTTAGGATTGATCAATGTCAAGGAAGAACCTATGGTCATTGAGTACAATGTTCGTATGGGCGACCCTGAGACGGAGGCTGTTATGCTTCGTATCAAGTCTGATTTGGTAGACCTTTTCGAGGGTGTGGCAAATGGCACATTGGGCGATAAGGTGATGGAAGAAGACGAGCGCACTGCCGTAACCGTGATGATGGTGTCTGGCGGTTATCCTGAAGCATACGAGAAGGGTAAGGTCATCACCGGACTTGACAAAGTGAATGGCAGTATCGTGTTCCACGCTGGTACGAAGATGGCAGATGGCAAGTTGGTAACCAATGGCGGTCGTGTTCTCTCTGTAAGTTCATACGGTAACAGCATTGTAGAAGCAGCCAACAACTCGTTTGCCAATATTGAGAAGATCGACTTCGAGAAGAAATATTTCAGAAGAGATATTGGACAAGACCTTCAGAAGTTGGTCAGCAAATATTCAAAATAGTCAGAACTATTAAAAAATAGAGATATGCAGTATCGAGACCTTGCCGATTTGATTCGTCCGAAGGCAGCGAACATTTTTGTGTGCCTTGTCATCATTGCGTTGATATGGAGTGGAGTAATGGAGTTGGGTCTTGATGCGCCAATGAAAACGCCAGAGGGGAGTCTTGTGATGGGATATTCCCCACTGGCTTATCTTTTGCACGAACATTTATTCGATTTCTCATCGGGTGTAGGAATCGGGGTGTCGTTGCTTTTCATGGTGGTCATTGCCACGGAGATGGTGTGGATGAATGAGATTTACTCGTTTATTCCATTGCGCTCTATCATGCCCGCCTTTTTCTTTATTGTGATCACTTCGTTGGTGTTTCGTCCACATTTGTTGTATGTGGGCTTTTTTGTGGCGATGTTGTTCGCCTTTGCTATGTTTGCCTGTTTTCGCCTTTGTGAGGAGGGGGCGAGCAATGCCTCGTTGGTAACCTTCAACATTGGAATGTTGTTTGGACTATCCCTCTGTTTTTCGCTCTCTACTGCGATATTTGTACTCCCATTGTTGTGGATAACCTATCAAGCACGAACATTAGGTCTTCGCACCTTTATAGCCTTTCTCTTAGGCTTGTTTGTGCCGATACTCTATACAGTCATCTTCTTGGTGGCGACAGACAATCTTTTCTATTTGGAGCATTACATTGACTCTTGGAGACTCGGGTCGGGAGCGATGTGGCAGATGATGTCGGATTCCACTTGGATCTATCTGCTCTCTACGGCTGTCATCACCGTGTTTGTGATGGTTCGGGTGATGTTGTTCAGCGATCATCAGTCTATTCGAAGTAGGGAAGAGACGATGTTCATCTGCTTCAGTTTTGTATTGTCGTTGGTGGTGATAGCGATGAGTCCGACGGATGTCTATCTCACTCTGCCACTATCGGTTATGTATGCGTCGTTCTTGCTCGGACAGTCATTCTCGATGGAGTATAGTCTGTTGAATAAGATCGTTTTCGGCATCTGGACGCTACTGTCTGTGACTTATCTTGTTTTCCCTAATTACAATTTTTAGAGTAGGGGAGAGAAGAGTATGATGGCACAATTGGTTGATTTCTTGGCACAATATGGTTACTGGGGCTTCTTTATTGCCTCTTTCTTGTCTGCTACGATTTTGCCTTTCAGTTCGGAGTTGATATTGACGGGACTGTTGGTGGCAGGAGCATCGCCGCTCTATTGCCTTTTATTAGGGACATTAGGAAATACCTTAGGCGGACTGACCTGTTATTGGTTAGGACTGATTGGAAAGGAAGAATGGCTTTATAAATACTTGAGAGTCAGCGCAGAAGACATAGACAAAAGGAAAAATTGGATACAAAAGTTTGGTGCCTTTGCAGCCTTTTTTTCCTTTCTTCCTGTGATTGGCGACGTTATCAATGTCGCCTTAGGCTATTTCAGAGTTTGTTGGTGGAAAGTAACTATCTTTATGGCGATAGGAAAGTTTACTCGTTACTTAGTGTGGATGTGGATGAATCTGGCTCTGATAGCGTCAGTGGGGTGAGATACCAAAGATTCGTTTCTGTCTCGTAGCCCATTTGTTGCAGTAATCTTGCATATCCTTGCACTTGCATATCGTGTTCAGGGCGTGGTTCACCAGTCTTGTAGTCGATGATGATCATTTTGTTGCCCTCCTGAATGACACGGTCTGGTCGGTGTTCAACCAATTTCCCATCTTTATCATGCGAGAGGATAGTACATTCGTTGAACGTCTTTAAGCCAGGACGGAACCACTCTTCATGTTCCTTGATTTTCTCATGAGCTAAATCAATCAACTCTTCTTTTTCCTTTTCTGACTTGATCATTCCATTGTTGAACAGCTCTTTGGCAGCGTTTTCGATATCCTCCTCGGTGTTGATGTTCTCGAAGAGAGCGTGAAGCAAGATACCCTTCTTTTGAGCCTCTGTGCGCTTCTTTTCATTTCGTCCTTCGCCTGTACTCTCCGTCCCCAATAAACTCTCAATGTACTCAGACGCTTTGTTTGAACTTCTGAATTCGGCAGGACGAGGCTCGTAGTGGAAATGACAGTCGATTGTCTCCACATCCGTCTTGAAAGGGTTTGACGATTCCTCTTTCTTCTTTGAGTCGAAAGAAGGCATAATGGCTCCTTTCTGGTAGTTGCGGAAGACAACCTTTTGTTTTTCCCCATTTTCAGTTGTTTCCTCGTCATCTACATCAGACAGTTTGCCTTCTAACACATTGAGTAATAGCGTGTTAAATTTATCTGGTCCTTTGCTTTCTTCGTTTGTTTTGCTTTTTTTGTCTTCTTTAGGAACTACATTATCGCACATAATGAAAAGGTTGCAGACGGCGCGTGTGAAAGCCACATAAAGGAGGTTGATCGAGTCGGCGAGGGTCAACACTTGATTTTTACTCCAGTCTTCTTTGAAGATGGAATATTGTGCTTTCTTGGCTTTTATGTTGATTGGCCAAACTGGAAAATCATTAAAGGATTTATTCTCCGTTGGAATTTTACACCAAGCAATCTCTGGTTTACTTGAGTCGGTGTAAGAATCGTTGCAGAAAGGCATAATCACAGTGTGATATTCCAACCCCTTCGATTTATGGACCGTTGAGATACGGATACCATCGGCATTGTTGCCCATTGGTATCTTTTGTTGTTTCAGATATTTATCCCAATAATCAATAAAATAGGCTATATCTGGAGTTTTTCGTTGGATAAACTCATTGAGGGCATCCAAGAACTTGAAGATGAAAGAAGACTGCTCCTTCATCTGGTCTAAATGAAGTAATTTGATGAGTTCCTCTGTCATTTCGTAGAGTGGCAGATTTGAACACTTTAAAATGCTCTTTTTAAGGTTATCGAAAGCAGGAGAATCCTTGAACCCTGCGTCTGCAATTTTCTGACTGATAGCGTCTTTCAAGTCGACAGTTCCACTTGAGATTGCATCATAACGGAAATAAACCTCGGTCATTGAAATGTCGTCGTCCGGGTTGAGGATAACACGCATTGCATCAATCAATGTCGTCAATGCGATGGACGACTCCAACAGATATGCCTCGTCTGAAATGATATCTAATTTGAGTTTAGGATCTAATTCACTTGAATGCTCATTCTTATACTTTGCAAAGAATTCTGCAATTTGTGATATCCTTTTTGTTTTTTTTACGAGAATGGTAATGTCTTTGGCTTGAACACCTTTGTTGAGTTGAAGGTCGATGACAGTTTTGATCAAGTGGTTCAGCATTCTTTTGTCTTTGCTTGGGTCGTTTTCCTCCTCCTCGTCTGTCTCAGAATTTTTTCCTTTTTTATCTTGACCGTCACCCAAAAACTCAACAGAGACAAAGCCTTTTCCTTCTTGTTTATCCTTTTTACCGAGGTCTTGGTGAGCGGTTCTGTAAACCTCGACCAACTTCTCAAAAAGTTCTTTGCTACTCGTTGTCGCATACGCTCCTTTGCAATAGACTTCAACGTATGGTTGCAGGATAGGAGATATATCATCCTTATTTTCTGCGTCTTTCGGAGCGAAAAGCATGTTGTTGAAATCGATGATTTCTTGCATGCTACGATAGTTTCCAGAGGCAGGAATTATAGTAGGGGAGACCCCGATTTGTTTGAACGACGGTTCGTTGTCCAGATCTTGGATGATTTGCCAGTCGCTGTTTCTGAAACGGTAAATCGCCTGTTTTGCATCGCCCACGATGAGGTTCGTTTGATTGGAAGCCAGACACTCATTGATGAGCGGACGGAAATTGTTCCACTGCGTATGACTAGTATCTTGAAACTCATCGATCATGATATGATCCAACTTCGTACCAATCTTCTCGTAGATGAAGGGAGTGTCAGAGTCTTGAATCATTTCTTGCAGCAAATTGGCAGTATCGCTCAGAATGAACTGTCCACGCTCATTGTTCACCTCACGCACAATTTTAGACATTTCGTAAAGAAGCCCAAATTCATTGACTTTTTCAAGAATTAATTCGCATGTCGCAATATCCTCACTATATTCGCTTTGCTTTGTTGCAACTTTAATAGCTAAAGGTATGAGTTCATCTTTGACGATTTTGACTAAGTTTAAAGTGTCTGCAGGAAGTTTTTTCCCTGCTTTATAGCCAGACACCCATGCTGTAATTCTTTTATCTTCGTCAGGTTCTAATGTCCCTTTGTATCCATTCCCAGAGACTGGAGTAACATAATCACCTTTTTTTATATGATTGAAATAGGAGTAAACACCTCTATTTTTACTAGAAAGGTTATCCACAGTAATGTTATGACTCTTCATACATTGATCGATTTTCTCTATGTATGAGTCAATCTCTTTTTTCTTGGGTGTGACGATACTATAAATTTTTTTTCGATAATCTTCAATTGCCTCAGGATTTCCTTCCAATATCTTCTCAATCGCCTTCTCAAATTGTTTAAAATCCTCTTTAAAGATATTATTGCTAAAGTCTTTAATGTCGGAGGCGATGTTAGTGTTTTTGCTGTTTTCAGATCTTTCTCTAATGAAATCAATCAATTTCTGACGAATATCTTTGTTGGTGTTACATTCTTCGGTCAGCACATCAACGGCATCGGCGAGGGGTTCATCTTGGTCGATCGAGATGTTGAGATAAGCCCCGATACCCAATTCGTGAGCCAGATTTCGGAGGATAATTTGGAAGAAACTATCGATGGTACTGATTTGAAAACGGCTGTAGTCGTGCAAGATCTTGTTCAATGCAAGTCTGGCATTTTTGCGAACATCTTCCTCAGTCAGCACTGGCTCGTCGGGCAGACGATCCGCAGCAAGACCGTTCATCAAGTTTGCAAGAAGTCCCGCATCAAGGTTGTTGATAATCGTGTAGAGATCAGACATAATACGAGTCTGCATCTCGGCAGTAGCCTTATTAGTGAAGGTTACAGCAAGGATATTTTTGTACGATTCAGGATTGCGCACCAACAATTTCAGAAACTCCAACGAGAGCGTGTAAGTTTTTCCAGAGCCGGCAGATGCGCGGTACAATTTCAACGTGTTTGGATTCGTCATAATAGTTAAAATTAATTTTTTTCAAATGTAAGAATTTTTAATGAGAAAGACGAAGAAAAGGTGAAGTTAAAATATGTGGTGTTGTTTTATAACTTCGGTTATGTAAAATAAAATTACACAAATATCTCTCCTTTATGTTGATATTTGTTTTGTTTGAAGATTGAGGATGAATCTATAGACAAACCCTAAGAGGAATGTCTGTAGGGTTTGTCAAAGTTGGCGTATGTCTAATCCAAGTCTGTAATAACAGAGTTTTCTAAGACTACTCCTATTGGTACACCGTTGATTTTCAACTCATTCCAAATCTTTGTTGGATCATCAAATGTATTTATAATTTCGCCTTTAGAGCTGGTATGAGGCATACCTTCCAACCCTGATTTGGCTATCTCACATTTACCATCCCAATTGGGGTTAGGAAAAATCCTTCGAACTTCGATTGGATCCTTTTCAGTCTCGATTGTGTACCATTGGCGGTCTTTCATCCAATAGAAAAGAATATTAAGCCCGACAATCTCCACAATGTAACGGAAAATTGTTTCAGGATAGTCTGATTGGGCATCTCTCTTAATCGAGTCTCCCCAACCTAAATCACTTTGTTTGACCGATTTATCACCGTTTTGTCCAACTTTGAAGAAGTTTGGAATTAGTACTTTATCGTCCATAATGAATGACCTTTACTCCACCGCCTTCCATTCCATCACTCCTTTTCCCATTTCGTCTAACTCGATGGCAAGTCCAATGATTTTGTAGGCGTTTCCCTTGAATGGTTCTAAATAATTGGAGTTTTTTATTTGGTTGATGGCGGACTCAATGCCTCCATTATTTGCAAGTTTTAACTCGATGATGTAGATGGTGCGAACAGTCCAGACAACAATGTCTATGCGACCTTTGGCATGCATTCGCTCCACTTCTACGCGAAATCCAATAGCATTGAATATGGTGCTGACAATAAGTCGATAGCGTTCCTCCATGTCCATTGACACCATTTTCTTGTTGCTGTATGGTACGTCGGAGATGAGAGATTTTAAACAATTCATTGCCTCATCGACATTTCCACGGTTCATCTGCACCCGTAACAAATTTTGTGTGGAGATAACGTCTGATTGGTCGCGCATGACCAAGGCTGGCATAACAATCTTGCTTAACGCTTGCCTTACCTCCTGATTTGGAAATCCCAAAATATATGAACCGTCTTCGTATCCCTTAATCGTCAGATAACCAGATTGATAGAGGAATAGTTCTGCACCGCCTCCTGTTACATCGGATGTTTCGAGGGTGTCGGCATCGATGAAGCATTCTTCAAAGTGTTCAATCCTAAGCTCCAGATTGTCTATAAACTTTGGAATAAGTGAGGTTGCTCCAGAAGAGGCCCAGAAATTCCCTAATTTAGACTGTGCTAAGGCATTAACCAGACTGAACGGATTGTACACGTCCACCATGTTGTCTTCGCTAAAATGGTAGCCATCGTAGTACTCTTTTAAACGGTCGTGAGTCTCTTGAAGCGACCAGT
>CAVJCT010000013.1:66116-67665 GCA_963648205.1 Flexilinea sp.
TCTCGTCGAATCTCTTCGAACGATTGGATGCCTGCTGGCAATCTCCTGTCTTGTAACGCTATGTTATTCTCCATATAGCAGTTTTTTTAACGAAATGAAAGAACCATCTCCGAACCTAGATTGATGGTTGTCTCTTCGTACAAATTTATGAAATTTTGTACGTTCTCACAACGACGGTAGCCATTCCCAGATCCATTCTGCTAATGGGGATGGGCAGGCGAGCATGCCACAGTTATATTGAAGATTCAGGAAGGAGAACCGGATGCGGTGTTGAGGGTGGAATCGGTCGTTGTAGACGACGATGCTTCGTCCGCTGATGCAGTTCTCTGCTTTTACTTCTATTGGAATAATCTCTGATTCCCACTGAATTACGAACTCTACTTCTGCTTGGGCATCGGACGACCAATAATAGGGCAACCCTTCATAGTGAGGAAGTAGACTTTGCAAGACTGCGTTTTCTGCCATCGCTCCTTTGAATTCTGTGTAGTTGGCAGTAGGGTCTGTTACCACCGTTCCGGAAAGGTTTGCCAACTTACGCAATAAACCGCAATCGCTGGCGTAAACCTTAAATGCGTCGGTTTCTTCGTATGCGGCGAGTGGCATTCCCGGCTTCGAGATTGAATTGATGCGGTATATCATGCCTGCGTCTTCCAACCAGAGCAATGCGTCCTCGTAATCTTTGCTCCTCGCTCCCTTTTTCACTACTTTGTAGATGAATTTTCTATTCTCTTTCGCTAATTGGGATGGCAAGGAGTGCCATATTGCGTGAATGCGTGGTATTTCGCGTGGTTCTGCATATTTGGCAAAGTCCAGTTCGTAGAGGTCTAATATACCTTGCAGGATGGCATCAACTTTTTGTAATCCTTGATTTTCCAACATTGCAACGACAGACTCGGGCATTCCGCCACAAACCATAAATCGTTTGTACTCGGATTTCAGTTTGTCTAATATGATGATTGGCAGATTTTGTGGGTGGGTTACCGTCTTCAGATATTCGTAGGTGGAAGGGTCGCTTGACTGTAGAAATTCTTTGAAGGTGATGGGGAACATCCTCATCATCTGCACTTTGCCTACGGGAACTGTCATTCTGCGCCTTTTCACGGCGACACCCAACAGAGAGCCTGCTGCGATGATATGCCACTCGGGAGCATCCTCGCAGAAATATTTCAGTGCGTTGAGGGCTTCTTCACATTCTTGTATCTCGTCGAATATCAACAAGGTTTTCCCGGGAATCAATGGCGCTTCGCTGTAGAGAGATAGTTCGTTGATGATGCGAGAAGGTTCTTTAGACAAAGCGAAAGCCGACTTCAACTCTGGCTGTCTGTCGAAATCAAATTTTGCAGTGTACTCGAAACACTCTTTCCCGAATGCTTCCATCGCCCAAGTCTTACCGATCTGTCGGGCTCCTTTCAGAAGTATCGGTTTATGAGTATCAGCCTTCTTCCACTCTTTGAACTGTTGGATAATTTCCCTCTCTATTTTCATACAATTACACTATTAACTTCGATTTTGTGTCAAATTTAACACTTTTCCGAACTTGTTAGTGTGA
>CAVJCT010000014.1:0-21981 GCA_963648205.1 Flexilinea sp.
GTTTGTTTGTAAGATTGTGTATATTTGCGAGGGATTACCTGTTCGGGTGAAAAATTGATTGTTAAACATAAAATGTAAAACTATGAGTAAGAAAAAAATTAGAACTCCTGAAGAGGAGGAAGAAAGATGGGCAAGAAGAGTGGAAAAAATGAAAGCTCTACAAGCCCAAGGGAAACTTAGTAAAGCTGGTCAGTGGATGATATCAGAAGAGGGAATGGCTGGTCTTTGGACGATTGCAGATATGAAAGCGGTGATGAAATGAGACGGTACTACTTAGACACAAACATCCTTATTTTCCTTGGGACAGGGAATAAGGCATGTTTGTCGGAAGAGGTTCTCGATATAATAAACGATTTTTCAAGCATTCTCTATACAAGCACAAAATGTGTTAAAGAATTGATTTATAATCTGTTAATCGGAAAAATTCCGACAAACAAGAAGGACAAAAACTCACTCACACCGTTTAACGTTTTTGAGTGGTTAGAAAGCATGAACATTAAAGTCGTACCTGTCGATAAGCAGCACCTGAAGAAATTTGCAGAACTTCCCCTTTACGATGACCATAAAGATCCAGGCGACAGAATCATCATCGCTCAAGCCATCGCAGACAAGGTTTCTCTCGTCAGTTCCGATAGGAAATTCAACCGATACGAGAAGAGCGGCTTGGAATTTCTGTATAATGAGCGATAAAGCCTGATTTTGCGTTTGTTTGTGAATTTCCGTATATTTGCGATGGATTACCTGTTCGGAATGGTAAAAACTATATTGTAAAACTTTAAAAAGCGAGATTATGGCTAAAAAGAAAGAAAGAACTCCGGAAGAGATTGCGGAGAGAAACGAGAAATGGTATGCTCACATGAGAGAGTTGAAGGCGCAAGGAAAACTCAGCAAAGCTGGTGAGTGGATTTTGTCCGAGGAAGGTCAAGCAGGGCTTTGGGAGATTGCTGATATGAAAGCGATAATGAAATGAGAAAAGCATACTTAGACACGAACATCCTTGTTTTCCTGGGGACAGGAAACAAGGATGCTATTTCCGACAAAGTTCGAGAGATAATAGAAGACTATTCAATTTCTCTTTACACTAGTACTGAGTGTGTAAAAGAATTGATTTACAACCTCTTAATCGGGAAAATCCCGAAAAGTAAAAAAGTCAAAAATCAACTAACACCATACAACGTCTTTGAGTGGTTAGAAAGCATGAACATTCAAGTCGTACCTGTCGATAAGCAGCACCTGAAGAAATTTGCAGAACTTCCCCTTTACGATGACCATAAAGATCCAGGCGACAGAATCATCATCGCTCAAGCCATCGCAGACAAGGTTTCTCTCGTCAGTTCCGATAGGAAATTCAACCGATACGAGAAGAGCGGCTTGGAATTTCTGTATAATGAGCGATAAAGCCTGATTTTGCGTTTGTTTGTGAATTTCCGTATATTTGCGATGGATTACCTGTTCGGAATGGTAAAAACTATATTGTAAAACTTTAAAAAGCGAGATTATGGCTAAAAAGAAAGAAAGAACTCCGGAAGAGATTGCGGAGAGAAACGAGAAATGGTATGCCGAGATGCGTGAACTCAAAGCGCAAGGAAAGCTCAGCAAAATTGGAGAGTGGATTCTCTCGGAAGAGGGCCAAAAAGGCATTTGGGAGATTGTCGACATGAAAGCGGTGATGAAATGAGACGATTCTATTTAGACACAAACATCCTTGTTTTTCTGGGGACAGGAAACAAGGATGCTCTTTCGTATGAGGTTCGAGAACTACTGAAAGATTACTCTAACATATTTCTAACAAGCTACGAATGTGTAAAAGAACTAATATACATTCTTCAAATTGGGAAGATAAAGACGAGTAAGAAAGATAAAAACGCGCTAACCCCATTCAATGTTTTTGAATGGTTAGAATCTCAAAACATCAAAGTCGTACCTGTCGGCAAAGAACACCTGAAGAAATTTGCAGAACTTCCCCTTTACGATGACCATAAAGATCCAGGAGATAGAATCATCATCGCTCAGGCCATCGCAGACAAGGTTTCACTCGTCAGTTCCGATAGGAAATTCAACCGATACGAGAGAAACGGCTTAGAGTTCCTGTTCAATGAGCGATAGAGCCTGATTTTGGGTTTGTTTGTAAGATTGTGTATATTTGCGAGGGATTACCTGTTCGGGTGAAAAATTGATTGTTAAACATAAAATGTAAAACTATGAGTAAGAAAAAAGTTAGGACTCCAGAAGAGGAGGAAGAGAGATGGGCAAGAAGATTAGCAAAGCTAAAAGAACTTCACGCTCAAGGCAAGTTGAATAAAGCCGGAGAATGGGCTATCTCAGAAGAAGGTCAACAAGGTCTGTGGACAATTGCAGATATGAAAGCGATAATGAGATAATTGATTGTTAATCAAATAAAAAGAAAGCTATGAGTAAGAAAAAAGAAAGAACTCCAGAGGAGATTGCAGAAAGAAAAGCAAAAAGGCTTGCAAGGCTACTTGATTTGAAAGCCCAAGGAAAATTAAACAAAGTTGGTGAATGGTTGTTGTCAGAAGAAGGACAAAGAGGTCTATGGACAATCGCCGACATGAAGGCAATTATGAGATGAGACTATATTTAGACACTAATATCTTGGTATTCCTTGGAACAGAAAACCAAGATAGACTTTCTGACTGGCTTTACGATGCTCTCACAGATTACAACAACACCTTGATGACAAGTTCAGAATGCGTTAAAGAGTTGATATACAACCTATTAATTGGGAAAATCCCGATTAACAAAAAAAGCAAAAACGTTCTAACACCCTACAACGTTTTTGAGTGGTTAGAAAGCATGAACATCAAAGTCGTACCTGTCGGCAAAGAACACCTGAAGAAATTTGCAGAACTTCCCCTCTACGATGACCATAAAGATCCAGGCGACAGAATCATCATCGCTCAGGCCATCGCAGACAAGGTTTCTCTCGTCAGTTCCGATAGGAAATTCAACCGATACGAGAAGAACGGCTTAGAGTTTCTGTATAATGAGCGATAAAGCCTGATTTTGGGTTTGTTTGTCCCTGCATTCTATGGGTCAATTTGCAGGATGGAATCTGCCTCCAACCCTAATGAACAAAGGGGCAGTAGCGTTTTCAAAACTTTCATCGCCTAATAATAAAAATGGCGAAACTCTAAAAGAATTTCGCCATCAAATATCAATATTCTTCGCTTATGAAAGCTTATGAATAATCAATCCTGAACGGAGTTTTGGCTCAAACCACGTTGCCTTTGGTGGCATGATATTACCACTGTCGGCAATGTCCATAATCTGCTTCATAGAGACTGGATAGAGTGCCAATGCTACTCGCATCTCACCATTGTCTACTCGACGTTTCAACTCCTTCAATCCTCTCAATCCACCGACAAAGTCGATTCTCTTGTCTGAACGCAAATCCTTGATTCCTAAGATCTCATCCAAAATCAAGCGACTTGAGATATCTACATCCAACACTCCAATTGGATCTTGATCGTTGAATGTGCCTTTCTTTGCCTTCAAACTGTACCAGTTCTTGTCCAAGTAGAGTGAGAACTCGTGCAACTCCTGTGGCTTGTACTCTGCCTCACCCTTCTTCACAACGTCGAAGTTCTTTGAAAGTGCTTTCAAGAACTCCTCACTGCTCATACCGTTCAAATCTTTTATTACACGGTTGTAATCCAAGATTGTCAACTGACTTGCTGGGAAGGCTACTGCCATAAAGTAATTGTACTCCTCGTCTCCCTTGTGATTTGGATTCTGCTTGCGCTTCTCATCTCCTACCAATGCAGCAGCTGCCGAACGGTGGTGTCCATCAGCAATATACAAAGCCTTCATCTTGCCGAATTGCTCTGTTACTGTTGCGATATCCTTATCATCATCAATCAACCAAAACTTGTGGCCAAAACCATCGATTGGGGCGATGAAATCATACTCTGGTGTCTTAGCAGTATATCTCTTTACTAAAGCGTCCAAAACAGCATTGTCTGGATAGGCAAAGAACACAGGCTCAATATTGGCATTGTTCACGCGAACATGCTTCATACGATCCTCTTCCTTGTCTCTTCGCGTCAACTCGTGCTTCTTGATGACACCCGTCATATAGTCGTTGACATACGCTCCGATAACCAATCCGTACTGGGTCTTTCCGTTCATCGTCTGAGCGTAGATGTAATACATCTCCTTGTCATCTTGAACCAACCAACCCTTGTCCTGAAATTTCTGGAAGTTCTCGGCTGCCTTCTCATAGACACGAGGGTCATACTCGCTCGTTCCCTCTGGAAAGTCAATCTCTGGCTTGATAATGTGGTAAAGAGACATCTCATTGTCTCCTGCTTCCTCACGAGCCTCCTCAGA
Organism: Flexilinea sp.; assembly: GCA_963648205.1. Taxonomy (GTDB): domain Bacteria; phylum Bacteroidota; class Bacteroidia; order Bacteroidales; family Paludibacteraceae; genus UBA1181. The sequence continues at coordinate 4,351 of CAVJCT010000014.1, forward strand.
GTTCAACACATCATACGGACGGCTCTCAATTTTTTCGACCAACTCCTTTGGAGGACGAATACCTTTAAATGGTTTTACAATTGCCATGTCTTCGCAATTTATATTTGTTTCTGTATTAGTAATTTACGAGTTTTCTTACTGTTCCTCACACTATGCATCAATGGTTGCGTAGGTTGCGTTATCTTCGATGAACTTACGGCGTGGCGCAACATCGTCTCCCATCAACATTGAGAAGGTATAGTCTGCCTGTGGCAAGTTCTCGATATGTACCTGACGAAGGGTTCTGTAGTTCGGATCCATAGTCGTCTCCTTCAACTGAATGGCATCCATCTCTCCCAAACCTTTGTATCGCTGAATACGAATACCTTTCTCCTGTCCGTCTCCATACCTATCGATGAACGCTTGCTTCTGCTGATCCGTCCAACAATATTCCTGAATCTTTCCCTTCTGACATTTGTACAATGGTGGCGCAGCAATATAGACATATCCACGCTCGATCAACTCACGCATGTGACGGAAGAAGAAGGTCAAAATCAATGTGTCGATATGGCTACCATCGACATCGGCATCGGTCATGATGATGATCTTATGATAACGCAACTTCTCAAGGTTCAATGCTTTGGAGTCCTCTGCCGTACCAACAGAGACACCCAACGCTGAATAGATATTCTTGATTTCCTCACTACTCAAAACACGGTCTAACGTGGCTTTCTCAACGTTCAAAATCTTACCACGCAAAGGCAAAATGGCTTGGAACTCACGGTTACGACCTTGTTTAGCCGTACCACCTGCAGAGTCTCCCTCGACTAAGAATATCTCGCACAACTCTGGATTCTTACCTGAGCAATCTGCCAATTTTCCTGGCAATCCTGCTCCACCGAAAGCAGACTTTCTTTGTACGTTCTTACGAGCATTGGCAGCCGCAATACGCGCTCTCGCTGCCAAAACGACCTTGTCAACTATAAGACGAGCCTCTTTCGGATGCTCCTCCAAATAGTTTGTCAATGCCTCACTCACCGCTTGCTGAACAATACCCGAAACTTCGTCGTTACCCAACTTCGTCTTCGTCTGTCCTTCAAACTGTGGTTCTGCTACTTTCACAGAGATAACGGCTGTCAATCCCTCACGGAAATCATCTCCCGAAATCTCCACTTTCTCCTTTTCAAGAATCTTCAAATCATCGGCATACTTCTTCAAAGTACGTGTCAACGCCGTACGGAATCCTTGTACATGGGTTCCTCCCTCAATGGTATTGATATTGTTGACGAATGAGTGAATATTCTCCTTAAACTCCGTATTGTAGGTCATTGCCACCTCAACAGGAGTGCCATATTTCTCTGTATTGATATGGATCACATCTGGAATCAAATGCTCACGCAATGAATCAAGATACTCCACAAACTCGCTCAATCCTCTCTCTGAGTAGAAGACATCCGAACGGAATGTGCCATCCTCCAACGGACGTTTGTCTGTCAACGTGATACGGATTCCTGCATTCAAATATGCCAAATCACGCAAACGTGCAGCCAAAATATCATACTTATACTCGTGCACAGTGAAAATCGTGTTATCTGGCAAGAAAGAGACTTTCGTACCGGTATGATCGGCTGTTCCAACCTCACGAACACTGTACAATGGCTTTCCAAAGGCATACTCCTGTTGGTAACGCTTGCCTCCTCGACAAACCTCCACCTCCAACTTGGTTGAAAGGGCGTTCACACAAGAGACACCCACACCGTGCAAACCTCCAGAAACTTTGTAAGTTCCTTTATCAAACTTACCTCCGGCATGCAACACGGTCATTACGACTTCCAACGCAGATTTATGCTCTTTCTCGTGCATATCGACAGGGATACCACGACCATCATCTTGTACGGTTATCGAATTGTCCTCGTTGATAGTAACCTCAATGTGCTTACAAAAGCCTGCCAATGCCTCATCAATGGAGTTGTCCACTACCTCATACACCAAATGATGTAAGCCTCGTTCGCTCACATCTCCGATATACATCGCCGGACGCTTCCTTACTGCCTCCAGTCCTTCCAACACCTGAATGCTACTGGCGGAATATGAATTCTTTTCCTCAGACATGATTTTCTATTTGTTCTTTTTTATTTTCACTTAGTAGCAAATATACAAAAAAAGTCGCATTTGATTGACATCAAAATGCGACTTTTTATGCTATAACTACAACTGTTTCACGCTATTCCGCCATAAAACAGTGTTTTCCCACTAAAGTGATTCCAAGATTCTCTTAATAACCGTCTCGGCAGAGATTTCACGGTTGGCTGCCTCTGGAATTACCAACGATTGTGGACTCTCAATGACGTCGTCTGTAACGATCATATTTCGTCTTACTGGCAAGCAATGCATGAAATAGGCATTGTTCGTCAACGCCATCTTCTCAGTGCTTACAGTCCAACTCATATCCTTGCTCAAAATCTTACCGTAGTTAGGGTCTTGGTATGCCGACCAGTTCTTTGCATAGACAAAATCTGCACCCTTCAAGGCTTCATTCTGGTCGTATACGACCTTGGCTCCACGAACGAATTTCTCATCCAACTCATATCCTTCTGGATGGGTGATGACGAAATCTACGTCTGCTTCATTCATAAAGTCTGCGAATGAGTTTGGCACTGCCTGTGGCAACGCTTTTGGATGGGGAGCCCAAGTCATTACGACTTTCGGACGAGCCACTTTCTTATGCTCTTCGATAGTGATCAAATCGGCGAAGGCTTGCAATGGGTGCGCTGTGGCAGACTCCATACTAAAAACTGGCTTTCCTGAATATTGGATGAACTCGTTGAGAATCGTCTCCTCATAATCGAATTTCTTATTCTCGAAACGTGCGAAAGAACGTACACCAATGACATCACAGAACTGAGCCATTACTGGGATTGCTTCCAAAAGGTGCTCCGACTTGTCTCCATCCATGATAACGCCACGCTCTGTTTCCAACTTCCAGGCTCCTTGGTTGACATCCAACACGATGGTGTTCATACCCAAGTTCATTCCTGCCTTTTGAGTACTCAAACGAGTACGCAAACTGTTGTTGAAGAACACACAAAGCAAAGTTTTGTTCTCACCCAATTTCTTGTATGCGTAACGATCTTTCTTTACCTCTAAAGCCTCTTGCACTGCCTTGTTCAAATCTCCAAGGTCTGATGCCATCAATAATTTTCTCATATCTTTTTTAAATATTTTTCCTAATTCAATACGCTCTACTTCTTGATAAAGAGTCTGTTATATCCTTCGCCTCCTACTACAACATTCAAGTTATAGACTCCTGAAGGCCATCTCTCTACATTGATTGTAAAGTTGCCTTCTACAGATGTTTGAACATATTTTCTACCCAACTGGTCGACCACAGTTACCATCGCCTGACTGTCGTCATCACCCACATTGACATTCAACACATCAACAACTGGATTTGGATAGAGTTGAACAACACTCTCGTCTACTCCATTCAACAAATCGTCGGTTGAAGATTCATCCGTGCATGCTGTTGATAATGAACCGTTTGCTGCACCTGGGGTTGGCAAGTAAATCGTTTGTCCAGTCGTTGTGTTGTCACAAACTGGCTTGAAGACAACCCAATTATCGCTATTGTCAGCCTCGCGACCATACGATTCATTTTGACCTAATGGAGAGTAGATGGCAACATCCACATAATTGTCTAAGTCGCATCCACTATAGAGATAAACGGTCGACTCTTCTGCCGAATTTGACAATTTGAAGTCAACGTGTTGCAATCCTCTATAAGGTTTGTTATCTGCCCAGAATACGAAATACGCACCTGGAGCCAACTTCGTCTCATTGTATCCGTAAGGAATCTGACTCTTCTTTGGCTTGCTCTGATTGTCCGTCAAATAGAGACCTGCCAAGTTGATAGTGTCTGAACCATTGTTATAGATTTCAAACCAATCTGGATGCTTGCCATACTCATCTACGATAGAAGTGGTTGAATCGTTAGACGGACCAACCTCGGTAATCAAAAGATCCAATGTTGGGCAACTTGACATCTTCTCGAAATTAGCCTTGATAGTCTTATCCTCCGTCAAGGTCGTAATCAAGATTGGCTCTGTCAAGCCAACAACTGTGCCACCTTCGTAGGCTGCACTTGTCGTCATCTTGAAAGTCAAATCAGATGAAGAGGCACTATTTTGGTGAATCTCAACCGCAATGGTATTTGTTCCCTCAACCAAAACCTTCGACAAGTCGGATGCCGTCAGTTTGAATGACAACTCCTCATCGTTCTTATACTCGTCTGCCAAAGTCGAATATACTACATCGCCAGTAATGTTAGCACGCTGCACCTCTTTCCCATTGATGTAAATGACGAAAGCATCATCATACACAATGTTGAAATTGAGATATTGCAAACCTGTCAAAGATGAGAGGTTGAAAGTGTTTCTGAAATAGGCAGTGATAGGTTTTGCCGTCTCATCCTCGCCATAATCCAACACTGTATTATAAGAGGTGTTTGAACTTGCATATCCAAACTTTCCATATCCCTCACTCCAAGACTTGTCATTGTATGAAGTGCCAGCCCAATCAGTATCGCTGAATCCTGTTGTTGGATAATAATATTTCCAAAGCGTAGTACTCGTCAGCAAAGAGGTTGACACGGTTCCATCGCCCAAATCCCAATGACTGAACTTATAGCCAACTGGCGGAATCGCCTCCAATTTCAATTGTTTACCAGAGAAATATTTTCCACTGAATGAAGAAGCGTTAACCAACTCATCATTCATCATAAAATGAACTCCATCCACATTGGCAGAGAAATCCAAATTGACTAAATCGCCCAAACCATAGTAACTCTGCAAGTATGAGTACATATACGAAGGACGTTCCTTGGCAAATTCAATCATGCTCTTCGCGGCACTCAATGTAGACAAATCATTGTTATAGTCGAAAGAGGCGCAATACTCATTTTTCACCAATGCGAGAACTGAATCCCAAACGGCTTGCACTCTATCGTTCGTGAAAGTTGTTCCTAAATGAATCAAGTTTCTATTCAAAAATTTCTCCTTGAACACCTCGTTTTGCATCAAGTGTTTGAAGAGGGTCGTCTTCCAAGCGGATTCGCTATCAAAGACATACCCACTACCAGACGCTGTTCCATTCGCCCAGTTTACCTTCGAACCAGTTCCACTACACCACTCGATGGAATTCATCGTCACATCGCAATAATTGTTTGCATACGAGCCGTAGAGACCTAAACCGAAATCGCTATCGAAAATAAGCCAACGGAAACGACCATTGTCTTTCTCACGCCACAACTTGCAGTTGTTTGCAGGCCAGTCTGTGTTGACAACAAAATGCTCGTAGATATTGTAGTCGATATACTCGTTCATATCCATATAGGTTGCCATCGTCTCGTAGTAGTTGGCAGCCGAAGGAGAAGCAGACTCACAGAAAGAAATCATAGCGTTATAGGCTGACATATCGCCCGACGTAATCTCAATTCCACCCGAAATGATTTTGAGCATATCCAAATTTTCCTCATCAATTCCGTAGTTAGCCTCAACAAAGGCATCATCGGTACGCTCGCGCAATCCCATCAGACCTTTGTATTCACCATTGATATAATAAGCAACTGGTTGATAGGCTTGATAATCTACAGCCATCATCTTAGCCAATGAGGTCATATATCCGTCACGGCAACGCACATACTGAGGCTCGAACGCATTTCCACCATTACGAACATGCACACTCTTATATTCATTGTCTGCCTTGTCTGCGAAGAAAGCATAATCCAAGATTTCATTTCCTGAACCTAATTTCTTTCCTGCCTTCACCTTAAATGACTTAATGTCAGCACTACGAGAACAGCCTCCCATCACAGCAACCTCTGCCTCATGCGAAAGCACCTGAGAGCCATCCACAATATACTCGAAAGAAGCTGGTCGCTTCCAGTCTTGCACAAAGTTTGCAGTTCCTGTTCCTAAACAAGATGATTTAATCTCCGCTCCATTCGTTCCTTTTACGCAGATTCCGTAGGTATCGTCATTCATCCACTTGTCATCGATGACTAACGAAATGATTGGCAACGTGAAACCATTGCAATTTGTGTGTTTTTTGTCGGAGAAGATGAATGAAGCAGTTGCCACATCACTCGACAAATAACCGTTAGCATACGCCCTTGCCCGAATCACTTTATTAGAAGAGAGTTTAATCGCCGAAGTGTATTTAGTTGAAGAGGTGGTTGGCTCCGTTCCATCTGTTGTATAGTAGATAGTCGCTCCCGAAGTGGTCGTTGAAATGGTCAACGAACCAGAGGCTGAGACGATTCCTGGGGTAACACCTGAGAAGGTAGGTTTGGCAACACGATTGTCTGTCAGGTTAGCAAACCCTGTTGAGTTCTTTGCCAACGGAGTTGGTTCCATATATCCGTCTGGTCCGTATGCCACACGCACCTGCATTGGAGGAAATGTCAAAGTTGACACCTCGCTGCCGCTTCCGTCATACAAGAACAAATTTCCACCGTCGGAATCCAACTTATAGGGAGAATGGCCTGAAATCGTACTCTCATCAAAGAAAATCAACTTGTAGCCCTTCGCAGGAACTTCAATCGACTCGCTGATTGTCCATGTCCATTTGGGTGTATAGACTCCCTTGCTGGTTCTCTTCTCGTGAACCAACTTATAGCCATTCAAATCAACTGCAGAACTACCAGAATTGTAGAACTCCACATAACCCAGAAAATTATATGTGTTCGTCTCGTCCATGTAAGTCGAGATGTTGCACGGCATCACCTCGTTGATCGAGACAGCGGAATAGCCGAACTGCGCAGCCAAAGAAAACGCACTGGCCCAAATTATTCTTCTCAGTTTACCCATATTATACTTTTTACATCGTTAGATCTTTTCTAAAAGGCCGCATAGAAAAGATGTTAGTTCATAATTGTTAAGCCACAAATGTAGAAAAAAAAAATTCTAAAAAATTTATTTATCCGAAAAATATATAGGCAATAATGATAGACGCAATGATTCCACCGAAATCTGCCACCAATCCTGCGGTTACAGCATATCTTGTTTTTTTTATTCCTACCGAACCAAAATAGAGTGCGATGATGTAAAAGGTCGTGTCTGCCGCTCCTTGGAAAAGGCAGGAAAGTCGACCGACAAAGGAGTCTGCACCATACGTTTTCATAGCCTCAACCATCATGGCTTTTGCTCCACTGCCACTCAACGGCTTCATCAACGCGGTTGGCAAGGCATCCACGAATCGGGTGTCTGAAAAGATAAATGAAAAGACGTACTGCAAGATATTGACAAACAAATCCATCGCTCCCGAGGCTCTGAAAACGCCAATACCAACCAACATTCCGACGAGGTAGGGCAAAATCTTCACGGAGGTTTCAAATCCTGTTTTTGCACCGTCGATAAACGCCTCATAGACATTGATTCGCTTAAACGCACCCACTGCCACAAACATCATGATAACAAGGAATAGCAGAAAATTGCCGCCAATCTTCGACACTAAAAAGGCAGTTTCGCTATCCAACTGCGAAAACCCATATACCAACAACATGATGAGAGCAGCCAGTCCTAAAATCCAACCGATCACCACTCCATTCCAAATATTCAACCGCTGACGAATACCGACGTAGAGAATCGCCGTAATGGTGGAGAAGAAAGTGGAGATCAGCAAGGGAACAAAAATATCAGTCGGATTGCTGGCTCCCATAATGGCACGCTGAGCCAAAATGGTTACAGGGATAATCGTCAAACCAGAGGTGTTGAGCGCGAGAAACATAATCTGCGCATTCGAAGCCTCGTCTTTTTTCGGATTCAACTCTTGCAGACTGTTCATCGCCTTCAGTCCGATGGGGGTAGCAGCATTGTCCAACCCCAGCATATTGGCAGCAAAGTTCATCACCAACTGACCGCTGGCAGGGTGATCCTTCGGAATTTCAGGGAAGAGTTTAGAGAAGAAAGGTTGTATGATATGTGAGAGGAAACCAATCGCACCGGCACGTTCGCCAATGTTCATCAACCCCAACCACAGAATCATCACACCCGAAAGTGGCAGCGCAATGTCTATCACAGCAAATTTCGACATCTCGAATGTGCTGTTCACAATCCGCTCGAAGACACCAAAATCATGAAAGAAGAAAAACTGTATCACGGCGACAACCATCGCCAAGATAAAGAATCCTACCCATATATAATTCAACACCATCTTCTTCCTCTTTTGTCTGCTATACTATTTTATTCGTCTAATGACTTATTCAAATAACCAAAGATTCTCTTTCTGTTGTAGAACAAACCTGCGATAAATAATCCACCGATAAAGCCAATAATCGCAAATTTCGGAATGACTGCCGTTTTACGATTAATCGGACGAGGATTGACTTCAAATTTTGAATTGAAAACAACACCATTGTCGAAAGTGTTTTTGGTTTTTATCAATGAATACTTTTCAGACTCCAATGCCAAAATCTCTGGGTGATAGAGTTTTATCTCTCTCTCTACCAACACCATCTTGTCAGTAGACAAGTTAACATGTTCTTTTCTTTGGAAATACTCTCTCTTACGCAAAGAGTCCAACACCATAATTTCCTTTGTTACCGTGTTGATTCGATCGTCCAACATCGCCTTCGACAACTCATTATCGCGAACGATTTGTGGATTCTGCGAGAAGAAGTAGTCAAAACAAGTGTCCATTCTACTCAACAAATCTCTATCCAAACAATCCACTACAAGACGAAGACGATCAGACATAATCACATCCGTTGTATCCGATCCGTCAAAAGACTCATCGTAGTTTATCTCATTAGGGGTTCCATCTCCTAAATAGTCGATATAATAGTAGGCTTTGATGCTCGCAATCTTTTCGGCTTCGTCAACTGAAATACCAAAATCTTTCGCAATTTTCTCATAATCACGATATCTACACTGATTATACAACGGATCAATAACATTCTTGTAGAAATAAGCATCGTTCATATTGATCTTCATCTCTACTTCGCCACGATAAACCTTATGCATAGAGAAGAAAATACCGACACCGACACCAACAAGTGTACACAATCCGACAATGAGTTTCTGTTGATAAGCCAATCGACCCATCCAACCGAAACACTCACCGATCTTTTTGATGAACGACCAGAGTCCTTTCACGATAATTTGTAGCAAATCAATAATGTTGATTTCTTGTACAGAGTTTTTTTCGTTATTGATATCCATAGTATTTACTTTTTTCTACTTGTGAAGCCAAACTTGCGGATTGAGCAAAGTCTTCTCTTGCCAAACCTGAAAGAATAGCGTGGTTTTATTTCTATTATCCGTCTCACAATAGATTTTACCTATCGGAGTTCCTCTCTTTATATTCTGTCCATTCTTAACGTAAAGTTCGGTGAGGTTGGCATATACCGTCAAGTAATTTCCATGCCGAACAATCACCGCATTGTTTCCTCCTGGCACCGAGAAACATTGCGACACCGTTCCGTCATAAACTGCCGCCGCCTTCGACCCTGGTGCTGCCGAAATATATATACCCTTGTTATTAATGGTTACATCCTTCAATACGGGGTGGGGTTGCTTGCCAAACTTGCCCACAATCGTGCCTTTCACTGGCCACATCAACAAACCTTTGTTCTTGGCAAATCCACCTGCAATCACCTTCTCTTCACTCGTCATAGCATACGAAGAAGTTGTTGCAGTATTGCTCTTTGTGCCATTCGCATTCTTGGTGGTTGTCGTTTTGGTAGTAGTCGACTTTGAACTATTAGTGCTTTTCTTGGCATTAGCCGACTTCTGTGCAGCCAATTTTCGTTGACGCTCCGCTGCCGCCGCTGCTTGCTTAGCGATAATGTCTTGAATCTTTTGGTTCAGATTATCTGCCGAGATCTGTTGATTGCGCAACTCCGCCTTCAACTCCTTCTCGTGAAGCCTCAACGACTCTACCAAACTGCTCTTTTGTTGCTTTTGACGAACCGCATACGACTTTTCTTGCTCTTGCTGCTTCAAAAGCGACTCGGTCTTCGATTTGATTGACTTGATTTCGTCGCGCCTCAACTGAATATCACTCTTTGTTTTCTGCAACGAGATAGACTGTTGTTTGCGCATCTCAGCCAAATCGGACAAATATTGGAAACGGCGGTAGCCTTCCTGAAAACTTTTACTTGAAAGCAAAAAGAGGTACTTATCTTGTCGATTCTTCGTGATGTATGCGTAATAAACCATGTCGGCATATTTCTTACGCATCTCATCATACTGCTTCGAGAGTTGCTTCACACTGTTGTTGAGCGAGTCAATCTGACTTTGAAACATCTCAATCTCCTTTGACCGTTGATTGATTTCGACATCTCGCTGCTCTATGTCCACGTTCAGTTTCTCCAAATCTTGAAGCAACTGTTTCGTATTCTTGCGTGTGTCAGACAGTTTTTTGTCTGTCTTGCTAATCTGATTTTTTAACTGTTTTTGTTTGTTTTTGAGTGATTTGATATCCTCACTTTTAGAGGCTGCCACCGCCGAGAAACAGGCATAATCAAAATTAGGAAGCGAGAAGAGTCCCACTTCCAACAGAATCATTGCCACTATAATATTTCTCAATCGTTGCCTCACTTCTTTCCTTTTAACAAATCTTGCAACTCACTGAATGTCAGTTGTTGATATCCCGATGGAATCTTATTTGAAAAACTCATCGTCTGATCGACATCCAATCGTTTATGCGTCATCACAAACCGCATTGTATGATGCACATCTTTCTGAATGACGAACTCCATCTTCATCGGAAACGCTTTTCCAGCCAAGTCGCCTACAAAATTATAATTATTCAAACGAATAGAGCCATCTGCGTTCTGCAATAATGCAGATTGAAGGTGATTCTCTTTGTCTATCGTAAACTCCTGCAACATTGTTTTGTTGGAATGACGCAACACTTGCACCTCACCCAATTGCTGTACCTCAAAGTCTTTTTGATTGGCAACCTCATCTTTTTCATACACGAAAAGATCGTTGCAGAGTGCCGCTTGCAAAGTATGATAGTTCACCTCCACCTTAGCATCTTTTTGCAACTGCTCGTAAGTGGTCTGATAATATCGTTTGTTCATCCGATCGACCACCACCATCTCATCGTTCGAGAAAGACATCCGTGCCACTTCCACCCCAGCGAAGGGTTGAATAGACAAAACGATCAAACTGTCTTTGCGAATGCGAATCTGCCCATTCACCGACAACAATTGCTGTTCGCCCATCGATATGGAGAAAAGCGTCTTCGTTGAAAGGGTGCGAAACTCCTTCCCTGTCGATTCCTTCTCGGTTACGACGTTTTTATGAGAACGACAAGCCGAAAACCCGAATGCCAAAACGACAACGGTAAAAATAAAGGTGAAACAACGCTTAGAAATCTTATTCAACATACGTCTCCTCCTTCACCTTCTTTTTTAGAATCTCCAACTTTTTAGCATCGAACGACTCGTCTGTCTTACCATTTCTCATTTCCAAAGCCTTCTGCCAATACGGCAAATAACTTGACTTGGGTTCTCCTACCTTGAAGAGAATATCTCCGTAATGCTCCGTGAGTTCAGGGTCAATATCGCCTCCATTGTTATATGCCTGCTCGATATAGAGGGCTGCCATTGAGTACGAGCCTTGTTTGAAGCAAATCCACGCGTAGGTGTCCAAGAAAACAGGACTCTTCGGATTTGCCTTTACCGTCTTCACACTCATTCGTTCTGCCTTGTCTAAATCGCCATTTTCCAAACAGAGGAAATAGGCATAATTGTTCATCACAGAAGTGTTTTCTGGATTATAAACCAAAGCGGAATCGTAGGCTGCGTAGGCTTCTGCCACCTTTCCCATTCGGTGGTTCATATCGCCTATCAAACCATACAAGGCTGAAGTCATCAGTTCGTCATTTTTCTTTTTGGAATACTCCAAACCTACAGTCCACTGATGCAATGCCTTCTCGTTATACGCCCACTTGTCTTTCACAGCATACGCATTTCCAAGTGTATATCTGAAACGCACATTCTCGGGACAATATTGCACTGCCTGCTCGCCCACCGCTATCACACTGTCCACTCGCGTCAACTCTGCGTAGGTTGTCATCAACTGATCCCAAAGTTCTTCTTGATTAGGATTGATAGAAAGTGATTTCTTGAAATAATCCAACGAAAGCGTGTCGTTTCGATAGATCAAAGCCAAACCATAGCAATAGTAAGGAATAAACTCCGACGGATAATCATTGATGAATTTCTGATAGATCGTATCTTGCTCGTAGATAGACGAATCGAGGGTCGCTGCCACAATGGACACTGAACGAATATCAAATGTGGATTTTTCATTCTCAATAGCAGCCACATAATACTCTTTTGCACGCTCTGGCTGATGCACATCAGTCGAATATTTAGCGAAGAGATATTGCAACATCGGATTGTCAGCATCCTTAGAGAAGGCCTTCTTGAAAACAAGGTCGCCCGACAACGTATCACCCAACACGCAATACATCTCAGCTTTGAATGCCACATAGTTGAGTTCGTCAGGATATTTCTCAATCAACTCATCTATCTGCTTGATAGCCATCTTCTTATCATCGGCTTGCACATAGAGTTTGAACTTCTCCTCCACGATGTCGGCAGACAATCCAACGATATCGGCATACTTATCCCACGCACCACACGCTTTATCATACTGTTTGGTAAGAGAATAGAGGGTTGCCAACTGTGGATAGTAGTTCTTCGCATGCTTAGCATCAATCTTCACAAGATCATTGTAGGCATCGATAGCAGCCTCATATTGGTTAGCACGCCCCAACAACTCTGCCAAAGCACGCTGGTAGCGCACACTGGTAGGATTGAGATTGACGGCACGCTTGACATAAACCACTGCCGACTGATATTGCTGCTGCATCGAACTGATGGTTGCCAATTCAAAATAGACAATCCCAGCATTAGGATTCAACCAATGACAGCGGAAGAGCAGATCGGAAGCCGAAGCAAGATCGCCTGCCAACTTCGCACGAACAGCCTCCGCATAGAAATACTCAAATTTGAAATTTGTCTTATCGTCTACTTGCGAAGATACATCAGACGATTTTCGACTATTCTTCTTCGCAGAAAGCGACAAAGGAGACAGAAACCACATTAACAATGTGATTCCCAACACAATAAGAATATTTCTTCTACGCAACTGCAACTGAATCTATAAATTTTTGATTATTTCTTTCCTGTATGACCAAAACCGCCGTCGCCACGCTCTGTTTCATCCAAAACGTCGACCTCATTCCAAGCCACCTGCTCATATTTAGCGACCACCATCTGGCAGACACGTTCGCCATCTTCAATAGTGAACGACTCATTTGAGAGGTTGACAAGAATCACCTTGATTTCGCCACGATAGTCTGCATCGATAGTGCCGGGAGAGTTCAGCACCGTAACACCATGTTTGGCTGCCAACCCACTACGAGGGCGAATCTGAGCCTCGTAACCGTCAGGCAAAGCGATAAAAATACCTGTTGGCACAAGCGCACGCTCTAAAGGTTTCAAAACGATTGGAGCATCTATATTAGCGCGAAGGTCCAAACCAGCAGACTGTTCTGTAGCGTAAGCTGGCAAAGCGTGCTTCGAGCGATTGATCACTTTAACTTGCATAATCCATCTAAGTTATAAAATACGAAATCCAAAGTTAATAAAGATTTACAAAAAAGCACATTCCAAAAATAGGAATGTGCTATGATAGAATTTTGACACAATAAAGAATTACTCTACACAATTAAGAGCGTTCAGAGTATCATTGGCGGTGATGACATAACGAAAGAGTGCTAATTCATCATCAACAGATAAAGCGATGTAATTAGATCGATAAGTAAAATTATAGATGCTAAGAGGGTAAAGCAGAGACTCTGGGATACCCGTAAATTTCACCCTTGTCTCTTTCGCTTCAAAGGGATTTCGCACCTTTTCTCCATCAAATTCTTTTTTGATAACCAAACTATCAGAATCTTTAATCAAGATATTCTCATCAACCATCAAAACATTCTTACCACACTGATTTACAATATGATACTCATGTGCTTTTGACTTCTCAGACAACGCATACAAATAATCATCTTCACCAATAACATAACGGTAACAGATCCGATCATCGCTTTTCGTTGCGATAGTATAAAACCCCTTCTCACGAAAGCAGAAACGATTTCTCTCCGAAAAATTGTTGGTGGCTTTCTCATCAAACACCACATTAGAGAACTTTCCAATATCCGTTCCTACCCTCTCGCCCAACTCTGTACGTTTGCAGAAAAAAGAAACACTATCAAACGCTCCGACCCAACACTGCGTAACTTCACCGTTGTTGCCATCCACTATCGTTACAGCATGCCCCGTTGAATTAACCACCCTATATTCTTCCGTCCACTCTTTAACAGGACCACAATCGTCGCAATCATTGCACGATGACAACCCAAAAGTCATCACACAAAATATCAAATAAACAAAGCTTCTCATTTTAATTCCAAATATCATTGTACACATTCAAATAAGTTTCCAACTTTTTCTTTTTATCTGGTTGACGACAATGCAAAGTTAACAATTAATTTCATTCAAAACAATCCTCATAAATAGGGATTTTTACCTCCATTCCTTCAGTTTTTATCCCCACAAATGGGGATTTTATTGAAATTCATTCTGCAATCTCCAAATGATTACGGAAGGCTTCCGATAACCGTTTCGTAGTCTCTTTCTTTAATTTTTATTCTATCTTTGCAAAAACATTTTCGTTATGATGCAATGGGATAAACTCATTTCAACCAAACGTTTTGGTTTGGAAGACTACCACGACTCTCGCCGACAAGACCGCACAGAGTTTCAACGCGACTACGACCGTCTGATCTTCTCCGCCCCTTTTCGCCGAATGCAGAACAAGACGCAAGTCTTCCCTCTCCCTGGAAATATCTTCGTTCATAACCGCTTGACTCACAGTCTGGAAGTCTCCTGTGTAGGCCGCTCTTTGGGCAACCGCGTTGTTACCCTTCTTCAAGAAAAACACGGACCGCTTTTAGATTCCAACCTCTTTCAAATCGGCGATATTGTATCTGCAGCCTGCTTGGCTCACGATATGGGCAACCCTCCTTTCGGCCATTCTGGCGAAACTGCTATCTCATCCTATTTCTCAGAAGGGAAAGGGAAAGAGATGAAAGAACGTTATCAACTAACTGATAGTCAATGGAATGACATTATTCATTTCGAGGGTAACGCAAATGCTTTCCGCCTCCTCACGCACCAGTTCAACGGTCGCCGTAAGGGTGGTTTCGTTCTCACCTACTCTACCATCGCCTCCATCGTAAAATATCCATACAAATCAGACTATATCAATGAGCGCAAGAAAAAATTTGGCTTCTTTCAGTCTGATAAAGAGGACTTTGTGAAGATTGCAGACGACTTGGGCATCATCCGATTGGACGACTACAAATATGCGCGCCACCCCCTCGTCTATCTCGTCGAAGCAGCAGATGATATTTGCTACGAGATCATGGACATCGAGGATGCGCACAAGATGAAACTCATCGGTTCTGACGAATGTAAAACCTTTTTACTCAACTATTTCAATGAGGATGAGCGACAGAAGAAACACCAGCACCTATCCCATATCTTAGACGAGAACGAACAAGTGGCATATCTCCGCTCTATCGTAATCGGCAAATTAGTGGAAGAGTGCGCTCAAGCATTCGCCGACAACGAAGAAGCCATTATGGCAGGCTCGTTTGAGTCGACCCTCATCGACAGCACCAGTCCGAGTGTGCGCCAAGCATATCGTAATTGTCAAGATATATCACAAAAGAAGATATATCACTCAAAAGATGTTGTTGATGTGGAGATTGCCGGTTACAACATCATCTACACGCTGATAGAGAAATCCATCAACGCTGCTTTCAGTCCGAACGAAGCCTACTCCAAACTCTTAGTAGCACGAATTCCAAGCCAATACGAAATCAACCACAGCGATCCTTACGAGAAGATCATCGCCGTGTTGGACTATATCTCTGGAATGACAGACATCTACGCGTTAGACCTCTACCAGAAACTGACGGGCATGAGTTTACCAACCCTTTAGTTCCACTTCAAAAACCTCATCATTTTCCAAAGAAAAAACAATAGTATATACTTCATCCAACTTATACTTGTTATGAAGATAAAATTTATTACTAAACCATTTTAAATCATGCTCAGTAAGAGATTGAACAGTTGAAGACACAGAATTTTCAAACTCGCTGACATAACCAGAAGAAATAATTGACGAGCATTCACTATAACGAATGCAGAAAGAATCAGAAACGTCTTTTTTCACTCCATTATCATCCCAATAGACCTTCATTGATTTGATGCCGTATGGTTTTGAAATCTGACGTAAAGCATGTTCGAAGATACGCTCCCCCGTTTCCCCATATTCAAGAGCAATTTCCTTAAACCTTACAGAATCATTATCCAACGTTATTGAGTCCCCATCCAAATAGACGACATAATACCCATTTGATGGGTTTGCATAGACTTTCGACTTCGTTGGTATAAAATAGTCTGTTTGTAAAAACCTGCTCTTATACAGAGTCTGCGTCCATTTCTCTTCTTTGTCACACGAAATTAACATCAGAAGCGATATTATAAAAATCAAAAATTTTCTCATTACAACTATTTTAATTAATACAACAACCTCTGTTCAATCTCCGTTCCATTATCTAATGAAATGACAAGATAAACATTTCCTTCGTTTTGGAAATCAAGCGTAAGAGTGATGGACTCATTCATCCATTTGTAGTCGAAATCAGTCAATTCCGACACTTTCTTTTTCACCCACATCATTTCATACGTTATACTCGATGAAAAATGTTCAGAAACATATAACGAGTAGTTCATATACTTTATAGAACATTGATCAGACACATCCTCTCTTTCATTTCCAACGACCCTATAAACCTTCATCGTTTCAATTCCAATAGGCTGATTAGAAGCAGACGGAGGTATATCTGAAATTTCACTCTTTCCACTTTCTCCATACTCATTGTCAAGTTTATAAAATTCAGTTGCATTGTTACCTTCAGTAATATACTCATCCGCTTTAAACCAAATCGAATTAACTCCAGTCGACGACACGAAATTGTACACAAAACGTGTAGGAATAAAAAAGGATTCGAAGAAATATCGATCTTCCAATTCATTTGACTCATACTCGCAAGAAACCAACGAGAGCAAGAGAAAAGGAATTATTTTTATTAAGTTTTTCATTTTAATATATCTAAGGATGTATGTTAAGTATATTTCCAATACTATACTGATAAGTATTAGTACTTTTATTCACCGCTGCGTTTTCATCATCTGGGACAATTGGCGCTTTTGACTCAAATACATCTGGAGTAAAATAGCCATTATTTGTTCCTTCCCAGCCCCAATTACAGTGCAAAAGGACCTTTGTTTCCGTATCCGTTGAAACAACATTGTTATTGCTTTTACGAATCTTCATTTTAATACGCTTCTGTACCATATACCCGTCACAGATCCAAGCGTGTCCTTTCTTGTACACCGTTGTGCTGAAGATCCACCATCCTTTCTTTTTACGTTCTGCCTTACCACTCATAATAACAGGTCGTCCTCTTAATATGCTTGCTACGACTCCAGTGCAATCATAC
>CAVJCT010000015.1:0-3996 GCA_963648205.1 Flexilinea sp.
GAAATGGCTGTGTGGTTTCTAAAGGGAAATTTCCTTCAGACGAGCGAGTTGACGGTCAAGAAAATAGTCTGCGTATTGGGAGTAGTCGCCAGTTTCGTAGAAGGCAATGAGACCACGACGGTAGTGGAGAATGTCGGCATCTTTGGCAGAATAGACGGGGATGAGGTCAGCGTTCATCAAAACGATGCTTTCTAACATGCGAGAAGTGCGCTTGTTTCCGTCGATGAAAGGTTGAGTGCGAGCGACGTTGCAATGAACGAATACTGACTTTTCTAAAGGATTTTGAAATTTATCTTGATCGAATAGGATAGAGCCGAGTTGAAGCATAATCTCCTCTCTGCTTTTCGGTGGAATATAGTCTGTGCCACTGATGCGGACGGGGCGGTCGCGCAGTTGACCACGCTCTTCGGTGGAGACTAAACCGTCGCTGATCATGGAGTGAATGCGAAAAAGCGTGCGTTCGTCTATCAATTCTTGATTTTTCCCTTTGTGGATAAATTCCAATTCGCTGACGAAGGTGTTGTGAAGGTTTTTCAGCATTTTAGCATCTTCGTAGCGTTTTTCGGGAGTGATACCATCTTTCAGAAGCGTTTCCGTCTCGACGTAGGTGTAGGTGTTGCCTTCGATTTTACCAGAATAGTAGCACCAAACCACTGCCAAATCGCGCAGTTCCGAAGAAGTGAGACTTGACAGATGGGAGAGCGGATTAGCCAGAATTTCATCTGCTTTGCGCCGTTGCTCGCTGTTGAATATGTGAATATTTGCTTCGTTCATAGCGGTAAAATTAGCAATATTTTGCGAAATTTGCGGTTTGAAAGAGCGAAGAAATCTTGCTTCGCTGTCGTGTAGTAAAATTCCCAATATTGAATTAAGATGATAGATACCCATTCCCATTTGTATGAAGATGAGTTTAATGACGACCGTGCGGAGGCAGTAGAGCGACTGTTGGCGGCGGGCGTGCATAAAGTGTTGTTGCCGAACATTGATGTGGAGAGTTGGCCCAAGATGGTGGCGTTGGAGAATAGCAATCCGCAGTTGTTCTCTTCGATGATAGGATTGCATCCAACCAGTGTGACGGAGCATTATAAAGAAGATTTGGCTACGTTGAAGGCTACGATAGGGCAGCGGAAATACGTTGCTGTTGGTGAGATTGGGTTGGATTATTATTGGGATCGAACATTTTATACGGAGCAACAGGATGCCTTTCGTGAGCAAGTCGGGTGGGCAGTCGATTTAGGATTGCCCGTGGCGTTGCATGTGCGCAAGGCGATGGACGAGACCATAGCGGTGTTGAAGCAGTTTGACAAAAGCAAGTTGCGAGGAGTTTTTCACAGTTTTTCTGGGACGATTGAGATGTCGCGAGAGATTGCGCGGTTGGGCGATTTCTATTACGGCATCAATGGCGTTGTTACGTTCAAGAATGCAGGAATAGCCGAGGTTGTGAAAGACCTACCGTTGGACCGACTGTTGTTGGAGACTGACTGCCCCTACCTGACACCCGTACCGTTCAGAGGCAAGCGCAACGAGACCAGTTACGTTGTCTACGTTGCGCAGAAGATTGCCGAGGTGAAAGGCATTTCGGTGGAGGAGGTGGAGGAGGCTACTACGAGGAATGCGGAGAGGGTGTTTGGCGTGTGAAACATTTCCATCTTAAATTTTTGACACAAGTGCCACTTTTTTCAGATGAACTATTCCCGAATAGAATTGGGGTTTAAAAGAAAATCGAAAAGGTTGATGATGAGGATTCCCTGTTCGTTGTGATAGGGTTCAATATTATCCTTCACGATGATGATCTTTTTGAAACTATCTGCGATGTTGCGAAGAGAAGCGGATTCCTGTTCGATTTTTTCTTGAGTGGGCATTGACAACGCAGACTGGATGTAGTAGCGATTACTACCGTAATTGCAGACGAAATCCACCTCCAACTGGCGACGAATAGGGTTGTTTGCACCCTCTCTGGTGCGCACTTCCACAGAGCCGACATCTACGAGAAATCCCCTTGTGCGGAGTTCGTTGTAGATGATATTTTCCATTATGTGCGTTTCCTCAATCTGCCGGAAGTCTAACAAAGCATTGCGAACGCCAATGTCCGAGAAATAATACTTTGGAAGCGTACCAATATATTTTTTGCCTTTTATGTCGTAGCGAAGTGCTTTTTCGATGACGAAAGCGTCTTGTAGGTAGTCGAGAAAACGGCATATCGTCTCGTGAGACAAGTCCACCTTCTCTACACTCCTGAAAGTGTTGCTTAGTTTGCTTGGATTGGTGGAAGTGCCGATTGAGGAGGCTATGATGCGAGTGAGCGTATCGAATTCGGAGGTCTTCTTTATGTCATTTCTTTCGATAAGGTCTCTCAAATAGGTTGTTTGGTAAACGTTGCGAAGGTATTCCATTTTCTTCTGAACCGAATCGAATGACAGTATTTGCGGCAACCCACCGTAGGTGCTAAAGTTTCTCCATGCGTCTTCCTTTGAGCCTTGAAAGGCGGATGTATATTCGGCGAAGGTCAGAGGCCAGACATGGATTTCGTCGCCCCGACCACGAAATTCGGTGGCAATATCCGAAGAAAGAAATTTAGAGTTGCTCCCCGTAACGTAGACATCCACGTTGTCGATGTGCAGCAGACTATTCAGAGCTTTGACAAAACCGTCCACCATCTGAACCTCGTCTAAAAGAACGTAGTGCATGTTGGAGTCGGTTATTTGGCTTTTTATGTAGAGAACCAAAGCCTTAGCCTGAAGATACTCCTCGTTTAGAACATCGTCTAAAGCCAAAGGAATAATGTGCTTATCATCAACACCTTGTGAGTGCAGATACTCGCGAAACAACTTGAATAGCAAATATGATTTTCCAGAGCGACGAATGCCCGTAACGACCTTTATCAGTCCGTTGTGCATGCCGCTAATTAGTTGATTTAGATAAATCTCTCTTTGTATCTGCATAGTTCCATCTTAAATTTTTGACACAAGTGCCACTTTTTTCAGATACAAAGGTAAGGTTTGTACGTGGAAAATGCAAGGCGAATGTAAAGTTAATGTTGTTATAAAAATTATAGTATGTAGATTATTATAAAATATGATAGTAAAAATGTTAAAATATATGTTAAATAATGTTAAAAATGGGGGGGTAAAATGAATGTGTAATTTTGTAAAATCTTAAAGTCAATTGAAATTCTATAGATAAAAATGTTAAATTAAAATTTGATATTTATGCTTATTTTATTGTTTTGGCCAATGCTGCTTCTTATTTTTTTAGGAGCGTTGGCAATAGGATCACTTCTTTCGTGGTTGTTATCTTCTCCAGGTGAGAAAACAACAAAGATTGTCATCTTAGGTCCTTCAGGAAGTGGAAAAACTGAGTTGTGGTATGCTTTACAACGTAAAGTAAGATCGTCGTATAGTAATGCAGGAAATGAGACGATTGAGAAGTTTCTATTGGGTGAAAAATCTGATGGTACGAAGGTTTATGTTGAAAAAGTGTTAGATATTGGAGGTACTAACCTTTATGCTACTACATACTATAAGACCCTCATAACTCAAGGTACGTTTGTCTATTTTCTCCTTGACATTACGAAGGTAAAAGATGAAAATTATAAGGAGCCGTTTATCCAGTTTGTGAAGGTTCTTTCTGTTTTTAAAGAGATAGGAAAAGTATATGGTTGTGGGTATGAAATCCTTGCTACTCACGCAGATGAGGATAGAACGAAGGGAGAAGGTGATGTGCGTAATTACTTTGCGTTATTACAGAAGAAGAAGTATGGAGGAGTTGATTTATCTAAATTGAATATAAGAGTGGTAAGTTTGAAAGACTCTTATGATTTGGTAAAAATCAGACAGGAGATTCTTTGTTCGGTAAACTAAATTCGGTAAGGTAGTTAAAAAACGAATGTTATGGGTAGAAACATACTTTGGTACCAGACAGAAACAATGTTTGAGGAGGTGGTCTCTTTGAACGGTCAGGCATTGTCTGGAGTGGAGAAGTCGGAGTGCTTCAAAG
>CAVJCT010000016.1:0-14931 GCA_963648205.1 Flexilinea sp.
TTATACCGCTTTCCCAACAAAATTCCCCACAAAAACGGCGAGGAGACCTAAAATGAAACTGCCGATAGCGTAGAGGAAGAAGTGGAGATAGTCGCCTGCTTGGAGGAAGGCGAGCGATTCTTTCGAGAAGGTCGAGAAAGTGGTGAATCCGCCACAGAAGCCAGTGGTGAAGAGCAGTAGGTAAGTCTGCACGAACGCACATTTGGTGGCTAACCCAGAGAAGAGTCCGATGAGGAAACAGCCCGCGATGTTGGCAACAAAAGTGCCTAACGGATAGCCACACAACCAAGGGAGAAGCGAGACGAGCCAACGAAATCCGCCACCTAAAAAACTGCCGATTCCAACGAGAAAAAACGATTTGACCATACCAATAACACTGCCTTTAGTTCATAACTTTTTAGCAAAAGTACAACTTTCTTTAGTCTATATTTTACAAGTTTTCCTTTTTAATGCTATATTTGGAGCTCCATTATTACAACTAAATGATAAATTTTATGACGAAATTCTCTAAATTAAAGGCATTGACATGTGCTGTTGCGTTGGCGAGCATGTCGATGGTGAATGCGCAAGAGATTGCCACTTGGAAGGGTTTCCGCACGTCGGCTACCACGTTCACATTCGATGACGGTCTGAAATCTCAGACTACCTACGCAGTTCCTCTTTTGGACAAATACGGTTACAAGGCTTCTTTCTTTGCCATCACAACATGGGTAGAGAAGGGCTACAGCGACCTTTTGTCGTGGACAGACTTCAAAACCTTGGTGGCTAACGGTCATGAGGTGGGAAGCCACTCCGACACGCACCCTACCACAATGTCCGATTCCGAATTGTCTTCTTCTAAGGCAACCATTGAGTCGAAAGTGGGCAACACAGTGAAAACCGTTGTCTATCCAAACTGTAACGAACCAACGGAGTCTGAAATCGCTAAATACTACATCGGCGGACGAATCTGCGACGGTCAGGTACACGGAAAGACACCATCCAACTACTATCGTATCAGTTCCATCATCTGTGGAAATCAAGGAACCGTCAACACGGCATCCGCTTTCACTGCAAAGATGGACGAGGCTATTCAGAAGGGTGGTTGGGCTGTCTTCTTGATTCATGAGATGAAGGAAGGTTCATACTACTCACCAACAGATGTGGATGCCTTTGAAGGCGCATTGTCATACGCAAGTACGAATGACAGCAAGATTTGGGTGGCTCGTTTCTGCGACGCTATCATGTATGCGAAAGAACGTGACGCTGCAACCGTAACAGTTACAGCAAAAGATGATAAGAGTGTAACACTCTCATTGACAGACAATTTGGATGATAACACCTATAATTATCCGTTGTCTCTTCGCTATCCATTGCCAGATGGTTGGAGCGATGTTTCAGTGTCTCAGAATGATGAAGAGTTAACCTCTTCAGTGTCTGACGGTTACATCTATTTTGACGCTGTGCCAGACAATGGTTCTATTTCAATCGTGTCGGGAACATCTGCTGTGGCAGACCCTAAGGTGGCATTCACCACACCATCGGCAGTAGAAACAATCTGCGTAGATTCTGCCTACACTGTGGCTTGGACGGTTGAGGGTGAGGCCAATTCAGCCTATAATTTGAAGTGGAACGCTGGAGTTGGTTCAGACATTGCCATCTCAAGTGCTTCTGCCTCATCAGAGTGGACGAACGATGACAACACCTTCTCATGGAGTGTCTCTAACATCTTGACTTACTCTGACGAACACGGTAAGAGCAATCGTTGGGGAGCAGCCTCTTCCGACGATGAGTGGGTGGTGTTGACTTTGGCGAAAGAGTCGACTGTAGGAGCAATCACCATCGATGAGTTCACTACCTACGGAACTGTAACCAGTTTTGAAATTCAATATGATGAGAATGGTTCTTGGAAGACGGCTTATAGCGGTTTGACTATCGGTAACGACTTCACCAAGACCTTCGACACACCATTCACCACTACGAAGGTGCGTTTCTACATCAACAGTGCCACTTCAGGTGCAAATATCAACTATATCGGCTTGCAAGGCGTGGCAACCACCCTTTTGAAGAGCGGAATCAAAGAGTCTGGCTCGTTCGTATGGAATCCAGCATCCTCATTGAAGGGTACAGGAACATTGACCATCGAGAAAGCATCGGGAACTGTTTTGGCTACTTCAGCACAACTCACCATCAATGCCTGCAAGTCTGCAAGTGGTTCGGCAAGTGGCTCAAGTGCTTGTACATCAGGTGCTTATACTGGCCCAAGTTGCGATGTTGAAGGTACAGGAGCCTACCACACAGGAATTTACCGCAACCTCTTCAACGAGTATTTAGGAAAAACAGAAGAGGAGACTGAGGCAAAGATTCAGTCCGTTTGGAAGCACTTCTTCGAGACCGAGTCTACGAAAGTTTACTATGAGACAAGCGACGGCATGGCATACATCTATGATACTGGAAACAGCGATGTCCGCACAGAGGGAATGTCATACGGAATGATGATTTGTGTGCAGTTAGACCATCAAGAACAATTCGATAAGATTTGGAAATGGGCTAAGAAATATATGCAGTACCCTTCAGGAAATGAGAAAGAAGGATTGTTCGCTTGGCAATGCTCAACCGACGGAACCATCAAGGGAACTTCTTGCGCTCCAGATGGTGAAGCCTATTTCTTGACTGCTCTCTTCTTCGCATCCCATCGTTGGGGCAATGATGGCGAAATCAATTATGAGGAGGAGGCACAATACCTTATCAAGGAGTTGCTTGACAAGCCAAACAGAGCAGCAGGTTCTACCAGCCCAATCTTCAATATGAGCAATTACCTCATCACTTTTGGTGAGACTTCATACGGATTCACTGACCCATCATACAACTTGCCAGGCTTCTTGGAGTTGTGGGCAAGATGGACAGACACCAACCAAGAGTTCTGGAGCAAGACGGCAGCAGCAGCTCGTGATTTGCTCTACAACTCAAGCAATTCGACTACAGGTCTCTTCCCAGACTACTCTCAATTTGATGGAACTCCATACTATCCAAGTTGGGCAGGTTATGATACTCAATGGTACAAATACGATGCGATTCGTTGCGCTATGAATGTTGGTATGGACTATCACTGGTTCGCATCCGATAGTCGTCAACCAGAGATGATGAAAAAATTGCTCACCTTCTTCAAGAATGACAATTACGCACATGGATATTTCACAGTTGATGGTTCGCAGAGTGATGGCTCATACAGCGAGGGTCAAAGAGGAGCAAATGGCGTGGGTGTGTTCGCATTGCCTGAAAGTGAATCTTCTTTGGCAGGTGACTATGTCAAAGCATTGTGGAATACTAACCCACCATCAGGACAGTGGCGTTACTACAACGGAATGGTTTATTTCCTCTCTATGTTGAATGCCTCTGGAAACTTCAAGATTTACAAGCCAGCACCTGAAACAAAGAACGTTAACTTGCAAGGTGAAGGTTCTGTAACCTACAAAGGCGTAACCTACACGAAGGACACCACTTTCTGCATGATGAGCGACTGTGTTCAGAATAATGTAACAATCAAGATTACAGCCTCTACAGACAATGCTGACGTTGAGGCAGACGAGGAGTTGACCATTGCGCCAAATCCAGCATCAACATCGTTCACTGTGATGGGTGCGAAGGATATTCGCGGCATCGAGGTGTACAGCATTTCAGGCGTTCGCTTAATCAACAATGAGACTTCGAACGAGACTTCAGTTGCTAATTTGGCAGATGGAACCTACATTGTGAAGATCCTTTCAGATGAAAGTGTAACTACGGCGAAACTCATTGTCAGAAGACGATAAATTGATAAAATCGCATAGTTTAGAGATTCTAAAATGCAATATGCAGAAAAAGCCCAGAGTCATCTGGGCTTTTTTTTATGTCGATTCCTTTTTATGTTGCTAATCAAAAAACTATATTTGCAAACAATATCAATTCAATATTAATGAAAGTTTATAGAGCATGAAAAAAGTTTTGGTTATCATTCTATCGTTAGGTATGGCGGTGATGAGTTTCGCTGGTTCGAAGGATAAAGCAAATAAAGACACGGAGAACTTTCGCTATGAGTTGGAATGTGCTGGCAATGCAGTGCAGGGAAATTACTTGGTGAAGGTGTGGAGTTATTCTCGTAAAGCCTCTGTCGCAATGGAGCAGTGTAAGAAAAATGCTGTTCACGGTGTGATTTTCAAAGGTTTCACTGGTGCGGACGGTTGTGTTAGTCAGCGTGCTTTGGCTGCCAATCCTGGTGTTGAGCATGAGTTTGAAGACTATTTCAACGGATTCTTTGCAGATGGTGGAGAGTACTTGAAATACGTTCAGTTGACTGGTGGTTCAAAGGAAGTTATCAAACTGAAGAGAGAGTATAAAGTGGGCGTTACGGTAACCGTTCAGAAAGACCAACTCCGCAAGGCTTTGGAGCAGGCTGGCGTTATCAAGTCATTGAGCAGCGGTTTCTAATCTGCTGTGAATCATCTAATTAAATTGGTTTTTTTAAGTCATTGGATATGAAATCAATGTGTTTTAAGAATATCATCAGATTGCTTTTGTGCTTGTCGATGGTTGCGATGTTCTCATCATGTGGAACGAAAAAATCGCAGGCTTACTACGACTACAAAACGCAGTATGTTGCCACAGAGCGCGACGGTTCATACACTGTACGTTCGTGGGGTAGAGGTCGTAATGCAGTGGATGCCCTCGAGGAGGCTCGCAAGCAAGCCATTTACGATGTGGTTTTCACAGGTCTCGAGCCAAGCAGTTCGTTGAACCTTTCTTCTGTTAAGCCTTTGCTTTTGGAGGTGAACGCAAAAGACAAATATGCCGACTATTTCAATACATTCTTCCAGGACAAAGGTGCTTACTTAGATTTCTGCTCCGTAAAAGAGCGTAAGTGGCTGACCAGCAAGTGGGCAAGAGCCGATGGAAACTCACTTTGTGAGACAACCGTCTGTGTTTACGCCAGCAAGTTGAAGGAGAAATTGATTCAGGATGGAATTTTGAAGGTAACCGAATAAGAAGATAATTATAAATAGAGATTTAGATGAAAAAGATAATGTTATTGGCAGTGTCGTTAATGTTGGCACTTGCAGCGTTCTCTCAGGCAAAGAAACCTACTATTATGGTAGTTCCAAGTGATGCTTGGTGTAACGAGAACGGATATGTTACAGAATATGACAATCAGGGAGCAAAGTCTGTCATACCAGACTATGCCAGAGCGTTGCAGAACGATATCAACCTGAAAATGGTGATTTCAACCATCAATGATTTGATGGCAGAGCGTGGTTTCCCTCTCAAGGATTTGGAGGCTACTCTCAAGTCAATCAACCAAAACACAGCCGAGGATAACCTCACGATGAGCAAAACATCGGGTGCAACATTGGCTGAGAGTCCGTTGGATCGTCTTCGTCGCACTGCAAAGGCTGACATCATCATCGAGATTACTTGGTCTATCGAGAATCAAGGTCCGAAGACTATCCTCACCTACATTATGGAGGGTAAAGACTCATACACGAATAAGAGTATCGGAAGTGCCAATGGCGTGAGCGCGCCTTCTTTCTCTGCCACTACGGCTCAACTTTTGCAAGAGGCTGTTTTGGCACAGATTGACAACTTCAACAACCGCCTTCAAAGCCATTTCGACGATCTGTTGACCAATGGTCGTGAGGTTGCTCTCGAGGTTCGTGTGTTCGACAATGGTGCAGGTGTTGATATGGAGACTGAGTTCAACGGCGAAGAGTTGGGCGAGACTATCGACAACTGGATGGCAACCAACACAGTGTCAGGACGTTTCTCAAAATTGGATGGCTCAGAGAATTTGCTTCGTTACGAGCAAGTTCGTATTCCTCTCTACAAAGAGAATGGAATGGCTATCGACACAGAAGGATTCGCACGTATGCTCCGTTCTTTCTTGAAGAAAGCACCATACAACTTGACTTGCAAGGTGGTAGCTCGCGGTTTAGGAAAGGCTGTTGTCATCATCGGAGAGAAATAAAATCTCTCTGATTGTGTGATTAAAGAAGAATCTGAAAAACGAGTAAGAATAAACGTTTAAAATTGAATTTAGAATGAAAAAGATATTTTTGATAATCTCTGCAATTTTGGGACTTTCGTGCGCTTTGAATGCACAGTCGTTTGACGAGAAAGGCTCGTCGATTGCGTTGGCAGTTGTGATGGAAGACCTTCCTCAACCGTTCCCTGATATGGCTAAAGTGCAGATGACCAATAAGTTGAATCAGTTGTTGACGAAGAATGGTGTGGCTTCAGCCGAGGCGTTGGACCGTTTCTTCATCACTGTTGTGGCAACTCCAACGGACAAAGACATTGTGGCTGGCCCTCCAACACAGATCTCTCAGAAAATGGAGATAACTTTCTATATTGCAGACTATTACGATAAGAAGATCTATTCAACGACAGTGGCAAACACGATTGGTGTAGGCACTAACGAGACGAAGAGTTACATGGATGCCATCAAGCACATCAACGTGAACACCCCTGCAATGGAGACTTTCGTCAGCGATGGAAAGAAGAAAATCATCGCTTACTACGATTCTCAGGCAGAGCGTATCATCAAAGAGGCAAAATCATGCTTGAAACAGAAGAAGTATGAAGAGGCATTCTTCAAGTTGGGTTCAATCCCTTCAGAGTGCCAGAAATACGACCAAGCCATCGAGTTGGGTAACAGCGTTTATCAAGAGTATATCGACCATTTATGTGATGTCAACTTGGCAAAAGCAAAGTCGGAGTGGATGGCTGCCCAGAATGCTGAGGGTGCAACCCGAGCAGGCGAATACTTGTCTCAAATCTACCCAGATGCAAAATGCTATGGCGATGCCCAGAAACTCTATCAAGAGATAAAAGGTAAAGTGATGGACGATTGGAAGTATGAGATGAAGCAGTATCAAGACGGTGTTGACATTGAGAAAGCAAAAGTCAACGCATGGAAAGAGGTCGGTGTAGCCTACGGAAAAGGACAGCAGCCAACCACTACAAATCTCTCTTGGTTAGGTCGTTAATCGTACTCCTCTAAGCGAAAAATGATGAAATTAAATAAACAATTGTTAGTAGGGCTTAGCGTGCTTTGCCCTACTTTTTTTCTGAACTTACACTCACAAGATAAATCAGTAGGTGAGTTGCCCGAATACAATCGTAGTTCGCTTGGAACGATGATGGTTTATCACAGCGAAGACGAGTTTGGCAATGAGATTCGCGAGGCATTTATGAAAGTGCCGACACCCGACAAATACAACGAGCATAACGTCAACTGCCGTGAGTTAAACAATTCCGATTTGACGGGAGCACAACGTCGTTCGAATGGCTTGATCAAGGCGGAGATGGGAAAAAGACTCTCGTCGCGTGATGTGGAGAAAAATGGAAAAGCGTTGGAGAATCGGCTCAACGAACTCGGTTGTGGCAAGATGATGGTGTCTCGTTGGTTTGATTTGAAAGGAGCCAGTGTCGACAGTGCCTATTTCGACATGAAATTGATTCAGGAACGAGGTCAGTATAATGCTTCGGAAATGGATGTGGCGATAGCAGAACAGTCCGCCAGGGGTATTGCGATGCTTTCGGATGCAGGAGAAGATTTGATCTACAATTCGTTCATCTTAGTGAACGACATGACCTATGTGACGGTAGAGGAGCAGATGCAGGCGGCACAGGTTGCGATGACGATTTTGGGAGGTGTGTTAGATGGACTTGCCAGCCAACCGGCACAAACCATTACGACGACGGGAGCCAATGGAAGAGTTACGACGCAGTATAAGCCAGCGGTGAGAAGTACCGCGGGAGCCGATATGGCGCAAGCCTTCAAGGACATCACCGATGATTATACAGGATTCAAGGTGAAGACCCATTCCTACCTTTTCCAGTTGCAGTGGAATGACTCGATTGCTGCCGTCTTCTATAAGAACTATTATACGTCGGAACCCAACTCTGAGAAGATCAGTGCTTTTTTGAACAATGACTCACTCTTCCAAATGAAGTTCGTGGCTCACGAGTACGAGTATGACAACCAGTCGGCTATCAAGGGACAGTATGACCGAGGCGAGTTCATCAAGATCATTTGTACCCGATCAATGGATAAAAACATTGCTGCGTTGCAGTTGCAGTATGAAGATTTCAAGGTGAAAACCCCCGTCTTCGATGTGATACAAGAAGGCAAGAACACGGTCTATGCAGGCAAAATCGGATTGAAAGAGGGCATCAGCGAGAAGAGCAAATTCCAGGTGGTGCAACGCAAATACAATCCAGAAACCGGACGCACGACCTACAAATATGTAGCCACGGTGAAACCCATCAAAGACAGAATCTGGGATAATCGATATGCAGCGGCTTCCGAGCATAGTGAAGGTTCGGAACTGCACTACACGGCCTTCAAGAAAACCAGTGGAGGGGAGATTTTCCCTGGCATGCTGTTGATTGAAGGAAAATATCGCAAAGTAACAGAGTAGGCGAGAGAAGATATCCGCAGCCCAATTCATCGCGTTTGGTGGTGGATTGGGTTGTTTGTTTTTAGTTTGGCTTTAAAAAACTATATTTGTAGAAGACTTAGTAAAATAAGAGAGTATGAGCAAAGCCAACCAAGATAGACTGCTGTTTTTGTCATTTTGTATCGAGCAGTATAAACAAGCCAAGGGAATTACGGGTGAGGAAGCTATGAACATACTGAATCACTATGGAGTGCTGGACTATCTTAACGATTGCTATGAGCCTCTTCACACTCAAGGGAGCCGATGGCTATTGGCTGAAATGGATGAATTTATTGAGAATCGCAAGAAGGAAGGTCTAAAATGAAAAGACTAAAAACTTATAAATTAGTTGATCAATATTTGTTTCATACTATAGAATCATTAAAATATTTGCGGTTCTTAGAAGCAAAGGAGGTAATATGATTGAAACAATAACTCAAAATAATCTTTATCAGATTCTTCCACTTAAAATATGTCTTGTGGCAGAGTTTTTGCAGGAAGATGAGGGTCTCAGCACGGTGGAGACCATCAAGAAGATTTATTCTTCAGAGACTTATAAACGGTTAGAGCGAGAATCGAGCAAGGCATGGTGGCTGGGCCCAACTACGTTGTACTATGATTTGAGAGAGGAACTTGACAAACATTAAGCGTTGACCAAACGAATCATGACTCCAGAAGAAAAAGCAAGACAAAAGATAGATGAGTGGCTTGAAGAGGCTGGTTGGACGGTGATCGACCGTGACCAGTTTGAGGCGGATATGTCTGCCGTTGCCATTCGCGAATTGCCCACTAACGGCAATCTTCGCACCGACTATACGCTGTTGCTCGATGGCAAGGCAGTAGGTGTGTTGGAGGCGAAAAAAGAGGAGGTGGACGTGTCGCAGACGATGGTGAGCGAGCAGGTGGCAACCTACGGACGAAAAGGTCCGAAATTCTGCCCTTCCATCGATGCCCGCAAACCGCTGCCTTTCCTCTACAAGTCGAATGGCAAAATGTACCAATTCCAGAATTTCTGGCAGTCGAACACTCGCTGGGACGACCTTGACCGAATGCATAGCCCTAAGAAAGTGGCCGAGATGTTGGGCTTGAATGACCCTTTCGTGGGTTTGCCAATTCTGAAGAGAAAAGGCTTGCGCGATTGCCAGTATGAGGCGGTAACCGCTTTGGAGAAAAGTTTCAAAGCAGGCGAAAAACGTGCGCTGATGGTGTTGGCAACTGGCGCAGGAAAAACCTATACGGCATGCACTGTCGCCTACCGAATGTTGGCGTACACCCCGATGAAGAGAATCCTTTTCTTGGTAGACCGCAACAACCTCGGCAGACAAGCAGAAAATGAGTTCGGCACCTATAAATTGACAAAAAACGGCGACCCATTCAACCAAATATATGCTGTCAACAGACTCCATTCGTGCAAGATTCCGTCGGATAGCAATGTCGTCATTTCGACTATCCAACGACTCTTCTCCCTTTTGAAAGGCGAGGAAATCAACGACACTGACGATGATGATGCCGACACCGCCGATACGGAGATGTCATTGCCTGAAAACCCTACGTTGCCTCGCAATTTCTTTGATTTAATCGTCATCGACGAGTGCCACCGAAGCATTTATGGCAACTGGAAGAAAGTGTTGGAATATTTTGATTCTGCCAGACTGATTGGTCTCACTGCCACGCCTATCCCCGAGACGGAGGCTTTCTTCAATAAAAACAGAGTGGTGAACTACACCTACGAGCAGTCCATCCTCGATGGTGTCAATGTGGATAGTCGTATTTTCAGAATCAAAACAAAAGAATCTGAAAGTGGTGGGGCTATCACAGTTGGTCAGGACTTGCGCGAAACCAGCAAATACACTGGCGAAACGAAAGATGTGAAGAGTCAGGATTGCATCAATTATACAGAGAAAGAGTTGAATCGAAGTATCATCAATCCTTCGCAAATTAAATTGATTTTAGAAACATTCCGCGATGTGATATATTCTCAATTGTTTGACGAAAGAGAAGAAAACTACGAGTATATCCCTAAAACATTGATTTTTGCCTTAAATGAAAATCATGCGTATAATATTGTGAAGATCGCTCGTGAGGTGTTTGCCGAGAAATGTTCTGAAGCGGATATGAAGCGTTATGTGCAGAGCATCACCTATTCGGTAGGCGACAGCAACGAGTTGATTCGACAGTTCCGCAATGACCGTGATTTCCGTATTGCCGTTACTTGTACGCTCGTGGCTACGGGAACGGATGTGAAGCCTCTCGAGGTGGTGATGTTTATGCGCGATGTGCAGTCTGCTCCGCTCTACACGCAGATGAAGGGGCGTGGCGTGCGTACGATCAGCGACGACCAGTTGCAAGCTGTTACGCCGAATGCCATTTCGAAGGACTGTTATTTCTTGGTCGATTGTGTGGGCGTTACGGAGCATACGATGGAGTTGCCAGAGCCAGGCGATGATTTGGGCGAAAAGCCTGTTTCACTCAAGATACTCTTGGAGCGAATAGCACACGGAGAGTTACCTGACAAGTATCTTCGCAGATTGGCTTCTGTTCTTTCATCCATCAATAAAAAAGCGACGAATGAGCAGAAAATCAGATTCAGGGAGTTGGCTGGTGTTGATATGATTGAGATTGCGAAGGGAATTTTCGATGCTCTTGAGAGTAACAATTTGCCTCCGTATGAGGATAACAGTAAGCCGAATGTGGAGCGTAAGGCACTTGTGGTTGCCCTTGCCAATCATGCGGATGCGCGCCAGTACCTTCTCGAGTTGGCAGCAGGCTATGTGCGAGAGTTGAAGCCGGGGAGCGACGAACTCATTTCGGCTGGTTTCTCGGTTGAAGAGGCGCAGTCGACCACCGAGGCGTTTGAAACCTATTGCCGAGAGAATACCGACAAAATCGAGGCATTGCGAATCATCTATAACAAGACGGGCGAACCGATAAATTATGCAATGCTGAAAGATTTGGAGGAGAAGATGAAACTCTATAATAACCGCTTCAGTATCAATATGTTGTGGAACTCGTATGAAATCGTCAAGATGGATGCAGTGCGCAAGAATACGAAGAAAGAAGAGGTAACCGCCCTCACGAATCTTATCCAACTTGTGCGATTTGCCTACCATCAGACGGAGAGATTGGAATGCCTTTTGCCCTCGATGAACCAGTTTTTCAACCTTTGGCACGGACGAAAGCAGATGGAGATCACGGAAGCGCAGAAAAGCGTTATGCGTGAGATTCTGGAGTTTATCGCTACCAACGGCGCATGCACGGTCAAGGAGATCAAAGAGTGTAAAGGTCAGCAGCAAGCCGTCAAACTGATACAGGCGTTTGGCAATAAAGACAAAGCCAACGAAGCGCTCGCTTCAGTCTTCCGGTTTGTGGTGATGAGGGAGACAGCGTAAGGGTTCGGTAAAAAATTAGTAATTATGCAGAGCGAAAGTCAAAATATAGAGTATAAAGAGACCTGGAATGATAAATATTTGCAGTGGATTTGTGGATTTGCAAATGCGCAAGGAGGTCGTATATATATTGGTGTCAATGATGATAAAGAAGTTGTTGGATTGAATGATGCCAAGAAATTAATGGAGGATATTCCCAACAAGATAGCCAATTCTTTAGGTATTGTGGCGGATGTCAATTTATTAGAAAAGAATGGAAAGAAATATATAGAGATTGTTGTCTCGTCAAGTACAATGCCTATTTCATGCCATGGAGTGTACCATTATCGTTCAGGGTCGACTAAACAGGAATTGAGAGGTGCTGCTTTGCAACAGTTTATTATGCGCAAAATGGGACATTCGTGGGATGATATGCCACTTCCTAATGCTACTATAGCGGAGATTGATCGTGCATCAATTGATTATTTTTTACGGAATGGCATTCTAAAAAAACGCATAGCGGAGAGTGAAAAAGAGACCTCAACTGAGGATGTCCTCAAAAATTTGCGATTAATAGGAGAGGATGGCTATTTGAGGTCTGCTGCAATTCTTCTTTTTGGAAAAGAACCGCAACGCCGTTTCGCAGGAGTCCAATTTAAAATTGGAAGATTTGGCGCAAGCGAAAGCGACTTGATTATTCAAGATGTTATAGAAGGAAATGTTATTAGAATGGTTGATACGGTGGTGAGTGTGTTAAAAAGCAAGTATTTGTATTCTCCTATCCATTATGAAGGGATGATTAGAATGGAACCGTTGGAAATTCCAGAAGATGGTTTGCGTGAAATCTTGTACAATAGTGTCTGCCACAAGGACTATATGGGTGCGCCTATACAGATGCAAGTGTATGCCGACCATATAGAGATATGGAACGAAGGTGGTTTGCCTGAGGGCTATACTGCTGAAACTCTTATGAGAAAGCATAGCTCACGACCTCGTAATAAGACGATAGCATCCACTATGTTTATGGCAGGGTTTATAGAGACTTGGGGTCGTGGTTACACGAAAATACGTGAATGTTTTGAAAAAGAGGATTATCCGATGCCTATTGTGAAAGAAATAGACGGAGGTGTAAGTGTTTGGATAAAACGTTTTTCTTTAGAAGAACTTGTTGCTCGAAATAAAAAACGTTATGGAAGGAATGCTCCAAATTTAAGAACCGTTGAAAATGAGGGGTTCGGTGAAAATGAGGGAAATCCCACGGAAGGGTTCGGTGAAAATGGCCAGGGGTTCGGTGAAAATGAGGGAAATCCCATGGAAGGGTTCGGTGAAAATGGCCAGGGGTTCGGTGAAAATGAAGGAAATCCTACGGAAGGGTTCGGTGAAAATGAGGAAAATCTGGCAGAGGGGTTCGGTAATGAAGAAGGTTCGAACGGAGAAAAAACTATTGAAGAAGACGGAAATTCACCAATAGAACAGAATACCGCTGTGCAGATAGTGAATCTGATAAGAAACAACTGCCGGATTACCGCTGGTGAATTGTCTGCACAAATAGGTGTTTCTAAACGTACTATTGAAAAACATATTAAACATCTTCGAGAAAAAGGCATCATAGTGCGTGAAGGCTCTATGAGAAAAAGTGTCTGGCACGTTCTTAAAAATTTAGATAAATAATAGCATCATGGCAAATAACAATACCCCCAATGAGCAGTCGCTCACCAAGAAAGTGTGGAATCTCGCAACAACCTTGTCGGGGCAAGGTATCGGTTTCACGGATTATATCACGCAACTTACCTATCTGCTATTCCTGAAAATGGATGCGGAGAATGTCGACATCTTCGGCGAGGATTCTCGAATCCCCGAAGGCTGTCAATGGAAAGATCTAATCAATTTAGATGGTGAGGAGTTGGTGTACCATTACGAGTCGGTGCTGAAGAAACTTAGTGAAGAGGACAGTCTGATAGGCACTATCTTCACGAAAGCGCAGAACAAGATAGATAAACCTGTCTATCTGAAGAAAGTGATCACGATGATCAACGAGGAGCAGTGGCTCAATATGGACAACGACGTGAAAGGCGCGATCTATGAGGGCATTCTCGAGAAGAACGGTCAGGATAAGAAGAGTGGGGCAGGGCAGTATTTCACCCCTCGTCCGCTCATTCAAGCCATGGTCGACTGTGTGCGCCCGCAGATTGGCGAGACGGTGGCAGACCCAGCGTGCGGTACGGGTGGATTCCTCTTGGCTGCGTTCGACTATATGAAAAATCAGTCGGAGGATCAGGGAAAACAGAGTTTCCTGCGTAATGAAGCCCTTCACGGCACGGATAACACGCCGCTTGTCGTTACTCTCGCCTCGATGAACCTCTATCTGCACGGTGTGGGTACGGAACGTAGTCCGATCACGTGTGCCGACTCGTTGGAGAAGGCCCCCGAGACGTTTGTAGACGTTATCCTTGCTAATCCGCCGTTCGGAACTCGTCCGGCAGGGTCGGTGGACATCAACCGTCAGGATTTCTATACTGAGACGAAGAATAATCAGCTGAACTTCTTGCAGCATATTATGTTGATGCTGAAGAAGAATGGTCGGGCAGCCGTTGTATTGCCCGATAACGTCTTGTTCGAGGGTGGAGCAGGCGAGGTGATCCGCAAGAGACTCCTCCAAGAGTTCAATCTGCACACCATTCTCCGCCTTCCGACGGGTATCTTCTATGCTCAAGGTGTGAAAGCCAATGTTTTGTTCTTCAATAAAGGGCAGCAGACCACCGAGACGTGGTTCTACGACTATCGAACGGACGTCAAGCACACTCTTGCCACCAACAAGTTGGAGCGTCGCCATTTAGACGATTTCGTGAAATGCTATAATGCCGACAATATCCACGCTCGCACCGAAACCTACGATCCCGAGCAGAATCCGTCGGGCAGATGGCGCAAATACACTGTGGATGAGCTACTTGCGCGCGACAAAACCTCGCTCGACCTCACCTGGATCCGTCAAGGAGGCGAAGAGGAGGAATGCAGTGTGGAGGAGTTGATGGCAGAAATCAAAGCCCAGTGCCAAACCATCAGCACCGCCGTGGCAGATTTGGAAAAACTATTGTAATTTTGCTATAATGGTG
>CAVJCT010000017.1:0-53649 GCA_963648205.1 Flexilinea sp.
CGGCAAAGAATGTCAGGTTTTATGGGGGAAATATTATGCCTGTTGAAAACTTTTCTGCTTGATAATCAGGTGGTTGACAAAAATATGTTGTAAAACATATCGGGGGGGGTAAAAAGTACACTTTTATATTACCTTTGCTTGCAATTAATAGAATGCAACTAAAAGAAAGCAACTAAAGTTGAAACTTATTCGATTTTATATTAATAAAAATAAATAGTAAAAGGTATGAAAAGTAAAAAAAGTATTTGGAGTCTGCTATTGCTGGTAGTAGCGATGTTGGCAGCGGTTCAGTTCTCTTGTAAGAAGGACGAGGGGGATGATGAGGAGACGAGTACGAAGACATGGGATTGTGTTTTGAACATCACGAACAATCGCAGTGAGACTTTGTATTTGATGTATGGAAGTCAGAAGGTAGCTGTTGTTGGAGGTGGCAAGAGTTTGAATGCCACAATTCAGGTGATCGGTTCGCCAGTAACGCTCTACTTGAAGAATGACAGTGGCGACACATTCTGTAGCAAAACGTTGAAAACGGGAGATGTTTACAGTGTTGTGGTTCCTGCGGAAGAAAAAACTGACGACAAAAAGGAGACCGAAGAAACCGATAAAAAGGAGACTGAGGAGACCGACAAAAAGGATTCAACTCAGGAAACACAAGTCGTTTGGTCATTTAATTACGACATTAACAATTACAGAGATGAAACAGTGTATTTGTATGTTGAAGTTAATGGAGAAGAGAAACAAATGACTGGTGGAATTGGTCAGGATATCAACATGACTGGTACAATCAACATTTCAAGTAGTGATATCAAGTTTGTTACTGTGTATGTTAAGAATGAGAATGGAGATAAGTTTGAAGAACAAAACTTGAAGCAAGGTAATAACTATTCTGTAAGTATCTATTCTGATTGTTATTACGATAACAAGTTTAGTTTGAGAATAATCAATAAGAAAAGTGATCCATACATTATTTATGTAGAAGGAATTAAGATGATAGAATTAGAATCAGGTTACGAAATCACATACTCATTGCCCGCTACGCAGTTGAGTTTGAAAGCAGTTCAAGCGAGTGGATATGTTCTTTGGGCAACTGAAATAGAAGAAAGTTGTAATGTTTCATCGTGTGAAACGTATACTTGGACGTTAGACTAAAATATAATAGATTATGCTAAAGAAAATAATCACATCAATACTTCTGTTGGCGACAATGGTGTCGTCGGCAGTAGCAGCACAGACGGCGACGGTAGAGAAATCGAAGTTGCAATTGTCTGAGAATGATTTTCCGAAGGGAAGACAGTATGATGATTGGGAGGATTGGTTGGATTACATGAACTTGTATCAGCCACTCAACATCACGAAGTTCGGAACTGTCTACATTATGAAGGTAGACGATTCGCAGGTGGTTTATCCCGACAAGAGTGATAACCAGTATTTGCCGTTGTATAGAGGAATCTCCTCTTTCAACCAGTATTTGGAGAAAGAGTTGAATGAGAAATTCCCTCATATCAAGGTGGTGCAAGTTGAGTCGTTCGACGAACTTCAGATGAAAGACAACTCGTTATTGCTTGTGCCAAAATTCGACAAAGTAGACATGGGTAGCCGAGCTGCTCGTGTGTGGATTGGATTTGGAGCAGGAGCGCAGAAAATGCGTGTTTCAGGATATGTTGTAGACAATGAAGGTCGCTTCTACTACAATTTCTGGCATCAACGTGTTTCTACAAGAAGCAAGAAATATGATAAGATGGTGGAAAATTCAATGGAGGAACTTTCAGAGGATTTCATCTTGATTTTTGAGAAGTTGATTCGCTATTAATTTGAAACAAACCCATAATTTCAGAGGGGCAGATCACATTGTGGTTTGCCCCTTTTTATCCTTTTGAAAAACAATACTACTCGCTTGGTATAAACTTCTGAATGTACTCTTTGGTGGCGTAAAGGGGAATGTTGGTTATCTGCTCTTGGGTGCGATAGTCGTTCATGGAGAAGCGCAATCCTTGGAGGTCGGGGTGCTCGGCGAGGAAGGTTTTCAACGATTTGCCTTGAAGATTCTCTTCTGCTTTGACCTCGATCGGGAAGATATGCGTGTCGGCTTGCACGATGAAGTCAATCTCTTGTTGGCTGTTGTCTTTGGTGAAGTAGGCAAGGCCCAGGTTGGGAATGCTGACTAATTGGGTGCAGACGAAATTCTCGGTGAATGCGCCTTTGCCCACCTCTTCTTTTTGTGGGGTGAGAAGCATAATAGCTGGTGTGTTGTTCATCGCCCCAAGCAATCCACAGTCGAGCGTATAGAGTTTGAAAGAGGAGATGTCTTCGTATATCTTCAAGGGTATGGCGACGGCAGAAACTCGGTTTATCTTGTGTACCAATCCTGCGTCAATAAGCCATTGTATGGCGAGTTCGTATTCTCTGGCTCTTGCTCCTTGCTTGATAACGCCATAGATGAATTTGCGATTCTCTTTGGCTAACTGCGATGGGATGGAGTGCCAAACCTGGTTGATGCGCACGACCTGCTCGGTTGGGGCATGTTTGGAAATGTCTTTATCGTAGGCATCCAATATTTCGTTTTGTACTTCTCTGACTGCAACGGTGCTGTTGGTTGCAAGATATACTTTCACAGCCTCGGGCATTCCGCCAACGAAATAATATTCGCGTAGCGTGTCAATGAGGGTCGTTTTAAGGGCTTTGAGCAAATCCCAATCGCCAGACTGTAGCAAGTCTGCTAATTGTTTTTTCCCTTTGGCTAATAGAAATTCGCTGAAGGTCATTGGGTATAAGTGCAGCGTGTTCACTTTACCGACAGGGAATGATTCTCCTTGGTGCAGTGTGAGTCCTAAGAGTGAACCTGCCACGGCAACGTGGTATTCAGGGGCATCCTCACAGAAGTATTTGAGCGATGCAAGTCCATGTCGCAGTTCTTGTATCTCGTCGAAGATAATGAGCGTTTTCCCTGCCTTGATGTCTTGTTCCGTGATGGCACCGATCATGAGAATGATGCGTTTCATATCATAGCCTTGAGCGAAGAGGTCTCGTGCCTGTTCGTTGTTGTCGCAGTTGATGTAGGCTACGTTTTCGAAATATTTTTTCCCGAATTCTTTCAGAATATATGTTTTGCCTACCTGTCTTGCTCCGAGAAGAATGAGTGGTTTTCGGTTATTTCTATCTTTCCAAGCAAGGAGATTCTGCATTATACTTCTTTCCATAATTGAAAAATTTTTGTAAAAATACTAAAAATCAACGAATTACAAAACAGCATTACATTTTTCTGAACGACTTTTTGCGCTATCGCTACACTTTTCTGAAGGACTTTTCTTCGTTACATTACACTTTTCTGGACGACTTTTTGAAAATTCGGTGATTAGGAGGCTTATTCGCCGAAAATTTTCGGCGAATAATGAGGGGAATCGCCGAAATGGGGTTATCTTTGGGAACAAAGTTGGGACTATGTACATTCACGAACATAAAGATTGGTGGCAGTTTCGTTTTGACGCAGAACTTGTGATGAACAGGTTGGGAGCGGTGCGTGCTAAGCAGGGGCGACTCGTCGGGCAGATGGAGGCTTTAGGGTTTAGTGTGCAGGACGAGTCTACGCTCAACAATATGAGTTTGGAACTGGTGCGGTCGTCGGAGATTGAGGGTGAGGTGCTGAATTTGAACGAGGTGCGATCGTCTATTGCTCATCGGTTGGGGATCCAAACGGGTGGACTGATACCTTCGTCGCGCTATGTGGATGGTATCGTTGAGATGCAGTTGGATGCCACGGTGCGGTATGACGCGCCTATGTCGGACGAGCGACTGTTTGGGTGGCATAATGTCTTGTTTCCGATGGGCATGAGTGGGTTGTACAGGATTGAAGTGGGCAAATATCGGACGGGAGAGATGCAAGTGGTGTCGGGAGCGATGGGGCATGAAAAGGTGCATTATCAGGCACCCTCGCCAGAGAAAGTCCCGGCGGAGATGCAACGCTTGATTCAGTGGATGAACGAGGAGGATGACACCGATGGAGTGCTGAAAGCTGCCATTGCGCATTTGTGGTTCGTCTCCATACATCCTTTTGATGATGGGAATGGACGAATTGCGAGGGCGTTGACGGATATGTTGTTGGCACGTTCGGAGCATAGTACCAAACGCTTCTACAGTCTTTCGGCGGAGATAAAAACGCAGAAGAAGGAGTATTACGAGGTGTTGGAAGCCACGCAACATGGAGATGGCGACATCACGCAGTGGTTGCTGTGGTTTTTGCAATGTCTTGGCAAAGCGATAGAGGGTGCTTTTTCTACATTAGAGAAGGTAATGCAAAAGAATGAGTTTTGGAATTTGCACAAAGAGACCCCCATCAACGAGCGGCAGCGCAAAATCCTCGATCTGTTGTTTGGCGATTTCTTCGGAATGCTGACCACTAGCAAGTGGGCGAAAATAGCCAAATGCTCGCAAGACACAGCCCTGAACGACATCAACGATCTAGTTCGGAAAGGGATTTTGAAGAAGAACGAAGGCGGGGGAAGGAGCAGTAGTTATGGGGTGGTATCAGACAAAGAAGGCATATAGAATATGCTGACAATCAATGTCCTATGCCGCAGAACCTGTGTATTTGTTGAATATGTATTCGTATATTTTTTGTTTGTATGTGGTTATGCTTTCGTTAGGGTAACACTCTGGAAGTTCGTCCCACAAGGTGTTTTCTATTAGTTTGCCAACATTTTCCCTTGTTTCGTCTTTCTCCGTCCAATGGTCGAGTTCGGCGATACGTCCTTTGATTTTTGCCAATAGGTTGACAGCAATTTCTTTGATGGCTTTGATGTCCTTTTTGCTTAGATTTTTAGAGAAAAGCATATCAAAAATTGCCAATTCTTCTTCGTTGCTGAATCCCTCTTTGACGAAACGTTTGCTTTCCTCATCCAATTCTTTGGCTAAGTTCATCAAGTCTTCGAAAGTCTGCTCTATGACGGCTCGGTCTTGCTCGTTGTTATATTCCTTTGCAATCTCCAAGTATTTCTCATAGAAATTGACTCGTTCAGGATTGTCTTTGAGCATTTTCTTCAGTTTCTCTTCAATCATCTCACATAAGTCGTTCATTACCAAGTGTTTGGTAGCACTTTTCTCAAATTCGCTGCGCAGAAGGCTGAAGTCTATCTTGCTGATATCGAATTGTTTTTTTGCATCGGGATCGTTAGGGGTGATGACGACATACTCATTCACAATCTTGTTGATTGCTACCATCAAGTCTGTTATGTCAGCCTCTTTTCTCACTTTTTGAAGTTCGTTGTAAATGGCGAGAATTGCATTTTTGGCATCTAAGATGTTTTGCTCCACCTCTTTGCCATTGACGTATTTGAAGAGTTTGATGAGTTCGTAGGCAAGCGTTTGGTATTTTTTGCGTGTTTCGAGTGACGTAGAGACTGCTTCTGCTCCTTCTTTTACTAATTTGTAGTAAAGGGGCATTTGTGAATTGATCAGTTTTTGCAAGTCAAAACCGTTCTTTTTCAAGAACTTACGAGTCTCTTCAATGATTTTTTTTATCTTTTCAATCAGTTTTTCTTTGTCTATTACCGGACCTTTGTTATTACCGCTATTTCCTTTACCGCTTTTTGCTGTGTTTTCGTCTACCGTAAATTCGGCGAGTGCTTCGCGGAGTTCTTTCAGAATGCCGATATAGTCGATGATGAGTCCGTTGCTTTTACCTTCTGCCACACGGTTGGCACGGGCAATCGTCTGCATCAAAGTGTGTGCGCGGAGTGGCTTGTCCAAGTAGAGAAGCGACAACGTTTTCACATCGAAGCCAGTCAGCCACATGGCACATACGAAGACCACGCGGAATGGGTTGTCTTTATCCTTGAATTCATTCTCCAATGACCGGTTTACCATTTTTTCTCGGTGAGGATGAATGTCGAGCCCCCACTTCTTGAAGGTCTGAATTTCATTTTGGTCTTGGCTGATCACAACACACATCTCCGTTTCTTCCATCCATTGGATTTTCTTCTCCAATTCCTGAGTTTCCTGGTCAGTGGCTTTTTTCAGCAGTTTTTTCGTCTCTACGATCTTCTCTTGC
Source organism: Flexilinea sp. (assembly GCA_963648205.1). Taxonomy (GTDB): domain Bacteria; phylum Bacteroidota; class Bacteroidia; order Bacteroidales; family Paludibacteraceae; genus UBA1181. Next base: position 6,044 of record CAVJCT010000017.1, read on the forward strand.
CAGTGGGTTTGTACGTAGTTGTACATTCTGACGCATGTTATCTTGTTCATACAGACGAACATAGCCTTTCCGCTCGTCCAAAGGTCTGTGTAGTGGTCTACAAAGTCTTTGGCGATGGAGTCCAACCGTTTTTCGGTGGTGAGAAGGTGTATTTGTTTTGCGAACTCGCGTTCCACCTTTTCTTGTTGGGCGGGGTCGAGGTCGGCGTTCTCGATCTCCTCTGCCATACGTTTGTTCAGGTCGTTGTCTAATTTGTCTAACGTAACGATGTCCAATTTCTCGCCTCTGTTCTCATAGTAGAGAGGCACTGTGGCGTGGTCGTCGATGGCTCGTTTGAAATCGTAGATGGAGATGTAGTCGCCAAAGGTGCGTCGTGTGATTTCGTCGTATTTCGATAGCGGTGTGCCGGTGAACCCGATTCGGCTACAGGTGGGCAACAGACGCATCATGTTTTCGGCGAGTTGACCATATTGTGTGCGGTGAGCCTCGTCGGACATTACGATGATGTCGTGCTTTGCGTTGATGGGTTTGGCATTCGGTTTGTTGAATTTCTGTATCAGTGTGAAGATGAAACTTGGGTTCTGGTTGAGTTTGCGCACAAGGTCGTCGCCATCTTGCGCTATGTAGTCTGCTGCCGTGTTACTACCCAGCAAACCGCAGTTTTCGAATGTGCTGCAGATTTGGTTGTTCAGTTCGTCGCGGTCTGTCAGAACGACGATGGTGGGCGAGCCTTCGAATTTGCGTCTTATCTTCTGGGCGAAGAAAGCCATAGAGTAACTTTTACCAGAGCCTTGCGTGTGCCAAAAGACACCGATTTTTCCCTTGTCGGAGTTGGCTACATTGCGTAGTTTGTCTGTCCGATAAGCCTCAACCGCTTTGTTGACACCCAAGTATTGGTGGTTTCGGGCGAGAATCTTCACTGTTTTGCCACCCGAGTGGTCGAAGAGGATGAAGTTTTGGAGCAAGTCGAGGAAGTTTGTTTTAGGGCAGATGCCTTTGAGCATTGTCTCGAGGTCTATGCAACCTTCGTCGTCTTCGGCAAGGCGTTTCCACTCGTGGAAGAACTCCCACTTACTGCCGATTGTTCCTATTTTAGCCTCGTTGCCGTTGGAGAGCATCACGAATGTGTTGTAGCGGAAGAGTTGGGTGATGGTGTCGAGATAGTCGGTGTAGTTGCCATCGAAGGCGTTGCGCACGTCTATGTCATGTCGTTTCAGTTCGATGAAGAGCAATGGGATGCCGTTGACGAAACCGACGAGGTCTGTGCGTCTCTGATAGATGCTTTGGTTCTCGCTGCTGATTTTGAGTTCACGGACGGCAAGGAAATCGTTGTTGTTGGGGTTGGAGAAATCTATGAGGATGGCTTTACGGGAAGATCTGTTGCCGTTAGCGTCTTTTGTTGGCACATCCACACCGTTGCAGATGAGGTCGTATTTCTCCTCGTTGGTGGTCATAAGGGTTGCGGTGGCACTATGCGACGCGAGGGTGGCGAGAGCCACGCGCACCTGCTCGTCGGTGATCCAAGGGTTGAGTTTTTTGAGGGCGTTGCGGAGGGCTGGACGGAGCAATACCTCTTGCGTGGAGGTACGGCCCAGTGTGCCGTCTTCGCCGAATGTTTCGGAGTCGAAGGCGAGGAGAGACCTCCAGCCCATCTCTTGGAGTTTTTGAGCGGTCCATTCTTGCAAGCTGTCTTCGGAATATTTTTTAGTACTCATAATCGTTTTGTCTATTTTGGGTCGGTAATATGTTGTTTTGCTTTTACGTTTTGTCTTAAACTGGGGGGTGATTTTTTATACCTCTATCTCGCCCGACATCAGTTTCGGGAGAAGACGGTCGCGAGACTCTGTGAGGAGGGCGAGTTGACGGGAGAGGTTGAGGATTTGATCCCTTATTATGTTAGATGCCTTATTATACTTATTCATTAGCATTTTATCTGGAACATTTATAAAAACTTGGTCGAGTTTGTTTCTCTGAATATGTTTCATTGTAGAGCCAGTTGTAAGGTTCGAAAACTCTTCGATGCTTTTTGAAATGGTTTGAAGAAGAAATTCACGTCCAATATTATGTGCTGGTGTGACTTTGAAAAGATGTTGATTCAACCATCCATCTTCACCGCTCCAAATTTTGACCATAAGTGTTGCCGACCATGAAAACAATAAATCTCCTGCTTTCACAAGATATTTGCTTGGCACTCTTTCGCCATTATTTCGTGGAGTATCCTTAGTAACTCCATTGCCCATTTCTTTGATTTTTATAATCGGTTTCCCCGAATTCTGCCAATCTGATGGTTTGAACGCAAATCCATTAAGGTAAGTTCCTATTTGTGAAACACATTTCTTCTCCCATCCCTCAGGCACTCCATCGATGACTTTTACGTTTTCGTGTCCGGGGAAGTGGAGGTCGACGAACCATTCCTTGTAGAGGCGTTGGGCGGCTTCCTCTAAAAGGGTTATTTGGCGGTGGTAGTTGGCGATCAAGGTGTCATAGGCAGAAAGTATGGATGCAATTTTCTTTTGTGTGGCGAGTGGGGGAAGAGTAATTTCTATATTATAAATTTTACTCGGAGATGTATGGTGTACTGTCGCTCCCGTTGATGTGTTTGCAACAGCTTTTTGATATTCACGTGTTTGCATAACCAAGCATAGAAACGCTTTATCACAAGAACCTTCTCTGACATTAACCAATCCAATCCGTTGATTATGTAAATAAATCCTTGAAATAGATTTTGGAACTATCGCAGAATAGCCAAGAGTATCAATTGTTTTACTTAAGTCGGTCATTGTAACAATCAAATCTCCTGCTTTTAGTATGTAATCTTCCGGTATTTCGCCATTATAAAACTTGCATTTTGTTTGTTGGAATCCTCCTCCTATACGAAAATTGCCAGGTGTAACTAAGACTTTTCCGTTGTCTTCTTGTACAATATGTTCTCCAGAAAATGCATATCCATGTTTTATGGCGATGATTTCTCCCAGTTTTACTTTCTTCCACTCCGTCATTTCTCGCCTCCTTTCTTTCTGTGAGATTTCATTTTATGCCCTCCCAACTCTTTTGTATTTCATTCATCAGTGCATTGGCCTCGGTGTTGAGGCGTGCCAGCTCAGCGTGAATTTCGTTCATGCGCTCGTAGAAGTCTACGCCGTCGTCTTTCGTCTCCGTAACGCCAACGTAGGCACCTGGGGTGAGGGAGTAGTTCTTCTCGGCGATCTCTGCCCTTGTGGCAATCTTGCAGAGTCCTGCCACGTCTTGGTAGTTGCCCTCAAATCCGAATTTCTCGGTGAGCCAGATTGCTTCTTTTGCCATCTGTACGGCTTCGTCGGTCTCCTTCAATGAGGTTTCGGCTTCTGCAATGGCAGTTTTCAGTTTGTTCTTCTCCTCTTTTGTTTTCTTCGTCTTTGTGTCTTTGAGTTCCGCTTGCAGGGCTTTTATCTGCTCTTTCAGTGCGAGAGCCACGTTGTCGAAGAGCGAGAGAGCCTGAGGAAAGCGGTCTGAGGTATCGACAGATGGTTTTTTGAGGTCCTTCACCAGATCCGCATGATCGGTGTTGTATGTCTCGACAGCCGACCAATAGTCTGCCACGAGTCTCTTGTATTTCTCAATTTCGCCCCGATAGAGCCATACGATGGCGTTGAGGTTTTTCAACTGCCAGTCTGTCCACTCGTTGAGGGTGCGGTCTACCACGGTGTAGTAGTTTCGGGCATCGATGAAAAGCACTTTGTCTTTCAGTTCCTCGCTTTTCCCCTTGTTGAAGAACCAGAGCGAGCAAGGGAGTGAGAGGGTGTAGAAGAAATTGTTTCCGACGGAGACCATCACGTCCACATCGCCCGTCAAGACGAGTTTCTCGCGGATGTCGCGGTCTTTGTTGCTACTGTCTGTGGCAGAAGAAGCCATGACAAAGCCAGCGCGACCTTTCTCGTTGAGGTAGGCGTGGAAGTAGGAGATCCAGAGGTAGTTGGCGTTACCGAAGCATTTTGTCTTTGGGTTGCTGGCTGGCAAGCCGAATGGCAAACGGCCTGCTTTTTCACAGGTCTCTTTTTCTACCATGTCGACGTTGAAAGGAGGGTTTGCCATCACATAGTCGCATTTGCCAGCGAGGTTGTGTGCGTCGTGGTAGAAGGTGTTGGCTTCGTCGCCCGACTTCACCTTGCCTGGCAAGCCGTGTACAGCCATGTTCATCTTACAGAGTTGGGCGTTGTAGGCCACTTTCTCCTGCCCATAGAAGGTGAAGGAGTTGACAGCGTTTCCGCCGGCCTTCTCGACAAAGTCGCCTGTCTGCACGAACATACCGCCCGAACCGCAGGCAGGGTCTAAAACGATGCCATTTTGAGGTTCTATGATGTTGACGATCATCTTCACCAATGATTTAGGGGTGAAGAAAACCCCGTCGTCGCTCGCTACGTTTTTAGCGAACTTGTTGAGAAAATATTCGTAGATACGGCCGATGATGTCTCCACCCACTTCGTCGATGTCACCGTTGTTGAAGATTCGCAACAGCTCGTCGAGAAGTTTGTCAGAAAATTTGTTGTAGTCTTTAGGCAGGATGCCGGCGAGTTCTGGTTTTTCTTTCTCAATGAGGTTCATAGCGTTGTTCACCATTTCGGCGCGGCTTTTCATTGGATTTCCGTCTATGTCTTTGATTTCCGTCTCATTGGGCTTTGCGTTACAGACGAACTCGTATTGCGCCTCTGGGGGTAGGAAGATGGCTGATTTAGAGGTGAAATCGGAGGCGTCGATTTCTCTTGTTACTCCGTTACGTTTCGGAAGAGAGGCTTTGATTTCCGCCTCCACTTTTTTGTAACGAGAGTAAGCGTAGCGTAGGAAAATCAATCCTAACACGGGCATGCAATACTCGTTGGAAGTAAGTTTCGAGTTACTTCTAAGTGTGTCGGCTGATGTCCAGAGGTTAGCCTCCAATTTCTTTATTTTGCTATTATCCATAATCCTAAAAACATTCTTATAATCAAGTACAGGTCGATTTAAGAATTACTAATAGGAATTAAATTCCATAATAATGCTCAAAGTCAAGGATAGATTGTTGGTTACAAATATAGCAATTTAAAGACAAAGTTTTATCAATAAGTCTTGTTTCACCTCAGTCAATTTGACAAATACTGTCTGTCAAATATCATTCCTCGTACCCTATCCTTTCTTTGGCTTCAGCTAAAGATTTCTGAATTTGTTGCATAAGTTCATGGGGAGGATATCCTTCAGCCCTGCAAACTCAAGGAAGTATGGACTTTTGAAAACGATGTCGGGTGACAATTTGTTGTCGTCTCGCAATTAGAAAATGAGACCACGACAATTGTGTCGCCAGTGGTGTCACAATTTGTTCGTCTGAAAATCTCTGAGCGGACTTCATCATCATTTAGGGCGAAAGTTTTATTGGCATTTACTTGATTGGGTTGAATAAAAGCACTACATTTACGACATGCCTACAGTATTTATATTTTTCGGGTTTAGATTTATGTTTTATTCTAATGATCATACTCCAGTTCATGTTCATATCATAAAGGATGGAAATGAGGCGAAATACAATGTTTCTCCGATGGAACAGGTGTATAATCATGGATTCAAAAAACAGGATATTGCACTGATAGAATCAGTCATTTCAGAAAATAGAGAAATAATCATCGAAAGATGGAATGAGTATTTTAAATGAATAGTTATGGAGCGATATCGGGTAAGCAAAGTTTGGGTGGATGATGCTTTTGTTTGGGCTGAAACCACTAATGGTTGGAAGGCGAAATATCCGTTTAGCCGTTGGAGACGTCTTGCTGATGCTTCGGATGGGCAACGGAAGTGTTTCTTTTTGAGCCGATATGGTATTCACTGGCCAGAGATAGATGAGGATCTGAGTTTTGAAGGTCTCTTCTCTGATGCTGGCTATTGCAAAGATACCGATGGCGAAGACGCTGTGTATTATCAAGGTTAAGGTTTATATATTAGTATTACCCTATCCTTTAGTCCTTTTGAAAACTGTCTGAAAATCAAGCAGATATATTATATTGATTCATTATTAGTGGGCGAAACTTGATAAAAAACTTCAACTTTCGCCCACTAATAATTGCATCGTTCAGATTTAAACTTTATATTTCCAGACGATTTAATGAAATGGAATATGAATGTTATCGGTCGTAGAGAAGAGTTGCAATTATTGGACGAATACATGCAATCAGGGAGAGCAGAGTTTGTCGCCTTGTATGGTCGTCGTCGTATCGGGAAGACCTTTCTTATAGAGGAATATTTCGAGCATCGTTTTTCCTTTAATGTAACGGGGGTGATAGATGGCAGTCGTGCTGATCAGATGGAGGTTTTTTTCTTGGCATTGCAAGATATTGGTTATGTAGGAAAACGTCCCAAAACTTGGATGGAAGCATTTTCAATTTTGGGAAATCAATTAGAGCCTAAGTTATCCCAAAAACGATGTGTGCTTTTCATTGATGAGTTGCCGTGCTTTGAAACGCACAAGTCGGGATTTATTCAAGCGTTCGGGCATTTTTGGAATAGTTGGTGTCAGAAGCATAATGAAGTGATGCTTGTAGTCTGTGGTAGTGCAACAACGTGGATGGTAAAGAATCTGATCGATAATCATGGGGGACTGCACAATCGTATCACGCACGAGATGCACTTAAGTCCGTTCTCTCTATGCGAAACGGAGCAACTGCTTCAAAAAAACGGATGTAAATGGGATAGACTTTCTATCTTGCAGGCTTATATGATGCTTGGAGGAATTCCGTATTACCTGAATATGATACGTAAGGGCGAGAGTGTGTCGCAAATGGCAGATAGGCTTTTTTTTGCAAAGAATGCAGAGATGCATCGAGAGTATGAACGTTTGTTCGCCTCACTGTTTAAAAATCCGGCACCTTATTTGGAGATAATCCGCGTTCTATCGAAATGCAAGCAGGGAGCTTCACGCGAAGAGATAAACCAAGCAATGAATAAATGTGATAATGGACATTTGACGGAATATCTGACGAATTTGCAGAATTGTGACTTCTTGCGTTACTATTATGTTCGAACAAAGAAAGTGAAGAAGAACGAGGGTTTGTATCAGTTGGTGGATTTCTTTAGTATTTTCCATAACACTTTCCTTGTGCGTCCAATCACTGACGAACACTTTTGGAGCCATAACTTGAAGTCGTCAACTGTCAATACCTGGAATGGTTTGGCGTTTGAGCGTGTTTGTATGGCGCATATTCCTCAGATAAAGAAGTCTTTGGGTATTCAGCAAATAGGTACGCAGTATTACTCGTGGCGTAGCAAGGAAAGTGAGAATGGTGCGCAAATCGACTTGCTGATAGAGCGTGCAGATCGTGTGATTAACCTCTGTGAGGTGAAGTATAGTGTCTATCCATACGCTTTGGATAAGGCTGAAAGTCTGAAAATTCGCACACGCATTGGCGATTTCGTTGCTGAAACAGGAAGCTCAGAGAGCATTTTTGCTACCCTCATTACTACATACGGTCTCCGTGCGAGTGAAAACAATTCTATCATCCAATCGGTTGTTACTATGGACGACTTGTTTGGAGAATAGTGAAACAAGTTGTGGTTGTAGGATAGTGGAGAATCATAATTGAAGCATAATAAAGGAGGTCAACTTCAAAAGTCGACCTCCTTCATTTTGTTATAATCAGTCTCTTATTTTACGAGTAACCTAAAGGTTTCGTTTTGGTCTGCTGTTTTGGCTTGCAGGATGTAGAATCCTGTGTTGAGGCTTCCACGCTCGATTTTGATGCCTTGCTCGGCGTTGGTGCCGGATGACTTGCCACTCATCAGCAGGTTGCCGTTCGTGCTGTAGATCGCCCACTCAACGTCGGCGTTGGTGTTGTCGACATAGAGTTGGGTGCTTTCGATCATCGGATTTGGGGCAACGTAGGTTCTGTCGATAGCAACGTTCTGCACGCTGGTTGGGTCGTATTCCACAATCTCGATATAGCCTGTGCGCACAGAGTCGGTGATGCCGCCAACTGTTGTTACTGCGTATTCGTATTTGCCTAAGTTATCCTTCGCGTATCCTGTGAAGTAGACGGTCTTGGCATCGTTGTCCACTGTGGCTGTTACACCGTTTGGCAAGCCTGTTACGGTTACGGTGGTGGCATTCTTCCAAGCGAATTTAAAGTCGACAATGGCACTGTCTTGGTAGACGGTTTGCTTGCTCGAGCCTGCTCCTTGCTTGATGATCTCGGCAGGGTCGGTGTAGGCGATGGTGATTGAACCTGACTTCGTGGCTTCTGGCTCGTTACCGGTTGTCGTAACGGTGAATTTGTAGGTTCCTGGCTCGGCAGTTGGCGTACCAGAGATAGATACTCGTTTAGAAGTGTAGTCGATGGTGTAGTTGACACCCTCAGGCAATCCTGTTACGGTTACGCCGTCTGCATTCTCCCAAACGTATGAGAAGTCGACGATGGCGTTACCCTTATTGATGGTTTGGTTGCTCGAGCCTGCGCCGTTTTTAGTGAGGGTTGGCACTTTGTTGAGGTTCCTGTAATATTCCAGCGGACTATAGCCTAAGTAAGGTGTCTGGTTGTAACCGCAGTTTTGCCAAGCCACTGCCATATCGTAGGTGTGGTCGTCGCGAAGCCAAGGCAGTTTGTAAGGACTCTCGATGGTCGACGTGTAGATGCAGAGATATTGTGTGCCATTATCGTCTGCACCCCAGTAGACTACCTCTTCACGCCAGTCGCCGTAGAGGTCGGCTTGCAAGCAGGCGTTGTTTTTAGAGGAGTTGTTGGTGGTTGCATATCTATCACTGACCTTAGAATTCCAGAAAGTGATTGTTCGACCCCACGAGTGGTTCACGTTGTCCCACTTGTCCACGTGTTGGCGGTCGTGATACTCTTCGAGCAAGTCGCCATCCCAGTAGATGCGCATGTTGAGCGAACTGCTGTTGGTAGTGCCGACGTGCCAAGGAGCAATCGAATCTCCTTTGCTGCTAAACATATTCGTGTAGGAGATGATCATATATTCGGAGCCACTGTAGGTAGAGTCGCAATCCAAAATCAATCCACGACCCACATCACCAGAGGTTACGGGTGCGCTCGACAATACTTTACCTGTTTTAGCGTCCAAGATAGCGCAGTCGTATGCTTGACCGTCCTCTTTGATGAAGAAATACTCCATTCCATCGTTGTCGGGTCTGAACTCGCCCAAGGCTGTTACGTCGCCGTGTCCGTTTTCAGCACGCCAGAGAACGCTTCCGTCGTGGTCGAGACAAGCCCCACCCACGATGATCTCGTCGAATCCGTCGCCATCGACATCGCCACAGGTGATACTGTGTGCGCCTTTGCCGTAGATGCCTTCACCTACCTTGTCGGAAGTATGTTTCCAGAGGTTGGTGAGGTTCTTACCGTCCCAAGTGTAGGCGGCAGCGTATGAATAGGTGTAGATACCGCGAGTGGTAACGGCGCATGGTTTAGCCTTGCCGTTCACGTTGAGGAATGCTACGCAACCCTTGAACCAGTTGCCACGGTGACCGTAGGTGTTGGTGTCTTTGGTGCCGCTTGGATTCCAGTTGGATTGAATGTTGAAGTAGGGCCAATAGTCGATAGTTGCCAATTCTCTACCTGTTACACCGTCGAAGCAGGTAATCCACTCTTTACCGCCGTCGGTGATGACGTTAGAAGAGTTGACTGAGGAGGCTGTGTGGTCTGCACCAGCAGCTGCACCTTTCGAGAGGTAGTTGCCCGTTGCATCTTTCGCACCTTGTGCAGTTTTCACGATCAATTCGCCCTTGCCGTCGCCATCAAAATCGTAGCAGAGGAAGACGAAACGGCAACCGCCCAACACGTTGGGTCCGAGGTTGATCTCCCACAATTTTGTGCCATCTAATTTGTAGCAAGCCAATACAGGAGGGGCAGTTGGCGCACATGTGGCGCCGATACCACCTTGGAATCCCACGATGATCTCTTGCTCGCCGTCGCCATCCATATCGTAGGCAGAGCAGTCGTTCGGACTGTAAGAGAGTTCCGTGCCATTCAAAGTATAGTTGGCTGGCGTGTCCAATTTGATATGATGGTAGAATTTCGCATCGCATTTAACGCCCTCTTGCGAATCTATTTTGTTTCCGTTCTTGTCGTACACCTCGAGCGAGAAGGTGGATGACGCGTACTTCGTTTCGAGTGTAACGTTCGTACGGTCGGTGAGGGTGCTGACGAGGTTGCCGTCAGCATAGAGTTTGTAGGTGGTTGATTTTGGAGCGTCGGTGGCACGCATACGCCAGCTGACGAACACTCCGTTTGCTTTCTCATTGTAAGAGGCCCACAGTCCGCGCGATTTATCGGCAGAGTAGGCGTCCGTCGCACTCATGAGTGACAGTAACAATGCCACGATGATAGTCGATATGTAGAAAAAGTGTTTCATGGTGTAATAGTTTTTTTTAACTTCTGAAAGCAAAACTAAGTATTAACAAGGACAATCCCTTGTAAAAAATGAGCAAAGTGGTTTCGTGGTTCGTGAAAAAGTTGTAATTTTTCGGCAGATTTAGGGCAGAAAAAATTTTTAACGGTTACGTTTCTCTTGAATGACATTGATTATTGTCTATGTGCTAAAAAAAGAAAAGAGACTCCTCTTTATCACAAAGAAATGTCTCTCTTGAATTATTCACTTGTCCTTATGTGCTATAACTAATTTCCATCGGTCGAAGTTGCGAAGACAGTAAACTTGTTTATTAATTATGGCTTATACTGTATATGACTTAAACTGCCTTCATGCGCAACTTTTCCTCTGAAAAAAAGCGTCTTATTTATTATGGTTGCTCGAGGTTGGGCTTTCAGTTCCTTCCCTTAAGCATTACAAAGGTATGCTCTTTTTCAATTCTGTGAAATCCCCATTTGTTGGTATTTTTTAGCCAAAAATGGCCATTTACCATCCCCATTTGTGGGGATATTCACGAATTTGCGTAGCTATGCATTCCTCCTAAATAGTAATTTACTCCGAAATAGGTGATGAGCAAACAGAGAATTGAAAAGAGCAAATAGAGTTGAAAAATGAGGGGCTTTTGGAAGAATCTGATACTCTGACTATGGAAGGCAAAACCGTAAACAATCATCGAAATCAATGCCCACGTTTCTTTGGGATCCCAACTCCAGTAACTTCCCCACGACACATTCGCCCAAACAGCACCGATGAAGATGCCCGTCGCCATACAGAAGACGGTGGGGTAGAGCAGAATACGATTGATCAGCACCAATTTCTCTTCTATAGTTGGAACTTTCGTCGTGAAATGAAGAATGACGGAGGTCAGTGCCACTAATGTGATGAAGCCCGCCAATGTGTAGGAAATCATCATCAGCGAGACGTGCGCAGTGAGGAGTGGCGAGTTCAACACGGGCATGAGGGGCGTTATCTGAGGATCCATATCACTGATGGATGCGCCCAACAAGGCAAAACCCGAGAGAAGGAGTCCCGGAAGGTATATTTTCGTCAGTTTCTTGCTCAACAGTAGTGATATGCCTTGAGCCAGCCAAGCGATGAGCAAGAGTGTCTCATAGCCGTTAGACATGGGTAGGCGACCCGAAATGAGAGCTCTCAGCACCAAGATAGCGGTCAGATAGAGCCAAACAAGGGTGATATAGCCATAAATGGGGATGTCAGGCACGCTTTTTATCTTCTGGACGAGTTCCAAGCAGACGAGGATGAAGGCGATCAAACCGACGGTGATGGTGATGTAACTGCATATCGGGAGGGCGTAGATATGGTTGTAGAGTTGCTCGGCTTTGAGTTTGATGGGTGATGGCGCATTTTTGCCCAATCGTTCTAATTGATATTTTCGGAAATTCTGAATCCATTTTTGGCAGTCGTCGCCTTTCTGAAAATTCTCGTAAAGCAATGGGAAAAAACAGTTGGTCAGCAGACTATCTTCTTTGGATAAGTGCTTGCCTCTCATCTCATTAGGAGAGAGAAGTCGGATATTTCCGTCATCTTCCGAGAAAGGAAATATACGGACGACATCGCCAGAGTGGAGAGCCACGATGATCTCGATTTTCTCGTCCATCTGCGCCCAGTCTTTCATCTTCTTATCGTAGAAATTCTGTGGGGTGAGACCGATTTCGGGCGAGAGCAGTTTGTATTGTCGGTGGTCGTCGAAGAAATCGATCAGGCGAGCCTTTTTGCCAACTCCCAATTTCTGGCGTACGAGGTCGCTTTTCACTTTGATCATTGGTTCTGCCTGCCATTGTTGAGGCGCAAGAATCCATCCGCAGAGAACTTGCGTCGCAGTGTAGCCTTGGTAACTGTTTTTGCCCGAAATCTTACGGAGAAAGTCGGTTGCGTAGGTCTCCATCGTCGTAATCCTATTCTGATGCTGAATGAGGATCTTGCCAAACTCGTCGGCAGTCTCACGGTCGAAGGTCTGCAACTCTTTAGCCTCTGATTCTGAGATAGTTATGGATGAAAAGGCGATGAGCAAGCAGGCAGTTTTCAGAACTGTGCTGTTGAGCAGTCTTCTGAAACCGCTATTTTTATCAAGAAGAATCCAAATCATTGAGATAAACAAAACAAGGTAGCCAGTGTAGGTGATAGGAACTCCGAGGGGGTCGTAACTGACGGTGAGGGTGGTACCTTGCATATCGGGGTCGAACGAGGTTTGGTAGAAACGAAAACCGTCGGATTTGTAGATGTTGTTCATCGAAACGGACACTGTATCTAATTGATTATCAGTCTTATTTTTATGATTGACGACTAAAACGCTGGTGTAGTCGGCAGGAACATCGGTGCCGTCGTAGTGTTCAATTTGAAATTTGAGGAGGGTGATTTCGAAGGGGAAGGCTTGCACGTTGCCGTCCTCCAAGATGCAACCGTGAGCCGTTTCGCCAGTTCTGAGGATGACTCTACCATGTTCGCCCGAGAGGTGGGTCAGCAATGCGCCAACGAGAATCAAGACGAAGGAGAGGTGGAAAAGCCAGAACGATGGACGTTTGCCATACTTGAAGATGACCCAGACTCCCGAGAGGATGATGCCTCCCCAAAGGATGAGCGAGAGGGTTGAGGCATAGAGCGATTCGTGGACTCCACGCCATGAGAGGAATGCGAAAATGGCAACTTGCAGGGCGAGGAGGACGAACGGCAGTTTGTGGAGCAGGGTGTAGAGTCTATTCTTTTGCATACGATGACGGAACAGCGGTTTGAGGATTCAAAAAAGAAGCGCACGTCTGAAGCGAGAGACGTACGCTTGTATTAGAAGATGAAAATTTCAGGAACGACTTTGTTAGAAATTCTTGAAATTCTTATCTGAATGGTCTACGATAGCGATTCCCTCCATCTCGATGAGCCAACCTGGGCGGCAGACGGGAGCGAGGAGTATAACCTTAGGGGTTTGAGGCAATTGCTCGGCGAAGATGTCGCGTACGGTGGCGTAGTCGGCAACATCACGCAGATAGATGAAGATTTGTGCAAGGTCGTTCAGGTTGCCACCACCCTCGTTGAGGAGAGCCTGTACGTTCTCGAGCATGCGGTGCACTTGCATACGAATGTCTCCGGGATGCACGATCTGGCCTTTATTGTCGATACTTGCCGTTCCAGAGATGAGCAGATGTTTACGGTCGCCGTAGATCACCTGCACGCCACGCTCGAATGCCACGTTGTACTCGTAGGTTGGGTTGAGGTGGGTCTTCGCATAGAGGAATTTGATCTGTTCAGGCTTCAGTCCCTCGACAGAGTAGGAGTCTAAGCGGACGATTGATTCGCGCGAACCCATTCTGCCACCGATGCCTGTGCTGGCGATGAAATGGGTGTCTTTCGTCAAACCGTTCTCTGAGAAATTCTTATTGCGGGCGTCGACCATGCCTTGGTAGTTGACGTCGATATTCTGGAGGTAGAACCATGTGCGAATGCAGTTGTCGAACATGGTCAATCCGTGGCGAGCCAAGAACTTGTCTTCCTCTTGCAACAGATGTTCCGCCTGTTCGAAGGAAGAACCCGAGGTGAGTTCCTTTGACGAGCGCCAGTAGTGCTTATATCCGTTGTGGGTAACGCAGAGGTCTTCGTTCTCGTCGTCGAGTTCCAAATCGGATGCGAAATAAGCCCAGACTGCCACCTTCGAGCCGTCCAAAGGAGGTTGTTGAATGACGGAGTAGTTGACTTGCCATTGAAGGTCGGCGTGTCGTAAGTCCAACAGTTCCTTTTGGTTGGCGGCATCGCTGAGGAAATATCTCATAAAGACGGTGAAAGGGTTGTTGAGATAGGCTTTCACCTCTTGGAGTGCTTTGTGCAAGAACTCTACTTGCTCCAAATAGGGCAGATAAGTATCCGTGATATGAAAAATAGCGTGATACTCGTGGGTAGAGTTGTGACCGAACATAGCGATTTCCGCGCATACTTTCCCACCTTGGAGGGTGACATTAAAGAAAGACATTTTTTGCATAAATCGTTATCTGTTAATTAGTTATATTTGATTATTCAGCGTCGTCAAGATTGGAAATCCAATTTTTCAGCAACTGAATATCTTCTGTTTCATTATTATAACCCACTTGCGTATGGTCATAATGTACTTTGTCTGTTTTCCCTTCAACCACGTCTACGATGAAACTTGAAGAAGGAACACCTGGCACTACTAAGATACGAGATTCATCTTTTGTAGAGTTCTTATTGACAAGGGAATTGTAGGTTTTGCCCTCTGTCAGATAGAGATTGGCAGCTGCGAAGGAACTTCCTCCGTGGCAGTTCTGGCAGTTGCTGAAGAACTGTGCTTGTACTCGACCCATCTCGAGCAGATCGACCGTCCAAAGCATGGTCGAGTCGCTTTCTGCCAACTTAGCGGTGTAGAAGTTGTAGATTCTTCGTCTCGCCTTGTTGATGAGGGAGAGAGAGACGTACTCAGGCTCTTGAGTGATACCCGTCAGAGCCAAATCCAACGTGTCTTTGCTCTTGTTTTTCTGAATGACTTTCCAAGTGAAAGGGTTTTCAGAATCTTCAGCGAAGGCGCAGATGGCGATTTGGTTGTTGGTAGGCCAAGCGTTGGTGTTTTTGAAGGCGACGCGCACTTTGAAGGTGGAGCCGTTGTTTCCGCCTGTCGTTTTCTCGGGGATGTCGCCCGTGTCCATCCAGCAAGAGGACAAGGTGGCTAAGCCCAAGAGAGCAACCGTTATATGTTTAAATAGTTTCATTTCTTCTTATCCTTTTAAGAATAACGGACGCTTAGAATGTGTATTGTAACAAAGCCATTCCTTTGTGTGTAGGAATTCCGTAGTCGTCGTTGTCGCGGTCGCCTTGTGTGTCGTGGTTGGCTTTACCCATGTATTGGTACATCACTTGCAATTTCAAGTTGTAGTTGACGAAGAAGTAGTTGATGCCGACAGAAGCGTCGCTTAAGTAACCGTTCTTCTTCAAACCATTACGGTTGAACCAGTCGTAGCGGAGGGCAACCTGCATCTTAGGCAACACGAAATAAGCAGCTTGTGCATATCCACCGATAAGGTTGAAGTCAGGTGCGTAGTTCATCATCTTCTTCTGCCAGTTCATGCGCAAGTAGTAGAACTCACCCGAGAGGAAGAAGCGTTTGAAGAGCCAAGATGCCTCAGCACCGAGACGGAGGTCGTTAGAACTTTCGTCTTCTGCTTCTACGTTGTAGTTGGCAGCGATTCCGAAGAGTAACTTGTTGTTATCCAAGTCGGTAGGGTTTCCTTGGTGGCCTGGCATAACGCCGAAAGGCATATAGGCAACACGAGCAGCGTAGAGCAATGAAGGCAACCATTTGTGGTCGTCGCTCATCGTCTTAGTGGCAGCGTTGGTTCCGGCGCTTCCGTTGAAGAAACCTACTTGGTATTGGAACTTGTCTTTTACGAGTCCGTGGAATTGCAAACCGAGGTCAAATCCTATTCCGACGGTAGGGTTGGCAGAGTTCAAACTCATATCGACATTGGCAGTCGTCGTGAGTGAGAGTGGCATTGAAGGGAACATTGTCTCGCCTAATGTTACGAGGTAGCCTTGTGCGAAAGGCACTTTGAACTTACCTGCGCGGATACGGAAAGCGTCGTTGACGTTGATGTCGAACCATGCTTGCTGCAAGAGGTCGGCACCCGATTTGGCTGCGTTGATAGCCACGTTGAAAGTCAACTTTCTGAATGCTTTACCTGAGAAACCGATGATTCCGTAAGGAATTGAGAATCCAGAGTTGGCGATATTATCTTGGTCGGCAAGGTCGAGACCCTCGTCGTCGTAGTAGTTGACGGTTGCGGCTGTCTGCACGAGAACGTAAGGTTTCAAAAGGAAGTCGCCTGTGCGTGTCTGTAAAGTGAATCCCTTCTTGTCGTCGAGGCGAACGACGTCGCTCTCAACATATTTGTCGTTGATTGGACCCCACGAGAACTTAGTGTCCTTATCACCATGGTGATGACGGCCGTGGCGATGTGCTGTACTGTCGGCAGGAGCAGCGTGATGCTCGTGTTCTGCTTGTAATTGAATAGGTTCTTCATTTTGCTCTTGAGCCAAAGCGAATGTTGGCATCAAGACTCCCAAGAAAAGTGGGAGAAATTTTTTCAGTTTCATACGATACGTTATGAAAGGTTATGATGAAAAATTTTATTTCTAATTAATTGATAAAGAATGACTTATAATGTCTCCAAGAACAAAATCAAGTTCTGGCGTTCTTCTTTGCTGAGTCGGCGGAAGAGTTCTTTCGAGACAGCCCCTTCACCCCCGTGCCAGAGGATAGCCTCTTGGAGGTTGCGAGCGCGACCGTCGTGAAGGAACTGGGTGTGTCCGTTGACAGTGGCTTGCAGTCCGATACCCCAAAGAGGAGTGGTACGCCATTCACATCCGTAGGCGAGACCGCTTTTGAGGTGGTCGTCCAACTCTGGACCCATATCGTGGATCAGATAGTCGGAGTAAGGGTGGATGATCTGACCGCCCAACCAAGGCAACTCCGTGCCGTTGAGAAGGGTAGAACCACGAGCCTGAGTGTGAAGAGTTGGCAAGTGGCAGAGGTCGCAGTGGCAATTATGGAAAGCCTCTTCACCTTGTTGCACCTCTTTGTAGTTGACGTAGCGACGAGCAGGAACGCCTAAACACTGCATGTAGAGGTCGACGTTCTCCATATCCTCGGTGCTGACCTCGATACCAGCGTAGATCTGAGGGTGTTGACCTTGACCAGCGCATATCTCGTAAGGATAGCGAGTGTTAGTCATACCCATATCACTGGAGTAGCCGAGTTCGACGGTGAGGTCGGCGTGCTGTGCTTTGTTGCCTGAAACACCGATTTGGTAAACGCCGCGCTCGGTGATGTAGTTGAGGCGACCGCTGATGCCGTATTCTGGGTAGTTGGAGTTTTTCTCCACTTGAAGGAGTTCGTTTTTGTCGAGAGCCATCATCTGACCCATTCCGACGTGTCGGTTAGGAATACGAACGGAGATGTAGAGGTCTTCAGGAGCGATGCTGTCAGCATACCACTCGGTGATGGTGTAGTGAGGAGTCTGAAGCGAGTATTTCTCGCCGTCAGGGAATGAATATTCTTGTTCGGTGTAGGTAACGTGCAGTTTACCTTCGGCTTGCGAACCGTAGATAGTTTGATCGTGGAGCACACGACCGTAGTTACGGAAGTAAGCACCATTTTTTCTTGTGATATAGACGAGCATAGAAGAGAAACCGTAACTACCGCTACCTCCGTTGGAGATCAAGGTAGAAGGGGTTCTTCCGGCGTCTTTGTGGCAACTACCGCATGAGAAACCTGCATAGACAGGGCCTAAACCATTGGTTGACACGTTGGGGTTATCATAAAGCACGTCGCCAAGGTTGAAGCGCGTGTTGAGAGTTCCAGTGACCCAGTCTGCTTGTGTGTCGTAGGCTTTGCTTGAGGTGAGGAAGATGGTGGAGCGTCCAGCCGAGAGTTCTTTGTAGGTGGCAACGTCTCCATTAGGTTTGATGATTTCCTCATAACCGACAGTAGCATCATCGCAGGCTGTGAAAGCCAATATTGGGACAAGTAATATCAGAAATTTGAAATAATTCGCATTCATTGTTACTAAAAATTCTTGCTATAGGACAAGGTTTTTGCAAAGATACACCAAAGAGGGGACTAAAAAGTTCCCTCTGCGGTGTTTTATGTTAAGAAACACTATTATTTAATAACAGTTTTGATCTTAGCGAACTTCTCATTCAAGTCAGCGCATGCAGCCATAGCAGCTTTGATTTCATCTTCTCCAGTTTTGTTGATGATACAGTTGGCAAAAGAACCAGGAATACCTTGGATGGCATTTCTTGCCTCCTTGATAGCTGCACGGATGTCGCTATCGAGAGAAGCGTCGGTAGCAGCAACGATGGCTGAGATACTCTTCTCTCCACCCACTTTCTCGAGGTCAGTGATGTCGTCGCTCATTGTTCCCATGTATGAGTGTTGGATAGAGATGATGTTGTTAGTGTAGTCGTCTTTTGAGTGGTAAGAAGTCCAAGACTCTACGTCCTCAACGTTACCTGTAGTGAGAGGTCCACCAATCTTTTGGTTACCAACCTCATCGCTGATATCCAAACCACCGTCTACGATTTGGTCGATAACGTCAACCTGAGTTTTGTATTGTGAATCGTAAAGGTTAGGTGTTTTGAAACGCTTTGCGAAGTTTCCAGAAACTCCAGACTCTTCTAACATTTTCTCTTCGGCTTCACTGTCCGTTTTTCCGCTCCAAGCGTAGTATAATTCAACAGTGTTCAGAACCAAAATGTCAGCAACTGCTGCAGCATACTCCAACTCACGTCCACTGAAGTCTGATGCTTTCTTCGCGCTACCTTGGTAGAAGAGTAAGTACTCCAAAGTGTGGAATCCACGAACTTCATGTCCTAATGCCTTTTCACCGTAAGCCACCTTTGACTCCAAAAATGCGTTGATGTTTGCCTTATCCAATGGCCATGAGTCCAATGATGGATCTAAGTTGTATGTTGCGGCTGGTCCGAACAAGAATGACTCAGATTCCTCCCAAGGCTCACGAGTCTCGATCCATTGGTCGGCAGCAGCCTTAACCATATCGTCTGTCAACTTGCCGAGCGTGTCAGCAGCATACATTGCATTAACTTTCTCTTGCAAAACCTTAGCCTTCTCCTTCAAGTCAGCGTAGGTTGGAACAACGATGTTGTCAACGTAGTTGTCGATGGCAGCTTGGTAAGTGGCGTTCTCTGTTGCAGAGTCGTTCTTTGAATCATTGTCATCATCGTCATCACATGCAGTGAATCCGAAAAGAGAAAGTGCGATCAGACTTCCCCAAATGAACTTACTTTTTTTCATTTTGTTAGAAATGTTTAGTTGTACTTGAAACTTGTTTATTTTTTGTTATTTTTTATTTCTTATGCTTCTTCGCTACTGCATACCATCCGATGTAGCCAACGCCTAATGAGAAGTTCTCCTCTCCGTTGAATTCTCCGCTGCCCACTTGTCTGTGGCTATAGTCTGCTTTGACTACCAAGTTTGGCAATGGGAAGTAGTTCACACCGACAGTGTAGATTTGTCTGTGGTAGCGTCCGTCTTTCACCACTGAACTTGTCGTCTTGTAGTTCATATCATAGAACTCGTAACGGATGAATGGTAACAACTTTTGTGTAGTCTTTGAGTTTGCCAATACATTGACACCGACTTCTGCGTACCAGTCCATTGCCACTTGAGCAACTTGTTGGCGAGGAAAGATGGAGATTTTACCCGATTTAGGCATTGAGAGGTTGGCAGTTGACAACTCCTCTGCATCACCAATTTTGCCCCAGATGTAGTTGGCGCGAGCGGTGATCCACTTGCTTTGGTGGGTTACATCGGCAGAGTTCAAGATGACGGGTGCTTTCACGTCATATTTCTCTAATCTATCGTATTTGGTAGAGTTGCCTGCTGTCTTGGTTGCTCCGTAGAATGACAAACCAATGCGAGTGTTAGGAATGAAACGGAAGTCTGTACGAGCGGCAAACGCAGGGTTGGTCATGGTCGACTTCTCGAACATTGATTGTTTTCCTTTCTGGATGAAATTTGCCTTTGAGAAGAATGCAGGATCCAAACCGTTGATCACCATCACTTCATAGTCGAATTTTCCAACCGTACCGAAGAGTTCGATACCGTTCTCATGCCATGTGCATGGAATCATTGTGCTTTCACCCTCCGACCGAACGGCTCTAAAGAAGTTGAGTGGTTCGTGGTGAGCGTTGGTCAATCCGAAAGGCACGATGATGTGTCCGAAACGGAGGTTCAACTGCTTGAAGAAGGATTTGGTGATGTGGAACTGCTCGAGAGCGACCTCGCCACCTTTCTCGATTTCGATTTCATATTCTCCAGCCTCGTTGTATTCGTATTCGATGGCAGAACCTGCTCCACCATACTCGAACTCGATTTCCGAGCCTAATGTCCAAGTGTCATTGAATTTAACGTCCATTGCGATTACAAAACGAGGAATTGAGATTTCGGCACGTTTGTCATAGTCTGAACCGTATGAGTAGAAACTGTTTCGTCCGTAGTTGAAGGTTTGGAAGAGCATTTCGCCATATCCGCCGACACGGAAACGCCAGTCGTCATCTTCTGCCTCTTCCGAGGATTGCTCGTTAGGGTTGTTCGTCGTTTGTTCACTGCCTGTTGGAAGTGCTTCAGGCTGCAATTCTGAATCTTCAGATACACTCTGCGAATTAGCTGCAAAAGCGTAGAAAGTAGCAGCAATTAAGAGTAGCCAATGTTTCATATTCTTACGTCTCTAATTTTTGTGCAAAGTTACGGCTACCATAAATGCAAAACAATCCCCACAAATGGCTATTTTTTGACCCGATTTTCGGGTTTTTGCTCATTTTTTATAGCCATTTGTGGGGATACCCCAGAAAAATCTATTTGATTTTCTCTATAGAATTTTATTCTGCTGTCGGGTCAAAATAGTTGCCTCCAACGTATTTCTTCTCTTGATTGTTTGAACGGTCAGAATCGTCTCTTCTGCGGTCGTATGAACGGCGAGAGTCTCTGTCGCCTCTGTCGCCACGTTCGTTTCTGTCGCGTCTGTCATAGCCTCCGCGGTTGTCTCTTCTGTCACGGTCGCCGTAGTTGCCATAGTTGCTGCGACGGTCGCCACTGAAGTTTCTTCTTTCGCCACGATCACCGTCTCTGCGGTCTCCGTCTCTTCTCTCACCATCACGACGCTCGTAGCTTCTTCTCTCGCCACGGTCGTCTCTTCTTCTGTCATCACGACGGTCATCTCTTCTGTCGTCTCTTCTATCATCACGTCGGTCGAAACCTCTACGCTCTTCTCTACGACGGTCGCCATCACGGTCGTCACGTCTTCTGAAGTCGCGACGCTCTTTGTCATCGTCGTTGCGGTATGGACGGCGTTCTCTTCTCTCGCCGTCGCCGTCGCCTTCGCTGCGTTCGCCTCTGTCGCCACGGAATCGGCGTTCGTTGTATTCTCTTCTGGCTTCTGCGATGTTGGCTTGTCTCTTCTCGAATGCCTCATGACGGCGTGCGCGGTATTCGCTGAGTTCATCCTCGCTCATTGACTCGCGCTTCCAACGGTCTTGCGCTGGCAACATGTAGACACCCTTGTACTCGCCCAATTCGCCTTCTTCCTCTCTTTTCTTATCGAACTCCTCTTGTTTGTCGGCACGTTCGCGCAAGAAATCGTCGCGGCGACCTTTAAACATATCATATTTACGGAACTCACATTCGATAGCACCGTTCAAAAGGTGGTATTTCACAGATGGACGCAATCCGATGCGGTCGGTAGCCTCGCAAGGCACGGTGATGATCCAAGCCGACATATCGGTGAAGTCGCGCTTCAGTTTCGCACCAATCTCTTCGTAGAGGGTGGCAAGGCTGGCTGGCTTGATACGTTCGCCGTATGGAGGGTTGAACATGATCATCGTTGGCTCTTCAGGACGGTCGACCGACTGGAATGGAGTGTGCAAAATCTCAATGTATTTCGACATTCCCGCACGTTTCACGTTCTCTTCGCAGATACGCAAAGCGGCAGATGAGATATCAGACGCATATATCTTATGAGTGAACTCGCGCTCTTCTGAGTCGTCGTCGTAGAGTTTATCCATAATAGACTGGTCGAAATCAGCCCATTTCTCGAAGGCGAATCCTTTTCGGTAGATACCAGGGGCGATGTTGAGGGCCATAAGGGCGGCTTCGATGGCGATGGTTCCCGAACCACACATTGGGTCCATAAAGTCGGTGGTGCCGTCCCAACCGGCGAGTTTCAACATACCTGCAGCCAATACCTCATTAATAGGGGCTTCAGTTTGCTCTACCTTGTATCCACGCAAATAGAGAGGCTCACCAGAACTGTCTAACGACAAAGTACAAGTCTCTTGGTTGACGTGAATATTCAATTGTACATCAGGATTGGTGATACGGACGGAAGGTCTCTCACCGAATTTTTCTCTAAAATGGTCGGCTATGGCGTCTTTAACCTTATAAGCAAGGAATTTGGAGTGGCGGAACGTCTCAGAGTAGACTACGGCGTCGATAGCGAAAGTCTTTTTAGTACTGAGGTATTGCGACCAGTCGAATGCCTTTACAACGTTATACACTTCGTCAGTGTCTTTAGCTTCAAACTTGTAGAAAGGCTTAAGGATACGTAATGCCGTACGACATTTAAAATTTGCTTTGTACAGCATCTCTTGGTCTCCCCAAAAGCGGACTCCACGAGTGATCGTCTCTACCTGTTCTGCGCCTAAGTCCTGCAACTCTTTCGCCAGCACTTCTTCCAACCCTTGGAAGGTCTTGGCAATCATTTCAAAATTGTTCGCCATCTTTGTTTATATGGAAATAGGTCGCAAATTTAAAAAAGATTATAGAAATGTAACGATTTTGAAATGTGGAAATTGCGTTGGGGAAAATCTTTTTTTTCTGACTTGTCAAACCCGAACCAGATGAATTTTTCCAAAAATAAAACCGTCGCTAACATTTCACAACGTGGCGACGGCTAATCCTTAAAGTATAAATGTTTCCTGAGAACGAAAATATTTTCTTAATTCCGTATGTCCCAAAGGTAGGGCGAAATCAGCGATATGTGGGGCGAAATTTGTTTCTAAAGGGGTGTGAAAATGTTACAAAAAAACTTTTTTGTGTGAAACTGAGATTCGATTGTTGAATCTCGCATCGATTTTTGTGTGTTTTTTATGTGTATTTTGGGATAATCACGTTTCATTTTTGTTACATGAGTCTACTTTTGAAGTGCAAAATATCGGTGGCTGAAAAATTTGAGTTCTAAAGATCTCTTTTTGCATATTTGTTCGTTCGTAGGTATCTTTGCAGTAAGATATACATTAGATTAATAGTGCGATATGAAAGAATTATTGTTAGCAACTAACAATCCTCACAAGGTAGACGAGATCAGAAGCAAGTTGGGCGATGCTCTGCAGATCAAAACGCTCAACGAACTGGGCTTTTATGACGATATTCCTGAGACAAGCGATACTTTGCAAGGAAACGCCAGTCAGAAGGCTCATTTCTTGTTTGATAAATTCGGTTGCAACTGCTTTGCCGATGATACGGGCTTGGAGGTTGAGGCTCTCAACGGTGAACCTGGCGTTTATTCGGCTCGCTACGCTGGTGAGGAGAAGAGTTCGGAGGCTAACATGAAAAAACTGTTGGAGAAGCTGCAAGGTCAGGAAAATCGTAAGGCAAGATTCCGCACCGTAATCTCACTTTTCTGGGATGGAACCGAGTATTTTTTTGAAGGAATCGTCTACGGAACGATCTTGACGGAGAAGCACGGAACGGAAGGTTTCGGCTATGATCCTATCTTCCAACCTGAGGGCTACGACAAGTCTTTCGCTGAGTTGTCTATGGCAGAGAAAAATGCCATCAGCCATAGAGGTCGCGCAGTGGAGAAGTTGCTGGCGTTTTTGAAGGATAAAATCTAATACTCTTTCAACATTGTTTAAATCAGATATCGCATCTAATATAAATTGATATGGTGAAAAATAAGTCTTTTTTATTTCTGATTGTTTTGTTGGCAGGTGTCGCCAATTGGATGGGTCTTTCTGCGCAGGAAGTGGGAAAGTGGACTGCTTTTTTCTCATATAACCAAGCGAAACAGGTGGTCAATGCCGAAGATAAAGTCTACTCCATCTCTAACGGTGCCCTTTTCTCAGTCGAGAAAAAGTCGGATTTGACGCAAACCTACACGAAGATAGACGGTTTGTCGGATAACGAGGTTTCTACCGTTGGCTATAGTAGTGATTATGAGACACTTGTGATTGCCTACTCAAACGGAAATATCGATTTGCTCCGAAAAGGTAACATCTACAATATCTCAGATTTGAAACGTAAGGAAATCAGTGGAAAGACGGTTCATTCCATCACCACCAACGGCCGCTATGCCTATCTTGCGTGCGATTTGGGTATCGTGGTGGTCGATCTGAAGAAGGAGGAAATCGCAGATACTTATATTATAGGTGATGATGGCGCTTATATGGGCGTCTACAAGGTTGTGATTCAAGGAGATTCTATCTTTGCGCAGACGCAGAGTGATGTGCGTTCTGCCAAATATTCTAATCACAACTTGGTGGATTACAAGCAGTGGAACAAACGCATCTACTCGGAAAACAGTATCAAGGGTGTTGCCAATTTGGGTGACAGACTTTTTGTGGCAGATGCCAGTGCGGTCTATTATATGGATGCCGACACCATTGCGTCCCTTCAGCAGTTGAGTGATCTGAAGTTCATCTACAGTGATGGTTCTTCAATGATCATCTTGGATGGTACTACCTTATATAATTACAATAAGGATTTGACGTTGAAGGAGACTCGTGAAATAACCTTCGCAGTAGACGGAGTTTATGATTCTGAGGCGGAGACTTATTGGATTTGTCGTGCCGAAAATGCTGTTCGCAACACCTACGGCTATTACAATCTCTACAAGTATGTAGGCGCGGAGGAGCAGGCGTTTATGAACGATGGTTTGGTGCAGTCGAATGTCTATTGTGTTCGTTATCAATATGGAAAACTGATGACGGGTAGTGGTGGTCCGCACGATCTTCCAGATATTCATACTCCTGGAATTATTCAAATCTATGAGAATGGTAAGTGGATTGTTATAGATGGAAGCCATGAAGGTTTCGCGGAAATATTAGCTTCAACTGATGTTGTTGAAAATGCATTCGAAAATGTATTGGATGTTGCCATTGATCCTACTGATCATCGTCGTATGTATGCGGCTTCTTGGCGTAGTATTTTTGAGTTTTATGATAACAAACCTGTCAAACAATATTGGGCAGGTTCAACGCCGTTATCTAATATCGGAAATCAGGTCCTGACCAACGGCCTCTATTTCGATGCAGACAATAATATGTATGTGTTGAACATGTTGTCGCAAAATTCCATCGTTATCAAAAAGGCGAATGGCGAGTGGACTTCGCTCTACTATTCGGTGTTGGCAAACCATGAGAGTTTGCGTGCTTTGACAGTTACGGAGAACGGATTTATGTGGATTGCCTCGCCCGACCGTGGTGTGGGTATGGCTGTGATCGACCCGAAGGATACTCCTTTCCTCTCGTCGGATGATGATTCACGATTCTTCAGCACTTTCACCGATAAGGATGGCAATGCGGTAACGCCAGCTGCCGTTCGTTGTTTCGCTGAAGACCATAACAACGTGGTGTGGGTCGGTACAAGTTCGGGTCCGTTCTTGGTTAGTTCGCAAGAGGATATTTTCTCCAATAATTTCCGTTTCGACCGTGTAAAAATCACTCGTGAGGATGATGAGAACTATGCCGACTTCTTGTTGAGCAGTAATCAAATCAACAAAATCATCGTGGATGGCGGAAACCGTAAATGGTTGGCTTCTTCGACGACGGGTGTCTATTTGTTGTCGGAAGATGGAAAGACGACCTTGCAGCACTTCACGACGGATAACAGTCCGATGACCTCCAACGCCGTTATGGATATGACTCTCAACGAGGAGACGGGCGAGTTGTTTATCGCTACCTCTGGCGGACTCTTCTCGTATGTGATTGATGCGACGGAACCATCGGCAGACTATTCCAACGTCTATGTCTATCCCAACCCTGTTACACCCGACTATGACGGCGACATTGTTGTGAAAGGTCTTTCAGAGAATAGTTTGGTGAGAATAGCCGACCCAGAGGGACGAATGATTTACGAAGGATATTCTAATGGAGGCACTTTCACTTGGAATGGCAATGCGAAGAGCGGCAGGAGAGTGGCAACGGGTGTTTACTACATCTTTGCGGCTCAAGAAGACGGCTCAATGAAAATGGTTACGAAAGTGGCTTTTGTCCATTAGTTTCAAAATAAAGAGACAATGAAGATAGAAAATTTACAGACGATACACCAGACTGCGAAGGAGTTCATCGCAGCGATGGGGGATAAGAAGGTGTTCTTGTTCTACGGTTCGATGGGTGCTGGTAAAACGACTTTCATCCGTGCTATATGTGAGGAATTGGGTGTGAAGGAGAGTATTAACAGTCCGACTTTCGCCATCATCAACGAATACAAGGCTGGCGACGGTTCTCCAATCTTCCACTTCGATTTCTACCGTATCAACAAGGAGGAAGAGGCTTACGATTTCGGTTACGAGGACTATTTCTACAGTGGCAAACTCTGCTTCGTGGAGTGGCCCGAGAAAATCGTCAACTTGCTCCCCGAGGATGCTGCTGTCGTAACGATCACCGAGCAACCCGACGGTTCAAGAGAGGTAACCATCAAATAACCACCCTAATCCGTTGAAACTGCATGAGTTCTCTGAAGATCGGCTATGATGCCAAACGCGCCTTTTTCAACCGCCGTGGATTGGGCAATTATAGCCGAGATACTATCCGTATTTTGTCCAACCTCGCTCCCGAGAATGAGTATTTCTTATATACTCCCAAAATCAAAGGGGCGATCAGTTTTCCTTATAATAAAGAAAATTCTACGGTGATAACGCCTACCGGACTCTCTTCGGTGGGCTTTCTCTCTTCATTGTGGCGCACGAAAGGGATGTGCAAAAACATCGAAGCAGACCAGTTGGACATCTACCACGGATTGAGCCACGAACTGCCCTACGGCATCGAGAAGACGAACGCACGCAGGGTGGTTACGATGCACGACCTTATCTTCCTGAAAAATCCTGAACTGTTCCCTTTTTTCGATAGATATTCTTTTAAAAAGAAATACACGCACGGTTGCCAAATCGCCGACTGCGTGATTGCCATTAGCGAGCAGACGAAAGCCGACCTCATCGAGTGCTTGGGCGAGAAGGAGGAGCGTATCGAGGTGGTCTACCAAGGTTGCAATCCTGTTTTCCAACACCCTGTCGATGAGGCTAAAATGCTGGAAGTCAAGCAGAATTTGCATTTGCCCGACCAGTTTATGCTGATTGTCTGCGCCATCGAACGTCGCAAAAACCACGAACTGATTCTGAAGGCGATGCGCGACCCTCGTGTCGACATTCCGTTGGTGGTCATTGGCCGCCCTTCCGAATATCAGAAATATTTGCAGGAGTTGATTGTCCAATACCATTTGGAGAATAGGGTGATCTTCTTGAATGAGGTGGCAACGCGCGATTTGCCGATTTTCTACAAATTGGCAACGCTTTTCGTCTATCCATCCCTTTTCGAGGGCTTCGGAATCCCTATTTTGGAGGCTCTGACGATGAAAACGCCTGTCATCACATCCAAAGGCAGTTGCTTTGAGGAGACAGGGGGCGATGCAGCCCAATATGTCTCTTCTGATAATGCTGAAGAATTGGCAGAGACGATTGTGCAAGTGCTTGGTAGTCAAGAACTTCAAGCCGAGATGATTCGGAAGGGAACAATCCATGCAGAGAAATTTTCTGACAAGGCGATTGCCCAGAATTTGATGAATGTATATAAGAAATTAGTGTAGAATATTTTTGTACGATATAACGATGAATGAACTGATTAACAAGACTTTACAGACGATTGGAATTGCGAATCTGAACGAGATGCAGACGGCTTCTCTCAAAGCGAACGAGTCGGGCCGCGATGTCATACTGCTCTCGCCAACTGGTTCGGGTAAGACTTTGGCGTTTCTTTTGCCTCTTCTTCGTCAACTGAAAGCCGATGAGCAGGGTGTGCAGGCGATTGTGATTGCTCCTTCGCGTGAGTTGGCTTTGCAGATAGAGGAGGTGTTCAAGTCGTTTAAGTCAGACTTCCGTGTGGGTTGTTGTTATGGCGGACATTCATTCGAGCAGGAACGTCGTATGTTGCAAACGCCACCTTCACTTCTGATTGGTACTCCAGGTCGTTTACTTGATCATATTGATCAGGAATCATTTAAGACGGATGGTGTCCGTTTCCTCATTTTAGATGAGTTCGATAAGGCACTCGAGTTGGGATTCCAAGATGATATGGAGGATATTATCAAGGAATTGCCGAATGTCAAAAAGCGAATGTTGACCTCTGCCACCAAGGCTGAAGAGATTCCATCTTTCGTGAAAATCCACAATCCGATGGTTCTGGATTATTTAGGTGAGAATGGTCAGGAGATTAAATTGACGCGTTATATCGTCCATTCACCTGAGAAAGACAAGTTGGAAACGCTCCTAAAGTTGGTTTCGCAGATAGGTAACGAACCGACACTCATCTTTGTTAACTACCGCGAGTCTGTCGATCGTGTGGCAGATTTCTTGCGCAAGAAAGGCGTGGATTGCAAATCTTTTCACGGTGGAATGGAGCAAGTGGATCGTGAAAAATCACTCTTTCAATTCAAAAGTGGCACATCTTATTTGATGGTTTCAACTGATTTGGCGTCACGCGGATTGGACATTTTGGATGTAAAGCATGTCGTTCACTATCACCTCCCGGTCAACCAAGAAGCTTACACACATCGTAATGGTCGTACGGCAAGAATGTTCGCCGAAGGTAACGCTTATATCATCCTTCATGGTGAAGAAAAGTTGCCAGACTACTTAGATGAAGCTGACTTTCAAGACTTTGCACTTGCCAAAGAGGCTTTGCCATTGAAGCCTTCTAAATGGGTTTCTCTTTATATTGGTAAGGGTAAAAAGGATAAAATCAGCAAAGGCGATATTGCTGGATTCATGATGAAGAAGGGCCTTCTGACGAAGGAACAGGTGGGTCAAATCGAGGTGCAGGACAACTGCGCATTCGTTTCCATCCCTCGCGCTGAGTTGAAAGAGGTGCTCGGCAGAATCAAAAATGAGAAGATCAAAGGTATCAAAACCATCTTCCAAGAGAGTAAATAGGAAAATCGAAATAACGAATATACTATGCAAAAAATACTGATTGACAATAAGATAGCCCCGATTGCTGAGGAGTTGAAGAAATTTTCTCATCAGTCGGTTTTCATTCTGACGGACACCAACACTCACCGCTTGTGTTTGCCTGAACTGTTGGCAGAATATACCATCGACCCATCTCACATTATTGAGATAAAGGCGGATGATGACAATAAAGACATTGAGGCGGTTTGTCATGTTTGGCAAGAACTAAGTGAGAAGGGTGCGACCAGAAAATCACTTCTAATCAACTTAGGTGGCGGTATGGTGACGGATCTGGGTGGATTCGCTGCGTCAACTTTCAAGCGTGGAATCGACTATGTGAATGTCCCAACGACACTTTTGGGTGCAGTGGATGCTGCTGTCGGTGGCAAAACGGGTTTCAATTTCAATCACTTGAAGAATGAAATTGGCGTGATCAATCCTGCTTTGAGCGTTTTAATCAACATCAGTTTCTTTAAACATTTGTCGCAAGACAATCTCTTCTCGGGCTTCGCTGAGATGATCAAGCATGGTCTGATTTCCAACGAAATGGTTTGGAAGCACATCTGCCAAACGGATATGACCAACGTCAACTACGACACTTTCGGCGCACTCTTGGCAGAGTCTATCAACGTGAAAGAGGAGGTTGTGAAGATTGATCCGACTGAGAAGAATATCCGTAAAGCGTTGAATTTCGGTCATACGATTGGCCACGCTTTTGAGAGTCACGCTATCGAGAGGGGCGAAACGAAACTCCACGGTTACGCAGTTGCTTGGGGTATGGTTGCAGAATTATACCTCTCTTATAAGAAGTGTGGTTTTCCGAAAGAGATTCTCACGCAAGCCATCACTTTGATCAAGGAGTTGTACGGTCCGTTTGCCATCTCTTGCAAGGAGTACGACCGCCTGTATGAACTGATGACGCACGACAAGAAGAATGACGTCGCAGGCACGATTCTCTTCACTTTGCTTTCGAACATTGGTGAGGTGAAAATCAACACCGTTGTCGAGAAGAAGGAGATTTTTGAAGCGTTGGATTTCTATTGCGATACGATGGGAATCTAATCAATGTCGAATTAGGAATTAAGAGATAGGAATGATTTATGATATAAAGCGTTGTGCGACAGTGCCTTCCGAGTTGACGGTCAGTCTGCCAGCCTCCAAAAGTATAAGCAACCGTGCGTTGATACTCAATGCGTTAAGTCGCTCGGGCAAGGAGATTCACAACTTGGCAAAGTGCGACGACACCGATGTTTTGGTGGCAGCGTTGACTTCAAACGGCACTCATTTTGATATTGGTGCAGCGGGAACGGCGATGCGCTTCCTGACGGCTTACCAATGTCTGCAACTCGGCGAGTGGACAATCACAGGTAGCGAGCGTATGAAACAACGCCCTATTCAGGTGTTGGTTGAGGCTCTCCGCCGTTTAGGCGCTACAATCGACTATGCCGGGGTAGAGGGCTTTCCTCCGCTGAAAATCAAAGGCCACGCTATGGATGGTGGCGAGATTGAAATAGACGGTGGTGTGAGCAGTCAGTACATCTCCGCTTTGCTGATGATTGCGCCTTATCTGAAAAATGGTCTAACGCTCCACTTGATGGGTGCGGTGATTTCTCGTCCCTACATCCTGATGACGCTTCAGTTGATGGCACAGTTTGGTGTTGAGGCTGAGTGGAAAGATGAGAACACGATTCAAATCAAACCGCAGGAATATAAGCCGATTGAATACACGGTGGAGTCGGACTGGTCTGCTTCTTCCTATTGGTACGAGATTGCCACTTTCTTGCCGAAGAATGCCACTCGATTCACCTTGCCTCACCTCTACGAGCAGAGTTTGCAAGGAGACTCGCAGGTGCGCAAAATCTTCGAACCATTGGGCATCACCACCATTTTCACTGCCGATGGTGTTGTCTTGGAAAAAAACTCTGGACCTGTTTCTCATTACGAATACGATTTCTCTGGTCAGCCAGATTTGGCTCAAACCGTGGTGGCTACTTGTTGTGCAATAGGCACAACCTTCCGTTTCACAGGCTTGAAAACCTTGAAAATCAAAGAAACCGACCGCATTGCTGCGCTTATCAATGAATGTCGTAAATTAGGCTACGTTCTCAAAGAAACTGGTGAAGGCGAACTCTCATGGGACGGCGAACGTGTCGCTCCCGATACTGTTCCTCTCATCGCCACCTACAAAGATCACCGTATGGCAATGGCATTTGCGCCAATCGCTCTTCAACGAGAAGGTCAACTTCAAATAGATGACCCCGAAGTCGTTTCAAAGTCATATCCTGAGTATTGGAAGGCTGTGGAGAGGGTGATTGAGTGTAAAAGTATTTTAATAACCTTTCTGCCTGATAATCAGTAAGAAAACTAATTTTATGTCCTGAAAATTTCCCGATAGCGTGAGGAAATCGCCCAAAAAACAGTAGATTTCCTCACCTTATCGGGATTTTTCTGCTACATTTGCTCTATCAAAATCGGTTGGTTTATGAGTGCAATCGTAGGAAGAAAAAGAGAGTTGGCTCAACTGAAAAGTCTTTTGGAGTCGGACAAGTCCGAGTTTGTCGCTGTTTATGGCAGGCGACGTGTCGGGAAGACTTTTCTGATAAGGGAGGCTTTCGATTACAAATTTACCTTTCAGCATACTGGCATACTCGACGCTCCAAAGTCGGAGCAAATCTCGGAGTTTATGCGCTCCCTCTACAAGGTCTATCCTGAAAAATGTAAACAACCTCGCACTTGGTTTGATGCGTTTCATCTTCTTGAGGATTATCTTGAAAGTTTAGGCGAGGGCAAAAAACTTCTTTTCATCGATGAGATGCCGTGGATGGATACACCTCGCTCTAATTTCATCAAGGCTTTGGACCATTTCTGGAATGGCTGGGCTACCATGCGCAAAGACATTGTGCTGATAATCTGCGGTAGTGCTACTTCGTGGATAATAGACAACGTCATCAACAACTACGGGGGCTTGCACAACCGACTTACAGGGCAGATTTACCTTCGTCCGTTCAACTTGAACGAGTGCGAGGAGTTCTGCAAAAACGCTAACCTTGAATATACTCGCAGGCAGATCCTTGAGGCTTATATGGCTGTCGGGGGTGTCCCTTTCTATTGGACAAGCTTAAAACGTGGGCAGAGCATCGCTCAGAATTTCGATAGAATGTTCTTTTCGGCAAAGGGAGAACTCACCTCTGAATTTGACGCTTTGTACAGGTCGCTTTTCCGAAATCCAACGCCTCATCTGAAAATCATCACCGCTCTTGCGAAGAAGAAAATCGGACTCACTCGCGAAGAGGTGCTGAAAGCCACGGAATTGGCAGACAATAGCACTTTCATCGATGCGATTAAAGAGTTAATCCAGTGCGATTTCATCCGAAAATATTCTTGCTTCGGGAAGTCCTCAAAAGATGCTTTGTATCAATTGACGGACAACTACACGCTGTTCTATTTCAAGTTTATCAAGGAGAACACAGCCGAAGATACGAATTTCTGGAGTGCCAACTACAACACTTCGGTTCATAATACCTGGGCGGGTCTCTCTTTCGAGATGGTCTGCCTCCAACATATTGAGCAGCTTAAAAGGGCATTGGGCATCTCGGGCGTTGTCAGCCACGCCTATTCGTGGACACACAAGGCGACGAATCCTGACGACAGTGGTGCTCAGATTGATTTGCTGATTGATAGGAATGACTATGTCATTAATCTTTGCGAAATGAAATATTCTATTGCGCCCTACACAATCGACGACCGTGAAATGGCTCTTCTCCAGAATCGTAAAAGTACTTTCTTGCGTGAAACTGCTACTCGAAAGTCCGTCCTTCTGACAATGATCACCACCTACGGACTTACCCCTGGTGGCAATTCCTACGATATTAGCAGTTCTATCACGATGGACGATTTATTTGCACCGAGTCTCTAATAGGAGAGAGTCGAGATTGTTCCCACCACTGCACAAAAAAAGGCGATGCTCAGCACCGCCTTTTCTTATATTCGTTCTTGATTATTTGAACTTGAACAATACTGGTAAGGTAAAGCGTGAACGACAAGTCTTACCACGTTGCTCTGCTGGTACCCACTTAGGCATCTTCTTTACAACACGTACTGCCTCTTGGTCGAGCACTGGGTCAACTCCACGAGCTACTCTTACGTCTTGGATTGATCCATCCTTGTTAACGACGAACTCAACGAACACACGTCCTTGAATGTTGTTGTCGATGGCAACCTGTGGATAAACCAACTCCTTCTTCAAGTACTCCATCAACTTGGCAGGTCCACCAGGGAATCCGGCTTGCTTCTCTACAATCGTAAAGATCTCTTCCTCTGCCTCTTCTTCTTCCTCCTCGATTACAGTGTTCTGAATCTCAACGGCCTTGTTGTCATCCTCTGCATTGTCAATCTTGATCTCTGACTCAACCACTTTGTCATCGTCTACGACCTTCAACACCTCTTGCGCTACCTGTGCTGGTGGCGGTGTTTGTGGTTGCACCTGCTGTGGTTGCTCTTGCTGAGTCTGAGGAATAATTTCCTCTTCACCTTCATTTATGAATTCATCTTGGAATCCTTCGTGAACCGTAACCTCTGTATTGGTCCACTCAAAACAAATATAGGTGAACCCTAATGCTAAAACGAGACCCATCAAAACAAACATCGAACGTTTGTTCTCTAAGTCCGCTTTGGGGGATTTCTTTATTTCCATCCTTTTATTTTTTATTATGGTTATACATTCAAATTATTCTATGCCGTCGTCCTCTTCTTTTCTCGTAATCAAGGAAAGAAAATTTCGTGCTTACAAATGTAGTATAAAATTTTGCAAGTTATCTATTTACTCAAGTCAAACTTTAAAAAATTTTTAACCTTACTCTTTTATATTACTTTGTGAAAATGCTCGCCATTTTTCTATCAACATCCTGAAATCGTCTGGCCATTCGGAATCGAAATACATCTCCTCGCCTGTCCGTGGATGAACAAACCCTAAGGTCTTGGCATGCAGGGCTTGGCGTGGGCAGACTGCAAAACAGTTTTTGATGAACTGCTTGTATCTCGCCGTCGTCGTTCCCCTCAATGTCTCAAACCCTCCATAGCGTTCGTCGGCAAAAAGGGTATGCCCAATATATTTCATGTGAACGCGTATCTGGTGGGTTCGCCCTGTTTCCAATCTGCACTGCACTAAAGTGGCGTAACCGTAGCGTTCCAACACTTTATAGTGGGTTACCGCATGCTTGGCGTTGGGATTCTCTCCTTCTGGGAAGACGGTGAAGAGCAATCGATCTTTCGGGTCTCTGCCCAAATCGCCTGTAATCGTGCCTTCGTCTTCGGCAATGTTTCCCCAGACAAGGGCATTGTAGAGTCGCTTGGTCGTCTTGTTGAAAAACTGTCGTCCCAAGTTCGTTTTCGCATCCTCGTTCTTGGCAATGACGAGCAAGCCAGACGTGTCTTTGTCAATTCGATGAACAAGCCCTAAACGGGGGTCATTGGCATCGAAATTCGGGTCATCTTTAAGATGCCACGCTAATGCATTCAACAACGTCCCATCGAAATTTCCAAATCCTGGGTGTACTACCATACCGGGCTGCTTATTCACAAGAATCACGTCTTCATCTTCATAGACAATGTTCAACGGGATGTCCTGTGGAATAATCTCATACTCCGATGGAGGATAAGAGAGCATTATCTGAATGAGGTCGAACGGTTTTACTCGGTAGTTCGACTTCACCGCTTTGCCGTTGACAAGTATGCAGTTGGCATCCGCCGCCTCTTGTATGCGGTTGCGCGAAATCCCCGCCATACAATTCACCAAATACTTGTCTATGCGCACTAAAGAGTGTCCTTTCTCTACAACAAAACGGAAATGCTCGTGATATTGTTCTCCTGCTTCTTCGTCCTCTTCTTGTGGCTCTTCCTCCTCAAACTCTTCGTAGTCCGAATCGTCTGAGAGTAAAGGCACTCCCGACTCAAAGTCGCCCAATTGTGGAAAATCTATGTCGTTGTTGTCATCGATAGTACTTCGTATCATAGTTCAAAAACGGCAATAATAAATTATTATTTTGTTTATACTTTATCTTTTTTAGTCTGTTGGCGTTGCTGTTTCGCTGTCTGTCTCTGATTCGCTGAAAATCTCCTCTGGCTCTTCCAAAGCATTTGGATTCTTGGTCAGATAGATGGAAACAGAGGTTCCGTAGTTGATGACGGTTCCCGTGATTGGGGTTTGCTTATAGACGAAATAGTTGCTTTTGTCTTTTTCGTCTTTCGGCTCAACGTCGAAGAACACCTCTCCAATGTTCAAGAAGACATCGTGGGCTTTGCTGATGGCTTGATCGACGGTCAAACCACGGAAACTTGGTGCTGGCAATCCTTCGTTCGTATCGCCGCGACCTACATGCAAAATGACGGACGATCCCTCTGGAATACGAAATCCTGGAGGCAAAATCTTACCGTTATACTTGGCATCCAACACCAAATCTTTGTACTCTGAAGGCACATAGACGATACTGTCGACTTTCAAACCTACTGATTTGATCATCGCTTCTGCTTGGCGGAGCGAAATCTCTCTCACATCTGGAAACACAATCCTACGAATCGTATTGGAGTTGGTGATGAGGTATATCGTTCGACCCTCTTTCACCTTCGAGCCAGCGGCTGGAATCTGCTCTACTACGACACCCAATTTGCGTCCCTTCATGAAAATGGAATCCACCACCTCGCATTTCATCTTGTTCTCCTTGAAGATGGCTGCGGCTT
This sequence comes from Flexilinea sp., assembly GCA_963648205.1. GTDB lineage: Bacteria > Bacteroidota > Bacteroidia > Bacteroidales > Paludibacteraceae > UBA1181. The sequence goes on from CAVJCT010000017.1 coordinate 41,911, forward strand.
CCGACTCGGTGAGGTCGCTCACATCGGGTACAACCAACTCGACACCGTGGTTGGTGTAGGAGTCCAACCAGTTGAATGTGCCGATATACAGCCCTGCAAGAATGACTATCAACGCCACGAAGCTGATAGTGTATGGGTTCAAAAACAATTTTTTCGCATTAAATTCCATAGTGTTGCGATTTGTCTTTTTGTTGTTTTTACATATATAATTGTATTCCTACAAAGGTAAGAAAAATATACAAAAAAAGGCGTGCTATTTTTAGCACGCCATGTTTTTTTAGCAACAAGTATATTATCTTCTTACTGCTGGTTCATCAGAAACAGTAAGCTTCTTTCTTCCGTGTGCTCTACGTGATGCCAATACTCTGCGACCATTAGCAGTTTCCATTCTAGAGCGAAAGCCATGCTTGTTACGTCTCTTTCTGTTTGATGGTTGGAATGTTCTTTTCATTGCCGTGACTTTTTATTTTTTTACTTTATTTATCTATTTCTCTCTGTGAATTTCCAAGTATATAGAAATTCGGAGTGCAAAGATAGGGAATTTATGTGTAAATCACAAATGTCGAAAAACTTTTTTATCGTCGATTTTGTAGATTGCTTTTCTTCTCTATCTTATTGTGAATGAGTGAGATATGCGAGTTCTCTCTTTCATTATGCGAGATGTGCGTCAATTTTTGCTATGATTTGCGAAGGGGAAATCTGCGTCATACATCTGAAATCGCCTAAGTAGCAGGGCTTATTGCCGAAGATGGAGCAGGGGCGACACGGAAGGTCTAACTGCACCGCGTCTTTCTCATCCTGACCGAAACCGTAGAAGCCTGCGTAGGGGTGCGTGGCTCCCCAAACGGAGACGACCGGCGTTCCCACTAATGAGGCTAAATGCATGTTGGCTGAGTCCATCGTTAACAACACAGAGCAGTGCTTGATCAGTGCCAACTCCTCAGTCAGTTTGAACTTGCCAACGAGCGATGTGGCATTGCTATATTTCTCTGCCCACCCATCCAAAATGGCTTTCTCTTTCTGTCCGCCTCCGAATAGAAAAAGTTGAATATCAGCGTTTTGTGAATAGTGCGCAACGATTTCCTCACATTTCTCAATCGGGTAAATCTTACCATCGTGCTGTGCGAATGGTGCTATCCCGATTATCTCTTTATCACTATTCGCAGATAATATCTCTTTAATGGGCTCTGTTTCGGACAGATTCTGAACAGGGAAGAAATCTTTTCTGAGTGGATTGACCTTGAAGCCTGCGCGTTGGAAGGTTTCAATGTAGCGTTGCACGGAGGTTTTGAGTTGCACCATCCGTTTGTTCTCCTTTCGGGTGAGTTCATTTTTATCTGCTCGTCCTTTGTCGATGACAGCGACGGGTGTTCCGAAAATCCTAAACAGGGTACGAAGGATTTTGCTACGCAACACGTCGTGCAGGTCGATCATCTGGTCGAAATGCGCCGTTTTGCGCAAGTCTCTGAAGAGGCGGAACATACCCAAATTCCCTGCGTACGTTTTTTTCGTGTCTACAGGGAAAAAGGTGAGATTGGGAATATTGCTGAAGATAGGTTCGAGACGAGGGGCAGAAAGAAAGGTAACGCGTACGTCGGGATTTGCCTCTAAGAATGAGCAAAGCACGGGGAGCGTCATTGCCACGTCTCCCATTGCCGACAAGCGCATTACTAAAACCTCTTTCATCTCACTCTCGTTTTTCCGAAAATTACTTCTTTCCGTAGAGAACAGGGTTGAGGTTCGGATCGTTGTACATTTTCATCTGCTTGTAGACTTTCATGTAGCGATCGCCGTTCTCAATGTCTTTGATGAGTTGGTCGATAGCCGAAGAGAGGTCTTCTCTTTGTTCGAGGAGAACATCTAATTTCTTCTGGCATGCTGCGATATGGTCGGCAGAGACATCGGTACGTTCAACCTCGGCACGCATGTGGTAGATTTTGAGTGCGAGGATAGAAAGACGGTCGATTGCCCAAGCAGGACTCTCGGTATTGATGACGGCTGTCGGTTTGATTTTCACGTTGGCATATTTCTCTAAGAAATAGCTATCGATACGCTCGACGAGGTCTGTACGGTCTTGGTTCGACTTGTCAATTCTGCGTTTGATAGCCAAGGCCTCAACTGGGTCGATTTCAGGGTTGCGGATGATGTCTTCCAAGTGCCACTGAACAGTGTCGATCCAGTTTTTGAGGTACAACACGTTCTCGATCGTTTGTGGAGTGTATGGGTTGTGCATTGGAGCATCAACATTGTCCACCTTATGGTAGTCTACGATAGTGCCATCAAAAAGTTTGTTGGCGTCTTTACTGAAACTCATTTTATTTCTCAGAAATGTTTCTTGCAAAGTTAGAGAAAAAAGGTAGAACTCACGCAATTTTTTGAGCGATTTTCTGGGTGGTGGTAGAGATAGGGGATGTAAGAGATGAAACCTCTATAAACGAAGAATGCGTCCCACGTTGGGACGCACCTTTCTTCATAGCGGTTTAGTTTAAAAGGCAAGATCTTACCTTGACAAGATTTTATGGTTCTTTTTGTTTGATTATTTTATGGCGTTTTTAGGGGTTGAGAATTACTTCTCAACATCGTATCCTGCGCTCTCCCAACCTTCGAAACCAGACTCCAAGTTGATGGTGTTTGGTTTACCCCAAGTATTGGCGATACGGCCAGGAAGAGACATTCCAACTGCACTCCATCCAGAAGTTCCGTAAACGTAAATCTTTTTAGATGTTTTGAACTGAGCCTTTACCTTCGTCATGAACTCTCCGTTATCTGAAGCCCAGGTGGCAGCGTTACTTGCATCGATATTTACAGCACCCGGAATATGACCTTGGGCATAATCAGAAGCACTTCTGGTGTCCAAAATCTGTGGAAGGCTATCGTTATCGATGTAGGATTTGAAAGTCGCAGCACTCGCTTTGATATATCCTGTTAATTCTTCTTCGCCACTGCTCTTGCTACAAGAGGAAGCGCAAAACATTGCAACAACTGCAATTAAAGCAAATTTGAAAAATTTCATACTCATACCTATTATATATAATACAAAACGATTTTGTTTACTTGTTAATATATTAGAACCTTTATTTTGATATACGCAAAGATGCACTCAAAACTCGGTGTGCAAATGTAGAAAGGTTTTTTCTTATTTGCAAAGAAAATGTAGAAAATATTGAAGAAATTTTTTCTTGCGAATAGGAACCCCTATAAACGAAGAATGCGTCCCTCGTTGGGACGCACCTTTCTTCATAGCGGTTTAGCTAAAGACAAGATCTTATCTTGACAAGATTTTATGGTCTATATTCACGTTTTTATGTTGACTTTTACCTCAACACTGTATTTGTATCACGTTTCTGTCTTGCGTACTAACTTCCGAATAATGCCATCGGAGTTATCTCGAACCAAATCGATTGAGAAGGCTTGCGCTCATTCTGAATCTACTTGCAATTTCTGAGTTGTAACACAAACAGGGTTCCCACTTTTGAAAACACGCAATTCATTTACATTCAAAACTTGATGCAAAGATAGGACCTTTTTTGAAACTGACAAAAATAATCCTATCTTTTTTCTATTTCTCTTCTAATTTTAATGTTTTTTAACTTCTACGACGTGGGTTTGGGGCAAAGTGGCATTTCTAATCTCCACTTGCTTAACTACATTGTCGGCTAAGTCGGCAAAGGCTTTGCCTGTGATAGTGTTCTCATCGCAGGCTACTGGTACTCCATTATCGCCTCCTTCACAGATGCTTTGGACAATAGGAATCTGTCCGAGCAATGGCAGGTTGAGTTGCTCTGCCAAGGCTTTGCAACCTTCTTTGCCGAAAAGGTAGTACTTATTCTCGGGCAGTTCGGCAGGGGTGAACCACGCCATGTTCTCCACCAATCCTAAGATAGGCACGTTGACTTTCTCGCCCAGGAACATGCTGATACCCTTGCGAGCGTCTGCTAATGCCACTTGTTGGGGTGTGCTGACTACAATCGCACCGGTGATGGCAACGGTTTGCACCATCGTGAGGTGGATGTCGCTGGTTCCTGGTGGAAGGTCGACGATGAAGAAATCTAAGTCGCCCCAGTTGGCATCCGAAATCAACTGCTTGAGGGCGTTGCTTGCCATTCCGCCACGCCAGAGAACGGCACTCTCAGGGTCTACGAAGAATCCGATGGAGAGCATCTTCACACCATATTTCTCTTCTGGACGAATCAACTCGCGACCGTCGGCATCCTCGAGGATTGGGCGCGCATCTTCTAAACCAAACATCTTCGGTACGGATGGTCCAAAAATATCAGCGTCTAAGAGTCCGACTTTATAACCCTTCTTAGCCAAGGCAACGGCTAAGTTGGACGAGACGGTTGATTTGCCGACACCTCCTTTGCCTGATGAAACGGCGATGATATTTTTCACCTGGGGCAGCAGTTTGTCTGGAGCCTTTGGCAATTCTGTTCTGAAGCGAACGTCGATGTTGCCCTTGATCTCAGCCTCTTCGCCGACGTAGGTGAGGATGGCTTGCTCGGCAGCCTTCACGAGTGATTTGGCGAATGGGTCGTTGGGTTTCTCCAAAATAAGGGAGAAAGAGATTTTATTTCCATCGATACGGATGTTGTCGTCGACCATATTGGCAGTAACGATGTCTTCGCCCGTACCAGGGTAGCGCACATGTTTAAGCGCATCTAATATCAACTGAGGATAAAATGCCATAATTATATCTGTTTAGTAAAAACAAAGTTACAAATAATATTTGCTTAAATTTGTAGTGTGTGTGAAAGAATGAAAATATTAACTCAATCTTCCTATAATAAATGAATCTTGTACAGTTATTTAAAAATTTGAAGAAATACGTTGCGCCCTATAAATGGTATGTGGCGGCTACGTTGCTGTTGACCTTGATCGGGTCATGTATGGCTCAGGTGAATGCGGTGGTGCTCGACTGGGCGGTCGACTCTATTAATGCGCACATCACCTCGGGTGGCGGATGGGACAGCAAGGCGTTGCACATTGTCTCTCTGATTGCCATTGTCCTTTTGTCGAAGGAGGTGCTTTCTGCGTTTATCACCTTCTTCCAGAATTTCTTTGGTGAGAAGATCAGAATCTTCGTGTCGAAGGATTTGTCGTTGGCTGTTATTAATAAGGTATTGAAGTTTAGAGTGGCTTTTTTCTCTGCTACGAACAATGAGCCTGGAAAACTGCAAACTCGTATAGATCAAGGAATTAGCAGTTTGTCGAGAACGGTGCAGAACTTCTTTATCGACTTGTTGCCTTTGTTCTTGAGTGCGATTTTGGCATTGGTGTTGATGTTCAGAGCCAATGTGTGGGTGGGTTTGACGGCGTTGGTCATCGTTCCGATCTACTTCATTATCACCGTCAGACAGGCTACTAAACTGAAGGGTTGGCGTACGAATATGCGTCGAGAAAGAGAGGAGAAGAGTCATGGAATCATGAATATCCTCGAATCTATCACGGTGATAAAATCGTTCAATCGAGAGAAGATAGAGGAGGATAAGCAGGCGGCGATTCAAGATAAACTGACTGATAATCAGATGTCAACAAGAAAGACAAGTTTCTGGTATGACGGATTGAAGAGTTTCTTCCAACAGATTGGAACGGTGGCGATTATCATTCTCACGGCATATTTGGTGTTGACGGATTATCCGGGAATGACGATTGGAAAGATTATGTATCATGTGATGTTGTTCAACAATGTGGTGGCACCGATCATGCAGTTGCACCGTATTTTTGACGATATGAATGATGCGTTGATCTATGCAGACGGTTTCTTTGGAATCTTGAACAACGATAAAGATATTGAGGAGACGGGAAAATATCGTCCAGCTAAGGTGGAAGGAAACATTGAAATCAGCAATGTTGATTTTACCTATCCAAATGGCACGAAGGCGTTGCACAATATCAATATGAAGATAGAGAAGGGCAAGATTACGGCGTTCGTTGGTTTGTCGGGAGCAGGAAAGAGTACGATTGTCAACCTGTTGGACAAATTCTATAAGCCAGATTGTGGAACTATCAAGTTGGATGGTGTTGATTTGAAAGAGTATGACACGCAGTATTTGCGCGACAACATCGGACTGGTGTTGCAGAAGAATCACATTTTCGATGGAACGATTGCCGAGAACATTTTATATGGTAATCCGAATGCGACAATGGAGGAAGTGTATGACGCGGCGAAGAAATCGTTCTTGTATGATCAGGTGATGGCGTTGCCGAACAAGTTTGATAGCAAGGCGACGATGTTGTCGGGTGGTCAGCAGCAGCGAATTGCGATAGCGAGAATGTTCTTGAAGAATCCTCCGATTATCTTCTTGGATGAGCCGACAGCCAGTTTGGATGCGGTGGCAACGGAGCAGATCAAGAACAGTATCGATGCCATCAAGCAGAACAGAACGGTGATCATCATCTCGCACAGCATTTCGCAAATCATCGACAGTGATATGATTTATGCGTTGCAGAACGGCCGAGTAGAGCAAGGCGGAACACCCGACGAGGTCTACAAAGAAGGTGGCGTTTACAAGGAGATTATGGACGCTTCCGCTCGCAGTTTGAATATCGAGAAAATCGCTAAAACGATTGAGGGGGGAGAGTAGAATCGGGATTTGATTCGCCTTGAGGTAAAATAAAAAGGCTTTCTGTATTTGCAGAAAGCCTTTTTGTTGTGCTAATATTTGTACCTTAATAATACTCAATCTCCCTCTCCGTCAATCCCTGCACTTCTCCATCACCGTAGGTGGCGACTGAAGTCCAGTTCTTATTGTTGTCGAAGATGTACTTGTAGGTTTGCGTTTTGTACTCTTCTGAGGCTTGCTGTTTGGTAACGTTGCCCCATTGGTCATACTCGAGTTGGACTGAGAGGATCTCTGTCTGCTCGTCGGAAGCGTAGACTTTGAATGCAACCAACTGTTGATTCGCGTCGTAGGTCTCCTTGCGGTAGTTGATTAACTCCTTCTCCTCATTGTACACTCTGGTCTCCTTGGGCAGTCCGTCTTTTGACATCTGACGTATAACTCGTTGAGTAACAACGTTTTCGCCATGTCTTGGAACTGTCTGAGTGGTCGTCTCGATGAGGTTCTCATCGTTGTATTCGGTTGTCTCTACCATGAGGGTTGCTTCATCAGCATCTCGGTACTCGGTGTTGAGAAGGCGACCTTTCTCATCGTAAGTGAAGTACGAGCAACTTGAGAGTCTGCCGAACTCGTCATATCTGCGCTTTTTGATAGGTCTGCCCGTCTCATCAAACTCCGAAACGACCTTTTGAATGGTGTCGGCGTCTGAATCAAACCAGTCCACCTCCGACAGATAACCATTTTTGCTGAAAGTGAATTTGATGGATTTGACCAATCGATCCTTCTCCGCCTTTCCACTCTCGCCTGCGTAGGCGGTGTATTCACGCTCCCAATAACTCTTCACATCACCTTTGAGGTTCATCTCTTCCCAGTCTGTCTTGACTGTCGACTTGCTGCAACTAACCATCGAGGCAACAGCCAAAGTACAGAAAAGGATGCTAAAATTCTTTCTAAATAAATCTATCATGTTTGAATATCTTATAATTTTTCAAGCATTTCGAAATCCATTTGTTTCTTATCGAGGTTGGTTTTCTTGACTCTGACCACCACCTCATCGCCCAATTGGTAAGTCTTGTGGGTTTTACGACCGATCAAGCAGTAGTTCTTCTCGTCGAAAGAGTAGTAGTCGTCGTCCAAGTCGCGGATAGGAATCATACCCTCGCACTTGTTCTCGTTGAGTTCGACGTAGATACCCCACTCTTGGATGCCAGAAACCACGCCTGCGAAAGTCTTGCCGACCTTGTCTTGCATATACTCCACTTGTTTATATTTGATAGAGGCACGCTCGGCAGTTGCTGCCAACTGTTCCATTTCGGAGCAGTGTTTGCAGTATTCCTCATACTCGTTCTTGTCGGCACTCTTGCCACCCTCAGCGTATCTGTCGAGCAGACGGTGAACCATCATATCAGGGTAACGACGGATAGGAGAGGTGAAGTGGGTGTAGTATTCGAAAGCCAAACCATAGTGGCCGATGTTCTCGGTCGAGTATTCGGCTTTTGCCATAGAGCGAACGGCGATTGTCTCGATGAGGTTTTGCTCGCGTTTGCCTTGCACCTCGGTGAGCAAGTGGTTGATAGAGGTTGAAATCTCCTTATTCTTACCTGTGGTCTTCAGTTTGTAGCCGAACTTAGAAATGAATTGCGAGAGGTTGGTCAACTTCTCAGAATCTGGCTGGTCGTGGATACGGTAGACGAAGGTCTTCGCCTTGCTCTCCTTGTCGTTGCCTTTGTGGGCGTGCGAGCCAGACTTGATTTTTCCGATATGCTCGGCGACGGTTCTGTTGGCAAGCAACATAAACTCCTCGATCAGTTTGTTGGCATCCTGAGAAACCTTGAAATAGACGCTGAGCGGTTTGCCCTTCTCGTCGATTTCAAAACGCACCTCCTCGCGGTCAAATGCGATGGCACCCTCTTTGAAACGACGTTCACGCAGTTTCTTTGCCAATTTATCCAAGGTGAGGATTTCCTCCTTCATATCGCCTTGACCCGTCTCGATGACCTGTTGAGCCTCCTCGTAGGTAAAACGTCTATCAGAATTGATGACGGTGTGTACGATGTTGTATTTCAGCACGTTAGCTTTCTCGTCCAATTCAAAAACCACGGAGAAACAGAGTTTTTCCTCGTTTGGACGGAGAGAACACAGTTTGTTAGAGAGACGTTCAGGAAGCATAGGCACTGTTCTATCTACGAGGTAGACTGAAGTGGCACGTTTGTAGCCCTCCTGATTGATGATGTCGCCCTCTTTCACATAGTGAGTAACGTCGGCAATGTGGACACCGACCTCCCAGTTGCCATTCTCCAACTTACGGATGGAGAGCGCGTCGTCGAAGTCTTTTGCGTCGGCAGGGTCGATGGTGAAGGTAGGCACTTGGCGCATATCCAAACGCTTCTTAATCTCTTCCTCTGGAATCTCCTCTGGAATCTGGTCTGCCAACTCCTCGATAGCCTGAGGGTAAGAATAAGGAAGACCATATTCCATCAAGATGGCGTGCATCTCCGTCTCGTTTTCGCCCGATGCGCCGAGAATCTCGACCACCTCGCCCACAGGGTTGCGGTCGCGGTTTTCCCACGCTACGATACGAACGGCAGCCTTATCGCCCGATTTACCCCCATTCAACTTATCAATAGGAATGAAAATATCGTTGGAGAGCAGTTTCGAGTCGACCATCAAGAAAGCGTAGTTGCTCTTGACATCCAATTTGCCGATATAGGTGTCGCGACCCCGTTGAAGTAACTCAACCACTTGACCTTCAGGGGCTTGACCCTTCTTAGTGGCAAAGAGACGAACACGAACCGTATCGCCGACGATAGACTTATTTAAATACTTATCGAGAATGAAGACCTCCTCGCCGCCATCTTCAGGTACGAGGTAGATTTTGCCGCCTGCGTGGCGTTCCAACTTACCGACCACGGTTCCGTGTTGGTTGCTCAGACGGTATTTGCCTGTTGAAGGCTCGTCGAGGTATTCCTGAGCGACGAGTGTGTCGAGGATGACGGTGAGCATTTTGCGCTGAGCCATCGACGAGAGAGCGATCTCGTTGGCGATTTGGCGGTTGTTAAATACGCTATTAGGGTTTTTCTCGAAGAAATTCACTGTGCGGTTCACCATTTCCTGTTTGGTGATATTCACTTGTCCAGGCACGTTGGTAATCTTGCCCTTCTTCGACTTAGAAGAAGAAGAGCCTCCTTTAGCCTTAGACGATGCCTTTGTTTTTTTATCTTTTTTAGCCATAGTCTTACAATTTAATCATCAACGAAAAAATACAATCAACACCGACCGTGACGATCTGTGGTAGATTCACTTGTAAAGATAGAAAAAGGAAAACGAAAAAGCATTGATAACGGCGAAAAAATCTAAAATCAAGAATCTAAGAAAAACAGAAAAAAAACAATTTGAAAGGATATTTTATCTCAAGTAAATTTTTCTTATATTTGCGATTGTGAGTTACAAGACGATATGAAATTTTGTAATATTGCAAGGCCTTATAGAAAGAAAGAGGTAAGGCATTCAGAAAAGAGAGAAATAAAACTAATTAATAATATTTAAGTAAGTATGGCAAACTTAGATTTAACAAAGTATGGAATCACCGGTTCTACGGTTATTGCCTACAACCCTTCTTACGAAGAGCTTTTCAAAGCAGAGTCAGATCCAAAACTCGAAGGATACGAGAAAGGACAGTTAACTGAACTCGGAGCAGTAAACGTAATGACTGGTGTTTACACTGGCCGTTCACCTAAGGATAAATACATCGTCATGGACGAGAACTCAAAGGACACTGTATGGTGGACTTCTGACGAGTACAAGAACGATAACCACCCAATGTCTGAGGATGTTTGGGCAAAGGTAAAAGACATCGCAAAGAAGGAGCTTTCTAACAAGAACCTTTATGTTGTTGATGCATTCTGTGGAGCTAACAAGGCTACACGTTTGGCAGTTCGTTTCATCGTTGAGGTTGCTTGGCAGGCTCACTTTGTAAAGAACATGTTCATCCGTCCAACTGAGGAAGAGTTGGCTAACTTCGAGCCTAACTTCGTTATCTACAATGCTTCTAAGGCTAAGGTAACAAACTACAAGGAGTTGGGTCTTAACTCTGAGACTTGTGTTGCATTCAACACTACATCTCGTGAGCAAGTAATCATCAACACTTGGTACGGTGGAGAGATGAAGAAGGGTATGTTCTCAATGCAGAACTACTACTTGCCATTGCAAGGAATCGCTTCAATGCACTGTTCAGCAAACTGCGATATGGAAGGTAAGAACACAGCTATCTTCTTCGGTTTGTCAGGAACTGGAAAGACAACTTTGTCTACAGACCCTAAGCGTCGTTTGATCGGTGATGACGAGCACGGATGGGATGACGAAGGCGTATTCAACCTCGAGGGTGGATGCTACGCTAAGGTTATCGGTTTGAGCAGCGTACATGAGCCAGATATCTTCGGTGCTATCAAGCGTAACGCATTGTTGGAGAACGTAACTGTTGACGAGAAAGGTTTCATCGATTTCAACGATAAGAGCGTAACTGAGAACACTCGTGTATCTTACCCAATCAACCACATCAGCAACATCCAACCAGGATCATCTGCACCTGCTGCAAAGAACGTTATCTTCTTGTCAGCTGACGCATTCGGTGTATTGCCTCCAGTATCAATCTTGACACCTGAGCAGACTCAATACTACTTCTTGAGTGGATTTACTGCTAAGTTGGCAGGAACTGAGCGTGGTATCACAGAGCCAACTCCAACCTTCTCTGCATGTTTCGGACAAGCATTCTTGGAGTTGCACCCAACTAAGTACGCTGAGGAGTTGGTTAAGAAGATGAAGAAGTCTGGTGCTAAGGCATACTTGGTAAACACTGGATGGAACGGAACAGGAAAGCGTATCTCAATTCCTGATACTCGTGGAATCATCGACGCTATCTTGAGTGGCGACATCTTGAAGGCTGAGACTAAGAAGATCCCTATGTTCGACTTCGAGGTTCCAACTTCATTGCCAGGTGTTAACCCTGCAATCCTCGATCCTCGCGACACTTACGCTGACGCTTCTCAATGGGAAGAGAAAGCAAAAGACTTGGCTAGCCGCTTCATCAAGAACTTCGCTAAATACGAAGGAAACGCAGCTGGTAAGGCTTTGGTTGCTGCTGGACCAAAATTGTAATTCACACGTCAGTTGAGGCTGACAT
>CAVJCT010000017.1:53719-71249 GCA_963648205.1 Flexilinea sp.
AAAGCCTCAAACGTGTATGTCTGAGGCAAGAATGGTGGAGTTATCTCTGAGAAACTCCTATGAAGGATTAGAAGTGTTTACTTGAACGATTGGTGAAATCGTGGTGTAACGATGAACCACCAGAAGAGGAGAACGATGACAAGAATCGCACTGCCCACATAGCCAATGATGGATGGGGAGATATGCGTGAAGACGTGCCCACCGAGGAAAGAGCCTGTGCCGATGCCAAAATTGAAGATTCCAGAGTAGATGGAGAGGGCGACGGCAGAGCCTTCGGGTGGGGTGATGCGCATGATCTCAGATTGAAAGGCAACGTTGAAGTCGGTCGCTGCGATGCCCCAGAAGGCGCAGATTGCAAAGATGATGATGGGAAGTCCGCTGAGGGGCGTTAGAAGAGCCAGACAGGTTGCCATACACGCGATGCAGATGGTGATGAAGCGGTGCGGATTGCGACTGTAGAACTTTGAGAAGATGTAGCTGCCGACCAATCCAGCCACACCGAAGACCATCAGTGCGGAGGTGATACTCTGGTCGGACATACCCACCACCTGTTTCAAGAAAGGCTCGATATAGCCGTAGCACTCGAAATAGGCAGTGGCGATACCCATTGTGAGGAGGAAGAAATAAACGAGAAGTCTGTTCTTCAGAAGAATCGGTAGTTTTTTGATGGAGAAACTGCCTCTGCTTGGCACTGGTGGAAGAGCGATGATGAGGTAGATGAGAATGGCAGCGGAGAAGATTCCGATGGTGAGGAAGGTCATTCTCCAGCCTAAATGCAGTCCGATGACACGGCCCAACGGCATACCGAGAATCATTGCAATAGCAGAGCCTGTAACGATCATGCTGAGGGCGATGGGTTTCTTCTCGGCGGGGACGATACGGCAGGCAAGGGGGGCGACGATAGCCCAGAAGATGGAATGCGAGCAGGCGACACCGATACGAGCGAACATCAGCATGTAATAGCCTGTTGAGGCTGAAGAAAGAAATTGGAACGTTACGAAGACTGCCATCACGGCGACCATGAGTCGCTTCAAATCCCAGTTTGAGAAGATGAGCATGAGGGGCAGGGAGAGGAGCATCACAATCCAAGCGTAGACGGAGATGATCATACCCGCAACCGCTTCGGTAACCTGAAAATCCTTTGCAATGTCGGTGAGCAGTCCGATAGGAATAAACTCGGAGGTATTGAATATAAAAGTAGAGAAGGTCAAGCCGATGAGGGCGAGCCAGTTTTTGAGTGTCATATCAGTAATTCGTTATCAGTCATTTATACTTTTCAAGGTACGAAATTATGGAATTTGAGTGATAACGGAATTTGATGAAGTGTGAAAAAATGCAAAATAAGGGAGAATTTTTGCTTAGTAAAATTGTAAATTTGGAGACAAAGGAAATGAAGATGAAAAAGGAAACTTTAGAAGATGAATCTGATATTTCGGGTTATACTCTATATGCGCCTAAGCAAAAAGAGAAGACGAAGGTGAATGATTTGCCAGAGTTTTATCCGGAGTTGCCAGATGAAAAATTTGATATTATCTATTGCGATCCACCGTGGGATTATGGTGGAAAGATGCAGTATGACCGCTCTTCGATAAAGTCGGAGAATAAAGGCTGGGAGAAGGGAATCTTTATCAGTGCAGCCAATTTCAAATATCCCACAGTGAAGACTAAAGAACTGATGAAGATGCCGATTCAGAAGATTTGCGCAGATGATTGTCTTTTGTTTATGTGGGTGACGAATCCACATCTTGCGCAAGGCATAAAATTAGGAGAGGCGTGGGGCTTTGAATACAAAACAGTCGGTTTTGTATGGGACAAGTGCAATCATAATCCTGGGCAATATACATTGTCTAATTGTGAATTGTGTTTGATTTTTAAAAAGGGACGTATTCCACAGCCTCGAGGGGCGAGAAATGTTCAGCAGTTGGTGAGAGTGCCACGCACGGAGCATAGTGCGAAGCCGATTGAAGTGCTTCACGACATAGAGAAAATGTTCCCTTCTCAGAAAAAGATAGAATTATTTGCGAGACACAAGCCAGAAGGGTGGAGTGTCTGGGGATTAGATGTTCCGACTGATGAAGAGAAGCAAGGATGAATTCCATAGGATTTATCCTTGCTGTGTTTTTAATCAGTCTATCAATGGTTTAATATGGTTCTCGAAATGAGAGATTAAAGACACTGCGTCATTCGTCTTTCTCCAAAAGAAGAGGTTGTCCAAATGACCTTCAAACCAACATGTTATCTCTCTGACATGAATAGGGTCTCTTGTGATATCACCTTCAAAAACTGCCCAAATAGGAAATTCGCTTTTTGTTATTTTGCTTGCCTTTTGTAGTCTCTTTAATATTCCAGGCATAAAATATTTGCAGAGGCGTTCATGAGCGTTGCCTCTTCCTGCCGATTTAGGTTTCCCTTCGACCCAACCATTTTGTCGTTTTATTTCAACATAAATGGTCTTTCCTGTCCTTCTGTTTGTAATTGCAGCGTCGGGAACGATGCCACCAGAAATATCGGATGGATTGTAAATTTCCGAGAGTTCTTTCTTTGTCAATTTAACATTGTTATAGATGTCTTTAAAGTCCTTTGGTTGCTTTGTGATGGCATACTCAGTGTTAATAAAGGCTAATTTGAGGACATCAATAAACAATAACTCTGCTAAGTGTGATTTTACATCGCCTAAGCGACTCTTTTGCTTTTTGTAGTTTAGTAGGATCTGCCCCATTGTTCTATTTTTTAAAATTTGAAAATACTCCATATAAAGAGTTTTGCAAATATACGATTCCCAATAGGGGCTTGTCAAGTAAAAATCAAATAAAAATGAGCTTTTTTCAGAAAAAAGTGAAAATTTCACAGTTTTCCCCTCTTTTTCTCTATTTCCCTCGTCAGCCAAACGTTGATGAGGGTGAATGCCACCACGCAGACGATGAGGACGATGGTTGGGTTGAAATAGTAGGACATAGCCACGCAGGCTGCAATGCAAAGGGTAGAAGAGAGCAGGATGGTGATCATGGCGACACGTTGGGTCATGCCTAATTTCAAGAGTTTGTGGTGGATATGATTCTGATCGGGCAGGAACGGACTCTTGCCGTTGCGAATGCGGTGGAAGAAGACCCGAACCACGTCCATACAAGGGACTAAGAGCGGAGCGAACGCCAACACCAAAGGATGGCAACAAGACTCGCCACAAGCTCCCGTATTGGCTAAACGAATGCTTAGAAAGCAGAGAATCGTACCGATGGTGAGCGAACCAGTATCGCCCATAAAAATCTTCTGCTGTTTCTCGACTTTACCGAAGACGTTGTAATAGAAGAAAGGGACTACAGTGCCTAAGGTTGAGAACGCTATCAGTGAGAAAGTGTAATCTTCGAAATAGAGGAAGAGAACGCCGTAGAAAAAGAGGGCAACACCGCTTAGTCCGCTGGCAAGTCCGTCGATACCATCAATGAGGTTGATGGCGTTGACAATGAAGACGAACAGTATCACGGAGAGGGGGTAAGCCACCCATTTAGGAATCTCGTAGAGGAAGAGCATGCCTTGAAGGTCGGACAAATAGATGCCCGCTGCAATAAAAAGCAGTCCGCAGGCGATCTGGAACACGAACTTGGCACGATATTTCACACCGATAAGGTCGTCGGCAATACCGATGAGGTACATCAGAATGAGGGAACAGGCTATCGCGCTCAGTTGCAGGACATTCCCTTTCACATCAGCCAACAAGCGAGTGTCTCCGTAAACTAAAGAAACGAAGAGAAGGAACGAGATGCAGAAAAGAATGACAGGCGCAAAGGCGATACCGCCCAAGCGTGGCACCGTGCTATGGTGGATTTTACGCTCATCCTGCTCATCAAACAGTTTCTTGCGAAATGCGATGAGGACAATTTTCGGAATGAGCACACCGGCAAAGATGCAGCATATAAGGAATGCGCTAAGCGCACAGAATATCCAAAAAGAAGATAATGCCATGAACTATATTTTTCTTCTAAAGCAAAGATAAAGAAATGAGTTGGGATAGGAACATTTGAAATGGAATTTTTTAACATTTTTTCAAACAAGGTAGGAATTTATACCTTTTCGTTAAGCCAGACGAGCAAAGACAAATTTATTTGGCTTTGCCGTGGCGAGAAAAGGTGCACGAAAGTGAACCTTTTCGTTAAGCCGTGGCGAGCAAAGGTGTGCGTAAGCAAAGTGTAAAAAAGGACAAAGGAGAGAACGATGAAACGTCCTCCCCCCTGTCTGAAAAAAAATTGACCGTTCTTTTCTAATTTTATCCCATGATAACTTCTACCTCGTTGACATCCTTCATCTTGTCGAAAGGAACGACGTTGCCGTTGACTTTCTCACCGTTGATAGAGATGGAAACGACGCCTTTCTCGACCTTGTTAGGGTTCTTGACGTTGATGTTGACCGTCTTGCCTCTGAAGCGACGAGTTGCGGTGAAGCCTTCCCAAGCTGGGATACAAGGATCGATGAGCAATCCGTTGTAGTCTGGGCGGATACCGAGGATGTATTGAGCTGCTGTGAAGTAAGCCCAAGAAGCAGTACCACTCAACCAAGGGCAGCGGCTTTGACCTGCACGCATGTTGTAGGTAGAGCAGGTTGTCTGAGCGTATACGTAAGGCTCGATCTGGCGAACCTCAGCGCGCTCGTTGTAGGCTGCTGGAAGGTAGTTCTTGTAGTTCTTGAAGGCACGTTTACCGTGACCGAGAATACAGTCTGCCATGATACCCCAACCTTGAGTGTGTTGGAAGACGGCAGCGTTCTCTTTCATACCCTTGATGAAGAGAGGTGCCTTGATAACGCTGGCTTCAGTCTTCTCGTAAGGAGGGTCGCAGAGCACCAAACCGTATTCGATGGCGAGACGCTTCTCGACGCTGTTCATGACAGTTTCGGCACGTTCGCCAGTGGCTTGGCCTGAGATGATAGACCAAGAGTTAGGGTTCAACCAGATTGTACCCTCGTTGTTAGGGTCGTTCTTCGTACCGAAGATGTAGCCGTCTTCTTTGATAGCGCGGACATACCATTCGCCATCCCAAGCAGCAGCGTCGATATCTTTTGTCAACTTCTCCAAGTGACCTTGAGCCCACTTCACCTCTTCAGGTTTGTTGAGGCGTTGGCAGATGTCGATGTAGACGGTGAGGGCATAGCGGAGTTGCATTGCCACGAAGATCGTCTCACCCTTAGCACCGAGTACGAGACAGTCGTTCCAGTCGGCTTTCAAACCGCAAGGGAGGTTGTGCTTACCGCAGCGGTCGAGGTTGAATTGGATAGCGCGGCGCAAGTGGTCGAGCACAGTGCCTTCGCCCTTATCAGAGTAAGGAAGAACCTTATAGTAGTAGTTGATGTCGCCCAACTCCTTAACGTAAGTAGGGACGGTGTTGAAGAGCCACATACAGTCGTCAGAGCGGAACTCGTTTTCAGGAGTAGGAGCTTCATGACCAGGGTTGTGAGCGAAAGGTTTAACGACAGGCATTGCACCACCGTTAGAGTTTTGACCGGTGAGCATGAGTTCGAGTCTTTCGACCACCTCTTCAGGAATATTGTGGATGACACCGAGCATATCTTGGATGGTGTCGCGGTAGCCCATACCGTCGCGTTCACCACGGTAGATCAAAGAAGCAGCGCGGCTCCAAGCGTAGGTGATGAGGTTGTTGAATGGGTTCCACATGTTGATCATGCTGTTGAAAGCAGCGTCTGGAGTCTTAGCTGAGAGACCTTCGATACGGCCGTGCCAGTAGCTGACCACCTTCTCATATTCGGCCTTTACCTTAGCAGGAGTAGAGACGAGTTCGGCAGCTTTCTTACCCTCGACAGCAGCCTTACCGATACCGAGAACGACGGTGAACTCTTTTGTCTCGCCAGGAGCCAAGTTGAGGTCTACTTGAAGTGTACCACAACCGTTGTCGCCTTCAGTAACTGTGTTTCCACATTGACCGTTGACTACAGAGATAGGGTTTGCGTAGGTGTGGTAAGCACCGATGAACTTGTCGCGGTCGCTATCGTAGCCAGTAACAGGTTGGCCAACGACGCCGATGAAAGAGTGGCGGGCTTGGTCTTTGTTCTGGAAGTTTTCAGGCTCCTCAGGCATGTAGAGGTTGTTACCGTGGTCGATGAAGCCGTTTTCGTAGGCAGTCTTGATGATATATTGCGTGTATTGCAAGTTGTTGCTATCATCGTTCATGTTCCAGTTTGAAGCGAACTCAGCGTAGGTGAAAGCGCGGAGTTTACGAGGAGTAGAGCCGTTGTTGGTTACTTTGACGTTCCAAACCTCGAACTCTTGACCCTTAGGCACGAAATAGAGAGTCTCCGTCTTGATGTCGGCATACTCAGAAGAGATTTTCGTGTAAGCCGAGCCGTGGCGACATTCGCTTTTGTATTTGTCGAGCGGTTTTCCTACAGGTTGCCAAGAGCCAGACCAGAAATCCTTAGACTCGAGATCGTGGATGTAGATGTAACGTCCAGGTTGGTCTAAAGGAACCGTGTTGAATTTCAAACGGAGGAAGCAGCCTTGCACAGAAGAGCGGAAGAAAGAATAACCGCCGGCGTTGTTGGTGATGATAGCGCCGTAGCGGGTATCACCCAAGTAGTTACTCCACGACTTGGGAGTGTCAGGTTTGGTGATGACGTACTCTTTATGTTCGTCATCGAAGAATCCGTATTGCATAGAATTTAAGTTTAATAATTCTTAATTTAAGACATTTTCAAAAATAAGGATTTCAAGCGGAAGTAAGAAATAAGAGAGAAAAATTCGGGAAAAGAATTTTTCGGAAGGAATAGAAATGGACTGTTTAAAGCGTTCTGACTATAAAATATGTCTATAAAAGAGGTGTCATATAAAGAGGTAAGAAAACGATGCCATCTTCCACTTTCAAGTCTTTGTCGTGCAAGATGTAGGGTGTCGCAAGTGCGTTCTCGTATTTTGTGATGCATTTTTTCAGAGACGAGAAAGCGTATGAACTGCCCGATTTCACCTCGATAGGCGAGATGTTGTGGCGACTTGTGATGGTCGGTTTGGAGATGAGAAAATCTATTTCCATACGTTCGTTTGAGTCGGCGTTAGACGATTTGCTAAAGAAATAGAGTTTATGACCAGCCGCTTTAAGCATTTGAGCAACAATGTTTTCCACCAGCATACCTTCGTTCACCTCTAACTTGTCGAACATCAGTTTTTGGTAAAGTTCGGATGAGACGATACTACGTTCGTCGAAGGCGAGACTGATGAGGAGGCCTGTATCGCCCATGTAACATTTAAGGGTGGTGCGTTCTTCGTTCAGTCGCAGACCGATATTTGGTGCGGTCGAGTTGTAGCAGCAGTTGATGATCTTGGCATCAGAAAGCCAGAAGAAAGCCTCCGAATAATCTCTCATGCGAGCGTGAGATTGCAGGTCGGCAAGGCGGAATTTCTTCTCGTGTCGTTGCAGTTGACCAGGAATTTCTTCGAAAATGGCAGCCACCTTTGTCTCCTGATTATCAGCATATTTGCGGATGTCGTTACGGTAGATAGAGAGGATGTCGCGTTTTTTCTCGTCCACCTTTTCAAAATCGTGCGAATCGACATAGGCTTGCACAGCCTGAGGCATTCCGCCGACGATGAGGTATTGGCGGAAATAGTCTAATGCCCTGCGGTGGAATCCTTCCATAGGCATCCGCTTTTCGAAACGCTCTTGGATGTAGGGCATCATCATTTCGTCGCCCAAAGCCCAGAGAAACTCTTCGAAATCCATGGGGTACATTTCGATGGCGTGTTCTTCGGAAGGAAGCATGATGTCTTTGACGTTCTTCTTGATGGAGATGAGAGAACCCGTCTCGATGTAATCGAAGCGATGATCTGCCACTAAATATTTGATGGCAGCCCTTGCCCTGGGGCAGAATTGAATTTCGTCGAAGATGATGAGCGAGTGAGCCTCTTCGTCGTTGGCAGTGCGGGGTGTCAGTTTCTTGCGTCCGTAAAGTTCTAAATGAGCGAGAAGAGAATCGATATCATCAGAGTAGTTGTTGAAGAAATCGATGACGGTGGGGTTGACCCGACTGAAATCTATGAGAAGGTAGGAGTCGTATTCGTTTTTAGCGAACTCTTCAACGATAAAACTCTTTCCGATACGACGAGCACCCTCTACGAGGATAGCAACGTCACCCTTCCTGTTTTTCTTCCAGTTGAGCAATTTTTGATATATTTTTCTCTTCATAACAACACTATTTCACGTTTTTGACCTCCCCAAAGGTACGATTTTTCACGTTTTTGACCTGTTGGAGATGCCGATTTTTCACGTTTTTGAGAAAAATAGCGAAAAACGCTTGATATTTGATTTTAGAAATGTGAATTGTTTAAAAATATAAAAGGTAGGATTTTTTTGAGCATGAAGACAGACTTTTTTGTATATAATTTGAATGTCAAAAAGAAGGGTGAAAAAGTTACGAAGCATTTAGAACGTGTTCAAGTTTGACTTCTCTCACGTTAGGTGATAATGTATGTACAATCCGTGATCGTTGGATTACAGATTGTCCGAAATTGACAACTATCAATTTGAGCGAAAAGAACACATGTTTCAAACTTGATAAAGATTATGGAGCATTGTACACTGCCGATGGTAAAACGTTGGTGCGTGTACCAGAAGGACGTTTCCTTTTGGAAATCTTTATAGCGGAAGGTTGTGATAAGATTGCGACGGACGCACTCTATCAGGTTCATACTCTTACTACCATCACTTTACCATCAACGTTGACGGTTGTTCAGTATGGTGTGCTTGATGGAATGGAGAATCTGAAGGAAATCAGTTATTGGAGACGAGTGAGCGATGATGTTAAGATTTTTGCGAACCCAGATACTTTTAAGGTTGAAAAAAGTGAGAAATTCTATGCTTATTTTGCAAAAGATGAGTTTAATATTATTGTAACGGTAGAAGACACTAAAAAAGATAGTACAGAGAAAGGAAAGGTTAAAGGAATGGGAACATGTGTGTACGGAAATGACACAACAATTTCTGCTATTCCTTCTGCTTGTTACGAATTTGTTAAATGGAATGATGGTGTTACAGATGCTACTCGTACTTTCACGGTAACTCAAGACACTGCATTCCAAGCATATTTTAAGGAAAAGGTGTTCACTGCGTCGGTGTCTGTCAACGACGCTACGATGGGTTCTGCATCTCTCTCAAGTGAGAATGTATATTGTGGCGACAAGGTGACAGTTTCTGCCACTCCGGTTGCTAATCACCATTTCTTGTATTGGGAGACTGAGAGTTTGACGAAGATTGCTACTTCATCGTTCGATACGGTGGCAAGTGGCAATATGAAATTCAAAGCATACTTTGCAATCGACTCGTTCGAGGTTCGTTTCTTAGATTATGATGGCAAGGTGTTGTGTAAAGACACATTGGCATACGGAGCAACTCCAGAGTGCGAGAAGCCAAGCAGAGCAACGACTAATCAGTATGAATATGAATTCAAAGGTTGGAAGCCTGAGATAAGTTCTGTTACTAAGGCTCAAGACTATGAGGCTGTGTATGACTCTACGGGTGTGAAGTATCACTTGCATATTGTGATTAATGAGATTGTAAAAGATACAGCGTATGAGTTCAATACTGAGGTGAAAAAGCCTGCTGATCCTGCAGAGAAAACAGGTCGCACTTTCAACGGTTGGACTGACAAGGCTGGTAATGAGGTAACATTTGGCTTCTCTATGCCAGCGAAAGATACCACTGTGTATGCGAAGTTCACTAAGAATCAATACCATGTGATCTTCAAGGATGGTTTTGATGGAACTACAATCAAAGACACACTTTACACTTATGATGAAGATGTAAAAGAGTATGCGCATCCAACTCACGATTGCTATAGCTTTGATGGTTGGTTTGACAACATTGACGACAATGGTAACAAGGTGGTTTTCGGCTTTGACATGCCAGCAAAAGACACGACTATCATTGCGAAGTATAGCGTCAATAAGCATACTATCACATACTATGATAGAAACAACAATGTGATCAAGGCGTTTGAACACAATTGTGGTTCTGAAGTTGCACAACAAGATACGACTCCGAAAGAAAAGGGCTACACATTTAAGTACTGGTCTGACAAGAAAGATGGTGATGCGATCAAATTTGGATTTACAATGCCAGACGCTGATAGCGTATTGTACTCTGTTTGGGAGACAAACAAATACAATTTGACATTGAAAGCCAATGGAGGTGCTATTTCAGAAACCGAAACAGAGAAGTCTTGGAAAATGGATTTCGGTACGGTCGTGCCAAAACCAATTGATGATGATGAATTAATTCGCACGGGTTATACGTTCCAAGGCTGGGCTGATAAGGCTGATGCGACAGCTGCGAATGTTGCATGGGGCTTCCAAATGGATGACCATGACACAACGCTCTATGCTGTTTGGAAAATCAACCAATACACATTGACATTCGAAACAGCTGGTGGAAGTACGATTGATCCAATCACGAAAGACTATGGCACACCAATTGATGCTGTCGCTGATCCAACCAAGGATTGCTACACTTTCGAAGGTTGGTATGACAAGGATGGAAATGAGGTTACAATTCCTGCAACCATGCCAGCGAAGGATTCTACCTTCTATGCTAAGTGGAATATCATCACGAAGAAAGTTAGATTCATGTCGGATGGTGTAGAATACTCTTCTGCTGATGTAGCATGTGGTTCTAATGTTACTGCTCCAAAAGATCCAGTGAAAGAGGGACACACCTTTGAAGGATGGGCTATTGCTAAAGTGGATGAGGATGAAGATGGATTGATTGATGCAACTGCGACTAAGGCGACTTTGCCATTCACAATGGGAAGCAACGACACAACATTCTACGCAGTTTGGACTATTAACAACTACACGTTTGAGTTTCGTTTTGGTGATGATGCAGTGGATGAATCTGGTGACCATTCTAGGTTTATCACACTGCCATACGGTTCATTTGTAACGCCACCTACGCCAACATCGTCATGTTACAATTTAGAAGGTTGGTCTATTTGTGAAGGTTGCGAACTTGAGACCGTGCCAGCCACAATGCCAGCGCGAGACATTGTCTACTATGCTCACTGGACAAATAAGACGTTCACTGCAACCTTCAAGAAGGGTGGTAAAGTGGTTAGTGAGACGAGCGTGAAGTCAAAAGCTTCAGTTGGAACTCCTGCAGATCCAGATTCATTAGGATACACATTCTCTGGATGGTATGTTGGTACTGAGAAGATAGATTTCTCTACATACAAAATGCCATGTAGCGATGTTGAGTTTGAGGCAGGCTTCACTGTGAACTCATACGCGCTCAAGTTCTTGAATGCTGATGGAACTAAACTTGATTCTATGCAGGTTGAGTATGGTACTGATATCACGGGAAAAGCTCCTGCAACAACACCTGAATGGGAGGGTCATACATTCACTGGTTGGTCTCCAAAACTTTCTGGAACAATGCCAGCGCACGATTTGACTTTGACGGCTCAATACAATGTTAATTCTTACAATTTGACATTGTTGGATTGGGACGACAAGCAAATCGCAGAAATATCATACAACTTTGGAGCGAGTGTGCCAGTGCCATCGGAGAAACCATCTCGTGTGGGCTATACGTTTGAAGGTTGGTCAGGCAAGAAGGATGATGCAACAAAATTGATGGAAACAGCATTTAAAATGCCTGATCATGACACAACGCTTTATGCTGTTTACTCTGTCAATAAATACAGTGTAACCTACAGAAATTACGATGGCTCTGAAATTAAAAAAGAAGCCTTCGATTATAATACAGTAGTTAAGAAAACTGATGTTACTCCAGTCCGCACGGGTTACGAATTTACTGGTTGGGTGGATAAGAATTCAAAAAAAGTAGAATTCAATTTCAACATGCCTGCAAAAGACACAGTTGTCTACGCTTCTTATAAAATTCTACAATTCTCTATCACTTTCTCTGATTGCGATGATGATAGCAGAATAATCAAGAAAATTACGGCTGACTATGGTACAGAGGTTGTCGCTCCAACAGAGAAGGAATATGCTAAGAAGGGTTACTCTTTCTTAAAATGGAATCAGACAATTCTGACAGCAATGCCAGCTGAAGACATGTCGATTTGTGCAAGCTACCAAAGAAACGAATACAATATCTACTTCAAAAACTACGATGGAACGATTGTTTATATGGATACCTACTACTATGATGATATAGTTCCCGAAGGTGTGCCTAATGAACCAAATCGCACGGGTTACAAATTTGTTGGTTGGGTAGATAAAGATTCAAATGTTGTGTATTTCCATTTCAACATGCCAGCAAAAGATACAGTTGTCTATGCTTCATATCAAATTCTGAAATTCACGCTTTCATTCTTAGATTGTGAAGAAGGTAAAACAATCAAAGATATCAAGGCAGACTATGGTACTAAGATTGTTGCTCCAACAAAGGAGGAATATGCTAAGGAGGGTTACTCTTTCTTGGGTTGGAAAACTACGGTTCCGACAGCTATGCCTGCTGATGATTTGTCGATTTGTGCAAACTACAAAATCAACAAGTACGCTGTTATCTACAAAGACTACAACGGAACGACATTGTACACTGATTCTGTAGAGTATAGCAATTCAGTAGAGAAAACGGCAACTGACCCAACTCGTACGGGTTACACATTCGCTGGTTGGGTAGATAAGGATTCAAAAGCAATAGAATTTGGATTCTCTATGCCTGCACACGATACGGTTGTAAAGGCTTCGTACAACATTAACAAGTACACTGTTACATTCGTTAATTGTGGAAATACGAAGGATACTATCAAGTCGGTTACCGCAAACTACGGAACGAAGTTGGATGCTCCAACTGCTTCTGAGCGTTACAGAGTGGGTTACACTTTCAAAGAGTGGAATGAACAGATCCCTTCTTCAATCCCTGCTAAAAACGTTACGTTCTGCGCAACTTACGACATCAATTCCTACACAGTTTACTATGTGGATTATGATGGAACAAAATTGTCTACTGAATCTGTTGAGTATAATGCTAGTGTGAAGAAGCCAACAGAAAATCCATCTCGCGAGGGTTACACATTTGCTGGTTGGGTAGATAATAAAGATGCTAATAAGGCAAAGGCTGTTGAACATCCATTCACTATGCCTGCTAAGGATACCATCATCTATGCTTCGTACAATGTGAACAAGTATCACGTTACGTTCTACGACAATGACAGCACAACCATCCTCAAGGATGTTTACGCTGATTACGGTTCGGTAGTTGTTGCTCCTACTGCTCCTGCAAAAGAGGGTAGAGAGTTCGTTAACTGGGGTGTGGACGAGGTTCCTGCAAAGGTTATCGCTAAGGACACTAACCTTTACGCTAACTACAAAGTGTTGGATTACACCATCACATTCAAGAACTACAACGACACAGTGCTTGTTGCCTACACATTGCCTTACGGCTCTGAGGTTGTGAATGTGCCTAACGTGCCTGCACGCACAGGTTACACGTTCAATGGATGGCGTGAAGCAGTGCCTGCTACAATCCCTGCAAAGGACGTTGTTTGCAAGGCTCAGTTCAGCATCAACCAATACACGGTTTCATTCTTCAATGCTGACGGTACTTTGATCGTCATGACATTGGGTGATTACGGAAACTCATTGCAAGAGCCAAGTAAGAACATGGTGAAGGTTGCCGAGGGCTACTCATTCGTGGGTTGGAACGAGGTATTGCCTACTACTATCCCTGCTTGCGACACATCATTCTACGCAGTGTTGGAGCGTAACAATTACGTTATCACATTCCAAGATTACGACAAGTCTGTCATCCAACGCGACACCCTCAAGTTCGAGGATAGAATCGTTGTTCCTACAGTTGATGCTCGTGAGGGTTACACCTTCACAGGTTGGGACAAGGAAGTGCCTGCAACAGTGCCAAGTTCTAACTTGACATTCACTGCGAAGTACACTATCAACAAGCACAACGTTGTCTTCAAGGACTTCGACGAGTCTGTTATCGCTCAACAAACAGTTACTTACGGCGAAAGCATCAGTGAGCCTACTGTTTCAAGAACGGGTTACACCTTCACAGGTTGGGATAAGGAAGTTCCTGCTTCTATGCCAGATTCTTCACTTGAGTTCATCGCTCAATACAAGGTCAACGCATACGTCATCACTTACAATGACTATGACGGAAGCAAGTTCGCAACCGACACAGTTGACTTTGGTACGCCAATCGTTGCTAAGGAAGGTCCTACGAGAAAGGGTTACACATTCGAGACTTGGTCTCCTGCCCTTCCAGACACAATGTCTGACAACAACATCACCGTTGTTGCTAAGTACAAGCAGAACGCCTACATCCTCAATTTCAAGTATTATGACGAGAAGGAGAACTTTGTAAGTACGAAAAATCTCGTAGGTTATGGTAATGCAATTACCGCTCCTACATTGTCAAAGCGTACAGGTTACACATTCACAGGATGGGTGGCAGAAGTGCCTGCTACGATGCCAGACAGCAACTTGGTTTGCGAGGCTCAATATAGCTTGAACAAGTACTACATCGTCTACAAAGAGAAAAACGATTCTAAGACTTACTTCGCTGATTCTTTGGAGTATGGCGCAACTATCGATGTTCCAACTCCTGACAGTCGTGAGGGACTTACATTCGCTGGTTGGGATGAGACATTGGTTACAGTTCCAGCTGTCAATGTTACAATCTACGCTTTGTGGGATACTGTTAAATTTGAGTTCACTTGCAAGGACTACAACGACTCTTTGCTCTACTCAGACAGCTTGAAGTATGGTGCAGAGGTCAACGTACCTGTAACACCAACAAGAGTTGGTCACACATTCGCAGGATGGTCGCCTGAGCAACCAAGCACAATGCCTGCTAAGGATGTTGAGCTGATCGCTCAATACACAGTCAACCACTACGAGTTGGTATTCGAGGATGAGGACGGTAACGAAATCAAACGCGACACACTCGGCTATGGTGATACGATCGTTCCACCTGCAGATCCAGAGAAAGAGGGTTACGATTTCGTTGAATGGAAAGACCTTCCAGAGACTATGATTGACGAGGATATCGTGGTTCGTCCTGAATGGAGAGAGCAAGATATCGAGTTCACTTTGGAAGATATGGAAGCTCTCTTGAGCCGCCACTGTGAGGGTGAAGAGGTTCAGGTTTCTTACAACTACACCAGTGGTAAGCCATTGTCATACAAGTTCTACTTCTCAGAAGAGGCAGTAGCAGCAGGATTCCCATCAGAGCAATCTGGCGAATTGGGCGAGAATGGCGAACTCTACCTCAACATTCCTATGGGGGTTGACAAGGGTGAGTATGGTGTTGAACTCCAATTCTTCGGTAAAGAGAAGGAGAGCGGAAAGACAGCGTTCACCGTTTCAACCAACATCAGTTCATCACGTCTCTTGAAGATGTGGGATGACGTTGTGGTATGCAACAATGCAGACAACATGTTCGTCTCTTATCAATGGTATAAGGATGGCGAGGAGATCGATGGTGCTAATGGTCAGTACTACTGTGAGTTAGGTGGCTTGGAAGGCGACTACTCTGTTAAGGTGGTAACTGTAGATGGCGAGGAACTCTTCGTATGTAAGAAACATTTCGATAGAGTAGAGCCTCCATTCAGCATCGCAGTATATCCTAACCCTGCGAAAGCCAATGAAGATTTCACACTCGAGGTGAAGGGTCTCACGGAAGAGGAGTTTGCTTCAGCACGCATCTTCGTCTACACTGCCAACGGTGTCTTGGCTTACTCAACTAAGAGAGTATCTGACAGAAACAGCATCTCATTGCCAGTAGGCGAGTATGTTGCGTTGGTTGTTCTCGAGGGAAGAAGCGCATACTGTAAGGTTCTTGTCCGTTAATGTAATTATTTAGTAAACTCAAAATGAATAAGATAAAAGCAATTGCGGTGTCTTTGGTTGTCCTCCTCTGTGGGGGACAATCATACGCCCATGATAATTTCAACTACCTCAATGTGAATGTGGGGGGCGGACTTCATACCCTGCGACACAACCCATCGTTAGGAAGTTCAAAACCTGGCTTCGGTGGTACTTTCAATGTTAGTTATGTCCACTTTTTCGGTAAGTACGCCGGTTTGGGTACGGGCTTAGGTGTAAGTTACTACTCATCATCGTCTAAGATCAATGGAATTGATGTTCTCAACGAGATTGACGAGATCAATAACTATCGTGCATTCGAGTTCCGTATGAACTATACCGATTGGAAGGAGAAACAGCACATCTACGACCTTGAGTTGCCTCTCGGCTTCTACAACCGTGGCGATTTCAATGACCACACCTCTTTCTTGGTGGGTATCGGTGGTAAACTCTACTTCCCTTTCATCTACCGTTATGAGGTAACAGAAGGAACTTTGGAGGGTACTGGTTACTATCCAGACGAGAATGTAACGTATGGAAATATGCCTCACCATGGCTTTGGCTTTGCCAGCCATGAGTCTGGTTCTCAAAATCGCAGATTAGGCTTCGCTGTCTATATCGATTTGGGCATGAACCACTGGTTGTCAGACCGTACAGCGTTGTACTGGGGCTTGTATTGTAATTACGGAATCTCAGACTTGGTTAAATCCCATAAGGCATCTCTTTACAATTACGAAGGTGAGTATGCTGGAGTCCACAGTTCCAATATGGTGAATAAGGCTGCAATGTTGGCTGCTGGAGTGAAGATTGGTGTTACGTTCGCCTTTGGTAAGAAGCCAGAAGAGCCTTTGGCAGACACGGTGGTCGTGAAAGACACGGTGAACTTGGCAGACCAGTTGGTGCTTCAATCAGTAGACTCAGCTGCAGCAGACTCTTCATGGAAGGATGTTGCGGACATGATTTCCAAGTTGCCAGATTGGGATCGTTTCAACTATCTGAACAAGCCAGCTTTGGAAGATGCTACGAAGGCATTCGCTGCGTTGTCCGATTCGGCTAAGATGGAGATTCCAGACAATTTGAGAGACAAACTCTTGGGCTTGAACGCTAATGTTCAGAAATCGACGATTCCTAATTTGGAGCAGTCGCTCAAGATCAAGCACTCATACGGATTCGCCTTCTCATCATCCGATGGACACTTCTCGGAGGAGCAGCAATCCTACATGCACTTCATTGCCGACTGTTTGAAGATGAACCCTCAGGCACAGATCAGTGTCATCGGTTACACTTGTAACGTAGGAACTGAGGACTTCAATGAGGTGGTTGGTTATGATAGAGCGATCCATGTGCGCAACTATATTGTTCGTTTCGGTGCGTTCGAAGACCAAGTCATTATGGACACCCGCACATCGAAGAATCCTGTGGCTCCGAACGACTGCGAGAGCAACCGTGCGAAGAACAGACGTACAGAGATTAATCTGATTAAGAAATAATACGATGTAAGTTTCATAGTTGTAAATCCCTGTTAGGTTGAGAGGGCGGAGTGGAGAATTCCACTCGCCCTCTTTTTTTGCTCTTTGTCGCTTCATTATGGGGTGTACTTCTTTTTTTGTATCTTTGACAAACAAAAAACAATGTGATATGAAGTACCCAGTTGGCATACAGACATTTGACAAAATCATCGCAGGCGGTTAT
>CAVJCT010000018.1:0-8914 GCA_963648205.1 Flexilinea sp.
GGGCTAAATTGGAGGATAACAAGGGGAGCATAGCGAGGGGATTAAATTGAATACAAAGGAACGCACTCCATCTGACCTTGCTGTCTATACGGCAACATAGAGTAGCGAACTGCCGTCATGTCGGGTTGCTGACTCAGCAACGTGGTCAGCGAATTGGCTCGCACGTTTTCCTCGGCTTTCACCTCGATGGGGAGAACCTTTCCATCCTTTTGAATGACGAAATCCAACTCTAAACGAGAATTGTCGGCTTTGTGGTAGTAAATTGGTGTAACACCCTTACTTTTCATCTGTTGCAAAACATAGTTTTCCGTCATTCCTCCCTTATATTCAGAGAAGATCTGATTTGACATCAACACCTGCACGGGTTCTGTGTTGACCATCGCACCCAACAGTCCGACATCCATCAAATAGAGTTTAAAGGCTGACAGATCCTCGTAGATGTCCAATGGGAGTGCGGTTTTTGTGCATCGAGGAACTTTATAAACTAATCCAGCATCCAACAACAATTGAATCGACATCTCAAAATCTTTTGCTCGTGCACCGTCACGCAACGCACCATAAACGAACTTTTTATTGTCTTTGAACAACTGAGATGGAACACTTCGCCACACCATTCGGATACGCTCAACTTGCTCTTTCGGCGCATGTTTAGAGAAATCCTGTTCATAGCCTCGCAGCAGTTCCGTCTGAATACGACGCACCTCATTCAAAGCCCCCGTTTCAACATACTCGTTCACCGCTTCGGGCATTCCGCCGACATAATAATACTGCCTCAACAAGTCGACAAATTTTTCATGCAGAAGATTTATCGTTTGGAAATCTCTCGTTTTCAGCAACTTATATTTCTCAGTTTCACCTTTCGCCAATAAGAATTCCTCAAAATTCATCGGATAAACGGCTATTTCATTCACCTTCCCTACTGGGTACGAAACCCCTCGATGGAGCGATATTCCTAAAAGAGAACCTGCCACAGCAATGTGATAATCAGGCAGTTGCTCGCAAAAGTACTTGAGACTTTCTATCGCTTCGGGAATCTCTTGCACCTCGTCCAAGATAATCAGCGTGTCGCCTGGAGTAATATCAACCCCCGTCAACGCCCTTAGCGAACGCAGAATCCGATCCACATCAAAGTCTTGCTTGAAAATCTGCTCGGCAAGGTCATTCTTTCGACATAGCAGATACGCCTCCTTCTTGTATTCTCGTCGTGCAAATTCCCTCAAAATCCACGTCTTCCCTACCTGACGAGCACCATTCAGAATCAAAGGTTTTCGATTCCTTCGATTCTTCCATTCTATAAGTTGTTGTAATACAAGTCTTTCCATTCTGCAACTACACTTTTACGCGCCTCATCAATGCCTTTCACCACACTTTTACGCACTTATTTG
This sequence comes from Flexilinea sp., assembly GCA_963648205.1. Taxonomy (GTDB): domain Bacteria; phylum Bacteroidota; class Bacteroidia; order Bacteroidales; family Paludibacteraceae; genus UBA1181. The sequence continues at coordinate 1,386 of CAVJCT010000018.1, forward strand.
CACTGCAAAACTACACTTTTCGACACATATTTAGTGCGTTACACCACACTTTTCAGCAGATAAAGTCAGAAAATAGTCTCACAGAACGGATTTTCTTTGTGTTTTTTGTAGTTCTTCATAGCAGATTCTACGCTCGTGTTTGCATAGCAGTAGAGGCATTGGTGGATGCAGGTGTTATACTGACCGATATCTTTGCTCTTCATACAGCCACAAAACTCTCGTTGACCTTTGTCTCGGTTGTCGCCTCGAGTGGCATATTGACCGTTGGGGAGCAGAATAGCGTCGGCAGGAAGGGGCGCAGTGTCGCCGAAAAGGTCGGGCTGAGGCATCGAGTGCGTTTCAGCCTTAAGGAACTGCATCAACTCCTTGTCTTGGTAGGCACGGCGAATCATCAAAGCATCATCCACACAATGGTTGTGAGCCACCCCAGAGAAGGAGTTTTTCTCGCCACAAGTAGCCAGCTCGAAGTTCCACCCGTTCGACTGGTTGAGTGCCACCAACCGCTCGGCAAACTCTGTCATCTGAGCATCCGTCCACTCATGGTATTTCACGCCACTCGCATCCAAGTTTGCCTTCACCTTGCGATACATAGCGATGTCAGCAAAACTGAAGACCAACTTTTCCGTATAGCCAACTAATTGATTACCAATATTTTCTATTTTTTGTAATAATCGGTCAATGTCAATCTCATCCGTCAGAACGAGTGGGTCGAAACGCCAGACCACACCACCTTTCCCTAATCGGTCGACCAACCGTTTGAAAGTGTCAATACGGAAGTCCAGTGGAGGCACATTTCGCTCCAAACCCTCTGACACATAGTCGTTTAGCGAATACTGCACATAACATTTGATGCCACGCTCCTCCAACTCGTCCAAATGCTCCAACAGCGGATGTGGGTTCTTCGACCAGAATACAATAAACCTCGTGTTCGCATAACTCACATACATCTTCACCCCATTGAAAGGGTTCGTCCACACCGAGTAGCCCACCTTCAAGCGATGGAAGAACCAATCGCAATAGAAAGCAGGAATATCCGTGCTTCGGCTTGCCGATACGATGACAGGAGCCTGAGCGGAAACCATTTCGCCAGAGGGGAGGAGGAGGGGGAATTTAGGAGGGATGGGGGACATAAGTTAGACTTTTTATTATGGTTTAATTAATTGATAAACAGCAATATCCAAAGCTTCTGCTATTTTGAAAAGCGATAAGTAAGATGGATTTCTTTCTCCCCTTTCAAGCATGCCTATGTAATTTCGATTCATTTGACATTTTTTCGCGAGTGTTATCTGTGTCAACCCCTGCAACAACCTTTTCTTTCGTATTATCTGCCCAAGTTCTTTTAGTAAATCTTCATTTTTCATACATCTACATTTATTTCATTCTTTTTTCCACCTCATTAACGAGTCTTATCAAGATAACTCGAACATCGTTAATGGTGTGGTCTTTCAAAAAATCATACAAGTGCTTGTCGCTTTCATCATCTTCTTGTATGATAACAGAACAACGATGAGCACCTTCATTTCTTACTTTTCGTAGATTTATGTAATCATATTTTATTTTTTCTTGCCGAAAAAACTTATTACAAAACGCATTCAATTTGTAATTGATAGTTATATCAGCTACTGATTTAATGTTTTCGCCTGATTTAAAATTATACTTATCACGTTGGGTATATGTTTCAATATCTTTCTGTAAATCAATGATTTTGGGGAATGTTATACAATAGTAGTAGTTGATAACATTTTCTATTTGATAGAAAGCGTTCACACAAAAATTGTAAAATCGTAGATTCTCCTCCGTTTTCAAATCAAGTGCAGCATTCTCCATTCGCAGGTTATCCATAACTAATTGTCTACGCAATCTTTCCTTAGCAACGAATGAGTATTTCAGACTACATTCTGCCTGAATACCAAGCAGTTCTCGTATTTTCTTAATGTCGCTACCCATCTCATCCAAACGAGTGTCGTCCACATTTGTAGAAACAGGAACAGCGGCAGACGCTCCACCGAACATCTTCCGCAACTCCGCGCCCAACTCTTTGTCTTGAGTTGAAAGCACTCGTATCTTCTCTATGACAGCCTTCCGCTGTTTTTCATCCATCATCTATTCTATAAACGAATCCAACATGGTTATAAAATCATCTATCTCTTTTGAATCCATCGGCTTTTGAAGACCTTCATCTGCATTCGCAAATTTGGCATCATTCATCGAACTGTCTAACATTTGAAACTTATTGTTAAGTCGCTGATATACAGAGTCTTTTTCGCCTTTCACCATCTTCAAATAGAGAAGCTTTCCATTTAAGACATTTGCCAAATTGGGATGTTTAGATGCACCTTTCTCGGCATGATAGTGTGGCAAAAACCTTCTCGTGGCTTCATCATATCCATATTTCTCCCAAATGTAGAGCAAGTTACGGATATTACGCACATATTTTTGTGTAACATTCAACTTGTTGCTCACGATAATGCCCGTAACCTCCTGACGAGAACCGACTTTTTGAAGGCGAGTTTTTGCCTCGTTCATCGTAAATCCTTGCCCCTCGATAATACGCCTCAACTCTTTCTGAAATTCGCCATTGGGCTGATACACATTATGTTGCGAACTGAATGTGATATCGTCAGCATAGCGTGAATAGTTGAGTTTGAAACGACGAGCCAGTCCTGCCAATCGACGATCGAGATTATCGCAAATCATGTTCGTAAGAATCGGCGATGTCGGTGCGCCTTGAGGTAGCACATAGCGGAATTTACCATCTTCTTCAACACGCATCGCACAAAGTCCTGCCAATAAGTTCGCTATCGGCTGAGGAAAATTCAGTGGTTTGAGTTGCAATCGCTTCCATACACGAGCCTGATCAATGCTCGGAAAGAAATCTTTCAAATCCGTATTGAAGACATAGTTCATTCCTTTGTGTTTCAATGCATTATCCACAACCGAACGACCTTCTGCAAATCCCATCGCATATTCAGACGGCTCATAGAGGGCTTTGAAAATCTCATTCACATAATGAAGCATCAATTGGAATGTACCACGTTTTGGGGCTGTTATCTGACGGAATCCACCCGATTTCTTCTTTATTTGAAAATGCTTGTAGCGAATCTCATCGTGATTAGGATTGCAATAATATTGCAACTGCTGTATTGTGAATGGATGAGTCATTTTATCCAATTCCTCGTTCTGCTCACAACACTTAAGAAAGTTGAGAACAATCAGGAGATCTTCTTTCGTCTCCATCTGACGAGCAATATTTGCAATGAAAGTCTTATCCATTTTGTATGCTTTTAAAAAGCAGTCAATGACAAATCATATCTGGAAATTCGTTTCTTTATGTAACGCACCCACGAAGTATACACGAAGTCATAACTCGTAGAGGAGGTCAGGAATCTGATGACGTCTCTCATATATATAATATCGTAAGACGTTTACCCCTACGGGAGCAAAGTTTACGATAAAACATTGTCATCTTCAAGTTGCCGAAGCTTCAAGAAGACATCCAGCGAATACGCCGGACGAAGTTCAAAGTTCACTTCCAGAATTTCGATTTGTCAAAGACCGCTGTTTTTCTTTTGACGATACAAAGGTAATATGCGATTACGAAGCGTATGTTCGTAGGCTATACCTTATCGTATCTATTCTTCATCTCCTCGATCTGAATTTTCACCTTACTCTGAATCTCAGACGGAGATACAACAACCAATGCCGATCCGAAAGAAATCAGTTCGCGAATCAACTCATAGTTCTCCTTGCACTCAATCTCGAAAAAACAACCATTTTCAAGAAATGGATATTGAGTGCGTAACTGCGCCTCCCGTTCTCCTTTGATGTTCCTTTGAGAATCGTGTAGTGGTTTGGTCGACACGTAGTCTTTCGACCTGTCGCTCACCCAGAAAACGATCTTATAGAGCGGACTATCCTCAAGCGTAACGCCAATATAGTCATCAAAAAGTTCGTCTATACTTCCGTCATACTCAACGTATTGCATAGAAGGAAGAGGCTCAATTTCATCGATGCGTTCCAGACCGATATTGATGATTTTACCAGTCTCCACACTTCCAACAAAAAGAAACCATCTTTTGTTATACTCCTTCAAAAGGTATGGATAAACGACATCCTCAAGACATTCATCGGGTTTGCTGAAGGTGTGGCGATGCACACGAATCACCTGCTTGTTGGATATGGCATTGAATATTTCTCCGAACACCGTTGTCCCCTCCAATGGATTTTTTGCGAAGGAGACAATCTTACGGTCTTCCACTTTCTCTTTCTCGTTGAGACTTGCTCGCAACCGTTCGAGCGACTCAAAATTAGGCAAATCTTGGAACTGTCCCAACATACGCAACGCCTCTTTCAGGAGATACTTCTCATCGTCCGACATTGCCTTCTTGAAGATAGAAAATGTCGAATCAGCATATCGCAGGCATTGTCTACCCTGCTCGTCACGATAACGCTCAATGTCCGCATAGAACATTTTGAATTCAATGTCGTTGATATCCTTTTCAATGGTTCTACGCGTAACCGTTCCACCCTCAATCTCTACCAGTCGGTCGTTCACAGCCTCCGTCAAATCATTCAACGTATAAGCATGATAACGATTGGCGAGCAAATCGTCAAGGATTTTGTAGCGAGTCAGAGCGTTTTTGTTGGTGGGCATAACAGTTTTTTAACTTTCTTGAACTTTGTTTTTAAAGAACTCATGATATTTTTCATTTCCAAGATTTATTATAAACAGATTACTTTTTGCACGCGTAAGAGCTGTATAGATTAGAGCCGGCTTATTTATCTTTTCTTCGCCAAAATTATCTGAATCATTAGTTTCATCATATTCTTTTTCCAAGAACAATATCACTGAATCAGACTCCCAACCTTTGAAACTTTGAATTGTAGACATCTTCAACTCTTTACAATCGGTTGTAAAATGTGTTTTTGCTGCTCTTCTTACAGACTCTATGTCCTTATTCTTTAAATTAGTCACTCCTCCTTTGCAAATCTCATCATATTGTTCTTTAGACTCAAAGGATAGCATAACTTTTTCATTGGTTTCCTTAGTATAATAGTAAGCCAAATCCCGCATTATTTTTATAGATTCTGCCATGACAACAACATCCTTAGTCTTAAGATTATGAATGTCAATAATCCATTTTATGTTTTTTGCCAAATCCTCTTTACTTTTCTCAGAATCGACAATCCAATATTTCACGAAATATTTGTCAAACAAATTCTCTTGTAACAGGATTGGCTGAATTTCACTTGACACAAACTGTTTAGCGAACAAAGATGCTAATGTAGCAATTTGGGGATTCTGAATGCGCATGGATATTCTTTCATTGATTTTAGACCATCTTCCTAAGAATTTCATATCTCTCATTGGTGGCATCTTTGATTCTTTCTCCAGCTCTCGATCGTATATATTTTGTTCTCCATCTCCAAAAAGTGAAATAGAACCATCTTCTGTTAGAAAATAAGTGATGATTGAATACAACCACTCTTCTTTGAAATCCTGTACTTCATCAATAATGATTGTCTTATATCTTTGAATTTTATCAGAAACACTACTGAAAAAATTTTTGTCATCCCAATCTGCCAATGTCAATTTTTTGTTCCTATACAAATTTGCCTTCGACTTAAAAAATTGATGATAATTAACAATCTCAAACATTCTCGTAGAAAAATCAGCTTACACTTGCATTATTCGCATTCTTATATACTGAATAAGCGTAATATTAAATGTAATGATTAAGACTTTTTCTCCTGTTCTCAAATGTTGCATAACTGCACGATTAGCAACGATTTGAGTCTTTCCACATCCCGCAATACCCTTGTAACGTATTCTTTGGTTTTGTTCTCCAACTATCTTTTCCTGCATTTTACTCAGTTTGAAATTAGTGTTTCCGTCTTTATATGAATGCCAATCACCGACAATAGTGTTCACGAATTCATCATAGTAATATGACTTAAAATTTTTAAATTTTATTTGATTTAATGAGATAATAGGGTCTTCATTGTCAGATAAAAAAATGAAGTGTTCAAAGAAGTTTTTCTCTTCTTGATTCTCTTTGTTATTAATATTTTCATTCAAACTTTTATTTACATCGGAGATTGACTTTCTCATTTCTTCATCTGACACATTGGGTATGTACAACCCTACCTTTATGTAATTAAAAGCACTTTTATTTATGATAGAATCATATTTTATTGTTTTAAGAACGACATCGAATATATGTGATTTTATCGTTCTTATCCGCCAAAACTCCGCTTCTAACCTCTTAATATCTTCACACACATTTAGCAACACGATGCCTTTCCCTACGTTTGTCAATACTAAATCGACGACATCAGAACCAATAGTTGGACGAAAGAATATGTCGTATGACATTTGACATTTTGTTCTTACTACATTATATAGCCGAAAAAGATTATCGCTCACAATTCCTTTTAAGCAGGTTGTCGCATATTCGTAATCGTCAGAAAAATCCTCTTCCTTAGCACATTCAGAATACGAATTAATGATGCCGGTTCCTTTTTGATGCAGGAAACAACGCGTTTCTAATCCAAATGGATGATGAAATTTTGTTGTATATGCGTATGGATAAGCACTTATAGCAGAGAAATAATCCGGTTTGTTAAAATATCCACAAAAGTCGTCAATTCGCGTGTTTGTTCCTTTGCCGAATTTTGGTCCAACACAGATCATATAATTTCTGACTGCCAAAGTTGAGGTTTTCTTGGCCAACCATTTCAGGCTTATAGATTTTACATCCAAAATGTTAGACATCAGATTAATCGAAACTTGGGTGGCACACGAAATCTCATCCATGCAATCAACCTCCGAAGATGGAATAAACTTATTCACATCAAAAACGTCTACACCAGGATTTGCGAAATGTTCCGTCCATTGCTTAGCTCTTTTCAAAGCAGGTAAAGAAGGCTCCACCAACGTTATTTTTTTTAAACCAGACAACAAGTTTCGCTCACGAAGCATGTCTAACAAAGTTAAAGTTGCAACACCTTGGCCACATCCCCAATCAAAAATTTCATACGAATACACTTTCAAATCTTCAAATGGGAAATTTTGCAGAGCCGCATAGCACTTCACAATGTGTATCTCACCATATGCTGCAAGATACGCATTGAGTTCTTCCTCAGAATTCAACACTTTTCTACCATGATCTGTATATTTCCAAGATTGCCTTCGCATTTCAACAGGAAGTGCATTGTAGCAATTTTCCACAAGCGTTGTCACATTTATCATAGCTCTTTAATCCATAAAATTTTCCTCTATAAATTTTCACACTTCCACTCCCCAATCGTTCCCGTCTCCGATGAGAAACTGCACCCAATCAAGCGAATTGGACGATCATCGGAAAGATACTCCTTAGCATAACCTTTCTCTTTGATTTGTTGCAAAGCCTCGTCTGCTGTACCGTCTAATTTGAACTCAAAGATGTAGATGTTAGTTTTCGTCTCAACGACACAGTCAACACGACCTTGGCTTTGACGTTTCTCCGTGTAGACAAGGTAGGTGCTGA
>CAVJCT010000019.1:0-24666 GCA_963648205.1 Flexilinea sp.
AAGAAGTATCGGAGAAGGTAACTCTGTTGTAGCAAGAACGCAAAGCCTTCACTTCAGACTTGATAGGCTCTTTAGCGATACGAGTTTTTACTGTAATACTTGCACAGTCGCTGTTTGATCCTGTAATTGTACAGATATAGTCGATGTCTTGAATTTCGGAACGCTTAACGTAGGCATAATAGTCGGTGTAGGCGTTCTTAGTACCAGACTCTTTTAACGCTGTACCATCACTCGTTTTCCATATATAGTTTCCTTTGCCAAAACCACTTGGAACATAAATACGGACAAGGTCGTCGTCAGGACAGTTGTCTACATCAATACGCATCTCTTGCGCTGCTCCTGTGATGTACATGTGGGAGGAGTGACCTCCTGCCATCAAACGCGAAATTCGATTTTTTCCATTACATCGACTATTAGTGTTGTTATAGATGTCGTTGTATACTAAACAATCATGATTGTATGCTTTAATTTTTACTTTTTTACCTATGAATTGTCTTAAATCGTATATGTTGTTTTCCCATGGCTTAAAAGTTGCCTTGTCTCCATCTAATGCGTTTCTGTTCGCACAATCTGAATTGGAATCAAAACTTTTTAGTGAGAAGTCTGATGAGTTGGCATTTCCAAAATAGTCGGAACATGGAATTGTGTAGGTGTTACCGTTCTCATCATATACAGAAACGTTTACTCCTGCTCCTGGATAAGCATCACCCGTATGCGCATTATTGGTAGGCTCAACTAAAACAACCGCGTATGAGAGTTGTAGAATTGTGCTTTTGGCAGTTACGGTAAATTCATACTCCAATTTTTCTGAAGTGGCTCCGTAAGTCCACCTCTCGCAATTATAATAATTTCCACTATTACCAGTTTCACAAACACCTGGATTTCCTAATCTGGCAGAGCCTTTATAAGACGTTCCGTCTGGAATCGTATAAAGAGGGGTACACCGACTTCCTCCATCTTTCATCAATCCGTCAACCTCTTTTGATGTGAAGATTGTGAAGGATCCTAATGGCTTATTATTATTGTAGTTTGTGTTCGGGTCTCTAACACCCCATTCATCTACTTTACTTGCAACTTCTACGCAAAGTCTGTTGTTTCCATCTGCTGCTGTTCCAAGTAGGAAATTTCCCTTGCCACAATCGGCGGCGGTGGTTCCATCTATACATTGATAAACATTAGAAAAACAGTTGCCATATCCCCACGTTTTTGTTATGCTATCATATTGAGCCAATGTGAAGACACTCTTAGTGTTTGAATTCAACATATCCTCGGGTCTCCAATATGAATAGTATTGCTTCCAGCCGTCCCAGCCTTTGGAAAAGTCGAGGTTGAGTTGGTCGCCGTCTTGGGCTTGGGTAGGAAATGCCACGGTCGCAACCACGAGTGCTGTGATAAATCTTCGAATAAGTCGTTTTAAGGCGTACATATTTTGTTTCATAAGTTTCTATGTCTCAGTTCAATACCTGTTTCTGATAAACCCTATTACAGATTTTATCCGCAAATTTAAGAATTTTTCTATAATTAAGGTGCAGTTTTTAGTAACGAATTTTATACCCTCGTGTTGTTCTGTCTTCGTTTTTTATTTTGCTATGCGAAAAGACAAGAGAATCTCATGGGTGTTCGAAGGGAGGGTGCTGCGACTGCCTATGCCACATTCATAGACATAGCCGATGCGGAAGATGCGATACTCAACTCCCAATATTACAGATAGATAGGAGGGATTGCAACCATTGACAAGGTCGGGCCGCCACGAAAATCCTCCCCACAAAAAGCGGTCGTAAAAGGCTAACAACCCGACTTCTGCCAAGTGAACTTTATTGCGATTCATATAGGCGAGATTGATCAACAAATCCCAATTGGTGTGCAGATTGATGGCTCGCATGGCGTAGGCGTAGAAATGTCTGTCGGACTTGTAACTGGTTGATTGTGCGTTCTGTAGGTGGGTGCATGATACACCAAAGGTCCAATCTACAGAGGTCGCTTCAACTCCGACATTGAAATCGGGCGAGATTTTTCTTTGTTTGTCCTGCAAATTGTCATAATCTTTTCGCTCACTTTCGTCGGTGAGTTTATTTTCTCCTGGATTATAAACTCCCACAAACACGCCTGCCGAGGCTCCCAACGACAAAACCCACTTTGGCGTGAGGTCGATTTGGTAGGAATATTCTGCCTTCACCTCAGTGGTGCGATGACCTACTCCCAAGGCATCGTAGGCTACCGTCAATCCGACACCCGACTGTATCTTGGGTATGTAATTGGTGGCGTTGAACAGTATCGTGTGGGGCGCATTGTCCACGCCAATCCACTGCAGTCTGCCCAAAAGAAAGAGGTCTACATCGCCGGTGTTGCCGACGCCTGCGGGATTGATATTGCCTCGCGAAAACTGTTGCTGTGTGAAAAACAGATCTTGCTGCGCATTGATTGTTACAACACTCAGCAAAAGGAGAATGGTATGTAATAGTCTGTTTCTCACGCTCTTATGTGTGGTTCTGTGTGCTTACTCTTTGACGGATATGACTACACGACGGTTGAGTTGGTGTTCTCGTTCCGTCTTGGCATTGCGAATGGCTGGCTCTAACTCACTCCGACCGATGCAGGTGAGCCGTTTAGGGTCTACACCACGCTCGACGAGGGTTTTGAAGAGTTGCTTGGCTCGTCGCTCAGAGAGGGCTTGATTGTATGCCACCGTGCCTCGCTCGTCGGTATGGGCAGTTAGCAAGAAATCCTTACCTTGGTGATAATCAATGAATTGCAGAATTGTGTCTATCTCGGCACTGTAATCGCGCGTGTAGTTTGATTGGTCAAATTTGAAATACAAAACGCAGACAGCGGGTATTTTTTTTCCATTTTGTCTACCACCCTCATTTTCAGGGTTTTGACTTAATGAATCTTTATCAGGAGACTTTCCTCCACTTAAAATATCATCTGCTAAATGGTCTTTGTCTCCATTTTCACCCTTGTCTGCTTCTTCTGTTTCTGGAGAATGTTGGGCAATGAGATTATTAGTATTGTCATTATTAATAGAATCGTTTTGCGCAATCATCGTGCTGTCGGGAAGAATTTTGGCTATTGTATTTTTTGCCAAGTTTTCGTCTTCTTTATCTTTTTGATTGTCAACTACTTGTGGATAACGCCAACTGCGGTAGAAGAGGGAAGAGCCTCGCTCGGTGATGCGTGTTTTTTCTTTGGCAAAGGTGTTTAAAGAGAAAAATGTGATGAAGAAAATGAGAAATAAACGGACAAGGTTGTGGCTGTTCAAAAGCGTGTGGTTTGGAAACTGCTTTTGAATAGTGTTGTTGAACCTATTTATTCTTGTCGTATTTCTCATCTTTTTAATAAAAGTCAATGTTTAATCTTCCTTGACGCTCTTCTTTTTGAAAGTGTGGATTCTGAAATCGCGGTCGAAAAAGAGATAGATTCCGAAGGCGTATTCCATACCTGGCTCAGAGAAATCGTAGTAGGCTTGGGCTTCGAAACCTAAGATTTTGTTGAGACAGTAGGTGGCTTTGATAGTCGCCATGTCTCGATATTTGCGTTCGAAAGTGTCGTCGAAATAACTGCGAGATTGGAAGAGGTAACTGCCTCGTCCTGCAGCGAATCCTTGTCCGTGCCAGTAGCCGAGGGTGGCAGACCAGTGGTGCTTGGGGTGGTTGTTCTGCACGGTTACTTGTGGGTAGATGCCCCATCCATCTTTAAAATGGGTGTGGATGTGTTCCTCGTTAGATCGGTTGGAGAAGAGGAAGAAAGGCACTTCAAAGCGTGTCTGCGTGCGTGCTGTTTCAAACTGAAAAGCGAGTCCGGCAGCGATGTTTGCCAAGGTCTCCAAGCAGGTGTCTGCCAAAGTATTGATTTGTCCGCCTCGATGGTTCATCATCAGGTGGAGCGGAATTTCAAAGCGAGTGGTGGTATCTTGGAATGGGGTGATTTTGAAGTTGTTAACCCATCCGAAGGTGAATTTTTCTTGCCATTCAGAGCCAATTTCGATAAAGTCTTCCCAGTTGCACCAAACCTCTGTGTTCCAGTGTTTTGTGTGGGCGAAGATCTGCAATCCCATCTCTTGGTTGTCTCGATAGTAGCGGTCGAAGCCGTACATGGGTTCGTAGAGGTTGTGGCAGAGATTGCCGTAGAGCGAACCTCCGACGATCGAAATCCAGTCTGCTGGGGTGTATTGCAAGCGCACGATGGGGGCGACTTCCCGTATCTTTGTATGGTCGCCTGCGATGCCTGTCAAGTGGATACCTGCAGTGGCTTCAAAGGTCTTATTGGCACGATAGGTGAAGGTGGGGTTGAGGTGAAATCCCAGTGCAGTGTAGCCCTCGGTGTAGGGGAGAAAATACTCCGCGTCGCGAGCGAAAGTGGTGATTTCGGGCGAGAAATAGAGTGTGCGGTTTTTGTCTCGTGTGCTGTTGGTCTGTTGCTCCACCAAGAACGGAATTTGTCGTGCCTCATAAAAATGACGAGGGAGGACACTCGTAATCGTGTCCTCCGCCATCATTAAAATATTGTTTAAAAGAAGCAAGAGTGATAGAATCGTGATTTTTCTCATGCTATTTTCAATTGTCTGTTTATGTCTGCTAATACGCTAATTATTAGCGTGTTACCATTAGTATGCTCTTGCGAAGAGTGCGCGACATTTAGATGGCTTGCCTGTCATCATATCAACGCCAGCCTCTTTGTCGCCTGGAACGTAAGAATCGAACGGAATGCAACGGATAGTGGCTTTCGTCTCGTCCTTGATCTTAGCCTCTGTCTCAGCTGTTCCGTCCCAGTGGGCGAGGATGAATCCACCCTTCTCGATCTCCACCTTGAATTCCTCGTAGGTGTCGACGGTGCGGATCATTGAGTTACGGTAGTTCAATGCCTTTTGGTAGATGTTCTTTTGAATCTCGTCCAAGAGGTTCTTGACGTATGCCTCGATGCCGTCCATGCTGACGTTGCTCTTCTCCAAGGTGTCGCGGCGTGCCACTTCGATGGTGTTGTTTTCAAAGTCGCGTGGACCAACGGTAAGACGAACAGGCACACCCTTCAACTCATACTCGTGGAATTTCCATCCTGGAGTCTTAGCGTCGGTGCTGTCATATTTCACAGAGATGCCCAAAGCCTTGAGGTTGGCAATGATTTGGTCAATCTTAGCATTCATCTCGGCAGTCATTTTCTTCACTGCGATAGGCACGATGACTACTTGAATAGGTGCGACGTTTGGAGGAAGAACCAATCCGTTGTCGTCGGAGTGAGCCATAATGAGCGCACCCATCAAACGGGTAGAAACACCCCAAGAGGTAGCCCAAACATAGTCTAACTTGCCTTCGCGAGTCTGGTATTGCACGTCGAATGCCTTTGCGAAGTTTTGTCCAAGGAAGTGGGAAGTTCCTGATTGCAAAGCCTTTCCATCTTGCATCATCGCCTCGATGGTGTAGGTGTCGACTGCTCCAGCGAAACGCTCCGTCTCGGATTTCACACCCTTGATGACAGGCAATGCGAGGAAGTTCTCTGCAAAGTCGCCATAGACGTTCAACATCTTTTGTGCCTCAGCCTCAGCCTCTTCGTAGGTCTCGTGAGCGGTGTGACCCTCTTGCCACAAGAACTCGGCAGTACGGAGGAAGAGACGAGTACGCATCTCCCAACGAACGACGTTAGCCCATTGGTTGCAGAGAATTGGAAGGTCGCGGTAAGACTGGATCCAGTTCTTATAAGTACTCCAGATGATGGTTTCTGAGGTTGGACGAACGATGAGTTCCTCTTCCAACTTAGCGTCTGGGTCTACTACGACACCCGAACCGTCTGGATTGGTTTTCAAACGATAGTGGGTAACAACGGCGCACTCCTTAGCGAAGCCTTCCACATGGTCTGCCTCTTTGCTGAGAAACGATTTAGGAATGAATAAAGGGAAATACGCGTTGACGTGTCCAGTCTCTTTGAACATACGGTCGAGTTCGCGCTGCATCTTCTCCCAGATGGCGTAGCCGTAGGGTTTGATGACCATACAACCTCTGACTGCTGAGTTTTCAGCAAGGTCGGCCTTGATAACTAAGTCGTTGTACCACTGTGAATAGTCTTCACTGCGTGGAGTAAGTTCTTTTGCCATTGATTATCTGTTTATTTTATTGTTTTATTCTTGATTCTTGAAAAAGAGGGCTTAAAGTTTGCCTTCTCTCTCTAATTTTTTTGCTTCATTCCAGTACTCGTCCATCTCTTCCAACGTCATGTCTTTCAACTCTTTACCTGCTTTCAGGGTGTGTTCTTCCAAGTAGTTGAAACGGCGGATGAACTTGCGGTTGGTCTTCTCTAAAGCGTTCTCGGGGTTGATTTTATAGAGTCGTGCCGTGTTGATCAGACTGAAGAGAACGTCGCCAAACTCCTCTTCCATCTTCTCTTTGTCCTCTTCCTCGACCTCGGCTTTCCACTCTTCTATCTCCTCGTAGACTTTGTCCCACACCTGCGAACGGTCTTCCCAGTCGAAGCCGACGTTGCGTGCTTTGTCTTGAATGCGGTAGGCTTTGATGAGGGCTGGCAATGCTTCTGGCACACCAGAGAGTACGCTTTTATTGCCATCTTTCTCCTTGCGCTTGATCTGTTCCCAAGTCTGCTCGACCTCGCCTGCTGTCTTGGCCGCACCGTCGCCGAACACGTGAGGATGGCGGAAAATCAACTTCTCGCAGAGTGAATTGCAGACGTCGGCAATGTCGAACGAGTTGGTCTCGGATGCCAGTTTAGAGTAGAACACAACGTGGAGCAACACGTCGCCCAACTCTTTGCGGATGTCGTTCATGTCTTTCTTCATGATGGCATCGCAGAGTTCGTAGGTCTCCTCAATGGTGTTGGGGCGGAGCGACTCGAAAGTCTGCTTCTTATCCCACGGACATTTCTCGCGCAACTCGTCCATAATGTCTAACAGACGAGCGAATGCCGCTTTTTTATCTTCTAATGTATTCATGACTAAAACGTCTTTTGATACTTTAAAAATCTGATTTACACTCTTTTGCGAGTTTTTGTTCTTCCGAATGTCAGCAAATGCAAAGAGATGAACGGAAGAATGAAATCCAACAGCGGAATGCTGAAGAAGAAGTTCTTCTCATTCAGCAACTTAGCCGTTCTGCGGATGATGATTACCTGCGTGATGTATCTGAAGAAGAAGATGTGGAGGGCGATGAGAGCCATGATCCACTCTTGCTTGATCAACATAAATGCCATGAGGGCGACGAAGGCGAGATAGAAGAGGATGCGAGTGAAATTTTCAAAGAAAATGCTGAAACGCACACCCTTTTTGTATCTGCAGAACGCTTTGAGCTGGTCTTCTTTCTGAAAACAATAAGACTTTTTCGTCTCTTCACGGTGACTGATCGTTGTGGCAGTTTGACGAGTTTCGCAGCGCACGTTCTTCTTCGTTGCCACATCCTGGATGAAGAGACTGTCTTCGCCTGCGATGAGGTTGAGGTGGTTAGAAAATCCTTTGCCATTGAAGAAGAGGCTCTTTTTGTAACTCAGGTTTCTGCCTGTTCCACGGTAAGCGTCGCCACGGAATGCCATTCCCATGAAGTGCATCGCGTTGGTAACACTGTCGTAGCGGATCAAACGACCTAAGAAATTGTTCTTCGTTTCACGTTTGCTATAGCCTAAAACGATGTCGGTGCCGTTGACGTAGTTGTTCATCATCTCGGCAATCCACTTGTCGCTACTTGGCTCACAATCAGCGTCTAAGAAGAGAAGATGCTCGTATTTAGCGGCTTTGATGGCTACGGTCAGACACATTTTCTTGCGACTGGTGTACTTGGCATCCATCGGAAGAAAAGTGGCATAGAGATTGTCGTACTGCTTACTCAGTTTCTCCAACAACTCGCTACTCTCATCGGTCGAACCGTCGTTCACCACGATCACTTGAAAACCGCCATCATACTTCTGTTCCAACACTTTAGGTAAGTATTTTGCCAGATTGTCTGCCTCGTTCTGAGCGCAGATGATGACAGATACAGGAGGTTGCGAGGTCGTGAAACAAACTTTGTTCTTCCTCTTTTTACGGTCGTATCTGAGAATTTTGTTGTAGTATCTGAAATAATAATACATCTGGATGATGAGGAGCAATAAGAATCCCCCAATCATCACCCAATATCCAATAGGTGTCTGCTGTAAAAAGTTTTTAATAATAACTTCCATCAAAGTCGTTGATTTTTAATCTATTAGAATTCTGTAGAGAGATAGCCTTGAGGCAATTTGCGGAGGTTGTAGCCAGATGCCATGATCTCGCCGTACGCGCCTGCTGAACGCAATGCCAAATAGTCGCCTCTCTTCGTGCTGTTCAAAGCATGGTCTTTCACGAACACGTCGGAAGATTCGCAAATCGGTCCGACCACATCGTATTTCTCTTCTTCTGCATCCGAAGAAATGTTCTCCACCTTGTGGTAGGCTTCGTAGAGAGCAGGACGAATCAAGTCGGTCATACCTGCGTCGACGATGGCGAATTGCTTTTCCATACCTTTCTTGACGTAGGTAACCTTGGTGATTAAACTACCGCATTGTGCCACGATAGAACGGCCTGGCTCGCAGTGCAAAGTCTGACCAGCACGCAACTTCAAATTGTCTGCGAAGATCTTGAAGTAAGTGGCGAAATCAGCAATCGGATTGGTGTTAGGATCTTGATAATCAATACCTAAACCGCCACCGATGTTGATGTTCTGCAAAGGAATATTCCATGCTTCAAACTGGTCTTGCAACTGGTTCACCTTCTCGCAGAGGGTCTTGTAACAATCCAACTCTGTGATCTGAGATCCAATGTGGAAATGTAAACCGATGAGTTTGAGGTTAGACGAAGAGGTGACGAGGTTTGCCACCTTCTTCAAATCGCCCATGTTGAAGCCGAACTTGTTCTCGTTCAGTCCTGTGGTGATGTAGTGGTGGGTGTGAGCGTCGACATTAGGGTTGACACGCAACTCGATGCGAGCCGTCTTGCCTTTTGCCTTTGCCAACTCGTTGATGACCTCCAACTCGGGGATAGACTCTGCGTTGAAGCAGAAAATATCATTGTCCAAGGCGAGGTTGATCTCTTTGTCTGTCTTTCCAACACCTGCGAAGACGATCTTGTTGGCTGGAAACCCTGCGTTGATACAGGCTTGCACCTCGTTGCCGCTCACACAGTCTGCTCCTAAACCTGCTGCTGAGATGATTTTCAGCACTTTAGGGTTGGCGTTTGCCTTCACAGCGTAGTGAACTTGCACGTTCTGTGCCGCTGCGTTGGCTTTCACCGTCTCCAAAGTCTTGTTCAGCAAATCTACGTCGTAGTAGTAGAATGGAGTTTCAAATTTTGAAAACTTCGATGTTGGAAATGATCCTTTAGTTGTCATGTTATTGTTTGATTATGTTTTAGAATAGTTTTTTGCTAAGAGAATTAAGCACCTCCGCCTTGTCTTTCGTGTGGATGAGCAACGAGATGTTGTGAGTGCTTCCTCCGTATGAAATCATGCGGATTGGGGTCTCCTTGAGGGCAGAAAGAATGTCTGCTTGGAAACCGACATTGTCTTCTGGAAGGTTGCCGATGACACTCACGATAGTCATGTCTTTAGCGTAAGAAACGGTGCCGAACTTCTTCAACTCGTCCAAAATGCTGTCTAAGTTCTTGCAGTTGTCGATTGTTACAGAGACGCCCACCTCGGATGTCGTAATCATATCGATAGAGGTCTTGTAGTTCTCGAACACCTCGAACACACGGCACAAGAAGCCATGGGCGAGCAACATGCGGCTCGACTTGATCAAAATCGTGGTGATGCCGTCTTTCGAAGCAACGACCTTGATATTGCCAGCGGTATGGTTGTTGGAAATGATTGTTCCTTGCTTGTCTGCTTGGTCGATGTTGCGGAGTTGAACAGGCACGTTTGCCAATTTGGCTGGCAAGATGCAGGTTGGGTGCAACACGCGAGTGAGGAAGTAGGAGAGTTCGGCAGCCTCGTCGAAACTGAGTGCCTCGACAGGTTGAGCCTCTTTGACAATCGTCGGATTGATGTTGTAGATGCCGACGGTGTCGTTCCAGAACTCGATGACCTCGGCACGAAGTACGGCTCCGATCAGCGCAGCGGTGTAGTCGTTTCCGCCTAAACCTAAAGAATCGACCTCGTTGTATGAGTTTTGGCAAATCGAACCCTCGGTGATGAAGGTGTTGACGGATTTTGCCTCCTCTTTGTCGAGCAACTCTTTGAGGTTCTCTTTGATATAATATTCGTCAGGCTCCTCGTTCTTGTCGATTTTCATGAACGACAAGGCAGGAAGATTGAGCGAGTTCTCGTTCAGACTCTTCAAGTACTCAACCATCAAGTAGGAACACAACTGACCACCCAAGGCGATGATTCTCTTCTCCTCGAAAAGAGTGAAGATGCCGTCGGAGTAGTTTCTTATTTCATCAAATTTCTCTGCGATATGTTTGCGAATATCATTCTTGTTGGTTTTGTCGCCAAACAACTCGTCGACACGCTCTTGGTAGGTTTGCTCTAAGTTGGAAATCAACTCTTTCGCACCATCAGCATTCTTTTTATATAGGTAGTCGGCAATCTCAGCAAGTTCTTGTGAAGTGCCTTCCATAGCCGAAAGCACTACGATTTTTTTCTCTTTGTCTTTGATGATGATATTGGCAACATCACGGAATTGCTTGGCAGATGCCAAAACGGAACTTCCAAATTTTAGTACTTTCATTTCTTTGTATCTTATTTATAATCAATGCATTCACCCTTAGAAGAGTAACTGCTTTTATGTCTATTACTAAATTTCAATTTTGAGAGCGTCGTACATCTTGCGCACTTTCTCTTTTGCCTCTTCAACATTTTCACCTCGAGCAAGAAGCACTGCCATGCGGCGGTGGTCATGCACTTCTGGTTTCCCGAAGATGCGGATTTGCGTGTCGGGGATGGACAATGCTCCTTCCAAATTGGAGAAAGAGACATTCTCGCTATCTCCCGTAACGACCACTGCCTTTGAAGCGGATGGACCATGGAAGGCAATGTTCGGAATTGGCAATCCGAGGATGGCGCGAACGTGCAGAGCGAACTCGGAGAGATCTTGCGAAATCATTGTAACCATACCCGTGTCGTGCGGACGAGGAGAGACTTCACTGAAGATGACCTCTTCACCCTTCACGAACAACTCTACTCCGAAGATTCCCCAACCGCCCAAAGCGTCGGTAACCTTCTTGGCAATCTCTTGAGCCTTGCTGATGGCAGCGTTGCTCATTGGCTGAGGTTGCCATGACTCTTGATAGTCGCCGTCTTTCTGCCAGTGTCCGATAGGCTGCAAAAAACTGGTGCCGTCTTTATGGCGGACGGTGAGCATCGTGATCTCATAGTCGAACTGTACGAAGCCCTCGACGATGACTTTGCCTGCGCCTGCACGACCACCTTCTTGTGCGATGTGCCAAGCGTTTTCAATGTCTTTATCGGTCTTGATGACACTCTGTCCGTGTCCGGATGAACTCATGATTGGTTTCACCACGCAAGGGATGCCGATGGCTTTCACAGCCTCGGTGAACTCTTCGTAGGTGGAGGCGAAACGGTAAGGCGAAGTTGGCAATTTCAACTCTTCGGCTGCCAAACGACGAATGCCTTCGCGGTTCATCGTCAAGAAGGCTGCCTTGGCTGTCGGAATCACGTTGTAGCCACTCTTCTCCAACTCGACGAGGGTGGGGGTGGCAATCGCTTCAATCTCGGGGATGATGTAGTCGGGTTTCTCCTGCTCGATGATCTCGCGGAGTTTCTCGCCATCCAACATCGACAAAACGTATGAACGGTGAGCAACTTGCATGGCTGGCGCATTCTCGTATTTGTCCAATGCGACAACCTCGATGCCCAAACGCTGCAACTCGATCGCTACTTCTTTGCCTAACTCTCCAGAGCCACACAAAAGGGCTTTCTTGCCGCCCTCCTTGAATACTGTTCCGAATTTTGCCATATCGTTTCTTTCTGAATTAACGTTTCGCAAATGTACTATTTTTAATTAAGAAACATAGAACCAATCACGCTCGGCTATGTTCCGTTTTTGTCCCCTCATATATCCCTATATATAATAAGGTATAAAGGACGATTTTTGTCTTATTGAAAATTCCTCTCTTACTCGTCGGAAAGGTTGACCAACAGTTCGCGGTAGGAACTGAAAATCTTCGACTTTGAGACGTAGCCGACGTATTTCTCGTTGTCGTCGATGACGGGGAGATTCCACGCTTTGGTCTTCTCAAACTGATACATCACCTTCTCCATCGAGTCGTTGAGCGAGACGAAGGCAGGAGGCGACACCATCAACTGGAAGACACGAAATCGTTTGTACAACTCAGGTCGGAACATAATGTTTCGAATCTCATCCAAACTGATGAGACCGATCATACGTCCGTGCTTGTCCAATACAGGAAAGAGGTTTCGGTTCGATTTTGCCACCAATGAAATGACATCGCCCAAGTACATGTTAGGGCGGAGGGTTTGAAGATCCGTCTCAATCACATTCTCCGTCTTCAACAAGGTGAGAATGTTCTTGTCGGTGTGGTGGGTGAGCAATTCGCCCTTCTTCGCCAAACGCATCGCATACAAACTATGAGGCTCGAAGAAGAGGATCGTGATATAGGCGATGGTCGACGTAATCATCAGTCCGAGGAACATTCCGTAGCCACCCGTCAGTTCGGCGATCAAGAACGCTCCTGTCAGTGGTGCATGCATGACACCTGCCATGACACCTGCCATACCCGCCAGCGCGAAGTGCTTCTCCGTCAGTCCGACCATACCGAATTTGTTGATCACATACGCCATGAAGAAACCGGTGATACAGCCCACGAACAAACTTGGGGCGAAGATACCTCCCGTTCCACCACTACCATTCGTGGCAGCAGAGGCGAAAATCTTGAAGAAGACAATCAAGAAAAGGTAGAGCGAGATAATCCAGAAATTGTCTCTGAAATTATAGAAAACACTGTTTTGAGTCAATGCCTGTGCGTCTCCATTCAAAAGAGAGGTGATAGTGTCGTAACCTTCACCGTAGAGTGGGGGAAGGTAGAAAATCAGGACACTCAACATGATACCGCCGACCACCAATTTCTGCGTTGGCGTTTTCAATGTCCCTCCGAAGAAATTTTCCAACTTGTTCATTCCTCGGGTGAAATAGAGAGAGACGAAACCGCAGCAAATGCCGAGCAATACATAATAAGGTATGTTTTCCATCTTCAGGTTGTGGCTCATCACGAAGCTGAAAAGATAGTCAGAACCCGAGAAGAGGTTAGTGAAGACGGCTGCCGTGGCTGCTGAGATCAACAATGGCACGATGGACGACATGGTCAAATCGAGCATCAGCACCTCGAGGGTGAAGACCACTCCCGCAATCGGGGCTTTGAAGATACCTGCCACCGCACCTGCTGCACCACAACCGACGAGCAACATCAGATTTTTCTGCTCCATACGGAAAAGCTGACCCAAGTTCGAACCAATAGCCGAACCTGTCAACACAATAGGAGCCTCCGCTCCGACTGATCCTCCGAAACCGATGGTGATGGAACTGGCGATGATAGACGACCATATATTATGACGCTTGATACGTGCCTTCCGCTGCGAGATGGCAAACATAATCTTCGTAACTCCATGGCTGATGTCGTCCTTCAAAATCTTGCGGACGTAGAAACTGGCGATGCAGACACCCAAGATAGGCGTTGCCAAATATAAGTAGTTGAGTCGACCTGCCGAGAAACTGCTGGTGACCAATTCGTGTAAAACTTCAATGAGAAACTTCAACAGGTGTGCAGCAACCGCACAAAACAAGCCAACCAAAAGACTGAGAATCAATACAAAATGCTTCTCGCTGATGTGCTTCTCCCTCCAACGAAGTATCCGGATAAAAACCTCTTCCATTTTCTTATTTAATCATCTGAAAATCAATCATCTCACTATCTTCAAACCTCACAGTAATCAACAATACTCAATCTTACAAATTTACAACAAAAAACCAAAGTAAGGGCGGTTTGTCTCGTGTTTTTATTTTTCGTTTCTTTATAGTATTTACCTATATTTGCGATAGCAATTTTATCGCATATAATCATTCCGAAAGGAAACATACCACGCATGAAAATATTAATTATTGAAGATGAAAGAAAACTATCGGATAGTATTGTCGACTATCTGAGTAGTAATAAATATCTCTGCGAACAGGCTTTCACTTTCGCTGAAGCAAAGATGAAAATCAACACCTACGACTATGATTGTATCGTGTTGGATCTGATGTTGCCCGGCGGTAATGGTCTGGATTTATTGACGGAGATACGAAAGAAGGATAGTCCCGTGGGAGTGATTATCTGCTCTGCAAAAGATTCGTTGGATGACAAAGTGAACGGTTTGGAATTGGGAGCGGACGATTATCTGCCGAAACCTTTCCACTTGGCAGAGTTGAGTGTCCGTATTTATGCGATCGTTCGTCGGAAACAGTTCTCTGCCAGCAATGTTTTGGAGAGCAATGGCGTGCGGGTCGATTTGCAGGAAAAATCGGTGAGCGTTAATGACCAGCCTGTCGTTCTGACGAAATCGGAGTATGATTTGCTGCTTTTCTTCATTGGAAATAAAAACCGTGTGGTTACGAAGAGTGCCATCGCCGAACACTTGAGTGGCGAGATGGCAGATATGATGGATAGCCACGATTTCGTTTATACCCACATCAAAAATCTGAAATCGAAATTGGCAGATTTGGGTTGCAAAGACTGCATCCGCAATGTCTACGGAATGGGGTATAAGTGGGTGAAACTATAATATTTTAGAATAAGGATTGGACGAATGGAGAAACGTAGTCTGATAGACAAAACTCTGACCTATTTTGTGGGTTGCGTGATTATCATTGTGGTAGTCTCGTTCCCTATCTACTATCTGATTACGAAAGGAGTTTTCTCCGGCGAGGTGGCAAACCTTGTTAAGATGGTGAAATCGGGCCATCCTCATCCGACGGTGGAACTGCAAGATGCCCTTATTAAAGAGGTGTTGATTCAGTTTTTCTTATTGTCGGCTACATTGGTGGGCGGTTGTGTCCTTACAATGAATTTTATTGTGAAACGATTTTGGAAGCCTTTCGATGAGACTTTGGAGATGATAGAGGCGTTCCGTTTGGAAAGAAATGAATGTCCCGTTTTGCCAGAAAGCGACATTGAGGAATTCGACCGTTTGAATATCACCTTAAAAAAATTGATGGAAGACAGCCTTTTGAGTTATCGGGCGCAGAAGGAGTTTGTGCAGAACGCCTCGCACGAGTTGCAGACCCCTTTAGCCATCTTCCAAAGCAAGTTGGACTTGATGTTGCAACAACCCGAGTTGACTGAAAATCAAGCGATTATC
Source organism: Flexilinea sp. (assembly GCA_963648205.1). Classification (GTDB taxonomy): domain Bacteria; phylum Bacteroidota; class Bacteroidia; order Bacteroidales; family Paludibacteraceae; genus UBA1181. The sequence goes on from CAVJCT010000019.1 coordinate 15,321, forward strand.
ATACAAGATTTATATAGAATCAATGCACGTCTGACTCGTCTGAACAAGAATCTGTTGATGTTGGCGAAGATTGAAAATAATCAATTTACGATAACAGAGAAGATTGATTTGGTGGCAGTATTAGACGATATGTTGCCCCATTTGGAGAGCATCGCAGGTGGTTTGACCATCAAGGAGAATATAGAATTAGCACCTTTTTATGTGATAGCCAATCGAACTTTGTTGGAGACGATGGTCAACAATTTGGTGGTGAATGCTGTGCGACACAATAAGGAGAACGGTGAGATCATCGTAACGGCAAATCCTGTTTGTCTCACGGTGGCAAACACCTCGTCTAATGAAGAGGAGTTGGATTACAAGCAGATTTTTAACCGCTTCTATCGTCCTGATAGACAAGAGATTGGCAATGGTTTAGGACTTGCTATCGTGAAGGCGGTGTGCGATTATCACGACTGGGATATTCGTTATAAATACGATAAGGGGCTGCACGAGTTTGTGGTTGATTTCAAGTAGATAAGAAATCTTCAAATCTTCAAAATTTGTTTGAAATCTTCAAAATTTCACCAAATTGGCAAAATACCTTTGCCTCAGAAAAATAAAAAAGAGGTCGAAAGGCCTTAGAGATTTTGAAAGTGATGTTCAACTAAATCATAGTTAAAATGAAGAAATTTTGTTTACCATTTTTGGCAGGTTTGTTAGCAGTTGGTTTTGCTGCCTGCGGAGGAAATCAGAGTGCAAACACTGAGTCTCAAGAGTCTGTTGAGTTGACGGGTGCAGGTGCAACATTCCCATTGCCATTCTACAACATGGCATTCGAGCAATACGCTACTACCACCGGCAACAATGTTTCATACGGCGGAATCGGTTCTGGCGGTGGCGTTAGAAGCTTGAAAGATGGTATCGTTGATTTCGCTGGTAGCGATGCTTTCATGAGTGATGAAGAGATGAGTGAGATCGCACCTGTTGTTCATGTTCCTACTTGTATGGGTGCAGTCGTTTTGGCATACAACTTGCCCGATGTCCCTAATTTGAATCTTGCTGGTGATGTGATCGCCGACATCTACGCTGGTGTAATCACAAAATGGAACGACGAGAGATTGAAGGCGTTGAATCCTGACGCTGCGCTTCCTGATAGAGATATTATCGTAGCTTACCGTTCAGATGGTAGTGGTACTACTTTCGTATTCTCAGACTACTTGAGCAAGGCAAGTGAGAGCTGGAAAGAGAAATATGGTAGAGGTAAGACCATCGACTTTACAGTGGGTCAGGCTGCTAAGGGTAACCCAGGTGTCGCTGGTATTATCGCCAACACTCCATTCTCAATCGGTTACATCGGATCTGAGTACGCTTTCTCTCAAAAGATTCCTTTCGCAAATGTGAAGAACAAAAACGGCGAACTCGTAACGCCTTCTTCTGAGAGTATCTCTAACTCTGCAGTCGTTATCCCTGAGGATACAAGATGCTCAATCACCGACTCAGAAGCTCCAGGTGCTTACCCAATCAGCTGCTTCACTTGGTTGATCGTCTACAAAGAACAAAACTATGGTGGACGTAAACTTGCACAGGCTGAGGCTACTGTTTCATTGCTCCAATTCATGTTGAGCGACAGTGTTCAACAATCTGCAACGGTTGTCAACTACGCTCCACTTCCAAAGAAGGCTATCGAGTTGAGTTTGAATAACTTAAAGACTTTGACTTACAACGGTCAACCTATCGTTAAGTAATTCAAAGTAACCTAAAAGTAACCTTGAAGTAATTATCACTATGGCTGATAAGATTTATAAGATACTGCTCATAATATCAGCTTTGGTTATACCTTTCGTCTGTGGGGGTATTGTCTACACCCTCACAGTCGATTCGGCCTTAGCCTTCCAGCAGTTCGGATTCTTCAATTTCATCGTCTCCGACCAATGGATCACCACTGCGGGACGTGAAAGCTACGGTGCTTTACCATTCATCACGGGTACGCTTCTTACTACTTTCTTGGCATTGTTGATGTGTATTCCGTTCTCTCTCTCAGTTGCTCTTTTTACTGGTGAGTATTTTAGAGGTAAGAAAATCGCAAGCATCTTAGGTACGGTTGTCGACCTGCTTGCTGGTATTCCTTCTATCATCTACGGTTTGTGGGGTTTCTACGTGTTGCGTAACGTCTTCATCTACTTGAATTTGTCTCCTCAAGGTTCTGGTATCTTAACCGCCGCTTTCGTGTTGGCTATCATGATCGTTCCTTACGCTGCTTCTTTGAGTGCTGAGTTCGTTAAAATGGTGCCTGCCGAAATGAAGGAGGGCGCTTACGCAATGGGTGCCACAAGGGCAGAGGTCATCCGAAGAGTGGTCTTCCCAATCGCAGGTTCGGGTATCTTCTCTTCCTATATCTTGGCTATCGGTCGTGCCTTAGGTGAGACAATGACTGTTACGATGTTGATCGGAAATACAAACCAGATTCCCGACACGCTCCGTACGACGGGTAACACAATGGCGAGTATCATTGCCAACCAGTTTGGCGAGGCAGGCGGACTGAAACTCTCTTCGCTTATCGCCATCGGTTTGCTCCTCTTCCTCATCACCGCTGTGATTAATATGATTGGTAAAATTCTAATTAGTCGCGCAAGACACGTCTAAAAAAGTCAAGATTATGCAAAAGTATAGTAATACAAAAATCAGACTCTTCAAGAACGATCTCCTCTATTTCGGAGTTTGCTTCTTCGCAGCCGTCGTGGCAATTCCATTGCTGGCGATTTTGGGCGAGGTCTTTATCAAAGGTTGGCAACAGTTGGGCTGGGCTTTCTTGACCGAACCAACGCCTAACGCCTACAAGGCTATGATGGCGGCTAACGCTGGTGAACCTATCCCAGGTGGTATCGCAAACGGTATCGTGGGTACGTTCTTAATGCTCTTCTTCGCTGCTCTTGTCGCAATTCCAGTGGGTATCCTCTGTGGTATCGCACTCTCAGAACATAGGAAAAACAAGTTTTCGGTGGTAATTAGTTATATGACCGACTTGCTGCAAGGTACGCCTTCCATCATCATCGGTATCGTTACCTACATCTGGATTGTCGTTCCTATGAAAGGATACTCGGCTTGGGCTGGTAGTATCGCATTGCTCATCATGATGTTGCCAATCATCGTCCGTTCAACTGAGGAGACCATGAATGTCTTGCCAACGACTCTCAAAGAGGCGGGTTTAGCACTCGGCGCGAGCGACTGGCGTGTGATGCTCAAAGTACTCCTCCCTTCTGCAATGGGCAGTATCGCAACAGGTATCTTGTTGTCTATCTCACGTGTGGCAGGTGAGACCGCTCCGCTGATGTTCACCGCTTTAGGTGGTATGGCAATCTCTTGGAATATGGGTAAACCAATGTCGGCAGTTCCTCTCTTGATTTGGGACTTCTTCAACGACCCTAACCTCCAAGACCTCATCTGGGGTGCTTCTCTCTTCCTTCTTATCTTCGTGTTGTGTCTTAATTTACTCGCAAAAAGAATAGCAAAAAAATGGAAAATATAGTTAATCCAATATTGGAGATTAAGGACGTCTGTGTCTCTTATACTTCAAACACTATGGCGGTGAAACATGTTTCTGCCGCTATCGAAAAGAATACAATCACTGCGATCATGGGTCCTTCTGGTTGTGGTAAGAGTACACTCCTTCGCGCTGTCAACCGTATGCACGAACTCTACAAGAACATCAAGGTGACAGGCGAGATCCTTTTGAACGGCGAAAATGTTCTTCAAATGGAGCCTACCGAGGAGCGTAGACGTATCGGAATGGTCTTCCAACGTCCAAACCCTTTCCCAACGATGAACATCTATGATAACGTTTTGGCTGGCTACATCCTCAACGGAATCAGCCTCTCTAAGGCTAAGAAGGATGAGATTGTTGAGAAAAACCTCCGCAACGTGGCTCTTTGGGACGAGGTGAAAGATTCTCTCACCAAACGTGGTACTTTCCTCTCTGGTGGTCAGCAACAACGTCTCTGCATCGCCCGCTCTTTGGCTTTGCAACCCGACATCCTCTTGATGGACGAGCCTACTTCTGCCCTCGACCCAATCGCTTCTAAATACATCGAGGATTTGATGGAACACCTCAAGCAAGAGGTTACCATCCTCATCGTTACCCACAATATGGGTCAGGCTAAACGTGTGTCCGACCGCTCAATGTTCATGTTCTTGGGCGAATTGGTCGAATTCGACGACACCGACAAAATGTTCTCTAACCCTGCCGACGAGCGTACTCGCAACTACCTCACTGGTAAGATGGGTTAATGATAGACGAACTAACCGATCACTTTTGATAATTAGACAATCTGCTTTCTTTATTCATCTTTTGATAGATTTACTGTTTTTCTAATTTTTATCTAAGTTGTGAAGTTCTGAATGTTGGTAAATATTCAGAACTTTTTTCGTGGATTTTAAAAATCGTACATAGTCAACTACTAATTTTTTATATCTTTGTGAGTTAAGTGAGTTTTAAATGTTCGCTCTGACACGTTTCGCTCGACACGTTTTTTGTGTCGCTTGTTTTCTCCACTATAGTTTTTTATAGTGATACTGAGGTGATTGTGAAGCAATGGAAAGTGGAGAAGACTTATTCTTTTGAAGAAAAAAACAATATATAATGGTTAATAGATGGAATTACGTTCCTCTGACCATCGAGCAAGAAGACATCAAAATGAGGCTGGCCGAAGATTTGGGTTGCAGCCCCGTCCTTTGTCAACTGCTCGTTCAAAGGGGAATTATGAACTTCGAACAGGCGAAGGGCTTCTTCCGCCCCCAGTTGTCCGACCTCCACGATCCTTTCTTGATGAAGGATATGCAGAAGGCCGTCGACCGCCTGAACAGTGCCATGCGCGACAAACACCAGAAAATCTTAATCTATGGTGATTATGACGTGGATGGCATCACTGCCGTTGCCTTGGTCTACAAGTTCCTTACTGCCAACTATGCTAACGTCGGTTTCTACATACCCGACCGCTACATGGAAGGCTATGGTATCTCTAAGCAGAGTATCGACTACGCTGCCGAAAATGGTTTCAACCTCGTCATCGCTCTCGACTATGGTATCAAAGCCGTTGAAGAGGTGGCGTATGCGAAGGAGAAGGGTATCGATTTCATTATCTGCGACCACCATACGCCCGACGGCGATTCTTTGCCCGACGCAGTGGCTGTGCTCGACCCTAAACGCTTCGACAATACCTATCCCGACACTAACCTCTCGGCTTGTGGCGTGGGTTTCAAACTGATGCAGGCATTCGCTATCAGCAATGGTATTGATTTCAAACTGTTGAAACCGTTGTTGGAACTGACTGCCGTAAGCATCGCTTCAGACATTGTGCCTATCAACGGCGAAAACAGAATCTTGTCTTACTATGGTCTGCAGCAACTGAATGCGAACCCTACGTTGGGTATGCGCAGTATCATCGATGTGTGCGGATTGACAGGTAAAGAGATCACTATCAGCGATATAGTGTTTAAAATTGGTCCGAGGTTGAACGCTTCGGGTCGTCTTCAATCTGCCAACGAGGCTGTCGAACTCCTCATCTCAAAGGATGTGGAGAAGGCGCAGGAGAAGAGTCGCTACATCGACCAATGCAACAACGAACGCAAAGAGTTGGACAAAATCACCACCGACGAGGCAAACCGCAAGTTGGAGGAACTGGGCGACTTGGACAGCCACGCTTCTATCGTCATCTACGATCCTTCTTGGCACAAGGGCGTGATTGGTATCGTAGCCTCTCGTCTCACCGAAAAATTCTACAAACCAACCATCGTTTTGACGAAATCGAACGGTTTCGCAACAGGTTCGGGTCGCTCTATCCAAGGTTTCGATATCTACAAGGCTTTGGAATCTTGCCGCGATATCTTGGAGAATTTCGGTGGGCATACCTACGCTGTCGGACTCACCCTCAAAGAGGAGAATGTGGCTGAATTTACCGCTCGTTTCGAAGATTATGTGGCGAAAAACATAACTAAAGAGCAGGCTCATCCGCAAATCGAAATTGACGCGTACATTGATTTTAAGGAGATTACGCCGAAATTCTTCCGTCTTCTGAAAGAGTTCAGTCCCTTCGGACCAGAGAATCCGAAGCCAGTCTTTGTTACGAAACGTACTTTTGATTATGGTACGAGTCGCACGGTAGGCAAGGAACAGGAACATCTGAAATTGGAGTTAATCGACTCAAAATCAGAGTGTATCATGAATGGAATCGCTTTCTGTCAGTCGGAATACAACGACTACATCAAAGCCCTCAACCCTGTCGATATCTGCTATACGATTGAAGAAAATAATTTCAACGGTAACTCTTCCATCCAATTGATGATTAAAGATATTAAAAAATCTCAATAAGGTGAATGAATAATATTAAATGATACAACAAGAACTGCTCACGGCTTCGGTCGTGGGCATTCTTAACAATTATTTTCGACAATCGTTTCCGACAATATTTAGGTAAAAATTTTTGACAATTTTTTATTATGGATAATTCTACCTTATATCATCAAGTTTTGCAAAAATACTGGGGATATACCTCCTTCCGCCCGATGCAAGAGCAGATTGTGGATGCTGCTTATACGGGTCAAGATATTCTTGGATTGATGCCGACAGGTGGCGGTAAAAGTATCACTTTCCAAGTGCCTGCCTTGTGCAAAGAGGGTCTCTGTCTCGTCGTTACGCCTCTTATTGCCTTGATGAAAGATCAGGTGGACAATCTTCGTGCGAAGGGAATTCGTGCCATCACAGTCTATTCGGGTATGAATCAAAAAGAGATTGTTCAAGCGTTAGACAACTGTATATTAGGCGATTACAAATTTCTCTACATCTCTCCCGAGCGACTTGGAACGGAGATTTTCTTGGAGAAGGTGAAGCGTATGAACGTCTCTATGTTGGTGGTCGACGAGTCGCACTGTATCTCGCAATGGGGCTACGATTTCCGTCCTGCTTACCTCAAAATCGCTGATATTCGCAAGGTTCTACCGAAAGATACGCCTGTGATGGCTCTGACGGCAACGGCAACGCCCGAGGTGGTCGAGGATATTCAAAACCAACTTCAATTCCGCAAGCACAAGGTCGTTCAGAAGAGTTTCGCTCGTAAAAACATTGCCTACGTTGTGCGGAAAACAGATGATAAAATCGGTCAGATGATTCACATATTGCACTCTGTTCCAGGTACTTCCATCGTCTATGTGCGTAGTCGTAAACGCACGAAAGAGATTGCTGATTTGCTGAAAGAGGAGGGTTTCTCTGCCGATCATTTCCACGCTGGACTGTCGCAAGAGGCGAAAGACCGCAAACAAGAGGCGTGGAAGAAAGGGGAGTGCCGTGTCATCGTGGCTACCAACGCCTTCGGAATGGGTATCGACAAGCCAGATGTGCGTACGGTGATTCATATTGACCTTCCCGACACCCTCGAAGCCTATTTCCAGGAGGCGGGTCGTGCCGGTCGCGACGAGAAAAAGGCGTATGCGATACTCCTATATAATAAGTCTGATATCTCAAAACTGAAAAAACGCATTGCGGATAGTTTCCCTGAACGAGACTTTATCGTTCAGGTTTACAATGAGTTATGCTGCTATTTCGAGATTGGCGTAGAGCAAGGCGAGGGCTTCATGCACGACTTCAATCTCTTCGATTTCTGTGCGGTCTATCGTCTTCCTTCCATCCAGACACACAGTGCCTTGAAAATCCTTGAACAGGCTGGTTATGTGGAGTTTACGGAGGAAATGACGCTTCAATCGTTGGTTCAAATCATCGTTACGAAGGAGCAACTTTATAATTTGCCGACGGAGGATAGTCCGCTTTTGGATGATATTCTCAACCTGCTTCTTCGTTCCTACACAGGACTTTTCACCGAGCCGGCCCATGTCGACGAAGATATGGTTGCCCACCGTCTGAACATCACTCGCGATACACTCTATCATAAAATGGTGGAACTCAGCAAGATGGGGGCTATCTCGTATGTGCCTGGCAAGACCGCTCCTTTCGTCTTTTTCCCTCGTCGTAGGGTGGCAGATAAGTATCTGAGAATCACCAAGGATGTCTACGAAAAACGGTTGGAACGCTTCAAAGACCGCATTGAGAAGGTCATTGCCTACGTTCAAGACGAAGACCACTGCCGTAGTCGTATGCTGCTTCAATATTTTGGCGAGGATTCCTCCGAGAATTGCGGTCAGTGCGACTATTGTCTTGCCAAGAACGACGCAGGTATTCGTAACGACGAGTTCGAGAAAATTCGCACGTTTATCCTCTCAACACTCCAGAAAACACCGGTGGAGGCGCAGTCGCTCGTTCAGTCCGCTCCCTTTGTTGAGGCACACACCCTTGCCTCAATCCGATTACTATTAGATGAGGGCGAAATTTTGGTAGACGAAGATAGACGCTTGACCATAGCTTAAATTTTATTAACATTTAGGCGCAATTTCTAACTCGTTTTTTGTTTTTTTAAGAAATATAATTATCTTTGCTCACCTACGTAATAACGTACTTTGTGTAGGCTTTTATTACTAATTCGATGAAAAACGTATAGACGATGAAATCAGTATGTCGTATATTTGCTGTTGTGGCGCTGATTGTTGCCTCTCTGCATGTACATGCTCAAGATGAGATTGTGTGCGACCAGTATCATTTCAACTACTACTTGGTGAACCCAGCAGTAGCAGGTGCGGAGCGTTGCACACACTTGATGTTAACAGGTAAATTCCAATGGTTGGGTATCGATGACGCCCCTATGACGCAGACTTTGAGTGCGCGCACGCGTATCTTAAACAACGTCGGTATCGGTATCTATCTCTACAACGATAAGAATGGTTACTCTTATCGTCAGGGTGGTGAGGTAACGTTCGCTTACCATATTCCGCTCTCCGAGAACAACCGCTATATGATGAAGAGCCGTGACATCAGTCGTCAGTTATCATTCGGTATTTCATTGATGGTCAACCACTTGAATTTCTCCGATAAGTTGTTCAGTGACGAGAATGCAGCGTCCGACAATGTTTTGGGAAATGGTGGTAGCAATAAAGGTTTCTACTTCAATGCCAACGTAGGAGCATACTTCAAGTGGGACAATTTCTTCGCAGGTTACTCTATGAGCAACTTGATTCCTACGGAGATGACAGAGCTTGGAGTTGACGAGCCTAAATGGCCTTTGACAGGTTATGGATTCCTCGGCTACGATATCGATTTTGTCAACAATATGACGTTGGAGCCTGCTGCAATGTTTAAGTTCAATGTCAATGGTAGCCGTCAGTTGGATATCAACTTGAAGTTCATGCAGACGTTGCCATCCAACCAAGATTTCTCTTACTGGTTGCAGTTGTCATACCGTCATACGTTAGACTCAGACAATGCTAAGCC
>CAVJCT010000020.1:0-27670 GCA_963648205.1 Flexilinea sp.
AGAGGCGTTGTGAAACGCCTCTTAGTTTTTTTATGCGGTTCGAAAAAGCAAACTGACCATTTTTTATCTGCAATTCCTCCCCATTCAAATCTCAGTGTTAGATTGGCGCACCAATTACTGCACTCTCCATTCTCCTCCAAATCGAGAGCCACCTATACGAATTATTTTACCAGACTGTTTCAACTTCTTTATATGATAAGAAACGCCATCCTCCGTTATACCACATATTGATGCTATCTCTTTTATAGTTATTTTTGGATTTCTTTTGATTATAGCAATTATAGTTTCCGTAGTTTCCCCACCTGTTTCCGTAGTTGTTTCCGTAGTTCCTCTCATAGTTTCCGTAGTTGTTTCCGTAGTTTTCTCTCCTGTTTCCGTAGTCTTACTACTTGTTTCCGTAGTTTCCCCACCTGTTTCCGTAGTTGTTTCCGTAGTTTTCTCTCCTGTTTCCGTAGTCTTACTACTTGTTTCCGTAGTTTCCCCACCTGTTTCCGTAGTTGTTTCCGTAGTTTTCTCTCCTGTTTCCGTAGTCTTACTACTTGTTTCCGTAGTTTCCCCACCTGTTTCCGTAGTTGTTTCCGTAGTTCCTCCTATAGTTTCCGTAGTTGTTTCCGTAGTCCCTCCTATAGTTTCCGTAGTCGCTTCCGCATTCAAAAGCAAACATGTTTCGATTCTATCAGGATTATTTTTTTCTACGACAATCGGTATATTCCAACCATTATCTTTCCAACCTTTGGCAATAACATCTGCACCTGTGCCACCTTTCTCCCCAATACCCAAGAATACGAACATTTTTTGGATGATAGGGTTCCTACATACGCTATGACCTCCTTCATAATATTCCTTCATGCTTACTAACATCGTTCCTGGATTAGATATCACAATACGATCATCATATCTATCCACAACGACATTGCCCCTCACAGTGTAAGAAGCATGAATCAGAGCATTGGCGAGTGCTTCTCTAAGAGCCACATGCGCTGTAGTAGTATCATTACGGAATTGATTATCGTCCAAACTAAATGGAGTCGGCAACGCATGTTGTAACATTGGCAACACCCGAGTGAAAAACTGATAAATATTGGCTTCCCATGTTCCATCTGGATATATCCGATTTGTCCAACGCAAATTAGGATCGTTACTCAAGTGTTCACGATAGTCAGGGAAAAATTCTTGACAACACTCAGGATCAGTGATACTATTCGTCTTTCCAAACATTAAAATACCTGCGACCGTAAACCCTTCTACAGATGTTGCACGGTCTTTTCGATAAGCACCTATATTCTCCAAAAAACGTTTATCGTCAACCTCTACCCAAGGATGATTTTCATGTTTACTACTATAAACACGCCTATATTGTTGTAGAGTTGGCATATCAATATCGTCAATGGAATAACCTCGCAAAATACGTGAGTCTGCAGATGCCTTCATATTATTAGCATCCGAATACATTTGTCTCACCTCGTCGTCCGTACATAAATAATCCCCTTCATTTCTACGTTTGTAAGTATGACCAAACGGTGTCAATGTTAGGTGAATCGGGCGCAAGTCGTATCGTGCACGAGGAACATGAAAAGCAAGCAAGAAAAATCCACCTTCTGTTTTAATATTTTCTATGTCACTCTCAACCAATAACGGAACATTTACACACGATTTATTATGTGCATCATCCCAAAATTCTTTTCTATACTTAGTTATTTGCTCTTCCGAGAGGCCATCAGGTATAAATTTATGATCTTTTTCTTTTACTCCTAAGACAATCGTTCCTCCATTCGTGTTTGCGAATGACGAAAAAGAACGCCAAAATTCAACCTTAGGGAAACCTCCTGCTGCAGACTTGTATTCAACCTCAGAGTCTTCCGTCAATTTAAGTTTCAATCTTATTTGTTCAGCAACATCCATACTACTTTTCAATACGTATTTTAAAAATCAAAGTATTTGATAAACAAAACATTGCGTACTGACGGCAAAGGTAAAAAATAAAATTTATAAATTTGCCCCACACTATCATAATAACCGAATTATATGAAAAGTAAATTGCTTTTATTACTGTCTTTTGCATTCACTTGTCTTTCTTCTAACGCCGAACAAACAGAAAATGCAATCGCTTTCGAACAAGACCAACCAATGAGTGTTGACACAGTCGCAAAAAAGAAAATTCAGTTCGACTACCATCTGGCGGCAGTGGCAGGCGCAGGCGTTGCTAACTGGTTGACAGAGAATGATGTTATCGGCAAACGATACACTGCCAATTTCTATGCAGGTGCTTTGCTTGATTTCCAATTCTCAGATGGTTGGCAAGCTGAAACAGGCTTGACTTTGCAGCATAAAGGATACAGAAAGGAGAACACCGGCTACACCGAATATGAGAAAAAGCACATCCGATTGCTTTACCTCGAGGTCCCTCTCTATGCTGGATATGAAATCCCTATTTCACAAGTTCATCTCACACCTCTAATCGGTCCGTATCTTGCCTTTGCAGTGATGGGCAAAAATGTCGGTTTTACCACAAACACTGCAAAAGATAATGATGGAAACGAAATCTATGTACGGAAATGGAGCGACCAAAATATGTTTGAAGAATCCGAACACAATGGCAGAAAAAAATACCGTCGTTTCGATTGCGGATTGCATTTCGGTGCATCCGTTCGAATCTTTGATAATATTCGTTTAGGTTTGGGATATGAATTTGGATTCGTCAACGTGCAGAGAAAAGATTATAGCAAGAAAGCCAAGAAGACTAAAAACAGCGATTTCTCATTCCACGTTGCCTACTACTTCTTCTAAGATTTGTCCTTTATAAAATAAAAAAGCCCACAGTTTCGCACCGTGGGCTTTTTCGTGTATTCTTGAAAATCACTACTTTGAAAGCAGGACAACAAATACTCGTCTTGTTCGCCACCCATTCGTAGGATTATGCACTTCTATCACCGCGACGTAGGGTGCGACACTCAAAACATCACCTGAATCACCGCAACCATTCCACTCAATATCACCCGACACTGCCAGCGACTCATTGTTCAAGAGAGTACGCACACACCGACCTTCAACAGTATAGACTTTGAGGGAAGCAAGATAATTCGGGGCATCAAAAGCGTACGATATATGAAAATGATTTTCGGCATCCTTATAGGGATAACAAATTTCGTTGGCAGAAAGTGTGAAATCAAAATTTTCGACAGAGCCAGACTCTCCCTGCGCCCAATAGCCCGGCGTAGCATAACCATTGATTGCCACAGCGGAAGTCCACTCGTTGCTCTCTAACGAAATTCTTTCTAAAGAGACACCCTTCCCTTTATTCGGCACACTCTCCACATGCATATCCGACTCATAGTGAAATTCATCTATGATCGTTGAGTCTTTTGACTTGAAAAGCACGATTGCACCATTTTCATTTCGCAATGATGGGAATGAAGAAAGTTCGATGAAAGCGTCATTTTTTGAATTATAGAAAGAGGTTACGCCATTGATATCGTCCGTCAACACCTTTATCTCTTCAGGGAAAATCAGCGATGATTCCGAAGAAATCTTTTTAGCAGAATAGAGCGATGAATCCGACGATTTTCGTGTGGAGAATTTCAAAGTCGACAAATCAATAACCTTGTCGCTCACGTTGATTATCTCAGCAAACTCACTACCATCCGTTTGCGCGTTGAAAAGCACTTCCGTGAACAAGATATCCTGTGGTTCTGCTTCTTCTGTCATAGCATACGTCAAAATTGTATCTTCTGCTACATTTCCTACATAATCCGTCAAGTTGGAGACAGACAATTCGTAGCGTGTTCCCTTGTACAATTCCTCATTCAGTCGCAGTGCCACTGATTTTTGACTTTTCGCCCATTCCATCGAGAAATCGACATTAGGATTTGAGGAAATTTCCACATTATCCTTATCCACCCATTCATCAAAAGTGAGCGTCAGAAGAGAGTCGGACATTGTCATTTTCTCCACTTTAGGGGCAACATCATCCACAACAGATTTTCCCGAGACAACAAACTTATCGAAGGAAATCTTCTGAGCATTCGTCTTCGTGTATTTACAATAAATTCCAGTGAATGAAGAGGTCAGGAAAGTCGAATCCACCACAGAAAAATCCATCGTATAGTCCGTTTCACCATCCAACTTTGTGTAGACTTTCCACTCAGCCTCTTTCGAGCGCATCACCTTCACCGACAGTTTTACATCACTCAAGTTGACACGATTTTCAACGCTTTCACCCAACTTCTGAGAAGTCTTATTCTTCATACGATAGAGCAGCACCTGCTTCTTTGAACTACCGATTTGAAGGTAGTAACCATTCAACGCATCATTGAGCGCGATGTTATCGCTTGTCAAATAGATACGCACAAAATTAGCACTCGAAGGGCAGAAGTTCAGTTGCAGAGAGGCCATCCAAGCACAATCATCCATCGCAGTGGAATAGGTTGAGAGGTAGGCAGTCGCACTGTTGCCAGCATCCGACAAACAGAGGTTGCTAAACGACACAGAAAACTTAGAAACGTCGCCGTTCCAACTCGATTTCAGTTGATTACCAACGAAATCATCACTCACTTGACCGTAAATGGAGAAGACAGATACCACTATCCCCACCAAAACAGGTAAAAATCTTAGTCTCATTTTTCAAATATATTTTGTATTAATTCTATCTTTGCACAGGTTTTGGCAAAGATAAAAAAATTTCCAAAACAAGACCAAAAATAATTAACAACTAATTGTCAACTAAATGAAAGTAGCAATTGTAGGAGCCAGTGGTGCAGTAGGACAGGAGTTCCTCCGCGTATTAGCAGAAAGAAATTTTCCAATCGATGAATTGGTTCTTTTCGGATCATCAAGAAGTGCAGGTAGAGAGTACGAGTTCAAAGGAAAGAAGTACACCGTCAAGGAGTTGAAGCATGGTGATGATTTTAAAGGAATCGACATTGCATTCACATCCGCAGGAGCTGGAATTTCAAAAGAGTACGCTGCAGACATTACTAAATATGGTGCAGTGATGATTGACAATTCAAGTGCGTTCCGTATGGACAGCGATGTACCTTTGGTTGTTCCTGAGTGCAACGCTGAAGACGCTCTCAACCGTCCTCGTGGAATCATCGCCAACCCTAACTGTACTACTATTATGATGGTAGTCGTTCTTCAACCATTGGAGAAGTTGAGCCACATCAAGCGCATCCACATCGCAAGTTACCAAGCAGCAAGTGGTGCAGGAGCAGCAGCAATGGCTGAGTTGGAGCAGCAATACCGCGAGGTACTCGACCACAAGCCTGTAACTGTCAACAAGTTCGCTTACCAACTCGCATACAACGTAATTCCTCAAATCGATGTCTTCACCGACAACGGTTACACGAAGGAAGAGATGAAGATGTTCAACGAGACACGCAAGATCATGCACAGCGACGTTGCTTGCTCAGCAATGTGTGTTCGTGTTCCTTCTCTCCGTTCTCACTCAGAGGCAGTATGGATCGAGACAGAGAAGCCAATCTCAGTAGAAGAGGCTCGTGAGGCATTGTCTAAGGGCGAAGGAGTTCAGGTAATGGACGATCCAGCAAACAAGAAATACCCAATGCCTTTGTTCTTGGCAGGAAAAGACGACGTTTACGTTGGTCGTATCCGCAAAGACTTGGCTAACGACAACGGTTTGACCCTTTGGTTGGTTGGAGACCAGATCAAGAAGGGTGCAGCTTTGAACGCTGTCCAAATCGCTGAATACCTCATCAAGGTAGGAAACGTGAAATAACATTTTACATTTTGTTCTATAGAAGAGAGGCGTTGGAAGCATCCGTTTCCAATGCCTCTCGTTTTTTGTTTTTGTTCATACAACAAAGTTTTATATTTTTGTGAGGATAGTAATATCAGATTACGACAAACAACATTGTAAAACACATATTTCTAAAACTAAGTCTGACTGCTGACACCATGAAAAAACTTTTCACACAATTCATTCCACATGCATTGGGCGTGATGGTCGTTATCATCTCGGTATGCTTCATCGTGAGCAAGATCGGATTTAGTTCGGCATATCTCGACCCCGTGAGTGTCGTGATTAACAAATTCAACATCACAGACTCCTACTTCGAGATTATCAATCAGAACGCGAAAGAAGTAATGGATTTCAATGATGATGTCGTTCTCTTCGACATTTCCAACTGCTACGACCGTGCAGAGATTGCAGACGGCATACAGAGGCTACACGATTATGGTGCGAAAGTCATAGCCTTAGATGTGATTTTTGGTCCGAACGGTAGAGACACGCTCGCCAACGACAGTCTGAAACGCACGGTGGCACGGTGTAAAAATGTCATCGCTGCTTGTAGAATGGTGCCTAATTACGACACCTTTGTCAAAGAAGAATCTTACTTTGTGAAAGAGACAGGTTGCGTCGAGGCTTGCGTGAATGTGGAGAATGAGACAGTTCGCACCTTCAGTCGCACCCTTCAATTTGGCGACACCACCCTCAGCACCTATGTTCACGAAATCATCAAGATGGCTTACCCCGATATTTATGAAAAATGGGAAGCAAGACCATCCGACACCGAGATTATCAACTACAAGCAAACCCTATTTAATAAGATACACATCTACGATCCTCTCTTCCCCGAGGAGGTTGAAGGCAAGATATTCTTGATGGGAGACTTTGCCGATTTGCGAGATTTCCACGAGATACCAGTGAAGATAGACGGCAGCAGACGAATCTGCGGAACGACGATTCACGGATATTCCATATCAACCCTGACCAAAGAGGGACGGTTGATTGACAATATGAGCGACCAAGGTGCACTTATTTTAGGTTTGATTGTTACCTTTATATTCTGTGTTATATATGTAACAATCAATGAGTTGTACAATGATTACTCTGGATTCTTATCCACTTCGACACAGATCGTTGTCATGATAAGTTTAGTCTTCATATCAGGCTATTTCTTTATCGAGAAGCAATACAACATTCGGATGCTCTATGCGTTGTTAGGAACAGGAATGGGAGGCTACGCAGCCGAAATCTTCTATTTTCTGCTGTTGAAATGGCGGAAATGGACTGGCAAGAGTGAAGCAAATTAGTGATAATAAAAAAAAATGATATAAGATGAGAAGGTTTTATTTACTGACAATCTGCTTTCTTATGCTTTTGTTGACACCACTTTCTGCACAGAAAGCCAGCAGAAGCGTCAAGACAGGTAAATGGGGATTTATGAATGGCTCAACCTGGGTTGTTGAACCAAAGTTTGAAGAGTATGACGTTTCCAATGCTTTTCAAGGCAAGAAATATGCCATCGTGAAATACAACGGCAAATGGGCTGGTATCGACGCCAAAGGCAACTTCCTGACCAAAGCGGTGTGGAGTTCAAAAGAATTAGCGTTGAAAGCCACACGATTTGCAGTTGCCAAGGCATCAAAAGAGAAATTTCTCTACCCTGTCTATGACGCCACCTATACGAAATGGGGATTCGTAGACTATACAGGAGATATGTATTTCCGTCCTATTTATGAAGAAGTAGATCAAGAAGTCAACTTCAGCAAAGGACTTTCCTACTCTATCGTCAAATTAGACGGACAATGGGGTTGTTTGGGCAATGACGGAGCCATGGTCATCAATCCATTCTTCACCTCTAAAGACGATTTGAAGAAAGCCATCAATGAGTGGCATAACAACGCTGTTGTAGGTGAAAATATTTACATCGGAATGAAGGGATCTGTTAAGAAAATCGGATTCATCAACTACTTAGGAAACTGGGTGATGAAACCAGTTTTCGACAATTTGGATAAGAACTCAATGTTCAATGCCACCACCTATTTCGCCGTTGTCAAATACAAAGGCAAATGGTGCGCTATCGACCGTGCAGGAAACTTTGTCGTAAAACCAACCTATAGCACAGCAGCAGAGGCTAAAACAGCAGCATTCGCATGGCAAAGAAAGACCCCTCACGCAAAAGTGGCAGCTGCCAACGTACCTAATTTGGAGGTTTTCACCTACAAGACCCCTAATTTAGCAGCAGAGCAATCGGCTGTCAACAAGCAGAACACCAGCAACACGTCGACAACGACAAACAACAGCAGCAGTTCTACTGTTACACCAAACAATAGCAATCAAGGCGTTACAACCAAGGCTGAGGGAATGCCAACCATCAAGATTTTGAGTCCAAAGGACGGTTCATCCTACTCAAATCCGAATGTTACATTCACCTACGAGACAAGCACCTACGACGGTAGCGACCCCGACATCACCGCTTATATCAATGGTGAGAAATACCCTAACACGAAAGGTGTAAGACCAGTCGGAAAACTCTTGTCGCTCACCTTGCCACGCGCTACCACTTGCAGAGTGCAGTTGATTGCCAAAGACAATAAAGGTCAGAATAGCGACCCTGCCGTTGTAACCTTGCACTACAAGGGAGACCGTCCGAAACCAAATTTGCACGTCTTCGCCGTTGGTATCAGCGATTACGACCAGGCAGACCTCAAATTACAACACGCTGCCAAGGATGCAGAAGACTTCATGAATACCGTCAAAGAATGTAATTTGAGTCAATATCAGCAAATCAAGACTGCCAATCTCGTAAAAGACAAGGCAGGAACAGACAAGAACATCAAGAAAGGACTCTCATCGTTGGTTAACACCGTAACACAAGGAGACGTTGTTTTGTTGTTCTTCTCAGGACACGGAGCAAAAGAAGGAGCAGAAACCTACTTCCTTTCATGCAATGCAGAGAGCAACGACCTCTTCGCAACAGCAGTGGATTTCGATATTATCAAGAGCGCGTTGAAGAGATTGAAAGACAAGAAATGTAGAATCATCATCTTCATGGATGCCTGCCACTCTGGTTCAATGTACGGTGTGAAATCAACTGTCGAGACCTTCTCATTGGCAGATCCAGACATCATCGGATTCTACTCAAGCACCGAGGCACAGAAATCGAACGAGTCAGAGCAATGGGAGAATGGAATCTTCACCAAAGCACTGCTTGAAGGTATCAAGGGAGCCGCAGTAGACGAAAATGGCAATGTAACATTAGACGCACTTGAGCTTTACATCAGAAATCAAGTGAGAAATGCTACAAATGGAAGACAAATGCCTATCTTTGAAAATCGACAAGGAAATTTCATCCTCTTCGAGAAGAAATAGTATTAACATAATAATGGCGAGCGTATGAAAAGAATAATTTTTGCAGCGGTTTTCAGCCTACTGGCATGTATGCTGTCCGCACAAGATATGTACGTCTATAGCGTGATTGGGCAAGCAGAGAAACAAGTAAATGGTGCGTGGCAATCTCTCCAGAAGAGAGACAAACTATCCAGCAACGACATTGTACGAGTTGCAGACAACTCTGCCCTTTCAGTGTTAGACAGAACTGCAGAGAAATTGTACTCATTCTCTCAGACTAACAGTAAGAAACTCAGCGAATTGATTGCAGGTTACAAAGGCAAGCAGAACTATTCTGCCAATTTCGTAGCCCACGCTTCTAAGTCGCTCTTCAATGGCGGTTCAGACAGAATCAGCAATGACGCTGCCGGTTGTACCTACCGTGGAGACATCATCGAAAACGACATCGCTAAAGCCCTCATTTACAAGGCTCAAGGCGTAACCTTCAATGATTTCAACAATGCGACAACCGACTACGCTATCTCATTCGATATTTTGGATCGTAACACGATGCAATCTGTCGAGGGTTCTATCAAAGCCAATAGTCAAGCCATTGTCAGAATCAAGAACAATAGTGATATGGCGTTGTATGTCAACATCTTAGACTTTGACCAAACCTCCAACGAGAAGGCGGTTTGCCTGCCAATCGACGATGCAACAACCCTCTCTCACCTTTTGATTCCTGCACACTGCACCATCGATTTGACCACCTTCCCTATCGGCTTCTACGAGCCAAAAGGATTGAACAATTTAGTGTTGGTAGCAGCAGAAGTTCCTTACGATTTGCGACAAGTCAGCAAGTACTTAGACAAGGCAGACGTTAAGAACATTCAAGCATCAAAATACCCTGTCGGCGTATACGCTAAAGACATTGTCATCAAGTAAATCATAGATTAGCCCCACAAGGCATTCTATATACCCTATAAAGGCTCAGATAAACCAATATCTGGGCCTTTTCTCATTATCACCTATCCACGATAACCTTACGTCTTTCCGAGCCACCTTGAACGATGTAACAGCCCTGAGGAAGTGGCACAAATATCACTGAGTCCACTGGTAACTGACGATGCAGATAAACCCGTCCCAATAAATCATAAACAGAGAAATCCGAAGCACCATCGTGAGCAACGACCATCAAACCACCCTCAACACCATAGACCTGCATATCTGCGATTTCTGGCAAATCAACATCCTGTAAAACATTTATTCTAACAGACTCAAAACCACTCGCCCGAGGAAGCGAAAAACGAAGCAAATCGCCCTTAACAAAATAATGCATCGTGTCAGTTCCTATCAGTTCTACACTCCATCCTGTTATCGAATGCTCTTCGTCTTTCATCTTTGCCTTTACCACTAACAGCCTATTCTCATAATAACAACCATCAAAAATAGAATGAATCAGATCCACCCCATTGATATTCAAAGAGACATTGTCTTGATTCTCCTTATTGATTGTCAAAGGATAAGCAGAGCCTAAATTGAAGAAACTGCCCATAGAGTTGTAGAACATTCTATTTCGCCCCACTAAATAATCCTTCATCCATTGCACCTCCTGATACCAATCCACATTCAAACTATCCCTATACTCATGGTACAAATCGTAGGTGAAAGGAAACTCATATTCGATTCGCTGAGCCAGACTGTCAATATGAGCCGAAACATACTCGGGGAGTAAGAAATCGCCCATATTGACGGCAAATTGCTCTATAAACAAATCCTGAAAGGGCTTCAGCATACATAATTTGCGTATCAGACGAGTGGAGAAGGCAAAAGTTCCTACAGTATCCGACTCCGCTGAAGGTGGCACCATCAGTTGTTCAAAGTAGTTAGAAGTGTAGAATTTATAAGGGTAAGAATACTCAAACCGATGATTCAGCGTCATATCCAGATCTTTCAGAATCCAACGCCATTTGCCATCCTCATTTCGGCTACGCCACATCACGACGTTATTGTCGGGGAAATCTGCATTTCCAAAATACATTTCACCGATATAGTAATTCAGGAACTCCTTGATATCCATCTCATTAGACAATGTCTCATAGGTCGTTGTATCGCTCAAGAAATGCAGATAGAAGGTCAACGCATTGCTCAAATCGCCTGAATTGGCTTTTGACCAATTTTCCACCACATCCACATTATCCCCACATTCTGGATGGTTCGCATCAATGTTCGAATGGTTAGTGCGTTCCCGAAGATTCATCAACCCATAATATTCACCGTTCAGATAGACAATCACAGGTTGATAGGCTTGATAATCAACATCTTTCATTGTCGCCGCAATGTAGGTCTGCGACACCGCATCACGCAAATGAGCGATCAGAAAATCATTTCCTGCATTGCGTAGCGAAATCGAATTATACGCTTCGATATGCGGTTTCTCTTTAAAGAAAGGATATTCAAAATTTTCTGCGCCATAGCGAGCTGACGAATAGAGAGCAAGCGACTTCATCGGATGCTGACGAGAAGTGTTTCCCATGACCCTTATCTGCCCCTTCTGATCCATCACTTTCTGTCCTTTTTCATCAAAATACTTGATGTCTGCCACTCTCAGCCAATCATACTCATAATTAGCATATTTCCAATATTCTTTTTCTGACAAGATACCATTTTTCTCGTCATAAATATCTTGATAATCAACGGATAACGCAACGACAGGAAGAGTTACCTCTCGATTGTGAAAGATATACGAATGCACAGCAATAGAAGACGGAATACACCCATTCGCAAAACTTTTCAATCTCAAATTGGTAGTTTTGTCCACTTTCAATCCTTGTGATGGGAAAATAGAATCATTCTCCGTTGGCGATGTGCCATCCGTCGTATATCTAACCGCCACACCTGCCGTAGAATCTTTTAGATTCACCACAAACGGAGTAGTGAAGAGTCCGGACTCAACTGTCAACCGTGGCGCAGACAAAAAGCGTTCGCTCGTATTTCCATTTTCTGCCATTGGAGTAGGTTCTATCAACCACCCCAACTCTTCGTCCGATCCATAGCCAAATGAGACCCCCATTTGCTTATTCGCAGGCACACGAAGCATATCCAAAACCTCACCATCTGGCGAAATCAAGCGAAGAGTCGCACTTTTCTTATACTTCAGTTTGAAACTTGTATGCAGATTTCTGCCAATTCCATCACAATAAATTAGGATGTACGAATTCGGAGCAACAAACGTATCAACAGGAATCCGATAAACATCATCCTCGGTATCTCTTTGGATAGAATATCCTTTCAGTGACACACGCTCATCCGACCAATTTCGTAGTTCTATCCAACCCTCAGGCAAATTGTTTCCTTCATCATAATCGTTTAGATTCACTTGCATCACCTCGTTGATATGCAATTCAGCATACGAGAATGACACTGACAACAGCAGCAAGAGAGTCCAAACGATTCGCTTCATATTAGTTAGTCACCAAGATATAATCGCCACGATCCACCACCTTCGAGTACATTTTCAAGATAGTAGTAGCAGGACCATTCATCACATTGCCGACACCATACGAGAGGTCAAATTTAGACCCACATTGCTCGCAGGTGGCAAACGGCATTTTGATTGTTAATCGTGTCGTTCGCAGTTTTTCGTATGGACAAGCCAAGTCGCAACAACCCAAAGTTCCGTTAATATCCCTAAAAATGCAGATTCCACCATACCCCAATTGGAAGTTTGTGGAATAAACTCGATCAGAGGTGTAGGTAACCGCGCGATTGGGCGTTCTTAACGTCTGATATTCGCTGTAGGTTGTTTTCACATAGACCGAGTAATCTCCGATGGACGACTCATCGCTTTTGCAGTTAGTTAAGAGCAAAAGTAAGAGAAGAGGCAACAAGAAGAACTTTCTCATCCCCTTTCCATCCAAGAATATGTGATTTTTCCAAATCATTTCACTGTTATACGATACTCGTCCACCTCAATCACCTCCCCAGCACGAATTTTAGCACGCTTACGCAGTTCCACCTCACCATTACGTTTCACCAATCCCTCTTCAACGACGTGGAGGGCTTGCGCACCATTTTCGACCAAGTTTACAGCCTTGATCAGAGAAGCCAGAGGAATAAAATCCTCACCCTCACGCAATTCAAACTCCAGATTTTTCATTTTATTATGCGATAATATAAAAAAACAGAGGACAATACACTAACATATTGTCCCCTTGATATTAGGATAGATATAGTTATAAACAAACTTACTCTGCAACTACCTCGAAGCTGATCTCAGCAGAAACCTCTTTGTGAAGTTTAACTGTAGCCTTGTAGTTTCCGATTTCCTTAACAGCACCGATAACGATAGTCTTTCTGTCTACATCGAAACCTTGTTTAGCCAAAGCCTCAGCGATTTGGATGTTGTTAACAGAACCGAAGATTGTACCAGTTGCGCTAGCCTTTGCAGGGATAGTCAAAGAAACACCGTTCAATTTTGCAGCCAATTCCTCAGCGTCAGCCTTGATCTTAGCCAACTTGTGAGCGCGTTGCTTCAAAACCTCAGCCAATTGTTTCTTCTCAGAAGGAGTTGCCAACTTTGCGTATCCTTGTGGGATAAGGTAGTTACGTCCGTAACCATCTTTTACTTTGACGATATCGTCTTTGTAACCCAGATTATGAATATCTTGCAATAATATAATTTCCATTGTCAAACCTCCTTATTATTTCATCAAATCAGTTACGAATGGGAGCAAAGCCAAGTGACGAGCTCTCTTTACTGCTTGAGCAACCTTTCTTTGGTACTTCAAAGAAGTTCCGGTGAGGCGACGAGGTAAAATTTTACCTTGCTCGTTCAAAAACTTTTTCAAGAACTCTGGGTCTTTGTAGTCGATATACTTGATACCGCTCTTCTTGAAACGACAATATTTCTTCTTTTTAACTTCTACTGATGGTGGAGTTAAATATCTGATCTCTGATGAATTCTGTGCTGCCATGATTAAGCCTCCTTCTCTTTAGATGATTTCAAACTCTTTCTCTTTGCTGAATACTCGATAGCGAACTTGTCTAACTTAGTAGTCAAATAACGAATAACCTTTTCGTCACGACGATACTGAGTTTCCAAAGCTGCAATTACAGTAGGCTCAGCCTTAAACTCCAACAAAGCGTAGAATCCTGTTGTCTTTCCCTCGATTGGGTAAGCCAACTTACGCAACCCCCAAAGCTCCTCGTTAACGATCTCCGAACCTGCTTTAGTGAGAAGGCTCTTAAATCCGTCAACCGCTTCCTTCATCTGGTTCTCAGATAAAACGGGAGTTAAAATGAAAACGGTTTCATACTGATTTAACATAAAATACTATTGTTTTAGATTAGTAATTTCACTTTTCTAACGGACTGCAAATATACGCCATTATTTTTATTTTACAAATTCTATCAGATAGAAATTTTGCACATTTTATATGTTCTTCAACATACCCTTTTTACCCTTACCTTTCTCCTACGTTTCATCATTTTCAGTAATTCGGGTACTTTTTCAAAATTCATTTGCTTCAATTTTGCATCGTATATTAAAGATGAAGAGATGAATGTAATAAAAAAAATTGTTGTTTCACTTGCACTCGTCGGAGTGAGTCTAACAATTAACGCACAAAACGATATGGAGAATATGCTTAGTAAGAAAGAACAGAGTTTCGTCGTCATGGCGGCTTTCACTGCAAAGGGCGACCTTGAGAATCTCAAAAATGCAATCAACGAAGGTTTGGATAATGGACTGACCGTCAACCAAACGAAGGAGGCTCTCGCCCACTTGTATGCCTACCTCGGGTTTCCTCGCAGTCTGAATGCTTTAGGCACTTTAGAGAGCGTGTTGAAAGAGCGTAAAGAGAAAGGCATTAATGATGAAATGGGGAAAGATGCATCACCGCTGCCTACCGACTACAACTCATTAGCGCAAGGCACGAAGGTACAAACGCAGTTGTGCGGCGGAAAACCTTTCACCTACCAATTTTCGCCTTCCACTGATTATTATTTGAAAGCACACCTATTCGGTGATATCTTCGCTCGTGATATTCTGACGTTCGACCAACGAGAATTGGTTACGATTGGTGCGTTGGCATCGCTCAAAGGTGCTGAGCCTCAACTGAAATCACATGTTGCCGGATCGCGCAACATGGGTGTAACAGATGACAAACTCAGAGCCATTCCATCCACTTTGAGCGAGGAAGTTGGCGAACTGGAGGCTTACAGAGCGAAAAAAGCAGTGTCAGAGGTGTTAGGAGACACTTTCACGGAGGGGCAACCTGTTGAAAATCAGATTTTCCCGAAGGGAGAACCCAACACGGCATACGCAAAATATTTTGTCGGAGAAAGTTTTCTCGCACCACTTCTGAAAGGAGAAGTATCGATGTCGAACGTAACATTCGAGCCAAGATGCAGAAACAACTGGCACATACACCACAAGGCAAGTCAGATTTTGATTTGCGTAGGCGGCGACGGTTGGTATCAGGAATGGGGCAAACCAGCACAGAAATTACACGCAGGCGATGTTGTCAATATTCCAGCAGAGGTGAAACACTGGCACGGAGCGACAGCAGACTCATGGTTTCAGCACATCTCAGTGTCCGTTCCTAACCCCGAGGCAACCAACGAGTGGTTGGAGCCTGTAACAGACGAAGAGTATAATTCACTTCAATAATGTTTCCTTAGAACGAAAGAGAGACGCTGCAAGATGATTCCTGCAGCGTCTCTTTACTTTTATTATTTCGCTTTTCCGAAATTACTTTGTTACACTGACTATACGACCAGCATTTGCCGCTGTATAAGTGTAATCAGTACCACCTGTGTAGGTTGCAGTTCCCGGTTGATAGAAACCATGGAAATTATCAGCCGTGGCATACGTTCCACCTATATTATAAGTGTAAGAAGTTCCACTTGTCATAGGGAAGATCAACTGGAGACGCTTGGTTGTACCTGCTGTTTCTTGATTAGCATACTGCAACAGTACACCGTTGGCATCGCTCACTTGAACCGAACTACCTGAAGAGAATGTAGCATCAGCCACCGAACAACTTACATTCTTCGTAGAGGTGTAGAATGCCCTCAAATTGGTAGTCAGCACCTCACCCACACCGATGTAGTATCCGCCGTAGTACAGAATTGTACCATTGGTCTCCTGAGAAGACTCGATGAGGAGTCCGCCGTTGACGATAGCTCTCGATTCAGAAGTTGGCTGTTTAGCACTTTGCAAATAAACCTTTGCACCCTCATTCACATAGAATGAACCTTCAGAATTGATCGAGATCAAACGTGTTCCAGATGATTCAACAGTACAACTATTAAATTCAACCGCACCATCCGTCTTGAATCCATAGCCTTTCTTCTTCTTTCCTTCTGAAGTCTCGAATGGTTCGCAAGCACCATCAATGAGGATATGAGAATCGTTGCCTACAATGATACCAGAATCAGCAGCAACAGCT
Organism: Flexilinea sp.; assembly: GCA_963648205.1. GTDB lineage: Bacteria > Bacteroidota > Bacteroidia > Bacteroidales > Paludibacteraceae > UBA1181. The sequence continues at coordinate 16,528 of CAVJCT010000020.1, forward strand.
CTTGAACCTAAAGCAGCTTCTTGCAATGTAACAGAAAGATCTGTACCGAGAATATTTACGTACTTGTCAGATTTCAGCAATGAAGCGTACGAAATATCGTCACCGCTATCGATAACCGTACCACCAACAGTACCATTGATTTCACCACCATTGAGAATAATATTTCCAACAGTCTTGATACCTTTGCTAGCCTTGCCATTCACTGTTAAAGCGATTGTTCCACCATTCATGATGAATGCGCCATTAGTTTCAGAGATAGCCAAAGTGGAGTCGATACCCACCTTGATAGCCTTAGAATCATCCACAGTTGAATTCACGATGATTGTACCGCCATCGACCTGCATGTAACCTGCTTCAACGTCGATGCCTGTTCCATTGGCTGTTAAAGAGCCACCCTTCATTACGATATAGTCATTAGCACGGACGGCATCAGACAATACAGAAGAGGCAGTTATATCTCCACTCTCAATTTGAAGATAGTCACCCGTTTGGATGGCACGTTTAGCATTCGCCACAACTTTCAAAGCACCATTTCCTTTCTTAAACTCAATTTGTCCCTTGCTTCGGAAAGTTGCATTGCAAGTATCAGCGGCAGAATCCTCTAAATAAGAAGAAGTGCCGTCAGGCAATTCAACAGTCATTGTCGAACCCGAGAAAGAACGGAATGTAGAAGACTCACGATTAGACTTCAACGAGAGATTGTTCAACACAACCGTAAATTTACGAGGACATGAAATTTCGAACGCGCCATCTTCTGAAGTTCCAGAAAGGAGATAAACGACATCCTTCAACTGGTTCACACAATTGACAGAAACATAATTTCCATCCGTTGTGATCATCACTGTCTCAGGATATGGATTGACGATCGACACCACTGTTCCATAGGTTATCTTCACCGTATCAGTAGCAGAGACGACCTCTTCGAAAGTCAAAGAGACCGCATCCTTCTCGTAGGTGTAGGTTTTTGAATCTTTAAAGACTGACACCGTTGACGAGTTAGCCTTCACACTATCGATATCAGCACATTTCTCTGAGCGAACGGTCGTCTCGCCCACATTGACGTAAAGCACATATTCTGCCAAAGCAGAGAGCGACAATGCCGTCGCTGCTAATAAAGCGATTGATTTCTTTCTCATTTCTTCACAACTTTAAATGTACGACCATCCACACGAATCACATACATGCCAACAGGCATCTCAACCAACGAAACGCCATCTTGCTGAGAGTAGGCATCCGTTTTCAACAACATACCATTCCAAGCGTAAACGTTGACCTCCGCGCCCTCATTGACGTAGGAGATGTAAACATAATCGCTGGTTGGGTTAGGATAAACCGACTGACCATCAGAGAGTATGTCATCAACACCAGTACCCTCTTTGAAAGTTACCTTAGCAATGTCAGAAAGGCTGATCGATTTTGGAGAAGACGTTTCAGAAATCTGAATCATCAAATCATCATCCGAGAAATAGAGTTTACCAGAATCCTCCAATTCAAAAGATGAGATTTCTCCCGTACTTTTCCTAATGACGCTGACCACATTTGATGCCGATGCAGCAGAACCTAAGAAAAGCATTGTCGCCAATGCGACCATTTTTAAGTTTCTTAGTTTTAATCTCTTCATATTTTCTTCCTTTTTATTATTCGATTTGAAATTGATACCTTACTATAATAAAGTGTAATACCCTATTTTCGACCCATCACATTTGATTCTTTGCAAATATAAAACAAAAAAAAGAGCCAACTTGCTTCTCAGCAAACTGACTCCGAAATATATAGAACAACACAATTTAGGGTCTTCTTTACGGCGACAAAGGTAAGTGTTTTTTTTTTACCAACAAATTTTTGTGGCATTTTTTTTAAAAAAAATTTGCAAAATTCTCACTTTTTCTCCGTTCTGCGCCATTTTTCAAGTCAGTTACACCTTGCAAGTAACAAAATGTCAAAGAGTTCAGGGCGTTACCTTTCGCCTTCAAAAGTAGCAAGATATAGAGTGTGTCATTAAATAATTCAGTCAAATGCACATACTTCACACGAAAGAATTGATAATTTTATAAATATTTCGTACATTCGTAACCATAAAGAGAAACCTTTGAGACAGTTTTCAATCGTCTTGTTTAGATTGTTGAAAATTGGATATCAAAGAGATAAAAAACGTTATTAAAATTCACCACACAATATGAAACAGTCAATAGATTTTCTTATCGACGTCTCCAACAATATGGAGGGTAGAATGGCAGTTGCCAAAGAGGTTCTCAAGCAAGAGTTGATTCCTGCATTGAGAGATTCAGACAATTTCGGAGTAAGAACCTTCTTATCACTTTTCGGTTCTCCGGTCATCATTAACACGTTCGACATGGGTGCGAACAGCAAAAGCGAGTTCATCGAGAAAGTTGAATCGCTTCCCGAACCCAACCAGGGAACTCCGTTGTCTGGCGTGGTGAAAGCGTCTTTAAAAGATTTTCAGAACATCTCTGACAGCAAAAAAATCATCGTCCTCGTAACGGCAGGCGAAGAGACCGACGGCAGCGACTATGCTTTCGACGTGCAAGCAGAAGCACCTAAAGACGTGCAAATCAACATCGTAGGTATCGGAATGACCAACGATGGATTGGCAAAAGCGCAGAAAGTTGCCTCATTGACAGGAGGTGTCAGCGTTAACATTCCTGAAAGCGACTATAACAACAGTTTCGCCATCCAGAATGCAGTTGCTTCTATTGTTGAAATACTTCAAGGCAAAGCAGTTGCTAATGTTGAGGTGAAAGAAGAAGCAAAGCCAGAGGTTAAAGAAGAGGTAAAAGTAGAAGAGGTAAAGGCTGAAGTGAAAGTTGAGCCTCAACCTGTTGTAGAGACCAAGCCATTGGTGGAAGAGAAACCAATTGAAAAGAAAGAGAAGAAAGAGAAGCCAGCCAAGACGAAGAAGTCGGAGAAAGTCAACTTAGACGAGTTCAAGACGAAATCGGTCAAGGTAGAGATTCCTGATGTTCCAGCCGATTTCAAGTCGGTCGACAATGCGACGCTGACCAACGAGATGGAAAGCACAAATGCAAAAATTGCAGAGTTGCTGAAATCTAACATCACCACTCTGACAAAGGCTTTGGAGGCACAAGGTGGCGCACAGAACGAGATCGCAGAGTTGAAAGAGGCACAAAAGAAACAGGCTAATACGATCAACGAATTGCAGGAGGCAATTGCTGATGCTCAGGTAAACATCGACAAACTCAAATCTATCGTAGCAGATAAGGAAGAGGAGATCGAAGCCCTCAACAGTAATAAAGAGGATTTGATGGTAACCATTCAGCAGTGGCAAGATCGCGACAGAAACGTCATCATCGACTTGGATGCGAAGGAGCGCGAAGCCACCTCACGAGCAAGCGAGCAGATTCTGTACGATTTCTTGGAGAAGAAATACCCTGGTCGTGTGAAATGGTGCAACCAAACCAACAAGGCAGCCAAGGGTTACGACTTTGAAATCACCGGTTACGAAAATAAGGAGACGGAGTATTTCATTGCCTGCAAGGGAGCCAAAGACGACAGAAAGATCTTCTTCTTGAGCGAAGAGGAGTGGGATGCTTGTTTGAACAACAGCCTCAACTACCAAGTTTATTTGGTTAGAGACGTTGCCAACACGCCAAAAATCATTTTGATTGATAATCTGATCGGATGGATCACCTGCGGTAAAGTTCGTCCATGCGCAGAGAAAAACGAGAAAGTAAAAGCAGGACACGTTATGCTCACATTAGTATAACAGTCTCATAGAAACAAAAGTGGGCGGTTGTAGAGAATATCTCTCAACCGCCCATTTATATCTTAAGTGTTATCTATCCAACGCTCTATTTCACTGCATGTTCTTGGGCATATTCATAGTCGCTCTCCGTAATGGAAGTGCGAATAATGTAATACTCAGATGAGACATATTCACGACTCTTGAATCGGTCAACGTTTCTAAAATCCATCAGACTGTCCGTAGGATACTTATCAAAAACCACTGAAAGAGTGTCATCATAGGTTACCGTCATCTTTCCTGTTCCTAAAGGATAATAGGAACCTGTTGTCGGAACATACTTCTCGACAATGGCAATACTATCATTAGCCTCAACTGTTTTGTTAAGGGCATTTTCATTGATCGAGCCAACAATATCCACCTTATGCGCCGTCTCATTCACAAGTCGAACTTCGACCGTGCGGTAAGAATACTCATGATACTCCTCTTCATAACTCTCCTTGCAAGATAGCAAAGCGAGAGAGGCAAGCGCAACTATAAAAATCTTCTTCATCATACGTCAACAAATTTTTATTTCCCAAAGAATTTACCAACTACTGGAATTGCCGAGATCGGTAAATCTCTCTTCAAAATCAACGTAATAAAGATAGCCAATAGTATGACGTTCTGCACATACATCAGCACTCCTTGGAGCGGTGAAAGATAACTAACGACCAACAAAACGATTGCAACGACAAAATAAAGTGCCATCGACTTCAAATCGTAGTCTATCTTGTAATATTTCTGCCCCATAAAATAGGATATCAGCATAATGACGAAATAGCAACACAATGAGGCTGCAGCAGATGCCATATATCCATATTTCGGAACAAATAAAATATTGACTATCAACGTAATCACCAATCCAATAACTGAGAAAACTGCCCCATAACCCGTCTTATCAATGAGTTTGTACCACAACGACAAATTGAAGAAAACTCCTTGGAAAAGATAAGAAAAGAGAATGATTGGCACGACACGCAAACCCTCCCAATAATCACTACGAATAAGGTACTTGATGATGTCGAGGAAGAAAATCATACCCAAGATGATGAGCAACGAGAAAATCACAAAGAATTTCATCGCGTCAGCATACTGTTTCTTCTTGTCGCCATTCTTATTCTGAGCGAAGACAAACGGTTCGTAGGCATAACGGAAAGCCTGCGTGAAGACCATCATCACCATAGCGATTTTGAAACATGCGCCATAGATACCCAACTGAGTTTCAGCCACTAATCGATCTTCAATCAAATAAGGGAAGATGATTTTATCTACCGTCTGATTCATAATTCCAGCAATTCCCAGAATGAGCAACGGCAGAGAGTAAGCCAAAATACGTTTGAGCAGAGGTTTATCGATTGAGAACTTCGCCTTCAAGATTTGAGGTAACAACATCAACGTAACACCCAAAGTCGAGAAGAGGTTTGAAACGAAGACATAACCCACACCATAGTTCGGATCGTAGAACCATGAAACTGACTCTGGTGAACTCTCATACATACGAGGGCAAATCAGCAAGAAGAAGATGTTGAAGAAAATGTTGATGGCGATCATCAACAGCTTGATGATAGCGAATCGAGTCGCCTTGTTTTGGTATCTCAAATAGGCAAAAGGAATACAGCCAAAAGCATCGAAACCTACGATAACGCACATCATCGTAACAAACTCAGCGTGCGTCGGATAGCCTAAGAAATTGGCGATATTTTGAGAAAAGAAACAAGAAACAAGGATGAAAATCAACGAAGTAGAACCCACGCACCACAAAACAGAACTGTAAACCTTTTCAGGATTTTCGCCCTCTTTATTCATGAATCGGAAGAAACCCGTCTCCATTCCGTAGGTGAGGATTACGAGGAGTAACGCTGTCCAAGCGTAGAGATTTGTTACGACACCATACTCAGCCGAGCTTGTGAGAATGTAGGTGTAGAGAGGCACTAAGCACCAGTTGAGGAATTTACCTAAGATACTGCTGATTCCATAGATGGCGGTCTGTTTCGCCAAATTTTTCATTTCTGCCATAGTTCAACGATACGTCAAAATAAACAAGTGCAAAGATAAAAAAGAATCCACAATAGTGTAACGCAAACTGATTTCTCCCCTGCCGAAAATTTCCACTCCTCCGCCTAATATTTCCGATTCGCATTCGTTTTTACCCTCTACATTTGCCATCGTAGAAAATCTAATCTTATAAAACCATGAATTTACACGCAAATATTCTTCGACTTATTCGTTATGGCACAATTGTAGCAACACTGCTCGCCGGCATGTCTTCTTTCGCTGAAACGCCTGCCTTTCCTGGAGCTGAGGGCTTCGGAATGTACACCACTGGCGGACGAGGAGGTAAAGTGTACCACGTTACGAAACTGACGGATGGAACAGAAGAGGGAACGCTTCGTTATGCCGTCAACCAGAAAGGAACTCGCACCATCGTGTTCGACATCAGTGGTATCATTGAATTGGAGTCGCAACTCACCATCTCGAACGGCGATTTGACCATTGCAGGACAAACGGCTCCTGGTGATGGTATCTGCATCAAAAACCACACTGTCTATGTCGGTGCAGACAATGTCATTCTTCGTTTTCTCCGTTTTCGTTTGGGAACGGACAAACCAGACGGTTACAATGACGACGGTACACCCTACCAAGACCGTGATGCCATCTGGGGAAGAAACCAAAGCAACATCATCATCGACCACTGCTCTATGAGCTGGTGTACCGATGAGTGTGCTTCTTTCTACAACAACAAAAATTTCACGATGCAGTGGTGCATTATGGCAGAGAGTCTGCGTGGCTCTATCCACCCGAAAGGCAACCATGGTTACGGCGGAATCTGGGGTGGACAGGGCGCAAGTTTCCATCACAATATGTTAGTACACCACGATAGTCGCAATCCTCGTTTTTGCGGCAGCCGATACACCAACGAGCCAGACAAGGAATTAGTAGACTACCGCAACAACGTACTCTACAACTGGGGAAGCACCAACTCGGGCTATGCCGCCGAAGGTGGAAACTACAACTTCGTGAACAACTACTTCAAGAGTGGGCCTGCGACGAAGAAGAGCATTCGCTACCGTATCTTCAACCCCAACGCAGACGATGGTTCGAACGCCCAACCTAAGGGTGTATACGGCTATTTCTATGTGAATGGCAATTACATGGCTGGCAAGGGTGAAAACTGGGATTGGAACGGCATTGACATCTCCAACGGCAACAATTCTGAAATGACTGAAGAGGCTATCAAGAAGACTACTGAATTTGCCGTTACCTCCGTAACCACTCACAAGGCTACCACAGCCTTTGAGAAGGTATTGAAATTGGCAGGTGCGTCTTTGAAAAGAGACGCTGTCGACACTCGCGTAACCCAAGAGGCGAAAGATAGCACCTACACCTACACAGGATCGAAATTAGGTGGATTAGGAATCATCGATGCCGTGTCTGACGTGGGTGGTTATCCAACCTATAACAGTACGACGAAGCCGACCGACACAGACGGCGACGGTATGCCTGACGAGTGGGAGTCTGCTCACGGACTGAATCCTAACGATGCCAACGACGGAGCAAACACAGCCAGCGATGGTAGTGGCTACACCAACCTCGAACTATATATGAACTCATTGGTCAGTGAGATTATGAATGAAGGTCTTGCAGATGCTCTCACCTCCTCTACAACCGTCACCAAAAACCAATCTTCTTACGTTGTCAATAAACAAAAGTTCGATTTCATCGTAGGAGTTGATGGCGATTTCAAAGCAGCCAAGGCAGCTGCCGAAGCCTCAACGAACGACCGTTTCTACATCTTCTTCCCTAACGGAAGTTATGACATCGGCTCACTCACAGGAGACAGTAATCAGAAGACGACTTACTCTCGAGCCAAGACTTCTTTCATCGGTCAGAGTATGGACAGCGTGATAGTCTACAACTCATCATCATCCGAGGGAATCTCAATAACAGCCACGCTCTATCTCGACAGCAAAGCCAACCTCACCTATATGCAAGACCTCACCTTGCAGAACAAAGCCAACATCGTTACAGGCGCACAAGCCAACCGTTGGGTCGTTTTGCAAGATAGAGGAAACAAAAACATCTTCAAGCGAGTGAAACTACTCTCCACTCAAGACACCTATTACTCTACCGCCTACGACAACCGCACCTACTGGGAAGAGGGCGAGATCCACGGCACGGTAGACTTCATCTGCGGCGGTGGAGACGTTTTCTTCAACACTTGTCTTATCTATTTGGAAGAACGTAAAAACAATGTAATCTCAGCACCAGCCAACACCAGCGCATACGGATATGTCTTCAGCAACTGCACCATCGACGGACATGAAATCAACAAGGGAGGGTATCGTTTAGGTCGCCCCTGGAATAACAATGCATCCAGTGTCTTCATCAACACCAAGATGAAAGTGTTGCCAACCGATGAGGCGTGGGGAGACCCAATGAATGTCGTTCCAACGAAATTTGCCGAATACAACAGTGTGGATGCGAATGGCAACGCAGTAGACCTGAGCAAACGCCGCTCCTACTACTCATTCACCGATAAGAGCAATGTTTTCCACGAGACAACCATCAATCCAGTATTGAGTGCAAGTGAAGCGGCTCAGTACACCATTCAAAACGTAGTGGGAGGAACAGACAACTGGACACCCGACAACGACTGTAAACAAATCTCTGCCCCTAAGGTGAAAGTAACAGACCACACCCTCAGCTGGACAGACAATGACTCGGCTCTGTGCTATTTCATCTTCAAGAATAACGTCTATGTTGACAACATAACCGACAACTCCTACGAAGTGCCTAACGATGCCACCCCGAGCGACCGATTTACCGTTCGTGCAGCCAATCTGATGGGAGGTTTAGGCGAAAGTTCGAATGCCGTTTCTATCGATGGAATCGAAGAAAACAGCAATCGTATCTTCTTCTACTACGGCAATGGAGAGGTCAGTTCGACTAAGAACGATGAGACAAACGACAAGTGGACTTGTACCGACGCTGGCAAGAGCGACTATGCATGGGCTATCACAGGTAGAACCAACAAATCCGTGTTGTATGGCAATAACATCACCTACAATGCGACCTCTTATTCTACCTTCAAGAACTCCAACAATGCACAAAACACCTTCTATTTGCCGAAGGGCTATGTTGCCAAGAAAATCCATTTCATCGGATATAGTAACAATGAAAGCAGCATTGGCTACCTCACTGAGTTGAACGGAGTGAGCCTCAACTTGCCTATGACAACCAACACAGGCACAACCGATTATGCCTCTCATCCAAGCGTGATCAGTCAAGACTTTGCAGAAGATGCTTGCGGACAGTTCACTTTCACGTTCAGCACTGCGCAAGTATGCTTCATCATCGCTTTGGAGGTGGAAGAAACCGACTGCACAACCACAGAGGTGAATGAAACCGCAGCCGACCAGATTCTCAACGCTCCGATTTACGACATCTTTGGAAGAGCGATCGATCGCAACCATTTGCAAATCGGCACAGTCTACATACAAAACGGAAAACGTTTCATAATTGTTCAATAGTTCTGAATAGAGCAAAAGGGAGGCGGCACAGCAAATAATTGCAGTGCCGCCTATTTTTATCGCTGTCCGTACCCTACCGTTCTTTCCCCAATAAAAACCTTTTCACCTCCAGTCCTCCAGCGAAACCTGTCAGTGAATGATCTGACCCGACGACTCGGTGGCAAGGGATGATGATACAAATACCATTCGCCCCAATGGCTTGTGCCACAGCACGCACACCCTTGAGATTGTCCACCTTCAAAGCAATCTCCTTGTAAGAACGTGTTTCTCCGTAGGGGATCTCGAGCAAGGCATTCCACACACGCTTCTGAAAATCAGTACCCACAAGAGCGAGTGGCAAATCGAAAGTCTTTCTTGATCCAGCAAAATATTCATCCAACTGAATCTTTGCCATTTCTAAAACTGCTGATGTCTCCTCAACAAACTCAGCATTCAAAAGTCGCACGAGCCGACGCATATTCTTTTCAGCACAAGGATGCTCACTCCAATCGCAGAGGCACAATTTATCCTCCACCGAAGCCAAGACAATCTCGCCACAAGGTGAAGCGTAATATTGGAGATGGACAATCGTACTCATCAGTCTACTTCGTAACTTTTTGTGTATTCGGCAAGAAAGCGGCAATCATACCCAACAGTGGCAAGAAAGCACTCACTTGGAAGATAAATTCAATGCTCGTCCGATCGGCAAGCCATCCGAAGAAGGCAGAACCCAGTCCGCCCATACCAAACATCAATCCAAAGAAAACACCAGCAATCATACCCGTCTTCTCAGGCATCAAATCAGTAGCGTAAACCACAATAGACGAGAACGCCGAAGCGATGATAAGTCCAGAGAGGAAAGCACAAATCAACGTGAGCGTCAGGTTCATATAAGGCATCAGCATAGCAAACGGTGCCGCACCGAGGATAGAGAACCAGATCACATATTTTCGTCCGAAGCGATCACCGAACAGTCCGCCAGCCACCGTACCAATGGCAAAAGCCGCCAAGAACACGAAGAGGCAAACCTGTGACGCTTGCACGCTCACTCCAAACTTGTCAATCAAGAAGAATGTGAAATAACTTGTGATGCACGACGTGTAGAAATACTTCGAGAAAATCAGCAACACCAGGATGAGCAACGCACCGTATTTCGCACGTTTTGAAATATGGTCATTGAGTATCGGCTTCTTCTGTGGATGATCCACCACATATCTCATTCTCAACTTATACCATTTCCCGAGCCTCAACATGATAAGCGCAGCCAGCAACGCAGCAATGGAAAAGAACGAAATAGCATGCTGACCCAAAGGCAAAATGATAATAGCCGCCAACAACGGACCGATAGCCTGACCACCATTTCCACCCACCTGAAAGATAGACTGAGCCAAACTCTTCTTACCGCCCGATGCCATTTGAGCCACACGCGATGCCGTAGGATGAAACACTGAAGAACCTATACCCGACACACTCACTGCTAATAATATCAAATAGAAATTCTCAGAAAAAGCCAACAGAATCAGCCCCATCAAAGTGAAACACATACCAACGGACAAGGCGTAGGGACGAGGGTGCTTGTCGGCGTATAAACCCGTAAAAGGCTGCAATATAGATGAGGTCATTTGAAACGCCAGTGTGATAGTACCGATTTGGGCGAAAGAGAAACCATACTGCGCCTTCAACATTGGGTAGATAGAAGGAATGATAGACTGGATCATATCATTCAGAAAATGCGAAATACTACAGATGATCAGCATTGAGTAGACCGTGCCATCGGTCATCGTCGGATTGCCAACAATCTTCTGACCAATTTGTTTGAAATTCATAATTGAGTATATTAGGCTAACGGAGGGCAAAGGTAGGGGAAAAA